>NZ_PSSX01000001.1 GCF_002933275.1 Marinobacter maroccanus
GTGCTGGAGGGAATGAACAACAAGATCAAGGTGATCAAGCGGATGGCTTATGGCTACCGGGACAACGATTACTTCTTCCTAAAGATAAAAGCAGCGTTTCCCGGTAAAGCGCGATGAACCAAATAAAAGGGGGACAGGTCTTGCGACCTGTCCCCCTTTTATTTGCCTGACGCCTTCTCCCTGGGGTCCAGGACAGGGAGAAAGCAGGGAAGCCCGGTGTTACTCGGGCTTCTTGGCAACCAGTGTCAGGATGTCGTAGCTCGCAACCAGCTCGTCGTTCTGGTTGGTCACCTGGACGTCCCATACAACCACACCCTGGGGGTGGCCGTCGGGGGATGTCCGACCCTGATCGATCTTGCGCTTGCACGTCAGCCGTGCCCGGATGGTGTCACCCGGCGCTACCGGTTCAATGAACCGCAGTGTGTCCAGGCCGTAGTTCGCCAGTACCGGACCTTCGCCCGGGGAAACGAACAGGCCGGCAGCGGCCGACAGTACAAAGTAACCATGGGCGATGCGCTTGCCGAACTGGGATTCGCGCGCAGCAAGTTCATCGAAATGCATGTAGAAATGATCGCCTGAGAGGCAGCCAAAGTTCACGATGTCTGCTTCGGTCACCGTGCGGCGATGGGTCAGCAAGGACTCGTTGATCTGCAAGTCCTCGAAGTGGCGACGGAACGGATGTACCTCGGTTTCGATAACGTTCGCTCCGCGCACATACTCGCGGGTAACCGCTGCCAGCATGGTCGGAGAGCCCTGGATGGCGGTGCGCTGCAGGTAGTGGTGAACCGCACGGATACCGCCCAGTTCCTCACCGCCGCCGGCGCGCCCGGGGCCGCCATGCTTGAGCATGGGCAGGGGCGAACCGTGGCCGGTGGACTCTTTCGCCGCTTCAGCATCCAGCAGGTGCAGACGGCCATGGAAGGCAGCCAGCAGTGGTGCAACCCTTCCGGCAATGGCGGGATCGCGGGTAGTCAGGGTGGTGACCAGGGAGCCGCGGCCCCTGGAACACAGCTCAACGGCGTCCTCGATGGTGTCGTAGGGAATCACCGTGGCAACGGGGCCGAACGCCTCAATGTCGTGGGCGCCACAGCCATTTTCCGGGTTCCGGCACAGCAGCAGGTGGGGCTCAATGAAAGCGCCTTTTTCTGTACCGTCGCCAGTGGCCTTGAAGTTGCCTTCGCCACCAACAACCAGCTCACTGGTCTTGAGCAGTTCCTGGATATTGGCTTTCACATCTTCCAGCTGGTCGACGGAAGCCAGGGCGCCCATGCGAACGCCTTCCACTGCGGGATCGCCTACCGTGACCTTTGAGAGCTGCTCTTTCAGCTTGTCGCAGACTGCGTTTACCTGATCTTTCGGCACCAGGATACGACGGATGGCAGTACATTTCTGACCGGCCTTGGCGGTCATCTCGCGGCGGATTTCCTTCACGAAGATGTCGAATTCTTCGTTCTCCGGGGTGACGTCGGGCGCCAGAATGGCACTGTTAAGTGAATCAGCCTCGGCATTGAAAGGAATTGAGCGGTTGATGATGTTCGGATGGTTCTTGAGTTTGCGGGCGGTTGCGGCGGAACCGGTAAAGGTCACTACGTCCTGCTCTTCCAGATGGTCAAACAGGTCGCCGGTGCTGCCGATGATCAGCTGCAGGCTGCCCTCAGGAAGCGCGCCGGATTCCTGCATCAGGCGAACGGCCAGTTCGGTCACGTAGCAGGTAGAAGTGGCCGGCTTAACGATGGACGGCATGCCCGCCAGGAATGTGGGTGCGAACTTCTCCAGCATACCCCACACCGGGAAGTTGTAGGCGTCAATGTGAACCGCCACGCCACCACGGGGCACCAGGATATGGGTGCCTGCGAAGTGGTTGTTCTTGCCCAGCGGAGTCACCGGGCCTTCGTGCACAACATTGCCCGAGGGCAGCTCACGCCGGCCCATGCTGGCGTAGGAAAACAGAGTGCCGAAGCCGCCATCGATATCAATGCCGTTATCGCCCTTGGTGGAGCCGGTATGCATGGAAAGGGCGTAAAGTTCTTTCTTGTGTTCCTGGAGATACAGGGCCATGGCCTTCAGGGCCAGGGCGCGCTCCTGGAAATCCATTGCCATCAGGTTTTTGCCGCCAACCTTGCGGCCGTACTCAACAGTGTTCTTGAAATCGAGGGTGTCGTCGTGGGTGTGGGCAACGATCTCGCCATTCACCGCACTGGGCAGGGCCTTGGCGGGCTTTTCACCGACCCACTGGCCGGCAATGAAACTTTTCAGGACTGACATGGGAAAACTCCATTCGTTTCTGAAACGCGAAGGCAAGCCCTGCTGCTGCGGGACTTGCCTTGCTCGTATCTTGTTTTGTGGGTGGAAACTACATTTCGTCGTAGTCCAGAACCACCTTGTCGCTGATCGGGTAGCACTGGCAGGAAAGCACGTAACCGGCTTCCACCTCGTAGTCTTCCAGGGCAAAGTTCTGGTCCATCTCCACTTCGCCTTCCACAACCTTGGCGCGGCAGGTCGAGCAGACGCCGGCCTTGCATGAGTAAGGCAGATCGGCGCCTTCCTCATTCCCGGCATCGAGGATGCTCTTGGTGTCGCGTACCAGCGGGAAGGTCAGGGAACGGCCATCCGCAATCACCGTCACCTCACTGATCGACTGGGGATCGACGTGGGCCGGATCCCGGTCTTTCCGGGCCTGGGGCACGCCACCGGCCGGGGTGAACAGCTCAAAGTGGATCTTGCTCTTTTCCATGCCGTGGTTCAGCAGCGAGTCCCGCACGGTCTCGGTCATCATCTGCGGGCCACAGATAAAGGCAGCCGTCAGCTCTTTGGCGTTAATCCAGTGGTCGAACAACTTGTCGCACTTCTCGTGATCGATGCGACCGTTGTACAGGTCGATGTCCTGCTCTTCACGGGTGAAGATGTACACCAGGTTCAGGCGGGACATGTACTCGTTCTTCAGGTCCTGCAGCTCGTCACGGAACATGGTGCTGCTGGTGGCCTTGTTGCCGTAGAACAGGGTGACCTCACTCTTGGGCTCTGTCTCAAGTGTGGTCTTCACGATCGACAGAATCGGCGTGATGCCACTGCCGGCCGCAACAGCCAGGTAATTGCCTTCCCGCTCCGGATCCAGATCGATGGAAAAGTGACCCTGGGGAGGCATGACTTCGAGGGTCTGGCCAGGCTTGAGCTGCTCGTTGGCATACGTGGAGAAGCGACCGCCGGGAACCTGTTTGACGGCAATGCGCAGTTCCTGATCGTTGACGCTACGGCAGATCGAGTAGGACCGGCGGACTTCCTCACCATCCAGCTTGGTGCGCACGATCAGGTGCTGGCCCTGCTGGTAATGAAACTTGTCGGCCAGATCTTCCGGCACGTCAAAAGCAAGTGATACGGCGTTTCTTGTTTCAGGTCTGACCTCTTTGAGGGTCAGTGAGTAGAATTTGTTCATGATCGTATCGGCTCTAGATGCATTTGAAATAGTCGAAGGGCTCGAGGCATTCCTTGCAACGATAAAGGGCTTTACAGGCGGTGGACCCGAACTCGCTGACTCGTTCGGTGTCCTTGCTGCCGCAGTGGGGGCAGGCAATGACCTCGGGCTCGCCCAGCAGGCTCATCTTGCTGGAGCTGCCCTCAGGCGGCGCGATGCCAAATGCCCGAAGCTTCTCTTTGCCTTCGTCTGTGATCCAGTCGGTGGTCCAGGCAGGGGTCAGCACCTGTTTGATTTTTGGATCCCGGAAGCCCGCAGCGCGCAGGGCTTCGGTAATGAGCTCCTCAATCAATTCGGTGGCCGGGCACCCGGAGTAGGTCGGGGTCACATCAATGGACAGCTCTTTGCCGTCCCAGTGAACCGCCCGGACAATGCCGAGCTCCACGACACTGACTGCCGGAACTTCAGGGTCTTTGACCTCTTCAAGCAGTGCCCAGATGTCGTCTTCTGTCAGCAGATCGGGGCGGGCATTTGCCGGCACCCGATCACTGGCAATCAGAATGTCGACAGCTGACCGGCTGTCTGAATCACCATGTTGTGGCATCGGGATAGGCCCTCTGCAGGAACTGCATTTCTGCCAGGATGAAGCCAAGGTGTTCGGTGTGCTCGCCATGCTTGCCACCCATGTACATCCAGGCGTCTTCCGCGCCGGGAGTCAGGGTTGCCTGGGTGAGCACCTCGTTGACCATGCCGCGCCAGTCCTTGGCCAGCTGGTCAGGGTCCGGGCCAATGCCCGCCTCGGCCATCACTCGATCGGTATCGTCCGGCGTGATCAGCTCACCGGTAAAGCGCCACAGGATATCGATAGCTTCCTGCATGCGGCGGTGGCTTTCTTCAGTGCCATCGCCCAGACGCTTCACCCACTCCGAGGAACGACGTAAATGATAGGTCGCCTCTTTCAGAGCCTTGGCGGCAATGCCGGCAATGCGCTCGTCGCTGGATTCGGTCAGGCTCTTGAGCGTGAAGTAGTGATACACGTCGAAGAAAAACTGACGGCCCATGGTGACGGCGTAATCCTCGTTGGGCTGCTCGGTGAGCAGCAGGTTACGGTAGTCATGGGCGTCGCGACGGAATGCCAGCTTGTCGGCATCGCGGCCATCATCAATCAGTTCGGCTGCGTACTCGTACCAGTTGCGGGCCTGGCCGACGAGGTCGAGGGCCACGTTCATCAGTGCCATCTCTTCCTCAAGCGCCGGGGCCTTGCCGCACAGTTCGCATAGGCGCTGACCCAGGATCATGTCGGAATCTGCCAGGCGCAGCAGGTATTCCTTTAATGCTTCTGCTTGTGTCATGGGTAACGCTCCTTACATGTGTCCGACTTCATCGGGCAGCTTGTAGAAGGAAGCGTGCCGGTAAACCTTGTCTTCCGACGGATCGAAAAGTACTTCCTTCTCATCGGAGGCGGACGCCGTGATGGTGTCGGAGGGAACCACCCAGATGCTCACGCCTTCGCTACGGCGTGTGTACAGGTCACGGGCGTTTTCCATGGCCATTTCGGCGTCAGAGGCATGCACGCTGCCCACGTGTTTGTGGTTCAGGCCGTGCTTGGACCGTACAAAGACTTCGTAAAGGCGCCATTCAGACATGTTGTATTCCTCCGATATCAGGCGGCTTGCGCGCGCTGTTTTTGTTTTTCGGCGTAGGCGACGGCCGCTTCACGGACCCAGGCGCCTTCGTCAATTGCATTCTTGCGAGTTTTGATGCGCTCGCGGTTGCAGGGACCGTTGCCCTTGAGGACGTCGTAGAATTCCTGCCAGTTGATTTCACCGAAATCATAGTGGCCGGTTTCTTCGTTCCACTTCAGGTCCGGATCCGGTGCAGTGCAGCCAAGGAACTCGAGCTGCGGCACGGTCTGGTCGATGAACATCTGACGCAGTTCGTCGTTGCTCTTGCGCTTGATCTTCCACGCCATGGACTGCTGGGAGTTCGGGGACTCATCATCGTGCGGGCCGAACATCATCAGGGCCGGCCACCACAGGCGGTTGATGGCGTCCTGCACCATGGCTTTCTGCTCCTCGGTGCCTTCGCGCATCATGTCCAGCAGGATCTGGTAACCCTGGCGCTGGTGGAAACTCTCTTCCTTACAGATGCGGATCATGGCGCGAGAGTAGGGGCCATAAGAGGTACGCTGCAGAACCACCTGGTTCACGATGGCAGCACCATCCACCAGCCAGCCAACGGCACCCATATCGGCCCAGTTCAGGGTCGGGTAGTTGAAGATGCTGGAGTACTTGGCCTTGCCCTGATGCAGCTTTTCGATCTCTTCATCACGGTCAGCGCCCAGAGTTTCCATGGCGCTGTACAGGTACAGGCCGTGGCCCGCTTCGTCCTGAATCTTGGCCATCAGCTGGAGCTTGCGCTTGAGGGTCGGCGCACGGGTTACCCAGTTACCTTCCGGCAGCATGCCGACCACTTCGGAGTGGGCGTGCTGGGAAATCTGGCGAACGAGGGTCTTCCGGTAGCCTTCCGGCATCCAGTTTTTGGGTTCGATCTTGGTTTCGGCGTCGACCTTTTCATGAAACTCGCGCTCTTCGGGCGACATTTCCTCTTTGGTCTTGAGGCGCTTGGCGCCGGTTTCAACGAGCTGGGCGTACATAAACAATTACCTCCGGATCGGGCTTGTTGTTCTGTTGTCCGTGAACAGAGAACCCTCAGTAACGACTGAAGGCCAATGACTCCATATTATATGATACTGAATAAATATCAAGAACTGTCTTTGTGTGTCATGTTATATCTAAAAGCTTCCTTATGGGGTCCTATAGTGCTGATTTGCATAATAAAAAAAGTGATACGTGAGTAAATGCTATTGAGATCAGCGAACGGAAAGCAATTTTAAATCGGTGGTTTTGGGGGCTTGCGGTGGGTAAAGGCTTGAGAGCCAGCGGCATTCGCTGCCGTCTGACTCTCTGCCGGTCTGTCGGATTTACTTGTTGCGGCGATCAAATACGCGCTTGGCCTTGCCTTCTGAGCGAGCCAGGCGATTGGTTTCCACCACCTCGACACGGGTGCTGATGCCGATGTAGGACTTGATGTGGTGCGTCAGTTCCTTTGCGGCCGCGGTACGACTCTCGGGGGTGTCGGTTGCGCCTGGTTTCAGTTCGGCACGGATGTCCACGCAGTCCAGGTTGCCATCCTTGTATACCTCGATCTCATAGTGCGGCGCCAGGGCCTCGCACTTCAGGACCTGTTCCTCGATCTGGCTCGGGAACACGTTCACACCGCGGATGATCAGCATGTCGTCGCTGCGGCCGGTAATTTTGTCAATCCGGCGCATCGGACGCGCTGTGCCCGGGAGCAGGCGGGTGAGATCTCGGGTGCGGTAGCGCAGAATCGGCAGGGCCACCTTGGTCAATGATGTGAAGACCAGCTCACCGTATTCACCGTCAGGCAGTACTTCGCCGGTTTCCGGATTGATGATTTCCGGATAGAAGTGATCTTCCCAGATGGTCGGGCCATCTTTGGTTTCAATGCATTCCATGCCCACGCCCGGACCCATAACTTCCGACAGGCCGTAGATATCGAGAGCCTCGATGCCCAGGCGCTCTTCGATCTCTGATCGCATGGCGTTGGTCCATGGCTCTGCGCCGAAAATGCCGAGCCGCAGGGGCAGTTTATGGGGATCAATGCCCTGACGCTCCATTTCGTCGGCGATGTTCAGCATGTAGGACGGCGTTACCATGATGATGTCCGGTTCGAAATCCTTGATCAGCTGGACCTGCTTCTCGGTCTGGCCGCCGGACATGGGGATAACGGTACATCCCAGGCGCTCGGCACCATAGTGGGCGCCAAGGCCACCGGTGAACAGGCCGTAGCCGTAGGCTACGTGCACCTTGTCGCCCCGGGAGCCACCACCGGCCCGGATGGAGCGTGCCACAATGTCGGCCCAGGTATGGATGTCACTCTGGGTGTAGCCCACGACGGTGGGCTTGCCGGTGGTACCACTGGACGCATGAACCCGGACCACATCGGACATGGGGGTGGCAAACATGCCAAACGGATAGTTGTCCCGCAGATCCGCCTTGGTGGTAAACGGAACCTTGGCCAGATCATCCAGGGAGTTGATGTCCATTGGCTTCAGGCCGATGTCATCAAAGGCTTTGCGATAGAAGGGCACGTTGGTATAGGCATGGACAACACTCCAGCGCAGGCGCTGCAGCTGCTCATGGCGCAGCTCATCGATGCTGGCGGTTTCCATGCGGTCAAGTTTGCCAAGTTTTTGCAGTGGTAAGGTCATGGTTCTGTCCTGCGTTGTTCTTGTCGAGTAATGGTCTTTGTTCTGTTCTGAACGGTAGCCTCAGGCCACCGTATCTGTCCGCTCGATGATCAGGGCAATGCCCTGGCCAACGCCGATGCACATGGTGCACAGGGCGTACCGGGCTTTCTGGCCCGCAGCGTGGCGGCGTTCAAGTTCGTTCAGAGCGGTGGTCACCAACCGGGCTCCGCTCATACCCAGTGGGTGGCCAAGGGCAATGGCGCCACCGTTCGGGTTAACGTGCTCGGCATCATCCGGCAGACCGAGGTCGCGAGTTACCGCCAGGGCCTGGGCTGCGAAAGCTTCGTTCAGCTCAATCACATCCATATCCGCCAGCTCCAGACCTGCCGTGGCGAGAACCTTTCGGGTCGCCGGCGCCGGGCCGAAGCCCATGATCCGCGGCTCAACGCCCGCGGTTGACATGGCAACGATCCGGGCACGGGGCTTGAGGTTGTACTGCTTGAGGGCATCCGCTCCGGCCAGGAGCAGTGCGCAGGCCCCGTCATTCACGCCAGACGCATTGCCGGCAGTGACCGTGCCGTTCTCACGGAACGGGGTCGGCAGCGAGGCCAGCTTTTCAAGGCTGGTTTCCCGGGGGTGCTCATCGGTATCCACAACCAGCGGATCCTGCTTGCGGCGGGGAATGGTTACCGGCGTGATTTCCGTGGCCAGCCGGCCTTCCTTCTGGGCAGCCGCGGTGCGTTGCTGGCTGCGCAGTGCGAACGCGTCCTGGTCTTCCCGGGAGATGCCGAAATCGGCAGCGACGTTCTCGGCGGTCTCGGGCATGGAGTCAATGCCGTACTGCTTTTTCAGTACCGGGTTTACAAAGCGCCAGCCGATGGTGGTGTCAAAAATCTCCGCCTTGCGGCTGAAGGCCGAATCGGCCTTGCCCATAACGAAGGGAGCCCGTGACATGGATTCGACGCCGCCGGCAATCATCAGTTGGGTTTCGCCGGTGCGGATGGCCCTGGCTGCACTGCCGACCGCATCCATACCGGAACCGCACAGGCGGTTGATGGTGCTGCCCGGGACGTCAACCGGCAGGCCGGCCAGCAGCAGGGACATGCGGGCAACGTCGCGGTTGTCTTCACCGGCCTGATTGGCGCAGCCGTAAAGAACGTCGTCAACTTTTGACCAGTCGACATCCGGGTGGCGTTCGGTCAGTGCCTTGATAGGGATGGCGCCCAGATCGTCTGCACGGACGGCGGAAAGGGCACCGCCGTAACGACCGATGGGGGTGCGGATGGCATCGACGATGTAGGCGTCTTTAAGGGTATTGTCGGTGCTCATGCAGTTTCCTCCGAATTGCGTACGGTGCCACGAACCTCGTAGGAACGGCCCCGGAACAGGGCAACCTTGCGGCCATCCTGATTGGTGAGTGTGATGTCGTAAACGCCGGTGCGGCCGCCGCGGGCCTGTTCTTCAGCGGTGGCGGTCAGCCGGTCGCCTTCTTTGGCGCCGTACATGTAATCAATGCTGCAACCGGAGGCAACGGTGGCCCGGTCATAGCTGTTACAGGCAAAGGCAAATGCGGAGTCGGCCAGGGTGAACAGGTAGCCGCCGTGGCAGGAGCCGTGGCCCTGGATCATGTCGCCGGTTACGGTCATGGTGATGACCGCCTTGCCCGGGGCGACAGACTCAATGTTCATGCCCAGCTTCTGGCTGGCGCGGTCCCGCGCGAACATGGCTTTGGCGCATTCTTCGGCGAGGACTTGTGGATCCATCTCGCTCATGAATAAAACCCCTTCTGTGCAAAAGCGTTCTTCCGGAGCAGCAGGGCAGGGCGATAGCGGTCTTCTGCGTAGCTGTTCTGGATATTGGTGAGCACGTTGAACACGTGGCCAGCGCCAAGGCGGTCGCTCCAGCTCAGCGGGCCGTCGGGATAGTTCAGGCCCGCTTTCATGGCCAGATCGATATCCGCGATTGTCGCCACACCATGCAGGGCAGCATCGGCGGCTTCGTTGGCCAGCATGGCAACGGTGCGCATGATGACCAGGCCGGGGCGGTCCGCAATAAGGCTGACTTCGATACCCGCTTTCTGCAGTAAAGCACAGGCACAGGAAACCGCCGCCTCGGACGCCTGGTCGGCTGGCGCCAGGGCAAGTCTGGAGGCTTTGCTGTAGTCGAAGGCCAGATCAAACAGCACCAGATTGGCGGTACCATCGCTGGCGGCGCGCTCCGTAGCCATTCGGCCGTCGGTGAGTGCCAGTACCGCATCGCCAAAACGGATCTGGCCCGGGCCGTCACGCTCGATAATGGTCAGGCCGGCTGCTTTCAGTCGCTCCAGCAGCGGAGCGGCCGCGCCGGGATTGCCTTCGGCAATGACCACGGTCTCATCCGAATGCTGAGCCGGCTGTGTCTGAGGCTGGGGCTTTTCGGCGCCCTCGCCATAGGAGTAGAAACCCTGGCCGCTCTTGCGACCGAGGCGGCCGGCTTCCACCAGCTCTTTCTGGATCAGCGACGGCAAAAAGCGCGGATCCTGGTAATAGGAATTGAAGACCGAGTTGGTGACGGCGTAGTTGACGTCGTGGCCGATCAAATCGGTCAGCTCAAAGGCGCCCATCCGGAACTGGCCGGCTTCGCGGATGATGGCATCCAGCGTGGCGGCGTCGGTGGCCTGTTCCTGCAGCAGGCGCAGGCTTTCCGCGTAAAACGGACGGGCCACGCGGTTGACGATAAAGCCGGGAGTCGAGGTCGCGTAGACCGGTTTCTTGCCCCAGGCAGTCGCCGTGGCGTGAACGGTATCGGCAACGGCCTGGCTGGTCGCCAGCCCCATGACGACTTCGACCAGGGCCATGAGAGGCGCAGGGTTGAAGAAGTGCATGCCTACCAGGCGCTCGGGTTTGTTCATTTCAGCGCCGAGGGCGGTCACAGAGATAGATGAGGTATTGGTGGCGAGGATCGCATCCCCGGCACACAGGTTCTCGAGGTTCGCCAGCAACTGACGTTTGATCTGGAGATCCTCGATGATGGCCTCGATCACCAGCCCGGCATCGGCGACATCATCCAGGTTCGCGACCGGGTGAATTCGGCCAATAACCGCGTCCAGCTCCTGCTGCTGCATCTTGCCCTTGTCGACACGACGCTGAAGCTGTTTGGCAATACCGTCGCGGCCGGCCTCAGCCGCGCCCTCTCTCTGGTCGTGCAGGTAAACCTGATGGCCTGCCTGGGCGGCCACCTGGGCAATGCCAGAGCCCATGGCTCCGGCGCCGACGACGGCAACTTTGGTTTGGGTGTCCAGTGCCGGCATGGCTTATTTCCCCTTGAAGTTCGGCGTACGTTTTTCCATGAAGGCGGCAACGCCTTCGCGGTAGTCCTCGGTTTGCCCGGCCGTGCGCTGGAGATCGCGCTCGAGATTGATCTGTTCCTCAAAGGTGTTGCTGGCGCTGGCGTGCAGCGCCCGCTTGATGAGCGCGAGGCCCTTGGTGGGTTGGGTCGCGAAATGGCGGGCAAGTTTCATGGTTTCTTCCATGAGTTCCTCGTTATCGACACAGCGCCAGATCATGCCCCAGCTTTCGGCCTGCTCGGCGCTGATCTTGTCGCCCAGTAGCGCCATGCCCTTGGCCCGGGCCATGCCGGCCACCCGGGGCAGCGTCCAGGTGCCGCCGGAATCGGGTACCAGGCCCAGCTTGCAGAAGGCCTGAACGAAATTGGCAGAGCGGGCGGCAAGAGTGATGTCGCAGGCCAGGGCAATATTGGCGCCGGCGCCTGCCGCTACGCCGTTTACGGCACACAGTACGGGCATGGGCAGATCACGCAGGCTGCGCATCAGCGGGTTGTAGTAGTTCTCCAGGGAAGCGCCCAGGTCCGGCATTTCCTGATCCGGGGAGACGCTGCGGTCGGAAAGGTCTTGCCCCGCGCAGAAGCCCCGGCCGGAGCCGGTAATGACCAGTACACGGACAGACTCATCCTTGCGCACGGTACTGATGGCATCGCGCATGCGTTCGTGCATTTCGACATTGAAACTGTTCAGGTTGTCCGGACGGTTCAGGGTAAGCAGAGCCACGCCCTGATCGATTTCAAGAAGAATGCTCGGCTGAGTCATGGCGTTGTTGTCCTGTTGTTTGTTGTAGGGGGATAGCGTGAAAGGTGTCCTTGTTCGGCACGGTGCTATCGATCGTGGAAAATGAGTATATCTTAGAATTGATACTCGTCAAGGATTGTGCTGGCTTGGTTTTGTATCACTTTAGTCGGGCATCTTAGTGTGGCATTTCTATATCTCTGAAAAATCGATAAAAATTTATCGAGGTTCAGGAGTTGGCCGGGCAATGGAAGCGAATTACGCATCTGAAACGGCTGTCAGGGTGTGAAAAAACTCCCGGAAAAGGATAATGTGATACAGAAAATGAATCACAATGACTTTTCGGGTCCCACGTTTCAGTGCGGCATGCGGCTGATCGCTGCCGGACCCTGCTAATCAGGAGATCGCTATGCCCAGTTACAGTATAGAAGGCGTTGTTCCAGTCGTTCACCCGTCCGCCTATGTGCATCCCACTGCCGTGCTGATTGGCGATGTCTGGATTGGGCCGGACTGTTATGTGGGTCCGGCGGCTTCGCTAAGGGCGGATTTCGGGCGGATCGTTCTCAAACAGGGTTCCAATGTTCAGGACACATGCGTGATGCATGCCTTTCCGGGTATGGACACGGTTGTCGAGAAGAATGGTCATGTCGGGCACGGGGCGATTCTCCACGGCTGCATCGTCGGCGAGGATGCCATGGTAGGAATGAACGCGGTGGTGATGGACGAGGCCCATATTGCCCCTCGCTCAATCGTTGGCGCCTGTGCCTTCGTAAAAGCGAAGTTTACCTGTGAACCAGGTTCACTGATCGTTGGCTCACCGGCCAAGGTAATGCGGATGCTCAGCGATCAGGAAATCGCCTGGAAAAAGAAGGGGACTGAAGAATACCAGCGTCTGACGCTCAGGTCCCTTGCCAGCCTGCAGGAAGTTCAGCCACTACCGGAAGCCGAGCCTGATCGGGCCCGTGTGGATGCCAGCGGCTACAAGCCCAAGTACGAGCAGTCCGAGTGACCGCCGACGCCGGGTGGTAGGGGCTCTACAATCCGGCGTCCTTGACGTTCTCCATTACCACGAAGGTGCTGGTCTGCAGTACATGGGGCAGAGCCGAAATCTCCTCCCCCAGAACCTGCCTGTATTCCTGCATGTTCCGGGTTCGGACTTTCAGCAGATAATCGAAGTTTCCGGCAATCATATGGCACTGTTCCACCGCCGAGACATTCTGAACGGCTTTATTAAAGGCGGTGAGAGCGCCGCTGCTGGTGTCATTCAAAGTAACCTGGGCAAAGGCAATGTGGCTGAGGCCCAGTTTGGTCTGATTCACCAGGGCTGTGTACCCGGTGATAAATCCGTGCTCTTCAAGACGGCGCATCCGAACCTGGCACGGGGTTTTGGAGAGGCCCACCCGGGACGCAAGCTCGGTTACCGTAATCCGGGAGTTCTTCTGTAGCTCGCGGATAATGGATTGGTCTATCCGATCCAAATCGGCCATGTTGTCTGTTCCAGGTTAAATTAACGGCTAAATGATGTGCCAAATATAATCGAAACTCCTCTAATCCGAAACTATATGGTCTAAGTGACTTTCTGCGCTTGCGTATACTGGTAGCTACATCAGCCCAGTGTGAACGTTGACCAAGTCCGGAGAGTTTCGATGACCGATTCCCGCGCATTACAAAAACAAACCCTGCTGGAACAGCTTGCCGATGTCCTCCAGAACGAGGCGTCTGACAATGACGACTCCCTCGAGCTCCGGGAGATCGTGGCCCGGATGGTGGAGGAATCCCGATCCTGGGACGATGACCTGCATGGTGAGCTGGTACAGAGTTTCGGTGACGCCATTGGTGGGCGCTACGCCCAGGTGTTCAGCGGCGGATTCCCCTCTGCCTACCGGGCGAGATTCCCGGTGTCCGAAGCTCTTGCCGATATCGAGCAGATCCAGTCCATTGCGGTGAGCACCGATGTGCCCATGCGCTTCTACCAGCCCCGGGATCCGGCCGAGACGGGATTCCACTTCAAACTCTACAGTGAAGGTCAGCCGGTTGTTCTCTCAGACGTTATCCCGATTCTGGAGAACCTGGGAATGCGGGTCCTGGGTGAGCATCCCTACCGGGTCCGTCGCCGGGACGGCGAAACCTTCGGAGTCAGCGATTTTACCGTAGAGCTCCATGATCGGTGCCGGGCGGCTGATCTGGGCACCGCCAGGCCGTTGATCCAGTCGGCGTTCCGGGAAATCTGGAACGGCTTTGCCGAAAACGACGATTTTAACCAGCTGATCATGCTGTGCGGCCTCGGCTGGCGCGAAGTGGCGTTGATCAGGGCCTATGCCCGCTATATCAAGCAGCTTCGATTCGGTTTCAGTCAGCCCTTCATTGCAGAGACCCTGGCGCGTCATCCGGATATTACCTCGCGTCTCGTTGCCTTTTTCTTCAGCCGTTTCGAGCCCGGTGTGAAAGGCCGGAAGGGAAAAACCGAAAGGCTGGAAGCAGAACTACGGGATTCCCTGGAAGCCGTGGCAAGCCTGGATGACGATCGCATTCTCCGGCGCTTCTTTATGATCGTCCGGGCAACTCTTCGAACCAACTATTTTCAGGCCCGGGAAGATGGCGGGTTTCCGTCTTATCTGTCGCTCAAGCTGGATCCGTCGTCCATTCCCGATATTCCGCGTCCAAGGCCAAAGTTCGAGATCTTCGTCTACTCGCCCCGGATTGAAGGTGTGCACTTGCGCGCCGGGCCGGTGGCCAGGGGCGGGCTCCGTTGGTCCGACAGGATTGAGGATTACCGCACTGAGATCCTTGGTCTGGTGAAAGCCCAGCAGGTGAAGAACTCGGTGATCGTGCCCGCCGGAGCCAAAGGTGGTTTCGTGGTGAAGCAGCCGCCACGGGATGGCTCACGGGAAGCTCTGCGGGAAGAGGGGGTCGCCTGCTACCAGATCTTTATACGGGGGCTGTTGGACATCACGGACAACCTGGACGACGGTCAGGTGGTTCCTCCGAACAATGTGGTTCGATATGACGGCGATGATACCTATCTGGTGGTTGCCGCTGATAAAGGCACGGCCACGTTTTCCGATATAGCCAACACACTGGCCGCAGAGTATCGCTTCTGGCTGGGCGATGCCTTTGCCTCCGGCGGCAGTGAGGGGTATGACCACAAGAAAATGGGCATTACCGCCCGGGGCGCCTGGGAGTCGGTTAAACGGCATTTCCTCGAAAAAGGCACGGATACCCAGACCGATGAGTTCACCGTGGTCGGCATTGGTGATATGGGTGGCGATGTGTTTGGCAACGGCATGCTGCTCTCTGACCGGATTCGCCTGATCGGCGCGTTCAACCACCAGCACATTTTTGTCGACCCGAATCCGGATGCAGCGGCATCGTTTCGTGAGCGACAGCGGCTGTTCAACCTGCCCGGCTCTTCATGGGCCGATTATGATACCGGGCTGATCAGTGATGGCGGCGGGGTCTTCTCGCGCGCCATGAAATCCATTCCGGTGTCTGCGCAAATGCGCAAGGCGCTGGGCATAAAGGCCCGGAGCCTGTCGCCGGCGGATCTGATCAGCGCCCTGTTGAAAGCGCCCGCAGACATGCTGTGGAATGGCGGCATTGGCACCTATGTGAAATCGCCCCTGGAGTCCCACGAAGAAGTGGGCGACAAGACCAATGACGCCCTGCGCATCGACAGCACCGAGCTGCGCTGCAAAGCTTTGGGTGAAGGCGGCAATCTCGGTGTTACCCAGAAGGCGAGGATTGACTTCGCCCGTCGCGGCGGTTCGGTGAACAGCGATTTTATCGACAATGCCGGTGGCGTCGACTGCTCGGACCACGAGGTGAATATCAAGATCCTGCTCAACGATCTTGTGCATCGACAGTTGATGTCGCTTCCGGAGCGGAACCGGATGCTCAGAGCCATGACCCCTGAGGTGGCTGAGCTTGTGCTGCGCAACAATTACCGGCAGGCCATGGCGCTCAGCCTCGCCCAGAACCCGGCGGTTGCCACAGCTGATCAGTATGATCGCCTGATGCGCAGGCTTGAAGCTGAGGGCAAGCTGGACCGTGGTCTTGAATTTCTGCCTTCTGACGAGGAGTTGCAGGCCCGCCGGGAGCATGGCGGTGGGCTGACCCGGCCGGAGCTGGCGGTTCTGGTGTCCTACGCAAAGATTGAGCTCAAGCAGGCCCTGGTCGCATCGCCGATCGTGCATGACACGCGCTTCAACTCGGCGTTGCACTCTGCTTTTCCTGCCTCTCTGCTGGCCGCCTTCCCGGAAGCTGTCGAGGCTCATCCCCTGCGTGCTGAAATTTCGGCCACGCAGATTGCCAACGATATGGTGAACCGTATGGGTATTACCTGGTTCGACCGTATACGCAGTGCCACGGGGGCAGATGCCGGCCGGATAGCTGCGGCCTACCTGATCTCCCTGCGAATTCATGACGTAGACGCCCACTGGAAGGCTATGGAATCACTGGATGGAAAAGTGAGCGCAGACGTTCAGGCAGATTTGTTTGCCGATGCCATCCGACTGGTCACCCGCAGCACCAGTTGGCTGCTGCAAAACCGCCGGCAGGCATTGGACCCGGCTTCCTGTATTGATCATTATCGGGCGCCCATGGCGGACGTTTTGGCTTCCAGAAGCCGTCTTGAATCGGTGATTCCTGCAAGTCGGTGGTATGAACGCTATGCTGAATACTGTGAGCGGATGGTTCCCGAGGACTTATCGGCCTGGTGCGCCTCCGCGGAAAGCCGCTACTGGCTGATGGATATGATCGAGATCGCCCGTCAGCTGGATGAGGATCTGGAATCCGTGGCCTGGGTCTATTTCACGCTTGGTGAAAGTCTGAACCTGACCTGGCTGGATCGGCAGATGCGAGCGTTTCGGGCGAATGGCCACTGGCAGGTTCTGGCAACCATTCATTTCCGGGACGAATTGGACCACCAGTTGCGGAACCTCACGTTCAGTGTGTTCTCGGAGCCGGTGGAAGGCGAAGGAACGCCGGAAAATCGTCTCGAGTCCTGGCGTGCAGATAAGCGCATGTTGCTCGCCCGTTGGGAGAGGATGCTGAACGACATGCAGGCCGCCAATGATGTGGATTGCGCTGTTTTCTCGGTGGCACATGGCGTCCTCAGAGAGCTGGCAATGAAAGCCGCTTAGAGGACCAAGAGAGGCGAAACGCCCTAAAGATAAGGTTTTGGAAGAAAATTATTAAATTTTAATTATCTAAAAAAGCCGTAATGGGGTGCTTGTCCGAATTTTATAGAGAAATAGTCTTTGTTGATCTCGGTAGAATGCCGGAGAGACAAACAACTAAGAGGGTACAACTATGAGACCGGAGCAATCACAGACGCCCGAGCTTGTCGATAGCCGGCAGGCGATTCGTGATTATTATCTCGCTGACGAGCACAAGGTGATCCACGAGATGATTGCTGGTGCCCAGTTGTCCCAGGCCGAGCGCGATGCTATCTCTGCCCGTGCGGCTGAACTGGTGCGTAGCGTTCGCAAGAACGCCAAGTCCACCATCATGGAGAAGTTCCTGGCGGAGTATGGCCTTACCACAAAGGAAGGCGTCGCCCTGATGTGTCTGGCCGAGGCGCTGTTGCGTGTGCCCGACAACACAACCATTCATGAGCTCATTGAAGACAAGATCACCTCCGGCGCCTGGGGTACCCACGTGGGCAAGGCATCGTCTGGACTGATCAACACGGCTACCGTTGCCCTGCTGATGACCAGCAACCTTTTGAAGGATTCCGAGCGCAATACCGTGGGTGAAACCCTGCGGAAACTGCTCAAGCGCTTTGGCGAGCCGGTCATCCGCACCGTTGCCGGCCAGGCCATGAAGGAAATGGGCCGTCAGTTCGTTTTGGGCCGTGATATCGACGAAGCCCAGGACGAAGCCAAGGAGTATATGGCCAAGGGCTATACCTACTCCTACGACATGCTGGGTGAAGCCGCCCGTACCGATGATGACGCGAAGCGTTACTACGACTCCTATTCCAACGCCATCGATAGCATTGCCAAGGCAAGCAAGGGCGATGTCCGTAAGAATCCCGGCATCTCTGTAAAACTCTCTGCCCTGCTGGCCCGATACGAGTACGGCAACAAAGAGCGGGTGATGAACGAACTGCTGCCCCGGGCTCGCGAGCTGGTCAAAAAAGCAGCAGCCGCCAACATGGGCTTTAACATCGACGCTGAGGAGCAGGATCGTCTGGATCTTTCCCTTGATGTGATCGAGGCGCTGGTTGCAGATCCCGAGCTTGCGAACTGGGATGGCTTCGGCGTGGTGGTCCAGGCCTACGGCAAGCGTTCGTCGTTCGTTATCGACTGGCTCTATGGCCTGGCTGAAAAATACGACCGCAAGTTCATGGTGCGACTGGTGAAGGGCGCCTACTGGGATGCCGAGATCAAGCGTGCCCAGGTAATGGGTCTGAATGGCTTTCCAGTGTTCACTCGCAAGGCCTGCAGTGACGTGTCGTTCCTGTCCTGCGCCACCAAACTGTTGAACATGACGAACCGGATCTACCCGCAGTTCGCCACCCACAACGCCCATTCAGTGTCCTCCATCCTGGAAATGGCGAAGACCAAGGGTGTGGACAACTACGAGTTCCAGCGTCTGCACGGCATGGGTGAGTCCCTGCACAATGAGGTTCTGAAAGTCAGCGGCGTGCCTTGTCGCATCTATGCGCCTGTTGGCCCGCACAAGGATCTGCTGGCGTACCTGGTGCGTCGCCTGCTGGAGAACGGTGCCAACAGTTCGTTCGTGAACCAGATCGTGGACACCAGCATTACCCCCGAGGAAATTGCCAAGGATCCGATTGTCAGCGTTGAACAGATGGGTGAAAACATCTCCAGCAAGGCGATCGTGCATCCGTTCAAACTGTTTGGCGATCAGCGTCGCAACTCCAAGGGCTGGGATATCACCGATCCGGTAACGGTTAACGAGATCGAGAAGGGCCGTGGTGCCTACAAGGACTATCGCTGGAAGGGCGGTCCGGTGATTGCCGGCGAAGTGGCCGGCACCGAAGTGCAGGTGGTGCGAAACCCGGCGGATCCGGACGACCTGGTCGGCCATGTAACCCAGGCCTCGGACGCTGATGTCGACACCGCCATCACTGCGGCGGCGGCTGCGTTCAAAAGCTGGTCCGGGAAATCCGCTGAAGAGCGCGCAGCGTGTGTTCGTAAGGTCGGCGACCTGTATGAGGAGAACTACGAAGAGCTGTTCGCCCTCACCACCCGTGAAGCGGGGAAATCCCTGCTGGATGCGGTGGCGGAAATCCGTGAGGCGGTCGACTTCTCCCAGTATTACGCCAACGAGGCCATCCGCTATAAAGACAGTGGCGATGCCCGCGGTGTCATGGTGTGTATTTCCCCCTGGAACTTCCCGCTGGCCATTTTCACCGGGCAGATCCTGGCCAACCTGGCCGCGGGTAACACGGTTGTGGCGAAGCCAGCGGAGCAAACGTCGCTGTTGGCCATTCGCGCTGTGGAACTGATGCACCAGGCCGGTATCCCGACGGATGCCATCCAGTTGGTGCCGGGCACCGGCGCGACCGTCGGTTCGGCCCTGACCTCCGATTCACGGGTCAGCGGCGTGTGCTTCACCGGCTCTACCGCCACCGCCCAGCGCATCAACGAGGTGATGACCGAGAACATGGCGCCGGACGCGCCGCTGGTGGCAGAAACCGGTGGCCTGAACGCCATGATCGTGGATTCCACGGCACTGCCGGAGCAGGTGGTGCGCGATGTGCTGGCCTCCTCTTTCCAGAGTGCCGGCCAGCGTTGTTCGGCGCTGCGTATGCTTTACGTGCAGAAGGACATTGCCGATGGCCTGCTTGAAATGCTGTACGGGGCCATGGAAGAACTGGGTATCGGTGATCCCTGGTTGCTGTCCACGGATGTGGGGCCGGTGATCGACGAGAATGCCCGCAAGAAAATCGTGGACCATTGCGAGAAGTTCGAGCGCAACGGCAAGCTGCTGAAGAAGCTGAAAGTTCCTGAGAAAGGGCTGTTTGTTTCCCCGGCGGTCCTCAGCGTCAGTGGTATTGAGGAGCTGGAAGAGGAGATATTCGGGCCGGTATTGCATGTGGCCACGTTCGAGGCGAAGAACATCGACAAGGTGGTGGATGACATCAATGCCAAGGGCTACGGCCTGACGTTCGGTATCCACAGTCGTGTTGATCGCCGGGTTGAGCGTATTTCCAGCCGGATCAAGGTGGGTAACACCTATGTGAATCGGAATCAGATCGGCGCCATCGTGGGCTCTCAGCCCTTCGGGGGTGAAGGCCTCTCCGGCACTGGCCCCAAAGCTGGCGGTCCGCAGTATGTTCGTCGCTTCATGAAAGGTGAAACGGTTGAGCGTGAGGCGGATTCCGGCGCCAAGAAAGTGGATGCCAAGCAGTTGCAGAAGCTGATCGGCCAGCTGGACAAGCTGAAGGCGTCCAAGCCGGAACCCCGCATGGAGGCCATCAAGCCCATCTTCGGGGACGTTCCGGCGCCGCTCGACGCTCACGTGGAAGAGCTGCCCGGGCCAACCGGTGAGACCAACCGCCTGACCAACCATGCCCGTGGTGTGGTGTTGTGTCTGGGGCCGGATAAGCAAACCGCTCTGGAGCAGGCCGGCACCGCGTTGTCACAAGGTAATAAGGTGGTGGTGATTGCGCCGGGTGTTCAGGACACCGTGGACCAGGCCGCCAAGGCCGGACTGCCAATCACTGGCGCGGAAGGTCTGCTGGAGCCGGAGGCACTGGCAACCGTCGACGGCTTCGAGGCGGTGGTCAGCTGCGGCGTTCAGTCTTTGCTGAAGGCCTATCGCGAGGCACTGGCCAAGCGCGACGGTGCCTTGCTGCCGCTGATTACAGAGCACACCCTGGATCAGCGTTTTGTGATCGAACGTCATCTGTGCGTGGACACAACTGCAGCGGGCGGTAACGCCAGCCTGATTGCCGCCTCCGAATAATCGGTGGCAATCGGTTCCAAACGCGCCCGGCGTCAGGTAGCCCTGATGCCGGGCGCACCTGCTTTAAGCCGCTGGTTGAACAGCATTCGGCGGCCTTCGGCCTCGGCAACGTCGGAAAGATAGAAGCTGACTGATGACCCTGGCCCCCTCTGTGCCAGAAGACCCGCATCCAGGGCGCTGAGACAGCCGATTTTCGGGTAGCCGCCGATGGTTTGCCGGTCTTTCATCAGAACGATTGGCTGGCCATCTTTCGGTACCTGAATGGCACCGTAGGCGATTCCTTCCGAAACAATCCCGTCCAGATCCGAATAGATGGCATCGCCTTTCAGGCGATACCCCATGCGATCGATATTCTGGCTGATTTGATAATCGCACGAGAAAAACTTCATTCGCTCAACCACAGGGAAGCTCTGATACTGATAGCCGGGAATTATTCCCAGACGCAGGTGCTGTTGATAATCGGGAATTTCTGGCCCAGGAAGAAAGGCCTCAACAAACGATGCACTTTTCTCAAACTCCAGCTTATCGCCCTTGGCCAGTTTTGCTCCCTTACCATCGAGTCCGCCCAGGCCCTCGCGCGCTACGGTAGCGCAACTGCCCAGTTTCATGGCTGGCTTGAATCCGCCGCTCACCGCCAGGTAGGCTCGCAGGCCGCTCATCGGCGCGGTGAAGTCCAGCCGGTCACCCGCGCTGATCTGATGGGTGCGCCAGGGCTCAATGGTTCGATCATTGATGCGGGCGCCCAGATCGCCGCCGGTGATGGCAATGCAGGCATCATAGTTCGCCTTCAGGCTGAACCTGCCGAAGGTGATTTCGATCTGGGGGGCATTGAGATCATTGTTCAGCAGTCGGTTCGCCCAGAAAAACGCAAACTCGTCCATGGGGCCACCGGTTGTCACCCCCATATGCTGGTAGCCGTAGCGGCCGGCATCCTGAACAAGGGCGAGCATTCCGGGTTCGAGGACTTCAAAGCTCATCGAGGTTGCCTCCCAGCTCGAGGAATTCGTCCCGGCTGATGGCGCGAAAGCGCACCTGATCGCCCACCTGTACCAGCGCCAGCGAGTCGCTGTCCCAATCAACCATTTTTTGCGGTGTGCGACCAACGATCTGCCAGCCGCCGGGGGTACAGCTCGGGTAGATTGCGGTTTGGGTGCCCGCGATGCCGACACTGCCGGTAGGGACTTTTAGTCGGGGAGTGGATTTCCGGGGAATGGCAATCCGTTCGTCGGTGCTTCCCAGGTAGGCAAACCCCGGAGCGAAGCCGATGGCGTAGACTTGATAAAGCTGTTCACTGTGGATGCGAACGACCTCGTCCCGGGACAGGCCGGCATGCTCGCAGACATCCTCCAGGTCCAGCCCCACTTCCGGATCATAGTAGACGGGCAGCTCGACGATCCGGGCCGAATCGTCCCCGGTGGTGCCATCGTCATCGGCGTCTATCGCTGCGCGCACCCTGCGGGTGATGGCAAACCGGTCAGCCTTTTCCAGATCCCAGGTCACCAGGATCGACGTGTAAGACGGCACCAGATCGATGATGAGGTCCGACATATCGCGCCGCAGCCGGTCGCTGGCCTGTTTGACCAGGCCCGCAGATTCCGCCCCGATCTGGTCGCCAAAATACACCATGCAGGTGTTTTCGTTGACCGACTCGATCCTCATAGCGCCTCAACAACCTTCCGCATGTGCCGCGCGGCATCGACGGCATGGTAGCTGTCACCGTGAATACAGATGGTGTCGGCCTTGATCGGAATGCGTTGGCCCGAGATTGAGGTAACGGTTCCCTCCCGAATGATCTGGGTAACCTGCTCCTCAATGGCTTCGGTGGTTTCATGGACCGCGCCGCGCACCGAGCGTTTTACCAGTCGGCCTTCGTCGCTGTAGGCACGATCGGAGAAGGCTTCAAACCAGACCTCGATGCCGTACTCGTCTGCCCGGTCTTTGACCTGCTGCCATTCCGGTGTCGCCATGACCACCAGCGGGCATTGCGGTGCATAGGAGCGCACCGCGGACATAACCACGGACAGGGTGGTGTTATCCACCATCATCCGGTTATACAGCGCGCCATGAGGTTTAACGTAGGAAATGGAGGTGCCATGCACCTGGCAGATCCCGTTCAGTGCAGCCATCTGATAAACCAGGATGGCCTTGAGTTCGTCCGGCCGGCAGTCCATGTCCCGACGACCGAACCCGAGCAGGTCCGGGTAGCCCGGGTGGGCGCCAATCGTTACGTTCTGGGCCAGTGCCAGCTTGACCGTGTGATCCATGGTCAGCGGGTCGGATGCATGGAACCCGCAGGCAATGCTGGCCATATCGATGTAAGGCATGACTTCGGCGTCCATGCCCTTGGTCCAGGAGCCGAAGCTCTCGCCCATATCGCAGTTGAGTTTCATTGTGTACCTCCGAAAAACATTGTTGCCTGTGTCATCCCCGGCTCATGGTCTGGGGCAGGTAAGTGACAATCTCCGGGAACCAGCCGATCAGGAAAAGCGCCGCCATGATCAGCAGGAAGAACGGCAGGGCTGCCCGGGCCACATAGAGTATGTCCTTGCCGGTCAGGGCCTGGATGACGAACAGGTTGAAGCCAACCGGGGGCGTAATCTGTGCCATTTCAACCACCAGTACAATAAAGATTCCGAACCAGAGCAAATCGATACCGGCCTGTTGAACCATCGGCATCACAACAGCGACAGTCAGAACCACCACTGAAATCCCGTCGAGAAAACAGCCGAGAAGGACGAACAGCACTGTCAGGCCGATCAGCAGCTCGAACGGTGACAGGGACATGCTGCCGATCCAGGCAGCCAGCTCCCTTGGAATGCCCAGAAAGCCCATGGCCAGGGTCAGAAAGTGGGCGCCAACCAGAATCAGGCCGATCATGCAGGAGCTTTTCACTGCGCCCAACAGGCTGTCCTTGAAACTCTGAATGCTTAGTGAACCGGTTGCGGCCGCAATGATGAGGGCTCCAAACACGCCCAGGGCGGCTGCCTCTGTGGGGGTGGCAAAGCCGGTGTAAATGGAACCCAGTACGAAAATGATCAGGCCAACGATTGGAAGCAGCATCTTCAGTGCCTTGATCTTGACCGAGAACGCCAGGTTTTCCTTGCTGGTGGCCGGTAGCTGGTCCTTGTTGAGCTTGGCCCAGATCATGGTGTAACCCATAAACATGGCAACCAGCATCAGGCCGGGCAGGGCGCCTGCGATAAACAGGCGGCCAATGGAAACCTCTGCGGCCACGCCATACACAATCAGAATGATGGAGGGCGGAATCAACAGCCCAAGCGTACCGGAGCCAGCCAGGGTGCCCACCGCCATTTTGTCGCTATAACCCTGGGCTTTCAGTTCTGGCAAAGTCATTCGGCCGATCGTTGCGGCAGTGGCTGCGGAAGAGCCGGAAACAGCCGCGAAAATACCGCAACTCAGAATATTTACATGGAGCAGTTTGCCCGGCAGCCCGCCCATCCAGGGGGCCAGGCCTTTGAACAAATCCTCGGACAGTCGTGTACGGAACAGTACTTCCCCCATCCATATGAACATGGGCAGGGCCGTCAGAGACCAGCTGGTACTGGCGCCCCAACTGGATGTTGCGAACAGCAGGCCGATCTGCTCGTTGCCGGAGAGCAGCAGGCCCAGAACGCCGACCCCAACCAGGGTCAGGGAGACCCACACGCCCACGGCAAGCATCAGGATCATCGCAACTGCCAGGACAATGGAGAGAAATGCGATATCCATTACACTTCCTCCAGATTGAGCTCGTCTTCATGCTGCTGGTAGGAAGGTGTGCGCTTGCGGATCACGGCAACCAGGTCGTCGAGGATGGCAATGTTGAGTGCCGTCATTCCCAGGGCAACCGGAACCTGCGGTATCCAGATGGGTATTGGGATATAGCCGTGGGACACCTCCTCGAAGATGTAGGACTCCCACACCATGTGCCAGCAATAGAAAGTCATATAGCAGGCGAGTCCGAACCCGAAAACAAGTACGACCAGCTCCTGCCAGAATCTTGGCCGGGCGGACCACTTCTGGATAACCAGAGTGACCCGGATATGGCCGCCGTTATGAAAGGTATAGGCAAGACCGAAGAAGGTGGCGGCGGCGAGAGCCCAGCCCGATACGTCTTCCGCTGAGGGAATGATAAAGCCGAACAGGCGGCCGACGATCTGGGCCAGGATGACGACCATGATCAGGGCAATGCAGAAACCAGAAGCGTAACCGGATGCCAGATAAAATTTTTCTCTAAGAGAGTTCATAACGGATGCCTCCCGGAACAGCCTCCCGAACACAGGAGGCTTCCGTTCAGTGAACTTTTAGCGGTAGTTGGAGAGGATGGCGCCGACTTCTTCCGGTGCTTCCTGTTCCCACTCTTTCACCATGATGTCACCGATTTTCTGGAGCTCGGCCATCAGTTCATCAGACGGCTGGGAAACCGTGATGCCATTTTCAGCCAGGGTGGCAGTGTCCTCTGCGGCGGTTTTGCGAACGCCTTCCCAGCCTTTCTTCTCGGCAGCTGCAGCCGCATCCAGGATAACCTGGCGCTGTTCATCACTCAGGCGACGGAAAGCCCGCTTGTTGACGACCACCACATTCTTCGGAATCCAGGCCTTGATGTCGGTGTAGTGGGAAAGGTAATCCCAGGCCTGGCCGTTGGCGCCTGTTGACGGCGAGGTGATCATGGCGTCGATGATGCCGGTGCTGAACGCCTGCGGGATCTCGGGCACCTGAACCGTTGTCGGGGTGGTGTTCATAAGGTCGGCCAGACGCGACGTGGAGGGGCTGTAAGCCCGCATCTTCAGGCCTCTAAGATCTTCAAGGGTGTTGACTGGCGCCTTGGTGTAAAGGCTTTGTGCGGGCCAGGGTACGGTATACAGCAGGGTCATGCCTTCCTTGTCCAGCTGTTTTTCGATTTGTGGCTTGGCGGCCTCCCAGAGTCTTTTGGAATCTTCGAAGCTGGTTGCCAGGAACGGAATATTGTCGTGTTTGAACACCGGATGGGTGTTACCCATGATGCCGATGAAAATTTCACCCAGCTGTACCTGGCCGGTTCTCACGGCCCGGGGGATTTCCGGGTGTTTTACCAGCGAGGCACCGGAATGAACGGTGACGGTGATGTCACCATCGGTGCCGTTTTTGATGTCCTCGGCAAAACCGTAGGCGATCTGGGTAGGCAGGTTGGCGTCGCCGTAGGGCGTGGGCATGTGCCACTGATCGGCCTGAACGGCAGAGGTAAGCAGCGCCCCGGTAACCAGGGTGGCTGTGGCGAGTTGTTTGAACATGACGAATCTCCCGTGTTTCTGTTTTTGTCGTTTAAAAGGAACTGGGGCTTCAGAGTACCGCCAGTTCTTCATTCAGCCGCTCGGTAAGCAGCATTTTTCCCGGTACGTGGGTTATTGCGAAAGGCAGGCGCGCGTTCTCAAGGGCCAGTTGCGGGGTGACCCCGCAGGCCCAGAACAGCGGAAGCTCGCCCGGCCTGATCGTTACCGGATCTCCAAAATCGGGCTGGTTAACGTCCCGGATGCCAATGAGCGACGGATCGCCGATATGGACCGGTGCACCGTGGGCCTTTGGCAGGCGGGTGGTAATCTGTATGGCACGGATCGCATCCGCACCGCTGAACGGGCGCATGGAGACCACCATGTTGCCACTGAACCGGCCAGCTGGCCGGGTAGCAATGTTCGAGCGGAACATGGAAACATTCCGTCCCTCGTCCACGTTTCGAACTGAGAGGCCGGCCCTGATCAGGGCAGCTTCAAACGAGAACGAGCAACCCAGGACAAAGGTCACCAGGTCGTCCTGCCAGAGGCTTTTGAGGTCCGTGACTTTCTCCGCTCGCTCGCCGTTTCGGAAAACCTGGTATTCAGGTACATCGGTTCGGATATCCAGATCGTGTCCCAGGTCAGGGAGGCTGGGGTCACCGGGTTGAGACATGCCGATCAGGGGGCAGGCAACCGGGTTATTCTGACAGTATAGGAGAAAATCGCCGGCCCATTCGGACGGCAGGATGACCACGTTCCCCTGGAGCAGGCTGTTGGCCAGGCCACTTGTGGGCGCGGTATGGGCGCCCGAACGAATGCGAGCGCGTAATTCTGAGGCCTGATCAAGCAGGTTGTTCTTGAAATCGGAATACGCACCGGTGTGCATGACGGTAACCCCTGATTGAAATTGTTTTTTACAACTAAATTTCAGGGTATACCGGCTGGTGAAAAAGTCTAATTATCGTTTTTTAGGCCATGCGATAACTTTTCGTGATGTGTTGCCCGGTCGTATTCGCCGGACACCATCACTCCGAGGTTTGCTGCCAGTTCCGCAATAGGGTTGAAAGGAGCGCCGGAATAAGACGCTGTGAAGGCGAGTTCTGAGGGCGTCCACGAGGTATTGAGCTGGACCAGCCGGCCACTGTCCAGTTCGTGCTTGATCACGCTTAGCGGGAGCGTGGAGATGCCAATTCCATCAAGGGTCAACTGCCGGCACGCCGCCAGTGAACTTGACGAATAGAAGCGCGCTGGCAGGTCATCCAGCTCACTGAATTTCTGACTGATTTCAGCAAAGGGTTTGGTGTTTCTGGCGTAGGTGATGATAGGCCATTCCGCAATCTCCTTGAGATCCAGAAGCCTGTCCGGAAGATTCAGCTCCGGGCTGGCTACCCAAATCAGCGGGAAACTGCAGAGCGCCTGGTTTTCGATTTTCGGTTCAGACACGGGGCCCATCAGAAAGGCCAGATCCAGGCTGCGATCCAGCAAACCGGATCGGAGGTTGCCGGAGACATCCACCGTGATTTCCACATCCAGATTGGGAGCCGTTTCATGCAGTTCCCGGAAAAAACGCGGTAGCCAGGAGTGCACGATGGTTTCGGAAACGCCAAGCCGAAGGATGCCTGACAGCGATGCCCCACGGTCTGCCCGCTTGCGAAGCTGCTGGGCCATAAAGACGATCTTCTCGGCGTAGGGCAGGAGTTCCTGACCTTTGCTGGTCAGTTTGCTGTGGCCGGACTCGCGCTCGAACAGCCTGACGCCCAGCTCTTCTTCAAGAGCAGCGATACGGTTGGAAATGGCCGGCTGGGTCGTGTGCTGATGCTCGGCAGCCTTGCGAAAGCTGCCCAGTGTCGCCACCCAGATAAAGGTCTCCAGACGCTTGAAGTTCATTGATTCCCGGACCTCTGAGGGGCCTACAGCGCAGCGTAGCGCTCGTGAAGGATGCCAACCCTCTCTACATAGGCCTTGGTTTCGGCGTAGGGCGGCACGCCCTGGTAGCGGCTCACGGCACCGGGCCCCGCATTGTATGCGGCGGTGGCCAGCCGGATGTCGCCATTGAACCGGTCGAGCATTTTGGCCAGATAATGGACGCCGCCACGGATGTTCTCGTCCGCCGCCAGCGCGTTTCGTACGCCCAGCTCTTCGGCCGTGCCCGGCATCAGTTGCATCAGACCCTGGGCACCGACCGGGGATAGAGCTTTCTCATTGAAGGCGGATTCGGCGTGAATCACAGCGCGGACAAGCGCGGGATCAACCCCGAATTCCTGTGCCGCTGTCTGGATCTCGGAATCGAATGGCTTTGTGAACAGTGGCGTCTTGCGCCAGTCGACGCTGGATTCCGGGTCGCAGGCATAACAGTGGAAGCGGATAACATCGAACTCGGCACCGGCAGGCTGGACGCTGCTATAGGCCACAACGCCGTTGTTATCGGTGTAGCGGTAGACGGTATCGTTGCCGGAGGAGGCCCTGGGCTGGCTGGCGCTTTTCACGTTGGTGAATTCCACGGTGCCATCCGGATGCACAATACGCTTGATGCCGTCTGCCATGGCGGATGCCGACAGAACGAGCACAAGCGCTGCGATGGATGGGATCAGAAATGATCTGCCGATGGTCATTACTCACTCGCGAAAGATGCCGTCAATGGCCGGCTTCAGGTATTCTCTAAAAACCGCCGTAGCCGGAATTATACGGGCTTACGGGGCGGAATAAAGCGCGCGCTCTGTCGTAAAAATGTTACGTTCTGCATTGAATGCCGGCCAGTTCTCATTCTCCGTGGAGGTCACACAAGAGCATCATGGTTACCCAGACCGACGCAGGCAACCTCGTTCTCATCGGTATGCCCGGCAGTGGCAAGAGCACGGTGGGTGTTCTGCTGGCCAAGCGCCTGGGCCTCGGGTTTGTCGATACCGATTTGCTCATCCAGGAAGAAACTGGCCGCACCCTCCAGGCAATTGTAGACCAGGACGGCTACGAAGCCCTGCGGCGAATCGAAGAGCAGGTGCTTCTCAAGCTGGATGTCCGTCACAAGGTGATCAGTACAGGGGGCAGCGCCGTCTACAGTGCCCGCGCCATGGAACACCTCAAGGCCAACGGTACCGTGGTGTTTCTCGACATCCCGCTCGAACTGGTCATCGAGCGAATCGGTGATCACAGCATGCGAGGCATTTCCCGGCGGCCGGATCAGTCGCTGGAAGCCTTGTTTGAAGAGCGGTTTGAATTGTATTCCCGGTATGCGGATCTGACCGTGAAGGGGGCAGGTCTGAATCAGGATCAGGTCTGCGAGGCAGTCGTCGATAGCCTCTTTTCAGATCAGCAGTGAGTCCCAGCATTAGGTTTAGTTAAGGTGCATCAAGCCAGACCTCGCTGCTACAGTCCAGGGATGTGTTTGGAGGACTGAACGATGAAGAACTGGACATACGCGCTCGCTATCGCTTTTGTTGGAACCTTTTCAGGTGCTGCTCTGGCTGAAACCTCACCGGAGCATTCCTCGTCGGATTCTTCCGTGGAGTCTCTTAAACAGGAGACCCGGGAGTTGGGCGAGGCGCTTCAGGAGTATGGTTCTGACCAGAAAGAGCAGGCCGAGGATTCGATCAACAAAACATTGTCCGCCCTGGACAAACGTATCCAGGAGCTTGAGCAACAACTCTCCGAAAACTGGGACGATATGAGCGACACCGCTCGGGAGCGGGCCCAGAAGAGCCTGG
The DNA here is from genome assembly GCF_002933275.1 of Marinobacter maroccanus. GTDB lineage: Bacteria > Pseudomonadota > Gammaproteobacteria > Pseudomonadales > Oleiphilaceae > Marinobacter > Marinobacter maroccanus. The sequence continues at coordinate 29,636 of NZ_PSSX01000001.1, forward strand.
AGTCTTTGCGGGAACAGAGGGCTCGTGTTCAAACCTGGTACCAGGAGCTCAAAGAAAGTTCCGCGTCAGCGTGGGAACGTGCCCGCAAGGGATTTTCGGAGGCCTATGAAGCGCTTTCGGAGCAATGGAGTGATACCGAGAAAGAGCTGGATGACGGATCAGAAAAGCGCTCTGACAGCATCTGAGCAGACGCGACGAGTCTGATCTCACTTCGGTCTGATTACGAAGTTTCCTGAGGCACTGGCTCGGACGGCAGCCTTTTCCCCGACCAGTTCTCCATCAAGCGGCAGGTGACCAGATCGCCGGTGACGTTGATGGCGGTCCGGCACATGTCCAGAATCCGATCCACGCCCATAATCAGGGCGATGCCGCTGGGAGGAATGCCCACAGTCTGCAACACCATGGCAAGGATCACGATGCCTACCCCGGGCGTGGCCGGGGAGCCGATGGAGGCGCCTACGGCCATGGCTACCACGAGCGCCATACTGCCCATACTGAGATCAATGCCGTAGACCTGTGCCAGGAATATCGTGGCAACCGCCTGATAGAGGGCTGTGCCATTCATGTTGATGGTGGCACCGAGCGGAATCACGAACTGTGAGACTGAAGGCCGGACCCCCAGCTTGTCTTCGGCAGTGCGAATGGACAGGGGCATGACAGCTGCCGAGCTGGATGTGGAGAAGGCGAGCAGCAACACGTCCCGGGTGTCTTTCAGGAAGCGGACGGGGGATTGGCCTGCCAGCAGCTTCAGGATAAGCATGTAAACGCCCAGCAGCACAATCAACCCGGCAATGACGGTCGCCACGTAGGAAGCCATGCCCAGCATTGCCCGGAACCCGAGGGTGGTTGTCAGCTGGGCCATGAGACCAAACACGGCAATCGGGGCCAGGCGCATGGCCCACCGAACAACCGTCATGCAGATTTGCTGGAGCGAATCGAGCAGATCCAGCATCGGCCTGGATTTTTCCGGGGCCATGCTTACCAGGGCGATGCCGACAATGATGGAAAAGATCACCACCTGGAGCATCTGGCCTTCAACCATGGCATCCAGCGGGTTGCCGGGCAATAGCCCGATCAGGGTGTTTGGCAGCTCATCCACACTGGGCATGCTGGCAACCGGCGCACTGTCTTCGGCCGTTACCATCGGAGTGCCGAGCCCGGTCATCATTCTGCCGGGGTTGATGAGGTCGCCGATCCAGAGACCGATCGAAGCCGCCATGGCAGTAGTGATCACGAAGAATCCGGTTACCCTCAGGCCGAGCTTGCGCAACTGATCCAGGTCTTCGCTGGCGGCAAGCCCGCGAACCACCGAGGCAATCACCAGCGGGATCACAATCATCTGGATGGTGGCCAGGAACAATTGCCCGGGGAAAGCCAGCCAGTTCCCGATCAACGTGCCTGTTTCCGGTTTCACGAGTCCCACGGACGGACCGAGCAAGGTGCCGGTAATCAATCCGAGGAACATGCCAATCAACACCTTCAGCCAGAGTTTTCCCTGCACCAGCCCCGAGAGGTAGCTGCTGAGATGACGAAGTGGCCTTGGGTAAAGATCGCTCGCCTGGTTTGGCATTACCGTAAATCGTCCCTGTTTCTGGTGAGAGTCCCCTACAAGCATAGCCCATGCTCGCGAAGGCTTTGTGAGGCAGATCAATCAGGCATCAAACTGATTTCTTCGGCAGTGAGAGGGCGGTATTCGCCGACAGCCAGCGTGTGGTCCAGCCAGATAGTCCCCATTCGTTCCCGATGCAGAGCAGTCACGCGATTGCCGACGGCATGGAATATGCGCTTGACCTGATGGTAACGGCCCTCGTAGATGGTCACTCTGGCTTCACAGGGGGCCAGGATTTCCAGGGGCGCAGGCGAAGTGGTCAGCTGTTCGTATTCAAACCAGATGCCTTCCGCGAATCGATGAGGGGTGTCTGGAGAAATCGGATAGGCGGTGCCGACCCGGTACACTTTCGGGATCTTGATGCGGGGCTCGGTGAGCTGACGTGACCAGCGGCCATCGTTGGTGAGAATCAGCAAGCCGGTACTGGCGCGGTCGAGCCGTCCGGCAATATGCAGGTCCTCGCGCAGTTCCGGCGTTATCAGCTCCATTACGGTCCGGTGGGTGTCGTCGAGCGTTGCGCTCAGAAAGCCTGCGGGTTTGTGGAGCATAAGGTAGTGGCAGGTTTTAGCCTCTTGAATGATCTCGCCGTCCATCCGTACCCATGAAAAACGATCCACCTCGGCAGCAGGGTCTCGGCAGATGAGGTCATTCACGGCCACCCGACCGGAAGCGATCAGGAAATTGGCGTTGCGACGACTGACGCCGTTCCGGTTGCTGAGAATTCGGGAAAGCTTCATGGTGTGAATCGGCTATGCTGAATGTAAACCCCGACAATAATACGAGGAAATGCCATGCCATTCTCTGTTGATCACCTTGCCGAACTCAATCTGCTGGGCCAGTTTCCCTCAACGTCTACCCAGGAGGGCCTCAAGGTGCACGCCCACTCGGCGGCCCCGGAAACGGTGAGGGCCGCTGAGAGCCTGCACGCCAAAGGTCTGATCAGCCAGAAAGACGGAGGCTACCTCACCCCGCTCGGAGCGGAAGCCGTAGACCTGACTCAGAAACTCCAGTCGATTCTCAGCAGCTCATGATGCGAGGATGATCGGCCCGGCCTTTGAGACCCGGTGTCCTCCCGGGTTAGGGTGAGGTCATGAGCAACTGGAAAAAATCGCCCCTCCTCTGGATGGGCGGAAGCATTGCCGGCGTCGGGCTGATTGTTGGTCTGCTGTATGCGTTCGGGGTCCATCAGCAGGTGTTGGACTTGTTGCGCTGGTTCGATAATCAGGGTGCCTGGGCAGCTTTTCTGTTTATCGGCATCATGGTGCTGGCGATGGTGCTCCTGCTTCCGGGGGTGCTGCTGACTACCGGCGCCGGCTTTGTGTTTGGTGTGCTGGAAGGCACAGCGTATGTGGTAGTGGGGACCACCCTCGGTTCGGCCATTGCCTTTCTTATTGCCCGGCATTTCCTGGGTGAGCACGCCCATGTGTATATCCGCAATCGGGCCCGATTGTCTGTGGTGAGTGACGAAATGGCACCCCATGGCTGGAAAATCGTGCTGCTCACCCGCTTGATTCCTTTCTTTCCGGGCAAACTGTCCAATTTCCTGTTCGGTCTCACCAATTTCTCGTTCGGCGGCTTTGTGGCTGGAACCTTCCTCGGGGTTATTCCTTTTTCGCTCCACAACGTGTACCTGGGGTCGCTGGCCGCTGACCTGTCCACCCTGGGCGCTCGGGAGACTGGTCGTACACCGTTGGAGTGGGCCATTTACGGTGCCGGTTTCGTAGGCACTGTGCTGGCGGTTGTTTTTCTCAACCGTCTCGCCCGCCGGGCACTGGCCCAATACCAAGTTGAGACCCAACCAACAGAACAGGAGGCAAACCAATGAGCTGGATGAAGTGGCTGCCCTGGCGTTATCTGGTAAAGCGGGTGGCCCATCGTCATGGTTTTCTGGATCCGATCGCGCTTCTGGGCAAACTGCACAGTTTTGCCCAGCCCTCCGAGGTGGGGGAGCCCATCGAGCTGCTCAGAGCGGGCGTGGTTTTCCACGCGCGGGGGCTGATTAACAGCCGTGTCATCCAGCATAACCTGGATTGGGTCTGGCCTTACTGGGTGGAGCGTCAGTTCGACCCCGAAGATGTTGCCTTCATTCCCCGGGCGTTCTCCATCACCCATATCAATCTGAGTAACCGTAACTGGACAGCGATCGGCCAGCCGGATGTGGATGAACTACCGGTTGTTGACCCGCGGGGATTGCTGACGCCATTCCACGACGGCTGGTCACTGGATGCCTGGGTGTTGGCGGATGACGGCCGATGTCTTTTGCCGTCTCGCAGCAAGACCGCCCGGCAGCGTCAGGAATTCGAGGAGGGCCCCTGTATAGTGACCGAATCCGAACTGGAAGGTTTGAGCCTGACCAGTCGTTCCCGGGTGGTGGTGGAAAATGGCCGGCCGGTGTGCGAGTTGGTTCTGAAGGCGCGGTCAGAGACATCCGGATCACTGGTGCTTGCGCTGCGTCCGGCCAACCCTGAGGGGATCAGTTTTATAAACAAGGTCCGGCTGTCCGAGCAGAGGGATGCCTGGACCGTGGATGGCAAACAGGCGGTGTTCTTCAGTCGGCCGGCGGAGCGGCACCATGTCTCGGACTACCGCCAGGGTGACGTTCGCATTCACCTGCAGGACATAGAGGACCAGAGTGAAGGCCAGTGCGATGTCGGTATGGTTACAGCCGCCGCGCTGTTTACGGTCAAGGCCGGGGAGGAGTCAGAACTTACGATAAGGGTGCCGCTGTCTGGTGATTCTGCGCCTGCCATCCGTTCTGATGCCTGGGACAGAGCTCTGGAAGGCTATGCCCGACTGGAGTGCCCCGATGAAACCTGGCAGTTTCTATACGAGGCGGCTCTTCATTCCCTGGTGCTGCATTCGCCCGAGGATGTCTACCCCGGACCATACACCTACAAACGCTTCTGGTTTCGTGATGCCGCGTTCATCATCCACGCACTGCTCTGCGCCGGGCTTACAGACCGGGCCGAAAGGGCGCTGTACCAGTTTCCGGCGCGGCAGCTGAAAAATGGCTATTTCCGCTCCCAGGAAGGGGAGTGGGATGCCAACGGTGAAGTGCTCTGGATTCTCCGGCGCTTCCATGAACTCACCGGCCGGCCGCTGCACCGTGAATGGCAGGAGCCCGTGCGTAAGGGCGCTCATTGGATCGAGAACAAACGCCTCAGTGAGGCCATTGATGAGCCTCACGCCGGTCTGCTGCCCGCAGGTTTCAGTGCCGAGCACCTGGGGCCCAATGATTATTACTACTGGGACGATTTCTGGGGAATCGCCGGCCTAAAGGCCGCCGAAGCACTGCTTGCCCCCATTGACCGGGAAACCAGCGAGCATTTTGGCGCCGGTGCCCGGGAGTTCAGTCAGACCGTTGATCGCAGTCTGGCAACCTGTGAGGAACGCCTGAAGCGACCGGGAATGCCGGCCTCGCCCTATCGTCGGCTGGATGCCGGCGCTATTGGCTCTCTGGCGATCGGTTACCCAACCCAGTTGTGTGAGCCGGATGACCCCAAGTTGCTCGACTGTGTAGAGTTCCTGCTCGACAAATGCTTTGTGAATGGGGCGTTCTATCAGGACATGATTCACTCGGGCCTTAACGCCTACCTGACCCTGCATGTGGCACAAGTACTCTTGCGCGCGGGTGATCCACGGTTTCTCGATCTGGTGGATGCCGTTGCCAGACTGGCATCGCCCACCGGGCAGTGGCCCGAAGCGATCCATCCAGCGACCGGGGGCGGCTGCATGGGCGATGGTCACCATGTCTGGGCATCTGCCGAATGGGTGTTGATGGTTCGCAACTGCTTTGTTCGGGAGGAGGGCGACCGCCTGATTCTCTGTTCCGGCATTCCCCCGCGTTGGCTTGAACAGGACAAACCAATCCGCTTTGGTCCGGCACCGACCAGCTTCGGAAGCATTTCCATCACTATTAAGCCGCGGCCAGGTGAGGTGCATGGAGTAACCTGGGAGGGCAACTGGCACAAGGCAGAACCCACTATCGAGATCAGGCTTCCGGAGACTGACGGCTGACAATCTGTACTGGTCATGAAACCGGTTTTCTGTATCTGTTTTGTTTGCCTGCTAACTTATAAAGTAAGCTGACTGACAAATACATCGAATCCGGTTGGGGTCCATGCGTTCACTGTTCTTCTCGTTTTTCGTGCCCGCGCTGTTTGTCTGGCTTTGGAGTACCGGTTTTATCGGCGCCAAGTACGGTCTGCCGTTTGCGGAGCCGTTTACGCTGCTGCTGATCCGCATGCTGTTGACACTGGTGTTGCTGGCGGGGCTGGCCTGGATCATGAAAACCCGTTGGCCGGGCTGGCGCGGTGCCGGACATCTTGCGGTCACCGGAATGCTGGTTCATGGCTGCTACCTCGGCGGGGTCTACTACGCGATCCAGGACGGTATGGCGTCCGGGATTGTTTCCCTGATTGTTGGCTTGCAGCCGCTTGTAACCGCGGCTGCGGCAGTTGTCTTCCTTAAGGAATCTGTCACTGGTCGGCAGTGGGCCGGGCTGGCCCTGGGCCTTGTCGGTGTTGCCCTGGTGCTTCTGGAAAAATTTGGAGTCAACGGCTCAGACTCAATGTACTCACCCTGGAGCCTGCTCTGGGCCGTTTTTGCACTTGCCGGCATATCAATGGGCACCGTCTATCAGAAACGATACGGCACCAACGCGGATCTGGTGGCGGGCTCGCTGATTCAATTTTCGGCAGCGGCCGCCTTGTTTGCGGTCGGGGCTTTTGCCCTGGAAACCCGAGAGGTTGAGTGGACTCTGCAATTGCAGTTGTCCATGGCTTGGCTTGTCGTGGGCTTATCCATCGGCGCCGTGTTGCTACTGATGTGGCTGATCCGCCAGGGTGCGGCTTCCCAGGTCGCCAGCCTGTTTTATCTGGTGCCACCGGTTACTGCACTGGAGGCGTTCCTTCTGTTCGACGAGCGTCTGGGCGCGCTTGCCATGACGGGTGGCCTGATCGCCATTGTTGGTGTGGCGTTGGTGGTTACCCAGAAAAAGCCTGCTTGACACAATTGTTCCCAGGAGTGGTTATCACATGACGGAAGTGACCAAGGGCGTCTGGTATGGTCTGGGCGCCTACACCATCTGGGGCTGCTTTCCTCTCTTTTTTGCCCTGTTTGAGGGCGTTCCGGCGTTTGAAATCCTGATTCACCGGATTATCTGGTCCTGTGTGTTTCTGGCCCTGGTCATCAGTGGCTTGCGGCGCTGGCCTGCGGTTCGGGCGGCGTTGGCAAATCCTTCCCAGCTCTGGCGGGTGCTTGCCTGTGCGTTGCTCATTGCCGCCAACTGGGGCATCTACATTTATTCGGTGGAAACCCGGCATGTTCTCCAGGCCAGTCTGGGCTATTTCCTGACTCCGCTGGTGAATGTTGCCCTCGGCATGATCGTGCTTCGTGAACGTATGGGGCCATGGCAGATGGCAGCTGTCGTCCTTGCTGGCGTCGGTATCCTGATCCAGTTGGTGATACTCGGTGAGCTGCCCTGGATTTCTCTGGCTCTGGCCATCAGTTTTGGCACCTACGGCCTGGTTCGAAAACAGGTGATGCTGGATGGTCTGTCCGGGCTGTTTGTTGAAACCATGTTGCTGCTCCCGGTCGGCCTGCTTACCTTTGGTTGGCTTGCCAGGGAAGGAATGTCTCACTTTGGCGATAGCGCTTACCTTGGTGCCTTGCTGATGGCCAGCGGGATCGTGACTGCCATCCCGTTGCTCCTGTTTGCCGGTGCTGCCCGGCGCCTGCGGCTGGCGACCGTCGGCTTTCTGATGTACATCAACCCGACCCTTCAGTTCTTTATTGCCCTGCTTGTTTTCGGTGAGCCGTTAAGCGACGTTCAGTTGATCAGTTTCGTGGTGATCTGGATCGCACTGGGACTGTATAGCTGGTCTTCCTGGCACTACCGGCCACGGGTGCCGGTCGGCCAGGATTAAATCTGCCATCGTAAGGACTGCATCACTCAGGAGAAGGTGGCGAGCAGATCATTAATGGCCCGGGCGAAGGGCACGGGTGAATCTTCCTGAAGAAAGTGTCCGCCCTTGAGGGTTATATGGGGCTGGTCTTTCGCGCCCGGAATCCTCTTCTGCATATACGCATCGCCGCCCCGGGTGATCGGGTCGCCGTTGCTGAAGGTGGTCAGAAACGGCTTTTCCCACCGTTCGAGCACTTTCCATGCGTTGCGGTTGGCCTCACTGGCGGGGTCATTCGGGTGCATTGGCACCAGCCGGGGGAAGGCCCGGGCGCCGGCTTTGTACTTTTTGCCAGGGAAGGGTGCGTCGTAGGCCCTCATTTCATCGGGCCCCAGCTTGCGAAAAGAGCCGGTGTTGATGATCCGTGCAATGGGAAACCAGGGACTGTGCAGGGCAAAATTCTTCCAGATCTTGAACGCCGGCGGGGCTTTCTGATCGCCGGTAGGCAGCATGCCGTTGCCGACCACAATAGCCCGGAATCGGTCGGGATTCTCCGCTGCCAGCCGCAGTCCTAACAGGGAGCCCCAGTCCTGGCAGACCAGAGTAACGTTGGTCAGGTCCAGTTGATCCAGGAACGATTGCATCCAGTCCATGTGCTGCTGGTAGGAATAGTCGTCGATGGCCGTGGGTTTGTCAGATTTACCGAAACCGATCAGATCCGGTGCGATAACCCGGTGCCCGGCCGCCGCGCATATCGGAATCATATGGCGGTAGAGGTAGGACCAGGAAGGTTCACCGTGCATCATCAGAACGGGGCTTGCCTCGGCAGGCCCCTCATCGACGTAGTGCATTTGCAGACCGCTCACCTCCACATAGTGGGGCTCAAACGGATAGTCCAGAAGTCTTTCAAAGCGGCTTTCCGGGGTTCTGACAAAATCCATTGCGCTTGCCTTTTTGTTCACTATTGTGAGGGAATGATTGCAAGAATTGTGCTGGAGCGAGGGGGCAGAGACAAGCGCAATGGCCTATTGGTTGATTTGCAATTCCAGGGCAGGTGATGGGGAGCGTGGCAGGGACTTCTGGCTGGGCCACCTGGCATCCGCCGGTATCCACAATCCCCAGTGCCGTGACTTTGAAGAGGCGGACTGGAGCGAAAATCTCGGCGCCAGGGACACGGTTATCGTCGCAGGCGGCGATGGCTCGGTGAACCGGGCCGCTGCCATCTGTCAGAACAAAGGCGCCACGCTGGCTATCCTGCCCTCAGGAACGGCCAACGACTTTTCCCGGAATCTCGGGCTTCCTCAACAGCCGCAAGCGCTGTGCGAGCTGATTGCCAGGGGCATTACGCAAACGGTCGATGTTGCAGACTATGGCGATGGCATTTTTCTGAATGTCGCCCATGTTGGCATGGGGACTTTGCCTGCACGGGAGTCCCGGGGTACCGAGAAGAAAATCCTGGGGCGTTTCAGCTATGCTGTCGAATTGCTGCGTCGGTTGAACGCCAAGCGAGGTTTCCGGGCAACGATTCGATGCGACCGGGGCGTCGTGAAAGGCCGCTGGCTTTCCATTGCCGTCGCCAGCGGCGCTTTTTTTGGTGGCGGCAATGAGATTCCTGAGGCGTCGGCCAGCGATGGCCAGCTGGATATCATCGCCGTCCGTCCGCGCCCGATGCTTCAGCTTCTGTTTACGTTTCTGATGGTTCGCCTGAACAGGCAAGCTCCGCGGCGCACCAGCACCCTGATCCATATCAAAAGCCAGCGCTGTCTGGTACACACCGGAAAACCGAAAACGGTAACCGCCGACGGTGATGTGGTCTCCCGAACTCCTCTCAACGTAGTGTGTAGGCATGGCAGCCTTCGTGTTATCGGTCCGAAGGTCGTCAGCACCGCCGCAAGCGGTGGCAACAGTAACGGGATTCCTGGCACTGCCTGACCCTAGTGCTGGGTTTTCAGATACGTTTTGTCACTGACTTTTCCGGCAGGAAGCGTAATCATGGGCTTTGCTGGCATAATCAACCACAATGGCTGACATTAAGTGCCAGTGTGTCGCTTTTGCAACCATATCCCTGGTTTAGGGCCAACTATTGCGGCCGCCTGATTTCCGTTCCAGCTGAATCGTCGAAAAGGACTAGAGAATGCCCACAGAAACTGCACCGGTCTCCTCGAAGTTAATCAAAGGCATTAAAACCGGCTTCATCGCATTGGCCCTGTCGGCCATCGGCCAGCAGGCTGTTGCCGCCGAGCGTTTGTATATCTTCACGGAGAACTACCCTCCCTATAATGCGTCTGAAACCGGAAAAGGGTTCGCCCATAACGAAGATGACATAACCGGGATCTGTGCGGATATGGTCAAGGCGATGCTCTCCCGGGTCGACTATGACTATGTGATGAAGATGCGGGACTGGAGTTACGCCTATAACTGGGTTCAGGATCGGGAAAACCATGGTCTTTTCTGCACCGCACGCACCGATGAGCGGGAAGATCAGTTCCAGTGGGTTGGGCCTCTGGCATCCATAAAGTGGACCCTGTTTGCTGCGCCGGACTCCGACATCACCCTGAATTCACTGGAAGATGCCAAAGATCTGAGAATCGCCGGCTACAAGGGCGATGTAATGTCCGATTATCTGGTTGATCAGGGCTTTAATGTGATCATGGGTATTTCTGGCGATGTGAATACCCGCCGCCTTACCCTGGGCCAGGCAGATCTGTGGGTGACCGATGGCCTGGTAGGTCCCTTGATGGCTGAGGAAGAGCACGGAATTACCGGGCTGAAGCCGGTGCTGGTCTTCCGGGAAACGCCCATGTACCTGGCGTTTAGCAACAACACCGATCCGTCGGTTATTGAAGATCTCCAGCAGGCACTGGATGAAGCCCGTGCAGCCGGGGAGATCGACCGGATTGCTTCCAGCTACGAGTAATCAGTCAGGCAAGTAATGAAGAGGTCAGAACCAGAGCCCGATCTGCGGATCGGGCTCTTTACGTTCGATCAGCAGGCCCTTTTGTTCGAGCATGCCAATCAACTTCTCGGTGTCCTCAATGTTCAGGAAACCGCCAATCGAGACCTCTGTATCCCGGTGGGTGAGGGACAGTCTGGCCGGTGTGAACGGGTGGGGTGGTGAATGCACTTGGAGCCGCGCATAGCGGGTCGGGAGGGTCCATTCCGCCTGCTTGCGCTTTCTGCCTTTCTCCAGATGAATGTCGTCATTGTCGATTGAAAGCACCTCTTGCCGCTGGCATTCACGGGAGGTGAGGTAGATACCGCAGGCAAGCGCAATGAGCTCCAGGCCGGCAAACGGGATGATCACCCAGGCGCCCATAAGCGTGAAGCCGGTGGCTATCAGGGCTGAGAGGACAAACAGGGCTGCCCAGATCCTGACATTGCCATGCCAGCTGAGGGAACGGTTGGGGGTAAGGACCAGCCGGAAACCATCCGGGTGTGGCAAGCGTTCCACCATGGAATCTGCCTCAGTAATAACGCGCAGCTTAACTTGATGATAGTCAATTATACGGTGAGTGCGACTGAATCAGATCTGGCAGTTGGTTAAGGGGTCTGGGCACAGTATCGTCGCTCCGGGCGTCCGACACTACCATAGGTCACTTCAGCGGACAGCTCTTCGGTACCCACCAGGTATTCCAGGTAACGCCGGGCGGTCGTTCGGGAGGCCCCGATGGCACCACCGACATCCTCGGCACTGAGGTGGCGGCCGCTTGCCATTACTGCCCGGATTTTGTCCAGGGTCAGGGCATCAATCCCCTTGGGCAATCGCTGTTCTGTGCTCTGAGCGCTTTCGCTGGTGGTTCTTGGAAGCAGAGCATCCACCTCCTTCTGGGCAACATGGTGCAGTGATGACAAGCGCTCCATGTGTTCGCGGTAGCGGTTGACCGCCTCCTGCAAACGTTCGAAAACCAGAGGTTTCAGTATGTAGTCGAAAACACCGCCTCTCAAAGCGCTGCGCAGGGTTTCGACCTCTTTGGCGGCGGTTATCAGAATGACATCGCTGCCGCTGTCTTCAGCCCGCAGTTCGCGAAGCAGTTCGAGTCCATTGCCATCGGGAAAGTAAACATCTAGCAGAATGAGGTCGGGTGCCAGTATCTCGATCTGGTCCCGGGCATCGGCAAGACTATGGGCGATGCCGCAAAGTTCAACGTTCTCCAGTCGGTCAACGAAACGTCGCTGGATTTCGGCAATTTTCCGGTCATCCTCGACGATCAGCAGGCGAATGGTAGTCAATGTTCGAATCTCGGCTCAGGCTTTTTCGGTAAGTATAGAGTAAAGCGGCTGCCACCTTCCGGGACGTTATCGACGGTTACCGATCCGCCCCAGTGGCTCAGAAACTGCTGGACAAGGTGCAGGCCATAGCCGCGGGCTTCCCCGGCCTTACTGCTCACACCTTTCTCGAAAATCCGTTGCCGCTCAGCCTCCGGAATACCGGGGCCCTGATCCTGCACCTCGAAAATCAGCTCCTGTCCGAGGTCGGTCATGGAAAGCTGCACCCGCCCACCGGCACCTGTTTCAAGGCGCGTGGCATCCAGGGCATTGTCGATGAGATTGCCAAGCACGCTGACAAGCTGATCCCGGGGCAGGGCGGCGGGCAGGTCTGCCATCTGGCTGTCAGGATCAATGTCCAGCCGCAGCCCCATTTCGCGGGCGCGATTGTATTTGCCGAGCAGGCAACCTGCGATAACCGGATCGGGCACGGCCTCCAATAACAGGTGAATTAACGCCTGATGATCACTTACTTCACTGCCGATCAGGCTCAACGCTTCCTCGTTGGCTCCTATCTGGATGAGTCCGGCAATGGTGTGGAGTTTGTTCGAGTACTCGTGGGTCTGGCTGCGCAGGGTATCCGCGTATTGCTGGATACGGGTGAGCTGACGGCTTACCTGATCCAGTTCATTGCGCAACCGGAAGCTGGCAACCACACCAATGATTTCGTCGCCCTGTCGAACGGGTAGCCGATTGACCACCATCTGGCGCCCGCGCAGCCAGATCTCCCGGTCGAAATCCGGGTGACCGGATGACAGTACCGACATCAGACTGCTTTCTGGCAGAACCTCCAGAATGGGCCTGCCGGCAAGTGTTTTGTCGGTTGGCAGGTCCAGTGTTTCATAGGCGGCGCGGTTTGCTGTTGTGATTATGCCGTCCCGATTGACGGCAATGATCCCTTCCCGCACCGATTGCAGCGTTGCCTCCCGTTCCCGGAATAGCCGGGCGATTTCCTCCGGCTCCAGCCCGAAGATGGCCTGCTTGAACCGGCCGGCAATGACAATGGCCGACAGGATGGTGACCAGCAGCATCAGCCCTACCACGCCATAGAGCACAAAGTTGTAGCGCTGAATCGTGGCCTCTACCTGGCCAAGGCTGTAGCCAACCGACACGATGCCGACGATCTCCTCGGTTTCTGGAACGGTTATAGGAGCCTTGCCGCGCATGGATTCGCCGAGGCTGCCTCTGGCAAGGGCCACATAGGCGTTGCCTTCCACAAGGGCCTTGCGGCCAAAGTCGCCATCATCATCACCCATTGAGTGGCCAATACGGCCCGGGTCCGGATGCGCCAGGCGTATGGCTTCGTGATCGCCAATCACAATGAATAAAGCCTCATTGGTCTCCGTCAGTCGCGTGGCGAGGCGGTTCAGACCATCCACGTCGCGGGAGCGCACGCCATTAATGACGGCGGGGGTGGCGGCCACGGTCTTTGCGACCATCAGTGCCCGCTGGCCGATCTCATCGTACAGGGAATCGCTGAGGTAATAGCCGGCAAAGCCACCAATGAGCATGGTCTGCAGCGCGCCGAGCAGACCCAGCGTGAGGATCATTCGGGTTTTGAGTTTGGTTTTTCGAAACACGGATTGGTCATGGCTTGTTGTCGTTTGGTTTTCAGGGTACTGCATGATCGCCCGGGTTGCCCGTGATCAATATGAACAAAATACCCGATAAGCCCTTTAAAGGCGTTACGTGCACAAGCTTCCGGGTCTCGGGTTTCACCTATTAACCTGCCTGCAATCACTCCTCTGGCCTGCCATAGCCAGGGACCCGGCCAACACGGTCCTGCCTCAGGAGTGATCACAAAAACAAGTTGATGAGGTGACAACTATGATTATCAAACGAACCCTGTCCTTTGTGGCGGCCGCGGCCGTCTCCATGTCTGCCATGGCCTGGCAGCCCTCCGGAAAAGTGGAATGTCTTGCCCCGGCTGACCCCGGCGGCGGTTGGGATTTTACCTGTCGCAGCGTTGGCAATGTCCTGCAGGACCTCGGACTGGTTGATGGTAGCGTGCAGACCGTCAACATGGCCGGCGCCGGCGGTGGCGTGGCCTATGCCCACACCGTGAGCAAGCGGGCGGAGGACAACAAGCTGCTGGTGGCCGCTTCGACGGCAACCACAACCCGCCTGGCTCAAAAGCAGTTCCCGGGCATGAACGCGGATATGGTTACCTGGGTCGGGGCCCTGGGTGCCGATTACGGCATCATCGCCGTTGGCAAGGATTCCGAGTACCAGAACCTCAGCGAGTTGATGGCCGCCTTGAAAGCCAACCCGAAATCCGTGAAGTTCGCCGGTGGCAGCGCCCGTGGCGGCTGGGACCACCTCAAGGTGCTGATTGCGGCCAAGGCGGCCGGCGCCGACAAGCTCCCCTCCATTCCCTACCTTTCCTACAACAATGGTGGTGAAGCCATGAGCCAGGTTGTTGGTGGGCAGGTAGATGCGTTCACCGGAGATATTTCCGAAGCCACCGGCTTTCTCGAATCTGGTGACCTGAGAGTCGTCGCGGTGCTTGCCGAGGAGCGTTTGCCGGGCAAGTTCAGCCACCTCCCAACCGCAAAGGAGCAGGGTATTGATGCGGTTGGCCCGAATTGGCGTGGCTTCTACATGCCCAAAGGTGCCAGTGAAGAAGCCAAATCCTACTGGGTGGAGGCCGTCGATACGCTGTACGCCAGTGACGAGTGGAAGAAGGTCATGAAGAGCAACGGCCTGATCCCGTTTCATCCGCCGGCAAGCCAGTTCGATGAGTTCGTGCGCAACCAGGTGCAGGACATCGAAAACCTTTCACGCGAAATCGGGTTACTGAAATGACCAGCCTCGGTGATCGCATTCTCGGCCTGGGCCTTCTGGTCCTCGCCGTTGCCTATGGCTGGGCAGCCCAACAGTGGCCCGAGCCGTTTGGTGGCGCCGAGACCGTGGGTCCGGAAACCTTTCCTACGATGCTGGCAGTCGTCCTGGTGGCAGGCAGTCTCTACCTGATGATCAAACCGGATCCGGACGCCCAGTGGCCGGTCGGCAAATCAGCCTTTGAGCTTGTGATCTCGCTGGTGGTTCTTGTGGTCTACACGTTGCTGCTGGAACCTCTCGGCTTTGTCATCGCCACTACCCTGGCTGTGGGTACACTCAGTTGGCGCATGGGTGCAGCGCCAAGGCTGGCGTTTCTCACCGGCCTGTTGAGCGCCGTCGTGGTCTTCGTGCTGTTTAACTATGGCCTGTCTCTGAGTCTTCCGGCCGGCCTGCTGGAGGTGCTCTGATGGAAACCCTAGGCTTCTTGATGGACGGTTTTGCGGTGGCCCTGACTCCGTATAACCTGATGTTTGCTCTGTTCGGCGCTTTCGTGGGCACGTTGATCGGGTGTCTGCCCGGTCTGGGGCCTGCCAATGGTGTCGCCATTCTTATTCCCTTGGCCTTTACCCTTGGTTTGCCTCCTGAAACAGCGATGATCCTGCTGACAGCTGTCTACGCTGGTGCCATGTACGGTGGCCGGATTTCATCGATTCTGCTGAACATCCCTGGTGACGAACCGGCAATGATGACATGCCTGGACGGCTACCCCATGGCCCAGAAGGGGCGGGCAGCGGATGCACTGGCAGTCTCGGCGATCGCATCCTTCGCCGGCGGTCTGATTGGCACCATTGGTCTGATCATGCTGGCCCCGGTGCTGGCGAAGTTTGCCCTTACCTTCGGGCCGGCCGAGTACTTTGCCCTTTTCCTGCTGGCGTTTGCCACGCTCGGCGGAATCACCGGCAAGAACCCCATGAAGACCGTCGTCGCCGCGACATTGGGGATCATGATCTCCACTGTTGGCATCGATATCTCGACCGGCACCCAGCGCTATACCTTCGGAGTTCTTGAGTTGTATGAGGGTATCGATTTCATCCTGGCCATAGTCGGGCTGTTCGCCATCTCCGAACTGCTGTTCTTTGTGGAATCCCGCATGGGCCGAGGCCGTGACAAGATGAACGTGGGCAAGCTGACTCTGACCATGAAAGAGTTGGTGATGACGATACCGACACAGCTGCGTGGTGGTGTGCTTGGTTTCATCTCTGGCGTTTTGCCGGGGGCCGGTGCTTCATTGGGCAGCTTTATCAGCTATACCCTCGAAAAGCAGGTGGTAGGCAAGAAAGGCAAGTTTGGTGAGGGCGACATCCGGGGCGTTGTTGCTCCGGAAGCCGGCAACAACGGTGCATCCTCCGGTGCCCTGGTGCCGATGCTGACCCTTGGGGTTCCCGGAAGCGGCACCACCGCGGTTCTGCTTGCCATGCTGATCTCCTTGAACATCACGCCGGGACCGCTGATGTTTACCCAGAACGCGGACATCGTCTGGGGCGTCATCGCCGCCCTGCTGATTGGTAACGTTCTGCTGCTGGTGTTGAACATTCCGCTGGTGGGCTTCTTCGTGAAGCTGCTGTCGGTGCCACCGATGTATCTGCTGCCCATCGTTACCATGGTGGCGTTTGTTGGCATCTATTCAATCAGCCACAGCACTTTCGATCTGTACTTCATGGTGGCTTTCGGCGTCGCCGGCTACTTCCTGCGCAAGCTGGATATACCGCTGGTGCCGATCATCCTGGGCCTGCTCTTGGGGCCGGAGATGGAGAAAAACCTGGGTCATGCCCTTGTTCTTTCTGATGGCGACTGGAGCGTGCTCTGGGCTAGCCCGCTTGCCATGGGGCTCTGGATCGTTGCCAGCCTGGGACTGATTCTTCCCTATCTGATAGGTCCCCTTTTGCGTCGGCGAATGAACGCCGCTATGAAAGAGAGCCCGGTCAGCGATTGATAACTCCCACCTGACGATCTGCAGTCAATCTTTGCACCGGGCTCGTCCCGGTGCTTTTTTATGCTGGATCAGTCCGGCAAATCCGCCACGCTATCCACTACAGCCGCATAAAGATCCCGCGTGGACGCCAACGCACCATCGTGGACTTCTTGCGCGGACAGTACCTTCCCGTTGGCAGCCTGCAACGGCCGTGTGGCTGTGGCGCTGGCGACGACCGTGGGCGCGTATCCCAGATTGAATCCGCCGTGAGCGGTCGAGTTAACGCACATGTGGGTCATAAAGCCCGCCAGGATGATATTTTTTACGCCTTTCGCCTTGAGCTGTTCGTCCAGATCGGTCTGTACGAAGGAATTCGGGAAGTTCTTGGTGATCACCGGCTCGCCCTCTCGCGGCGCCACGATATCGGCTATGGCACCGAGGTGATCATTGATATCGTAGGGGGAACCCGGCCCGGCATCGTGGCGGATGTGGAAGATCGGAACGCCCAGCGCTCTTGCCCTCTCCAGCAATTTTTTCCCTTCTTCCAGGGCATCCTCAACCCCTTCGAGCTTCATAATGCCTTCCCGATAGGTGTTCTGGCAGTCGATCATTATCAGGGCTGAATCCGACAGCGGGGAAGGGGAGTGGCTCAGGCCTTTGAGGTCCCGGAGCGTGGTTGAGGCGGTTGTCATGGTTGTTCTCCTGTTGTTGGTCGGCGAGTAATCAGTGCAACATGGCTTGATCAGATGTTACATACGACAATAAACCCGTTCCGATGGGTCTTTGGTAGGATGGGCGCAGATTAAACGGGTGGAAGGACTGCTATGAGGGTAATGTTACTGGGCGCTACCGGCCTTACTGGTGGCAAAGTGCTACAGGGTTTGCTGGGCAGGGATGAGGTGTCTCAGGTGGTGGCGCTGGTAAGGCACAAACTGCCGACGCTGCACGACAAGCTGGCCCAGCATGAGGTTGATTTCGACCAGCTGGAGGATCACGCCGAGCTGTTTGATGTCGATGTGATTATCTGCTGCCTGGGTACCACCATCAAAAAGGCCGGCTCACAGGATCAGTTTCGCAAGGTGGATCTGGGTTACCCCCTGAAAGCGGGTGAGCTGGGCCGTTCCCATGGAGTGCGGGCGTTTATCCTGATGTCTGCCATCGGTTCCTCATCCTCGTCGACCATTTTCTATAACCGGGTCAAGGGCGAGCTTGAAGATGCCCTGAAACATCTTGACTACCCCTACCTGTCCATCTATCACCCCAGTCTGTTGCTGGGAGACCGGAAAGAGCAGCGCACCGCCGAGGCCCTGGGCATAAAAGCGATGCCACTGGTCAACCGTCTGCTGATCGGTCCCCTGGATAAATACCGCGGGATCGAGGCGCAAACGGTGGCCAGTGCCATGGTCAATGAGGCTTGCAGTCTGGCCTCGGAACGCGCCGCCGAGCGGGTGGTTCAGACTCGCGAATACGATGAGATTGTTCAGCTCGCGGACTGAGCCGGTTATTTGCCGTTCAGAATGCCGACCACCAGACGGCCGGCCAGGCCGACGAGAATGGCGCCAAAGATACGCTCGAACCACACGGCTTTCTGCCTGAGCAGGGTCAGCCATTTCGGGTTGGAGAACAGCCAGGCAACGATCAGGTACCAACTGGTATCAATGACAAGAGCCGTTGCGGCGTAGCCGAATTTGGCCAGCAAGCTGGTTTCAGTGCCGACCACCTGGCTGAACAGGGCGAGGAAGAACACGGCGATTTTCGGGTTGAAGAAGGCAATCAGAAAACCGTCGCGGGCTGCACTTTTGGTGGTGGGCGGCTCGGGCATTTCGTCATCCGGCTGCCGCTTGGCCATCAGTCCTTTCACCCCCAACCAGGCCAGGTAGAGGGCGCCGCCCCACTGCAGGACTGAAAATGCCGTCGGGGAAGCAGTAATGATGGCGGCCAGCCCGAGGATGCTCAGGAAGGCATAGATGCCGACCCCGATACCATGGGCAAGTGCGGTGATCACGCCGTTGCGGCGACCGCCGGTAAGCGTCTGCTTGAGCACCAATGCCAGCGACGGGCCGGGTGACATGGCGCCCAGAATACAGATAGTGACAACAGCCAACCAGGTGGCAAGCGTCATGGTGGATCCGTCCTTTGCAAATGAAACAGGCTGCCAATTCTAGCAGCCTGATCATTGTCAAAAACCTGGAAACTGCAATCAGTTCAATGCTCAATCACCCGCCAGAATCCAGCGGGCGGCCTTTTCAGCAATCATCAGGGTTGGGGAATTGGTATTGCCGCTGGTGATGGTGGGCATCACGCCGGCATCCACCACACGCAGTCCGGCAACGCCCCGGACCCTCAGGTGCGGGTCCACCACCGCCTGGTCATCATCGGCACGCCCCATGCGGGTGGTGCCCACTGGATGAAAGATTGTCGTGCCAATATCCCCGGCCAGCTTGGTCAGTTCGTCGTCGGTCTGGTACTCCAGACCGGGTTTGAATTCCTCCGGTTGGTACTGCTGAAACGCCGGCTGGTTTGCTATAAGCCGGGTCACCCTCAATGAATCTGCGGCCACTTTCCGGTCTTCCGGCGTGCTTAGGTAATTGGGAACGATGGCCGGTGCCTGTTTAGGATCGTTACTGCTGATACGCACCGTGCCACGGCTGGTGGGGTTCAGGTTGCAGACGCTGGCGGTGATGGCCGGGAACTTGTGCAGTGGTTGGCCGAAGGCATCCAGGCTCAGGGGTTGAACGTGGTATTCAATGTTGGCGTGTTTGTACTCCTCGGAGCTGCGGGTGAACAGGCAAAGCTGTGACGGTGCCATGCTCATGGGGCCGGAGCGTGTGAGGAGGTACTCCAGACCAATGCGGGCCTTGCCAATCAGCGAATTGGCCATGGTATTGAGAGTGGTGACACCCTTCACCTTGTACACGGAGCGGATCTGCAGATGGTCCTGAAGGTTCTCGCCCACACCGGGTAGATCGGCAACCACATCAATGCCGTGCTCTTTCAGAAGATCGGCGGGACCGATTCCGGAGAGCTGCAACAGTTGCGGTGAGCCAATGGCACCGGCGGACAGGATGACTTCCCGCTTTGCCCTTGCCGTGACTTCGCCTTCACCGGGCCGTTCAACGCGCACACCCGTGCAGCGGGGGCCGGTTTCAGAGATTTCCGTTTCCAGACCGAGTACGTGAGTGGAGTGCCAGAGCGTCAGATTGGGGCGTTTTTCTGCTGCCCGCAAAAAGGCTTTGGAGGTGTTCCAGCGCCAGCCGGAGCGCTGGTTCACCTCGAAGTAATCCACGCCCTCGTTGTCGCCGCGGTTGAAATCCCGCGTTCGCGGAATGCCCGCTTCAACACAGGCCGTTGCGAAGTCTTCGAGGACTTTCCATTTCAGACGCTGGTGTTCCACGCGCCATTCGCCGCCGTGGCCGTGGTACTTGTGGTGCTCCGGATCGGCATCGCCGCCATCATCAAGGCGGTAATGATCCTCGTGACGCATGAAATCGGGCAGGCAGTTGTCCCAGTTCCAGGCTTTTTCGCCGGTGATCTCGGCCCACTGATCATAGTCCCGGGCCTGGCCACGAATGTAGAGCATACCGTTGATGCTGGAGCAGCCTCCGAGGGTCTTGCCCCTGGGGTAGATCAGTGACCGGCCGTTGAGGCCGGGGTCCGGCTCGGTGCGGAAGCGCCAGTCTGTTCGCGGATTGTCGATGCAGTAGAGATAGCCGACCGGGATGTGAATCCAGTGATAGTTATCCCTCCCGCCGGCCTCAATGAGCAGGACCCGGTTTCCGGGGTTTACGCTCAGGCGGTTGGCGAGCAGGCAGCCGGCAGTGCCGGCACCGATGATGATGTAGTCGAACTCCTGATGTCCCGTCGCTTTTTTGTTGTCGGACATGGCGCTTTCTCCGCAGCTGGTTCCGTTATTACTTGGCGGTTGGCATGACAAACTCGGCACCGGCATCAATGGAATCAGACCAGCGCTGCATGATGGATTTCTGGCGCGTGTAGAACTTCACGCCTTCCTCGCCGTAGGCATGGGTGTCGCCGAACATGGAGCGCTTCCAGCCACCAAAGCCGTGCCACGCCATAGGTACGGGAATGGGTACGTTGATCCCGACCATGCCGACCTGGATTCTGCGGCCAAACTCCCGGGCCACGCTGCCACTCTCGGTGAAGCAGCTGACACCGTTGCCGAACTCGTGCTCGTTGATCAGGCGAATGGCGGTGGCGATGTCCGGCACCCGAACGCAGGCCAGAACGGGACCGAAGATTTCTTCACGATAGATCGTCATATCGGGCGTGACGTGGTCAAACAGTGAGCCGCCCATCCAGAAGCCATCGGCACAGCCTTCGCCGGTGTTCGAGGCGTCGAACTCGCGGCCATCGACGACCAGCTCGGCGCCCTCGGCCACACCCTTGTCAATGTAGCCGGTAATGCGCTGGTGTGCGGCAGCCGTGACAATCGGGCCCATCTCGGCATCCAGCTGTTCGCCGTTCTTCACTTTGAGAGTGCGGGCCCGCTCGGCCAGCCGGGGCATGATCTTGTCCGCAACATCCCCAACCAGTACTGCCACACTGATGGCCATGCAGCGCTCGCCGGCGCTGCCATAAGCCGCGCCGATCAGGGCGTCGACGGCTTTGTCCATATCGGCATCGGGCATTACCACCATGTGGTTCTTGGCGCCGCCAAGGGCCTGGATGCGCTTGCCGTGTTTTGCGCCCTTTTCGTAAAGCAGGTTGGCAATCGGTGTGGAGCCGACAAAACTCAGAGCCTGGACATCCGGATGCTCGATCAGGGCGTTCACTGCGTCCTTGTCACCCTGGACCACATTGAATACGCCATCGGGCAGGCCGGCCTGTTTTAGAAGATCGGCAATCATCAGGGAGGCGCTCGGGTCCAGTGGGCTGGGCTTCAGTATAAAGGTGTTGCCCGCTGCGATGGCCACTGGGAACATCCACATCGGCACCATGGCAGGGAAGTTGAAAGGTGTAACGCCGGCGACGACGCCCAGTGGCTGTCGGGTGGTCCAGTTGTCGATACCTGTGCTCACCTGCTCGGTGTAATCGCCTTTGAGCAACTGGGGAATGCCACAGGCAAACTCGACAATGTCGATGCCGCGGGCAACTTCGCCCTGGGCATCGGTGAAGACCTTGCCATGTTCGGCGGTAATGGCGCGGGCAAGGTCATCCTTGTGCGTGTTCAGCAGCTCCAGAAACTTGAACATTACCCGGGCGCGACGAATGGGTGGCGTGTCGGCCCAGGCCGGGAACGCCGCATCGGCGGCAGCAACAGCGGCATTCACATCGTCGCGGTTGGCCAGGGCAACCTGTCCGGTTACCTGGCCAGTGGCTGGGTTGAACACGTCCTGAGTCTGACTGCCAGTGCCTGATGATATTTGGCCATTGATATAATGATGAATGGTCGCGTCGGTCATGGATGCCTCTGTCTTTTCGTGTTTAGCCGAAGGAAAATGGCAGGATGTTCGGTTCTGCTGGCTAAACATAGGTGTTGGTTAATATCTGGCCATTTAGATTAGGGGTGGCCCTGGGGTAAAGCAATTGAGAAATTTAAAATCACGATATAAGGTAAACTTATATTGTTGCCCTGGAAACGAGGTCTTGTATGCATCCCCTTCAGAGCCTTCGGGCATTCGTTACCGTGGCGCGTGAGGGAAGTGTGTCCCGCGCTGCGACTCGCCTCCACCTGACCCAGCCGGCCGTCAGCCTGAAACTCAAACAATTACAGGATGAATTAGGCCTGAAGCTGTTTCTGCGCAAACCCCAGGGGCTGGTTCTGACACCGGATGGCCAGGCTCTGCTGCCGTCGGCAGAGAAAGCGCTGGCAGCCGTGGCCGCCTTTGAGCAGAGTGCCCGGGCAATGCACAGCACGCTGCGGGGGCGTTTGCGAATCGGCACCATCGTGGATCCGGAATTCATCCGTCTGGGGGCGTTTCTGCACCGGCTGGTCGAGCGGGCGCCGCAACTGGAAACCGAGCTGAGGCAGGGCATGAGCGGCAGTGTATTGGAGCAGGTCCGGGATGGCCGGCTCGATGTTGGTTTCTTTCTGGCGCCGCCGGGCGTTGGTCCGGGTGCGCTGGCACCCAATGTGACTCATCGTGAGCTGACCCGGTTCAACTATTATGTCGTTGCTCCGGCAGGCTGGGGACCGAGAATTCGATCTGCGCAGTGGTCTGATCTGGCGACCATGCCCTGGATTGTGACCCCTGAAGATTCCGTTCACCATCGATTGCTGAAGGGAACCCTGGAGCCAATGGGCTTGATGCCCCGTGGTGTTGCCCAGGTCGATCAGGAGGCGTGCATGCTGGATCTGGTTCGGGCCGGCGTGGGTCTCAGCCTGGCCAGGGATGCCCTGGCCATGGCAGAGCGTCAGGAAACCGGTCTTGAAATTGTCGACGGAGTGCAACTGCCCTGTGCACTCAGCTTTATATGGAACCGCGACCGCCAGGACGAGCCGCTGATTGCAGAAGCCCTGGAAGCCCTGTCGGGCGTCTGGGCTGTTAGCCCAGCGTAGCGTCCAGGAACATCATCACGGCGAAACCACCCATCAGGCAGAAGGTAGACATGATTTTCCATTGCCGGTGGTGGGTTTCCGGGATGATTTCGTTGCTGATAATAAACAGCATTGCGCCTGCTGCGAAGCCAAGGGTCCAGGGCATTAGGGGCTCGGCCAGCCACACCAGGGTGGCTCCGAACAGGCCGCCCAGTGGCTCGGCGAGGCCAGTCATCAGGGCTATGCCGAAGGCTTTGAATCGGGAATAGTTGATGGCAAGCAGTGAAAACGCCACGGCCAACCCTTCCGGGATGTTCTGAAGTCCGATTCCGGTGGCCAATACATAGCCGTTATTCACGTCGCCGCCGGCAAAACCGACACCAACGGCCATACCTTCTGGAAAGTTGTGGAGTGTGATGGCAACTATGAAGAGCCAGATCCCGCGAATATAGGAGGCATCCGATCCCTCCCGGCCAAGCTCAAAATGCTGGTGTGGGAGTTTCTGGTGGACAAAATAGAGTGCCGCCGCACCAGAGAGCAGGCCGAATATGACGATCAGGGAGGCTGTCCAGGTTTCGCCGGTAATCTCCTCGCCGTACTCCAGGCCTGGCAGCAATAATGAAAAAAATGAAGCCGCCAGCATCACACCAGCGGCTGAGGCCAGCATTCCATCCTGCAGTTTATGGGTGAGAGTGCGAACGAGAAAAACGCCCAGAGCGCCCACACCGCTGGCAAGGCCTGCTAGCAAGCTGGCAATTGTACCCAGCCAGACAATGCTTATGTCAGAGGTCATTCAGTCTCCCGGTGGCTTGTGGTGTCAGCATAGCAGCTTGAAGTAGCTACGCCTGAGGAACCCTGTTGGGTTCCTCAGGCTGCCTTTCTCGGGAGGGAAAGATAATCAGGCGGCGTTTTGCCTGCGCCAGGCCAACTCGTTGGAGATCGTGGCCTTTGGCTGCAGCATCGCAAAATCGATGTCGGCTATTTCCTTGCCGTCCTTCAGGCGCTGAACGAAATCCGGATTTGCCAGGGCCTTCTTGCCCACCGCAAGCAGGGCTCCGGGGAACTGGTTGGCGACATCCTGGCAGTTGGTTTCGTCAATGTTGCCATTGAGGATCAGGCCGATACCCGTAACGCTGGCAGCCACGCCTGCAAGGCTCTGGTCACCTTTTACGAAGTGCTTGCGATTTACGTCACCGTCGGTTGTGTGGACAAAATCGGCACCGGCATCGCGTACCGCCTCGACGATCTGGCGGAACCCGGATTCGCCTTCCGGCAGTTGGAAGTCCGGATCGGTTACTGTGCCCTGAGACAGACGAATACCGACGGTAAAGTCCTCGCCGACAGCGTTCCTTACCGCGCGGACTACTTCCGCCACCAGGCGTAGCCGGTTTTCCAGCGGACCGCCGTATTCGTCCTCCCGGCGGTTAAAGTAAGTGCTCAGGAACTGATTCAGCAGGTAGCCATTGGCTCCGTGAATCTCTACGCCGTCGAAACCGGCGGCTTTTGCATTAATGGCGGACTGGGCGAAACCGTCAATGACCGTCTGAATGTCTGCCTCGGTCATTGCCCTCGGGGTTTTCCATTCTGTCTGATCACCATAGAAGCCAAGCGGAGCGCCTTTTGGGATTATCTCGCTCGGACCCAGAGGTTGATCGGTATAGCGGTTGGCCTGGAATTGGGCACCCGCGTGCATCAGCTGAACCAGGATCTTGCTTCCTGCTGCGTGGACGCGGTCGACGATGGTCTTCCAGCCGGCAATCTGGGCCTCGTTGATGATGCCGGGCTGGTTGGCGTAGCCCTGACTTGCTTTGTCATCGGTGTAGGTGCCCTCGGTAATCACCAGCCCGAAGCCGCCTTTGGCATAGCCTTCATAGTGATCGGCCATCAGGCCGTTGGGCGTGCCGTCGGGCTCTGCGCTGGTACGAGTCATTGGGGCCAGGGCGAACCGGTTAGGTACCTCGATAGATTTGAATTGGATGGCTTGCATCACGTCGCTCATAGATACCCTCACATGTCAGTGAATTGTTGGGCACCTACTATCGGGCCGCAAAGCAGTCTCTTAAAGCGAAGAATATCGACACAGCCTGTCAGTATTTTTGAATGATTATTCTGAAGCCTCGGGCTTTTTGTCTGAATGCCCGAGCGAGCGGTCCGGCGAAACCTGGTCGCGAACCAGCTGCTTGAGTTTGGTGATTTCCGGGAATCCGCCGTCTTCTTTGCGGGACCAGATGCGCTTGTCATTAACCCATACTTCGAAAATGCCGCCAGTACCCGGGTGCAGACTCAGTTCACTGATTTCGTCTTCGAATGTTGTCAGCAGCTCCTGCGCCATCCAGGCGGAGCGCAGAAGCCAGCGGCAACCGGTGCAGTAGTGGATATCTACTTTGTTGGTCATGGCAGAATCAGTCCGTTTTATGGGTGGGATAGACCGAGCGAGACAGGGTAGGGTTGCAGCCGACAACGCTACGGGCCTGTTTATGGGCATGGAGATACCAGCGCTGGCCGGGTTTTGCGAACGTGCTTTTGTTTACGGCAAAGTCCGCGTTTTCCATGGTTGCCGGAATAGGTGAGCCGTCGGCGTGGCGATAAACGCAGCTCACTCCGATGGTCAGTGCTGTCGCTGCCGGTAGCTCAACAAATCCGTCCTCTCTGGCATCCGGCTCCTCGCCGTTGATCGCGATAACCTTGAGACAGGGGCCATAATGCACCTTCTCGAGATCATCCAGATATTCGTTGAGACAATGGCTGGCGCTGACGAAGACAGTGTCTGCCTCAATCCCGTCCTGGGCGGAGGGCAATGACTGGCATCCCTGAAGTAACAGTATCCCGAAAACCACGAGCAGGGTCCGTTTCATGATATCCCCTCAACTGATGCGCGTATCCTGTTTCAGAGCTTGTCCTGTGCCGGGCCTGAGCCGGCTACCGGAGTATTGTAGCGCGTATCCCCGTCTGCGTTTCCCCGTAGCTGATCGATCAGGCGGGCATCGCGATTGTATAAGTCATTGCGAAACTGCAGTCGCCCCTCGTTATCCACCCAGGAGGTCCAGTACTGGATATGCACGGGCACTGGCTCGGGCAGCACGACAGTCTGGGGTTCTGCCCCGGAAACCAACTGGTCAATCTTATCCCGGGACCAGTCAGGTGCCGACGCCAGAAGCTGCTCTGCAAGTTCAAAAGGTTGCTCAACCCGGATGCAGCCAGAGCTGAATGATCGCTCGGCCCGGGTAAACAGGCCGCGACCCGGCGTATCGTGCAGGTAAACATCGTACTGGTTCGGAAACATGAACTTAACCTGCCCCAGGGCATTCTGGGGGCCGGGCTCCTGCACCAGCTGGTACGGGAAGTTGTTCCGGTTCAGTGATGACCAGTCAACGTCCAGCGGATCCACCTTCTGCCGGTCCGCGCCCCAGCCACGGTAAACGCTGATGTTGAGGCGCGAAAGGTAATCCGGATCCCGCACAATCTGGGGCAACTGATCCTGGATCATCACCGTGCGGGGTACGGTCCAGGTGGGATTGAACACCAGGTACCGGATGCGATCACTGAACACCGGGGTTTGTCGGAAGGGCTGGCCCACGATAACGCGCTGTCGCAACACCTCTTCGCCATCTGCCACCATCTTCAGCTCGAAACCGGCGATATTGACCAATACATAGGTGTCGCCGAGGGATTCCGGCAGCCAACGCCAGCGTTCGAGAGTCGCATCAATCTGGCGCAGTCGTTCCACCGGCATCAGGTTCAGGGCCCTCACGGTGTCCCGCCCGATAAGGCCATCGGGTTCAAGGCCATGTCGGGCCTGGAAACGCATGACTGTAGCTTCAAGCTCCGCATCGTAGTCAAGCGGATCTGTGGCCATCGCCGCTTCCTGCGCGAGCTCTCCCAATAAAGAGAGTCTGCGGCGGATTTCACTCAGCCTCTCATCCCTGTCGCCAGGGCGGATGGTCGGTCGCGAAGCCAGAGGTAACCAGGGCTGGCCCAGCAGTCTGGTAAGGTCCTGCCTTGCATTCATCAACTTTCGGTAAGCAAGATCGGCGGGCCTCAACAAATCCAGCGTGCCGGTAATATCCGAGCGCTCCAACGCATCCCTCAGAACGGATTCCATCTGTTGCTGGCGTCTATTGGCAGTCCATTCGGCGTGAACCGTCTGTGGGTTAACCTTGCCGACCAGCATGTGTGAGCTGAGCATTAGAAAAGCGTCAGAGAAAAGCAGGTCCAGATCGGCCCTTAGGTCCTCAGAGAAATCGCTCATGGGTCTGAGTGCCAGCCCGGAGAGAATATCCGCGTGATAGTCAGCCGGGTTCAGGCCGTCATGGCTGGCTTGTTCAACCGAATCGATCAGTTGCCGACGAAGCTCAGCGGATTGCCATACCGGCTGGTATCCGTTGGCCCCGTAAAAGGCCGACAGTGCCTTGTGGGCCATTAACCTGCTTCCGAGCACCTGCACTGGGAAGCCGGCCTCCATGGCCTCAATCCTGGATACAATGGCTTCATCGGCTGCCAGGCAGGCGGGTTGCCAGAAGGCGGCAAACAGGGCAAGACATGTTGTGGCGAGGTAAAAACGTCTGATTCCATGCATGGGTGTTCTCCACCTCATCCCTGAGAGGCATTAAATTGCGGTGGTAGGTGGGGCAATACTTTGATGCTACCACAGCGGCATTTGTTCCCCACCTGGCCGCCGGAAAAGATCGTTCCGCAATGGTTCCTCTTCATGGAGGTTGAGTCCCAAGCGCCGTGATTTCTTGGTGAAGCGCTGGCGAATCAGGTCCGAGTAGGGGCCCGTGCCCGTCATTCTTCGGCCGAAGGTGGCGTCATAACTCTTGCCGCCCCTCAGGTCGCGCATCCGGTTCATTACATGCTCGGCCCTTTGTGGAAAGTGCCGGTGCAACCAGTCCTGGAACAACTCGTCCAGTTCATAGGGTAAACGAAGCATAATCCAGCTGGCGCGGGTGGCTCCCGCTTCTACGGCGGCTTCCAGAATGGACTCGATTTCGTGATCGTTGATGAAGGGGATTACCGGCCCGAGAATAATGCCGGTCGGAATGCCGGCCTTCGAGAGCTGCCTGATGATCTTGAGCCGAGTGGCAGGAGCGGCTGTCCTCGGCTCCATGCGCCGTTTCAGATCGTTGCTCAGACTGGTGAGGCTGATGCGCACAGAGCAGAGTCCATCAGAGGCCATGTCGGCGAGAAGATCAAGGTCCCTGAGAATGAGAGCACCCTTGGTAATGATCGACACCGGGTGACGATATTCGGCCAGAACTTCCAGCACCTGGCGAGTAATTCTCTGGTCCCGTTCGAGGGGCTGGTAGGCGTCAGTATTGACGCCCAGGGCAATGGGCGAAACCCGGTAGCCGGGCTTGTCCAGTTCTTCTCGCAGCCGCACTGCAGCGTTGGGTTTGGCGATTAGTCGCGTCTCGAAATCCAGGCCCGGCGACATGTCCCAATAGGCATGGGTAGGGCGGGCAAAACAGTAAATGCAGGCATGCTCGCAGCCGCGATACGGATTTATGGACTGATCAAAAGGCACATCTGGTGACGAATTGCGGCTGATGATGGATTTTGCGGTTTCCAGAATGACTTCAGTGGCCAGGGTGTCGGGGTTCAGGTCGTCTTCGGGATCGTTAAACCAGTCAGGGTCGACTTCACGGTCAGTGACAATCGGCTGGAAACGGTTATGAGGATTCAGGGCGGTGGCGCGAGTTTTCATGGGATATCCATATACTGTATGTATGAACAGTAATTCGATGGTACCCTTGCCGTTTGCCCTCATCAACCAGAAAATTTCGCAGACTTGCTCCCTGGGCAGGTAACATTCGCTGATCTTTTATTCTTGACCGGGGAGCCGATGTCGGAGCTTTCGTTTATACAGTACTTTCTGATTGCCCTGATTTTTGTCTGGAGTGGTTTTGTCCGCTCCGGGTTGGGGTTCGGTGGTGCGGTTCTGTCACTGCCATTTCTGTTGCTGGTTCTTGACCAGCCGCTGGTATTCCTGCCGATTATTGCGGTCCATCTTCTGGTGTTCTCATCCCTGACAATCTGGATGAACAACCGCACAGGGGCCGGCGAGCAACGTCAGGCGGGGTCGGGAACCGTCGACTGGCAATACCTGTGGCGAATTCTGGGCATCATGATCGTGCCCAAGCTGATTGGTGTTTTCGGCCTGATCACCATGCCCTCTGACATCCTCAGTGCCATCATCTTTGTGATCGTGGCGCTCTATTCGGTCTCGTACATCATAAATCGGCCGTTTCGCAGTGGCAGCAAAACGGTGGATGCGATATTCCTGATGGTGGGCGGCTACATCAGCGGCACATCCCTGATCGGTGCGCCCCTGATCATTGCAGTGGCAGCCCAGCACCTGCCGAAAGAAAAGCTGCGGGATACCTTGTTCGCGCTGTGGTTTATCCTGGTGCTGATCAAGATGGCCGCCTTTGTCTGGGCCGGCGTCGATCTGCAACTCATCCATCACCTCTGGCTGCTGCCCTGCGCTGCGGTGGGCCATGTCATAGGGCTCTATGCCCATGACCGCATCCTCCGGGCGGAAACGCCGGTATTCTTCCGGTTGCTGGGAACGGTATTGCTGCTGGTGAGCAGCGTCGGGATCGTCAGCGTCTTGTGGTAAGCGGGGCGGCGGGCTTCAACCCGCGCGCCCGAACACCCTTTCAAAGAATCCAACTTCCCGCACGTTCGGTATCGGCAGGCTGTCGACTTCTTCCATGGCCCGTCGCCAGAACTTCTCGGGTTCATCCAGGTGGGCCACCTTGGCCCGTTCGTCAGGGCTGTAGTGGTTGTGCTCCCCGGCAATGCCTTCGGCCATGAGTTCCTGGGTCCAGAGGTAGATGGCGGCCCGGACAGTTCTCAGCAGCCGGCAGTAGACATCGCGGCTCAGATTGATAGCCAGTTCAGCTGTCAGATTAATCTGTTTCTGCAGCACTGCCATGTCGTCTTTTTCCAGCAGTACCCGGTTGCCGTTGCCCTTCTTGCAGTTTACGCAGATTTTCTCAAGGGCTTTTACTCCCTCGAGCAGATCCATGTAACCGAACTCTTCCTTCTGCTGATCGTCTACTGGCGCAGGAATCCAGCCGTACTGTGGCGATTTGGCAACTATGTGTCCGTGCAGCTCCCTGCGGTAGGGTGGCGCGGCAGCAACATCCTGGTAGCCATCAAATTCGGTACGCAGCCACGCGGCCATTTTCCGATGGCGAAGCATCATTGCAAGGGTTATGGCTGAGGGCATGATCTCTTCGAGCAAGTCGGCGGAATCCCGCGTGCGCTCGTCGAGATGGTTTACAGATGTCGACATTTCTCCTCCTCGGCAACGGGTTTCCCGATGATTCATCCCGTTGTCCGTTTGTTGTTTTTGGCGTTCGGTGGTTGTATCTGTCATTGCCGGTGACTAAAAAGTAGTCAGATAATGGCGAGGGCGCCGTTGTAAAAAGGTTACTGCTTTGTAACGGCCGGTAAGCAGCCAGACCACGGGAAGGAAAACAGGCGATGAATCGGGACAATGGCTTTGAATCACAGAGAGCTTCCATGGTGGATTATCAGCTTCGTGCCCGTGGAATCGAGTCGCCACTGGTGCTCGAGGCCATGGGCCGGGTGGCACGCGAACGGTTTGTTCCCAGGCGCATGCGGGATTGCGCCTACGATGACGGCCCCCTTCCCATCGGGGCAGGGCAGACTATCTCACAGCCATACATCGTGGCGTTGATGACGGAAGCTCTGGATCTGGAGGGCGGGGAAAAGGTTCTCGATATAGGGACCGGCTCTGGTTATGCCGCCGCGGTTCTGGGCTGTATTGCCGGCCAGGTGTTCAGCATTGAACGGGTACAGGAGTTGGCCGATCGCGCTGCACGGACACTTGCCGCCGAGGGTTTTGATAATGTCGAGGTTCGCTGCGGCGACGGCACGATGGGCTGGCCCGAGCACCAGCCCTATGATGGCATCGTCGTGGCTGCCGGTGCGCCAGCAGTGCCGGATTCGTTAAAGCATCAGCTGGCCGTTGGCGGGCATATGGTCATTCCGGTGGGCTCGGAACATTCGGTGCAGTCACTGATGCGCGTTACCCGGCTGGCGGAGGATGAATTCCGGACCGAGAACCTGGGCGCGGTGCGCTTTGTTCCCCTGCTCGGCGAACAGGGGTGGTCGTAACTGTCAGGCCTGACGTGCCGAATCAGCTGCCGGCGTTTGTGCTTTCAAAGATCTTGTCAGCCGATGCCGCCACGAAACCCGAGTAGAGTTGTCCATCCGGCTTCGGATAACGGAGGGCAAACTCGTAAAAACAGCTGGGTATGGTCACCGTCTGGTCGGAAAAGGCGACTGGTACACGATCGGCCATGGTTGACGACTGCTCCAGCAATTCTGCCGGCGAGCCCTTCACCTCTCCACCTGATGCATTTACCGTATAGCCCTGATCTTTCAGCAGTTGATTGATTTCCGGCACCGAGCGGAACTGGTCCAGGTGGTTGATGCTGACCGTGAAATGGTTGGCGCGATAGCCCCAGGCGGCCATCCAGGCCGCGTATTCGCTCTCCCGCATCAGTTTACGATAGGTTTCGTAATCAACCTCCCAGTGGCGCCCGGAGTACAGAAAATCATCGGCGATAACCGCTTCCGGCTTTACCTGTTCGACAAGACCTTTCACCACAGACTGCAACTCCGGTGAACATTCCTCCACCAGCAGTTCAGAGATAAAAACCTTCGGAAGTTCCCGGGAGGGATGCTCATAGTGCCTGGCATAGAGTTTTTTGGCCTCGAAATGGTATTCACCACCCTGCTGGTAACCGAGGCTAAGGAAGTGCTCGGCCAGAGCGTCCAGACGAACCGGATCCAGGTTGAAGGTTCGAAGCGCTATATGGTCGTTGACGATGGCCTGACCCTCTTCGGCGCCCAGGATTTTATGTATCCGTTCGGCAGAGGGGGTCACCTGCCGATAGGACTCCCAGAGCCGCGCAAACAGGGTGTCCGGATCAGTATGCATAGCGAATCTCCTCAGTAGCCGGTTCTTGGCGGGGCGGTTGGCGCCCCTGTGACTGTTGGCTGGTCTGGCCGAGCGGTAGACAGCAGGCCAGACTGCCGTCGACCAGGTCCAGTTGCCTCGCCAGTTGCTCTTCCAGCACCAGATCACAGCTATCTGGTGCCGGCCAGACCTGGCTGGTGACCGTGGCCCTGAATTCGGAACAGCCGGTATTGGCAACTATAGCGGATTTACAGGTTTCTCCCGAATCATCCGTCGGATTCTGAGGCCTGCCCCGAAGCACGGCGCTGGCCAGCAAGGTTTCGCGGACGCTGGCGATGTCTGACCTGGCACACTCCAGAGTTGGCCCACCGTCCAGAAGGTCCACGAACCCCCGGTGTCGAAAGCCTTCGCGTTCCAGCATATGCCGCGCCGCGCGCGTGTCCTCGTGCACCTGGCCAATAACCGCCCTGGCTTCACTGGTCATTTGCCGGGTATACAACGGTTTGGCGGGAATGAACTGTTCAATGAAGCCACTCTGGCCGCAGCCGGCCAGTTGTGTTGCCGACATGAAATCCAGATCCGCCACATGATGCTTGAGCCAATCCCAGAATGGAGATTGGCCCGAAGAATCTGAAACACCGCGCATTTCTGCGATCACTGTGTCTGCGAACCGCTCCGGGTGCAGGGCCATGAAGAGAAAACGCACCCGGGAGAGCAGTTTGCCTGCATTGGACCGGCGAAATTGGGGCCGGAGGTACAGCGAACAGACCTCTGTGCAACCCGTGTAATGCTGGCAACGGGTCAGGCTTTCCTCGGTATGACGCTTCTGTCGATCCTCCGCGTGGTGAACGACGGCATTGCGGCGGAAATGGACGAGCGGGCGGGAAACGCCCGCGGCGGCCTCAATACCGGTGGTGCCCATAATGTCACCGGTCGTACTGTCTTCCAGCACGAAAAGATAATGTTCATCACGGGGCTTCGTCACGGTCCGTGCGAAGCTTTCGACCGAGTGATCAATCTTGCGACTCAGGGCATCGCGATCCGGCATCAGTGAGGTGAAGCCGGGTCCGGATTCATAGGCGATCTGCACCAGGGCATCAAGATCCTTTGGGGTAATCGGTCGAATTAGCATGGCGAGCGTCCTGAGCATTGTTTCGGCTCAGTATGAAAGTCCTGGATGCCAAATTGCAGCTGCATAATGATCGAAATGATCTACAATTAGTGCAAATTGAAAAGAGGTTTAAGCAGAATGATTGGTGCCCAGGATCAGAAGCTGTTAATGCTGCTGAGGCAGAATGCCCGGGCCAGTATCACTGAGCTGGCGAAGGCCATGCATGTATCCCGATCAACGGTACAGAACCGCATTGCACGTCTGGAAGCCAGCGGGGTGATACGGGGCTACTCGGTGCAGTTGGGTGGGGAATTCTCTGCCAGACAGGTTGAGGCGCACGTGTCTATCAAGGTTTTCCAGAAGCTGACCAGCCGGACAAACGCCTCACTGGAGGGAATCAGCCAGGTGTCGCAGCTGTTTTCCGTAAGTGGAGAGTACGACCTGATTGCCATCGTTGAGGCCCAGTCACTGGAGGAACTGAGCGCCGTGCTGGACGATATTGGCAACTTGGAAGGGGTCGAGCGGACCAACTCTGCCGTGGTCCTCGAAACCCGGTTCCGGCGCTAGGCAGGCCCGAACAGATCAGGAGCCCAGCATTCCTGCGTAGGCACTGTAGAAAAAGGCACCCGAACCCAGAAGAATGATGCCCCAGGCGGGAAAGATCAAAAACGAACGCTTTGCTTTGCTCATGGCCATATCCAAGTTGCTCGGAAAGTAGATTCACACTCTTCACAGTAGCCCAAACTTGACAAATGTTACGAAAAATTTTGAGGAACAGTTCTCGGACGAGGATTAATTTGCCAATTGCGAGGGCACTAATTGCTATTGAGCGGGTCTGAAATGACGCTAGTATGAACAGGAATTGCAAACCTGAACGTAAAGTACAATAACAAAAAGGAGCCGTTTATGGCGGTAGACCCCCGGAAGCAGACCTCACTCCATTGCCTGTATTACTGGGCAGAGGAAACCCCTGACAACGTTTACCTTACTCAGCCTTACCCGGATGGCCGTGTCGAAGATATCACCTGGAAACAGGCGGCCGACCAGGTATCCAGGATGGCCGCTTACCTGAACAGCCTGGAACTGCCCGAGCCCAGCAACATCAGTATCCTGGGCAAGAACAGTGCGCACTGGATCCTCGCTGATCTGGCGATCTGGGCGGCGGGCCACGTTTCGGTGCCGCTCTATCCCACGCTCAACGGCGACACCGCGGCCTATGTTCTCGAGCACAGTGAGGCGAAGCTGCTGTTCCTTGGCAAACTTGATGGCACCGCGGACGGCTGGAACGACATCAAGAACCATATTCCGGACGATCTGCCACTCATTTCCCTGCCCATGTCGCCGCGGGACGATACCCCCAAATGGCTGGACATCATCGCGGGCCAGGAACCGGCAGAACCAAAATTGCCGGATCCGGACAACCTCGCCACTATCGTCTATACCTCGGGCAGCACCGGCCGTCCCAAAGGCGTAATGCACAGTTTTCGCACCATGATTTCGGTGGCCGACGGCCTGCAGCAGCTGTTCCCGGTTTCCTCCGAAGAGCGCATGCTTTCCTATCTGCCCCTGGCTCACGTGGCAGAGCGGGCGGCGGTTGAAACGCAATCCCTGTATTACGGTTTCCATCTCTATTTTGCCAATTCCCTGGATACCTTCCAGGAAGACTTGCAGCGGGCAAGGCCGACGCTGTTTTTCTCGGTCCCTCGCCTGTGGATGAAGTTCTATCTGGGGGTTAACGCCAAGCTGCCGCCCAAGAAGCAAAAGTTGTTGTTCAATATTCCGATCATCAGCGGCCTGGTCAAAAAGAAGGTCCTGAAACAACTGGGACTGGATTACTGTCGGGCGGCCCTTACCGGAGCTGCGCCGCTGTCAGCGGATATCGTCAACTGGTATCGCAACCTCGGGCTGGAGCTGCTGGAAGTGTATGGGATGTCTGAAAACTTCGGGTATTCCCACGCCAATCGACCCGGACAAGCGAGGGCTGGTTCTGTGGGTATGGCCAACCCAGGGGTCGAACACCGGATCGGCGAGGGCGGTGAAGTGCAGGTGAAAAGCCCCGGGCAGATGCTGGGCTATTACAAGAATGAGGAGAAAACCAAAGAGGACCTTACCGAAGACGGCTTCCTGAAAACTGGCGACATGGGGGAAATTGACCGGGATGGTACTCTCCGGATCACTGGCCGGGTAAAGGATCTGTTCAAAACCTCCAAGGGCAAATACGTGGTCCCGGTGCCCATCGAGAACCGCTTCAATCATCCCAAGGCCGAAGTGGTCTGTGTCGCCGGTGCCAACCAGCCGCAGCCCTGCCTGATGGTACTGCTTTCCGAAGAAGCCAGGGGTGAACTGGAAACCGGAGCCGATCGTGTTGAGCTGGAACAGGAGCTCGCGGCGGAACTGGACGCGGTGAATGGCGAGTGTGAGTCCCACGAAAAAGTGGCCTTCGTGGTGGTGGTTCGGGAACCCTGGACCATGGAAAATGGTATGCTGACGCCGACCATGAAGATCAAGCGGAATGTGATAGAAGATTTCTACAACCGGAAGATGGACGACTGGTTCAGCCAGGAGAAGAAAGTCGTCTGGGAATTCTGATTTCCTTTCAGTTTCCTGGTTCTTTCCACCTTCTTTCTTGCGTTCAAACGCAAAACGCCGGTGGCTCCCTGGGAGCCACCGGCGTTTTCAAATCCTTATGTTCTGTTCTCAGCCTGAGCGATCTCCTCGCTCATGCCAGATTCGGCTGCCGCTTTAGTGGCCGCCCTGCATCTGGCCCATGTCCGGAGCAACGTTTGCTGCTTTCCGGTTAAAGTTCCGCATTTTACGGCTGAAAAACTGTACCGCCTGCTTCGCCGCAGCACGGGTATACTGGCGCCTGACCTCAGCACTGTTGTGGAGGATACTGGACGGCAGCGGGTTTACGGTTGCGATATGGTTCTGAGTCATAGCGCCTTCCTCCTTTTTAACGGGTGTATTAGTTTGGGTAGGTAGATTAGTTAGGGATCTACCTTTAATTTAAAAACGATTCTAAGGGTTCTTATTTGCAGTTTGAATACGTTAAAATCCGTACTCACGTTGCAAATATGCAGTAACTATGGATTGGGATTATCTTCGATACATAAGGGCTCTGGCAATAGGCGGAACGCTTGCCAAGGCCGGAGAATTACTGGGTGTGCACCAAACCACAGTTCTACGGCGACTCGACCAGATGGAAGAGTCGATGGGTGTGCAGTTTTTTGAACGCAGCCGGGATGGATTGCAGCTCACCCCGGTGGGTGAGACCGCATTCAGGGAGGCGGAACGGCTGGCCGTCGAGATGGAAAATCTCGAGCGCAAACTGGTCGGGCAGGATTCGGCACCGGTGGGGAAGGTAAGGCTGGCGGCAGAAGACGCCATGATGAACGCATTGCTCAGCCCGATCCTTGCCGAGCTGGTTCGGGAATTTCCGGACATAGAGCTGGAAACCCTGACCGACAACGACGTGGCCAACCTGAGCCACCGGGAAGCCGATCTGACGCTTAGACCTGAGAACAAGCCCCAGGCGACCCTGGAAGGCGAGCGGATTGCGGCCATCGAGTCCGCCGTTTACGGATCTGCCCGCTATTGCCGGCGGCACCGCAATATGGACATCGAGAACCACCCGGAAGGTTGCCTCTGGATCTTGCCCGATGAAACCTTCAGCCATCTGGCCACCGGCCGGTGGTATCGGAAGCACCTGAAGAATGTCACTTCCCTCATTCGCTGCAACAGCCTGCAATCCATGCATGCTCTGGCGAAAGCTGGTGCCGGTCTGGCCGTCTTGCCCTGCTATCTGGGTGAAGGTACCCGCGAACTCCGCCGTCTGTCTGACCCGCTGGAGGGTGAGAGCGTTGATCTCTGGCTGCATGTCAACCAGGACACCCAACAAATGGCCCGGGTCCGCATCGTCATGGAGTATCTGGTTGAACGTCTTCAGGCTCTGGAGCCTCAGTTGGAGATTTCTTCAACGTTCTAGACAGCGTCAGCCACAAAACGGCCAGAACTGGTACCAGCGCCAGCACTGGAATTCCTGCTCGCAGGTTTTGAGTTGATTGTCGTAGCGGAAAGCCCGGCTCTGTACCCGGGCGGCCAGATCCATGACGGCCGGCTTCTGTTCGAAGCTCCTGCGGGCGTATCCGCCCCGGCCCTCATGGTAGGCAAGATACAGTTCCCTGGGCGCCGAATAGGAAATGCCCAGCTGTCGGTGGCTTAGCTGGTTGTACCAGCCCACGAAATCAAGCGCGTACTCCATATCGGTTCGCACCGTAAACCAGCCCTCGCCGTTGGCCACGAGATATTCGCTCCAGGCCGGGTCCAGGGCCTGGGCATAACCGTACGCTGTTGTGGGCCTGGTCCACGGAATAAAGCCCCAGAGCAGGGTGCGTGGCGGCCGGGCATGGCTGCGGAACGAGGATTCGTAATAGACAAACGCCATCTGGGTGGCGATGGGCGTGCCCCAGCGTTGCTCGGATTCGTTGGCGTAGTCGTACCAGACCGGGTGCTCCCGGAAGATTTCGCAGACGTTCTCCGGATTCGCCGGGGGATCTGGTGCCAGCAGGCTGAAGCGCAGCGTTGCCCAGGTGCCCATCAACAAACCCAGCAGCGGGAGCCCGTACCATCTGGCCCGGCTTTTCCAGATCTCCAGAGTCGTGCGCCGACCTCTGCTTTTCCGGCGAGGTCTTTTTCGTATTCCTACCAAACCGTCATCTCCGGCACCCAGGGATTGCTTGCTGCATGCATCACACCCATGGCATAAGGGAATCAACGACACGTTCGGGATGATAGGTAAATGACGCGATTTCCCCTAATTAAACCTCTTTTAGTCACAGCCCTGCTAATCACCGGTACTGCCCAGGCGGCACCGGATGCCCGCCAGGTGCTGTCAGTATCCCCTGTTGACGACATCGTGGCCCGCTATCCGGCCATGATGAGCCAGGGCATACGTGAAGGGCTGAAACAGAATGGCCAGCTTCCGCCCATGGTGGCTAATACCATCGGCAACATTGTCAGCAGCGGTTTCAACTCCGTGGATATTGAGCAGCAGATCATCAACGATCTGCAAACCAACCTCACCGATTCGCAGCTCCAGGCAGTCCATGACTGGTACGAGACCCCTGTGGCCAAAAAGATTTCTTCTGCTGAGATCGCGGCTTCGGAACCTTCTGCCTGGCAGAAAATCCAGGCGAGCGCTGCGGAACTGAATAGCCAGTACAAGGGCACTCGCAGAGCGGAAATGTTCGACCGGTTTGATCGGGCGGCCCGGGCAACAGAAAGCGCGGTGGATACCACAATCGCCGTCCAGCTTGGGCTGGCAACCGCCATGGCGGCGTTCAGCAGCGATTCAGCCAATTATGAACAGCTTCGGCAGCGCATTGAAAGCCAGCGCAGCATGCTCAGGGGCGTCGTTGGCCAGCAGGTCTACGACAGCTATCTCTATACCTACCAGAACATCGGTGCCCAGGAGATGGATCTGTACCTGCAGTTCCTGGAGAGCCCGGCCGGTTCAGCCTTCTCCAAGGTTGTGACCAACAGCATCCAGCAAGCCATAACCGAGCCCGTGGAAACCATCGGCAAACAGATGTCCCGATTTCTCAGTCCGGAATCACCAGGCGGTCAGTAAATGCCCGGAGCTCCCGGTAGACCTGGTCACGCTTGCGGTCATAGCGATGGGGAAAGTGGAAGGCAATCAGTTGCCGGACCTGTGCCGCCCGAATTGTTGGATTATTCGTCGAGTGCAGTTTGTGCAAAGCGGGATTAGGGTCCAACCTCCTTATTAAATGCGAGTGAGGAGCGTCTTTATGGATTTCAATGCCTATCAGAAAGCCCTGTCCTCACAACTGAGGGGCCTGGAATGCCCGTTTCCGGAGCAGGAGTTTGCGGAGCGTCTGGCTCGTGTCCGGGATCGCATGGCACAGGAGGATTTTGGCGCCCTGCTGCTGACCGATCCTTCGGATATTTTTTACCTGACCGGTTACAGCACCTTTGAGGTGTCTGTGCATGTGGCTCTGGTGGTCACACAGGAGGACATGCTCTTGCAGGTGCCTTCCATCGAAATGGGCCCGGCCATGGTGACTACCCGGGTTGCGCGGGTCAGCGGATACCGGTGGGAGGGCATCGGTGAAGTGCTGGAACCGCTGGTGCAGGTTCTGAACGATGGCGTTGAAACGGTCGGCATTGATGCCTGGCACGGCTCCCTTCGCCAGGGGGTGCTGGAAGGCCTCAAGGCGAGAATGACGGGCGTACGATTTCTGAATAACGGTGGTTTGTTGAAGCTGATCCGGATCGTCAAGTCCGACGCCGAAATCCGTTTTCTGCGGGAAAGCGCGCGGATAACCGCCGAGGGTCTGAAGGCTGCTGTGGCCGCGGTCCGCCCGGGTATGACCGACAATGACATTGCTGCAGAAGGCTCCCGGGCACTGCTGGAGGCCGGCAGTGAGTTCATGAGCATGCAGCCCATTGTCGTTACCGGCCGGCGCAGCAGCGTGATCCATTGCAATCACAAGCGCACGGTGGTGCGGGAGGGCGATCCGGTGTTTCTGGAATTCGGCTCAGCCTGGCACCGTTACACCGCACCAATGATGCAGACTGCGGTGGCCGGAGCCAGGCCCTCTTCGGAAATGCAAAAGGTTCACGACGGCTGCCGTCGGATTGTGGATACTCTCCTGGCGTCGGCCC
Organism: Marinobacter maroccanus; assembly: GCF_002933275.1. Lineage (GTDB taxonomy): Bacteria > Pseudomonadota > Gammaproteobacteria > Pseudomonadales > Oleiphilaceae > Marinobacter > Marinobacter maroccanus. Next base: position 69,417 of record NZ_PSSX01000001.1, read on the forward strand.
GCCCGGGCGTCACCTTTGATCAGGCCGCCCAGGACGCCGAAAAGGCGCTCCAGCCGCTGGCAGGCGAGGTATTTTTCTCCGGGGTATTCGGCTACACGGTAGGCGCCCAGTTTCCCCCTTCCTGGGTGGAGGGCTCGGGCTTTATCGCCAGGGGCGGCAACATGGAGTTCCGGCCCGGCATGGTCTTCCATCTGCCTATCTGTTTGCGTATCCCGGGGCAGTGGGGCATTGGCTGTAGCGAAACCATTCTGGTTACCAAAAACGGAGCGGAGCCGATTACCGATAACCCCTGGACGCTCGGCTAATCCAGTCGCAGATCTGACAGGTAAACGGTGCGCGGTTCGGGCAGACGAACGGCAAAGAGCCCCATTCGCCTGATCTGCGACATGTCCATGGTCCGGCCATCCGGTGCGTTTTCGATGGCAGTCAGATTTTGCGTGAAGGTATTGAAGCCCGGCCCAAGGGTCAGACGCGTGTTGAAACGGTCATTGTAGGCATGGTTGCTGCGGTCATGAACCACGTCATTGATTCGCAGAGTGAGTGCAAGAGTTTCCGTTGAGGGATTGAACAGCGTTATGGTCAGCCTCTCGAAACCCCGCCAGTCAGCTGGCAGGTTATTGAGCGAGACCCCCGAGTAGGTGTCCGTGCCCAGATCGATCTTCAGGCTGTGCGGGTGATTGACCGCATGATCGGCGGAGACCGCCGGACTGCCCGTCCAGAAGGGTTCCGGGTTCTGATGACTGAAGTCATAAAGCAGGGGGAGCTGGTGATGAACCTGCCACTGTCGGGCCGCAACCATCCCGGTGGTGCCAAGCTCGAAACACAACAGCAGCGTGGCTGTTGCCGCAACCAGAAGCTGACGAACGGAGGTCTGTGGTCTTGAAAGAATCGCGGAGCGCCAGGCGATAATCAACCAACCGCCAATAAGATTGCGCAGCAGATCCCGACCGTCCATGTCGCGGTTGTGGTCGCCCTGGATCAGTTCGATACCAATTCCGACAGCCAGCAGTGCTGCGGTAACGACCAGCCAAAGGCGCCAGCCGCTCAACCACCGCCAGGGCCTGACGGCCAGTGTCAGCAACGCAAAAAGAAGGATGTGGCCAAGGTTCCAGGCCGACTTGAGCAGCGGCCCCGAGGCCCAATCCGGCCCGCCAACAAACAGGAAGGGCGCAATGAGCAGCGAAGCAGCACCGGCCAGCCATGGTAGTTGCCGGCCGGTGATTGGCATTCCCGGTATGAAACCAGGAATCATCAGCTGCGGCTGGTAACTTCCAGCAGGTGATAGCCGAACTGCGTCTTGATCGGACCGAGGACGGTGTTCACTTCGCCGTTAAATACCGCCTTGTCGAACTCTGGAACCATCTGGCCCGGGCCAAAAGAGCCAAGGTCACCACCATTGCGACCGGAGGGGCATGAGGAATGCTGCTTTGCCACTTCGGCAAAGTCCTGCCCGCCTTCAATCGCCTTTTTCAGTTCTTCGCATTTTGCTTCGCTGTCTACCAGAATGTGGCGCGCTGTTGCCTGTGCCATGATCAATGTCCTTGTGTCGGATGAATGGGTACATCAGAACGGGAATGCTGCCCGCACAGCCCGCCAGAGGCAAGCCTTTTTATCCGTGTTTCTGCGGCCTCACGGTCTACCCGGCAAACCTGTACAATGCCGGCTTTCTTTTCGCCGGCGCCTTGCCGGCCCCACATCGACAGGTTTGTTTCTTGATCTCCACCGCCAATATCACCATGCAATTCGGGGCTAAACCCCTGTTTGAAAACGTCTCCGCCAAATTCGGTAACGGCAACCGCTATGGCCTGATCGGGGCCAACGGCTGTGGCAAGTCCACACTGATGAAAATCCTGGGTGGCGACCTTGAGCCATCTGCCGGCCAGGTCATGCTGGAGCCCAATACCCGGCTGGGTAAACTGCGCCAGGACCAGTTTGCCTACGAGGATTGCTCGGTGATCGACACCGTGATCATGGGGCACGAGGAACTCTGGAACGTCAAGAGAGAGCGGGACCGGATCTACTCCCTGCCGGAAATGAGCGAAGAAGACGGCATGGCCGTGGCAGACCTGGAAGTGCAGTTCGCCGAAATGGACGGCTATACCGCCGATGCCCGCGCCGGCGAGCTCTTGCTTGGCCTCGATATCCCCCTGGAACAACACAACGGTCCCATGAGTGCCTTGGCGCCGGGCTGGAAACTGCGGGTCCTGCTGGCCCAGGCCCTGTTCTCTGATCCCGATGTATTACTGCTGGATGAGCCGACCAACCACCTGGACATCAACACCATCCGCTGGCTGGAGAACATCCTGGTGGCCCGTAACAGCACCATGATCATCATCTCCCACGACCGTCACTTCCTGAACAGTGTCTGTACTCACATGGCGGACCTGGACTATGGCGAACTGCGCCTGTTCCCTGGCAACTACGACGAATACATGACCGCCGCCACTCAGGCCCGCGAGCGCATGCTGTCGGATAACGCCAAGAAGAAGGCCCAGATTGCCGAACTGCAGCAGTTTGTCAGCCGCTTCTCGGCCAACGCCTCCAAGGCCAAACAGGCTACCTCACGTGCCCGCCAGATCGACAAGATCCAGCTGGAAGAAGTGAAGCCTTCAAGCCGGGTGAGCCCGTTTATCCGGTTCGAACAAGGCAAGAAACTGCACCGCCAGGCCGTCACCCTGAAAAACATGACCAAGGGCTTTGATGACAAGCCGCTGTTCAAAAATCTTAATCTGCAGGTCGAGGCCGGCGAGCGGATCGCTATCATTGGCCCCAACGGCATCGGCAAGACCACTCTGCTGCAATGCATGGCCGGCGCCTATACGCCTGACAGCGGCGAGGTGAAGTGGACCGACAGCGCGGAAGTGGGCTACTTCGCCCAGGACCACACGGCGGACTTTGCCGACGACGAGACCCTGACCGACTGGATGTCCCAGTGGACCAAAGGCGGCGAACAACTTGTGCGCGGTACCCTGGGGCGCATGCTGTTCTCCGGCGATGATATCGGCAAGTCGGTGCGGGTGATCTCTGGCGGCGAGCAGGGCAGGATGCTGTTCGGCAAGCTGATTCTGCAGAAGCCCAATGTGATGCTGATGGATGAGCCCACGAACCATCTGGATATGGAGTCCATCGAGGCGCTGAACCTGGCGCTGGAGAACTATCCGGGTACACTGATTTTTGTCAGCCATGATCGGGAGTTTGTTTCTTCCCTTGCGACCCGGATTATTGAGCTTAAGGCTGATGGCATCACCGATTTCAGTGGCAGTTATGATGACTATCTTCGGAGTCAGGGGTACGTTTAACCTCGGTTCTTCGGGCCTTGGGAGAATGCGGACGGGCGGGTAGGCCTTTCCAAAACACGCTCCTTACGGCCCATCCCTGGGGCGCTTGGGCTCCGCCATCCCTGGCTCCGCACAGTTTTGGAAAGGCCTACCCGCCCGTCCGCTCGTGCCTATGAGTGGCCTTCCACTAACAAAGGATAAAGATATGGGCGAGACCGAAATTATCGCTTCAACCCGCAAATGGGTCGAAGACGTCGTCGTCGGCTACAACTTGTGCCCGTTTGCCAAACGGGAACTGGTCCGGAACCGTGTACGGTTTGTGGTTTCTGAAGCCGAAACGGAAGACGAGCTGCTGCAGGCCCTGCATTCGGAGCTTCAACGACTTGAAGATGAACCAGAGATCGAAACCACCTTGTTGGTTCATCCGGGTGTATTGCAGGATTTCGGACCCTACAATGAATTCCTTGATGCGGCCGATGGGCTGTTGGCGTATCTGGAGATGGAAGGCGTTTACCAGATTGCCAGTTTCCATCCGGATTACCAGTTTGAGGGTACCGAGCCGGATGCGGCGGAGAATTTCACGAATCGGTCACCGTTTCCCATGTTGCATCTGTTAAGGGAAGCGAGTCTGGACGCAGCGATTGACAGTTATCCGGATGTGGATGGAATACCCGAGCGAAACATCGGATTGATGGAAGAACTGGGGGCGGAGAAGATGCGGGAGATCCTAGTTAACTGCGTGGAGAACTCGCCGGATACAGGGGAGTAGGATCAGGAGCCGGTGGGTAGGGCTTTCCAAAACTGTGCGGAGCCAAGGATGGCGGAGCCCAAGCGTCACATGGATGTGCCGCAAGGAGCGTGTTTTGGAAAGCCCTACCCACCGGCGAATGCACGGATCTGAAGGCCAGAGCGGTTAACTCAGAAATAACGGCACAGTTGTAAACCAGACCAATCAGAAGAGTCACAACAAATGGGACTGCTTTTCGAGCAAATTGACAGCCAGCCTTCGGTGATTGGTGAGATCACTCTTCGCAGGCGGCGGATACCGGCCATTGGCGACCGGGATATCTATGAGGTGAAGCTGGGCGAGGAATTCCTGATGTCCAGCATGTTTGTGGATGCAGAAGTGGCCCTCTCTGATATCGGATTAGGCGAAACTGAGGGCGACGATCTCAGTGTCGTTGTTGGTGGCCTGGGCCTGGGTTACACCGCCGTGGCGGCGCTCAGGCATGAGCGGGTTGCCGAGTTGCTGGTGGTTGAATACCTGGAGCCGGTCATCGGCTGGCATCAGCAGGAGCTGGTGCCTCTGGGTAAAGACCTGAACGGCGATCCGCGAAACCGATACGTGCATGGCAGTTTCTTCGATCTTGCGGTTGCCGATCCTGACGTTGGTGGTTTCGATCCGGAGAATCCCGGCAAACAGTTTGATGCCATTCTCCTTGATATCGACCATTCACCCCGGGCGCTTTTGCACGATTCCAGTGCCAGTTTCTACACCGCCAACAACCTTCGCCTGATGGCCCGGCAACTGAAGCCCCGAGGGGTATTTGCCATGTGGTCAAACGAGGGCGAGGATGACGAGTTCATGGCCGTTCTCAACGAGGTGTTCACCGATGTGGCCTGCCATGTCGTATCCTTCTTCAATCCATTTCAGAACAGGGAATCGTTCAACACCGTGTATGTGGCCCGTAAGCAGGGCTGAGAAACCGGAGTCCGTATGCCTGTAACCACGCACCGCAGCCGACCCTTCAGCTCCAGCCAGCGTCTGCCTGAGCCGGATCAGCCGCCGGTGTTGCATGCACCTGGCGAGGCCGGAGAGCTGCTGGCGGAGTTTATCCATCGCCATCCTCGCTTGCTGATTCTGACCGGTGCCGGGGTCAGTACGGATTCCGGTATTCCGGATTACCGGGACGGCGATGGTGCCTGGAAGCGCAAGCAGCCGGTTCAGCACAAGGCGTTCATGGAAGATGTTTACACCCGCCAACGCTACTGGGGCCGCAGCCTGATTGGCTGGCCGGTGATGCGTAATGCCAGGCCCAATCCTTCCCACCATTACATCTCTGACCTGGAACTGCTCAACCACAGCAGTCTGGTGGTTACCCAGAACGTGGACCGGTTGCATCAGAAGGCGGGTACCCGGGCGGTGACAGACCTGCACGGGCGGGCCGATGGGTGGTGTGCATGAGTTGCGGCTACCGTTGCCCACGGGATGAGGTGCATGATCGCTGCGCGGATCTGAACCCCGGGTTCCAGAAATATACCGCCGACACGGCACCGGATGGCGACGCCGATCTGGATGTGGATTTCGAGGATTTCCGGCTGGCGGACTGTCCGAAGTGCCAGGGGATTCTGAAGCCGGATGTGGTGTTCTTTGGTGATTTTGTCCCCAAAGACCGGGTTTACTCTGCCCTGGATACACTTAAGGCCAGTGATGGCCTGCTGGTGATTGGTTCGTCGTTGATGGTGTATTCCGGCTTCCGTTTCTGCCGGTACGCCAAGAAGTGGAACAAGCCCATTGCCACACTGAATCTGGGGCGGACACGGGCTGAGGATCTCGTGGATCTGAAACTGAACGCGAGTATCGGCGACACTCTTGATGCCGCTCTGCAGAAGCTGTAACCGGAAGCTGCCTCAAAGCCGGGGTCAGATGAAAGCTTTCATCTGACCCCATGTTCACGCTGTTCACATCAGGTTGTAGATAAACACTATAGCCACGGCCACCGGGGTAATGAACCGCACGGTGATCAGCCACAGGTTGAACATGCCCGGGGACAGGGCCAGTTCTTTCTCCATGGCTTCGCGCGACATCACCCAGCCTGCAAAGAGGGCAACCAGCAAACCGCCCAGGGGCAGCATGATGTTGGCAGTGAAGAAGTCCAGAAGGTCGAAAATGGTCTTGCCTTCCAGCATGGGCACAAAGCCAAGGGGTGCGAAATCCGCCCACAGGTTCAGGGACAGAATCGAGGCGATGCCCAGTGCCCAGCAGACTATGCCCGCGCCCAGTGTGCTGACGGTGCGGTTCATGCCTTTACGCTCCTCCAGCCATTCCACGATGGGCTCCAGCAGTGAAATCCCGGATGTCCAGGCGGCGAAGATCAGCAGCACGAAGAAAAGGGTGCCGAACAGCGAACCCATGGGCATCTGACCGAACGCCAGCGGCAGGGTCTGGAAGATCAGGCCCGGGCCGGCCCCTGGTTCAAGACCATTCGCAAACACGATCGGGAAAATGGCCAGGCCTGCAAGCAGCGCCACGCCGGTGTCGATGACCGACACGGTCATGGAGGTCTTGGCGATGGAAATGTTCTTGGGCAGGTAGGAGCCGTAGGCCATCATCACGGCCATACCCAGGCTCAGGGTGAAGAATGCATGGCCCAGCGCCACCAGGATTCCGGACGTTGTGAGCTTGGAAAAATCCGGCTGGAACAGGAACGCCACGGCCTGACCGAAGTGTCCGGTTGTCATCGCATAGCCCACAACAATCAACAGGAGCACGAACAGGGCCGGCATCAGGATGCTGACCGCCCGCTCAAGGCCCGAACGAACACCCCGCACGACCACAACCATCACCAGCGCCATGAACAGCGTATGCCAGGCGAGCAGGGTGGTGGGATCACTGAGAAGTCCGGAGAAGATGGCGCCGACAGCGTCAGCAGTCTGGCCGGTAAGTTGGCCGCTGGCGGTTGTGCCAACATAGGAAATGGCCCAGCCGCCAATGACCGAATAGAACGAGAGAATCAGGAAACCCGCCAGAATACCGATGGCACCAACCAGCTTCCAGGCCGGGTTGAGGCGGTCCCGTTCGGCAATCAGGCTCAGGCTCTTCACGGGGCTTCGGCCACCACGACGGCCGATCATGACTTCCGCCATCATGATGGGAATACCGACGACTGCGATGCACAGCAGATACACCAGCACGAAGGCGCCGCCCCCGTTCTCACCGGTCACATAAGGGAATTTCCAGATATTGCCGAGGCCCACTGCGGAACCGGTAGCGGCAAGAATAAAGGCCAGGCGTGACGACCAGAGCCCGCGTTGGGCGTTTGAACCTTCAAGCGCCGCAGAGGAGCCTTCGAGCGCCCCAGAATGGCTGGCGGAATCTGATGAAGTGACAGACATAACTATCTCCCGGAGTATTTGTTTTTGTATCAGGGTTTAAGAGGGAAGCTGCAGCTATCTGCAGCTTCCTGAGGGGTGCGCCGGTGTCAGCTTAGCCGGTGCGAGCCAACCGCTCGGGCGCCAGGCTGGCTCCGGCGGTGTGCTTTTTGAACCGTTCTTCGGCCAGTTCGTTGGCGATCTCCCCGGTGGGGCGCCCCGAGCGGTCGGAACGGTTGAAGATTTCGGTCAGGGTGTCTCCGATGGTCTCCACGTGGGCGCGAACCGTTTCCGGTGTGGCTCCGGTGCGCTCGTAGAATACATCGATGATGCCACCGGCGTTGATGGCAAAATCCGGTGCATAGAGAATGCCCCGGTCCCGCAGCATGGCATCGTGCTCCGGGTGTTCCAGCAGATTGTTGGCGGCGCCGGCGACAATGCGGGCCTGCAACTGGGGAATGCTGTTATCGTTCAGTACCGCGCCCATGGCACAGGGCGCAACCACGTCTACCGGCAGGGACAGAATGTCTTCGGCAGCGGCCGGTCTGGCCCCCAGCTGATCCACAGCCCGCTGCATGTTTTCCTCGTGGATGTCATAGACCCAGAGATCAGCGCCGGCGTCCTTCAGATGCCCGGCCAGCCGGAAACCGACATTGCCGATGCCTTGGATGGCCACCTTCAGGCCGTTGAGGTCGTCCCGCCCGAGTTTGTGTTTTACCGCTGCCTTGAGGCCGATAAAGGTGCCGTAGGCGGTTGCCGGTGATGGGTCGCCGTTGCTGGGGTTGCCATCAAAACCTGTGCGGGAGGCGATTCCTGCAACGTGTTTGGTGTGCCGGCCCATTACCTTGAGGTCGGGTACGCTGGTGCCGGAGTCTTCCGCCGCAATGTACTGCCCGCCAAGACTTTCCAGATGACGGCCCATGGCCTCCATCAGCGCTTCGGTTTTCTGTTTGCGCGGGTCACCAATAATCACCGACTTGCCGCCACCCAGGTCCAGGTTGGCAAGGGCGGATTTGTAGGTCATACCCCTTGAAAGCCGCAATACATCGCGTACTGCCTCTTCATCGGAGGCATAGGGAAACATCCGGCAGCCGCCCAGTGCAGGGCCGCGGGAGGTGTTATGGATAGCAACGATGGCCTTGAGACCGGTTTCGGGATCGCAGAAAAAGGACAGATGTTCGTGGTTATCGAACTCGGGATGGCTGAATAGCATTGTGAAATCCTCTCCCACTGGGCCGGATCTCGGCATGAGCGGGTATCTTGTTCTTGTCTACCGGCTTGTGGCCGGCGTTCCGATTTCAGGTGTCCGGTTTATCCGTTGTGGGGGTTGCCCACCGAAAGTGCCCTTTTGGGGCTGGACGAAAAACAAACTAGCCGCAATTGACGTTAACGTCAACATGCAAAAGTGAACTATTGTGACCAGTGCGCAGCCTCGGATACTCGAAGCTTTCGGGAGAGATGCATAGCGATCACCGTGTCAGCAGCCATGCTTTCATGGCATGAACCTGATCCATTAGTCTCAGATCTTGTGATTCTGCGGAAACTACCTATACGCGGATTAAGGAAACTGACCTAGTTTCCCCTGATGTCTGTCGCTTCCTATTCTTATCAGCTCCAGCCGGCCCGGGTGCGGGTGGAGTTTTTCCGGCTACTTCCCATCTCATTGTTTGTGGTGGCGTTTGGCGCTGCCTTCGGGTTGGCAGCCACTCAGAAAGGCCTTGAACCGCTACAGGCTGTGCTGATGAGTGCCACGGTCTTTGCCGGGGCGTCCCAGTTTGCAGCCGTCGACATGTGGGGCGCCGAAGTATCTGTCCTCCCGATGATTGCTGTGGTCTTCGCCATCAACTCCCGCCACCTGCTCATGGGCGCTTCACTTTACCCGATGCTGAGGGATGTCTCGCCGGGCAAGCGTTATGGTCTCTTGTTGTTGCTGACAGACGCCAACTGGGCTGTCTCTGCCCAGGAATACCAGAGTGGTCGGCGTAACCTGGAGGTGATCCTCGGTGGTGGTCTGGCGCTGTGGCTGGCCTGGATTATCGGCACCGGCCTGGGTGTCTACTTTGGTGGGTTGCTGCAGAACCCCAAAGCTCTGGGGCTGGACATGGTCTTGGGATGCTTCCTGCTGGCCATGGCATTGGGCGGGAAAAAGTCCCCAAGGGTACTTGTAGCCTGGGCCGTTGCGGCGTTGGCCTCGTTGGCGGCCTGGCGATGGCTACCGCCCAACACCCATGTGGTGGTCGGTGCTCTGGCGGGCGGCGCGATTGGCTTCTTCTGGCTTGAACGCAAGCCAACTGCAGGTGTGGAGGGAAGCGACCATGACCGTTGAAACCACCACGGCCGGCATACTGTTCCTGATTGCGGTCATGACGGCCGTCACACTGGTGACTCGCTTCGGTGGGGCGTTCGTTATGTCGTTCGTAAAGATCAATCCGCGGATTGAGAGCTTCATCAACACTATGGCCAGCTCGGTCCTGATTGCCATCATCGTGCCCATGGCGGTGACTGGTGACGCCGGAGCACTGGCAGCCCTGATTACGACTGCCGTTACCATGCTGGTGTTGCGCAAGCCTCTGCCGGCCATTGCCGCAGGTATTGCTGCCGCCGGAGTCGTTCGGTACCTGGCCTGACCTCTCAAATCTGAAGTGATTAAAAACTGCTCAAGTCTGGCGCCGCCCGGCCGATACACCTGTGTAGTGATAACAGGTACCCAAAGCCATGATTTCCTCCAGCCAGATTTCGCTTTTCCAGGACAGTTCCCGCCAGGTATCGGCTTTCGACAGCACCCAAGTGCGCATTAACCGACAAGCGCCGGCTGCACCCCAGGCCAATCAGAATGCGGTGGGCTCAGAGCTGACACTTATGCGCCAGGCCGCCTACCGTTACAGTAGCCAGGAGCAGCTCGCTTTCAGCGGCAGCAGTACGGTGACCGGTGACGGTCAGCAGAGTGTGTTCACCAGTGCCCAGCTCGCCGAGAAAACCTCGGAGCTGTTTCTGATGGGCCAACAGGCGCTGAGTGTCAGCCGTGCCGCGCTCGGTGGTGATGCGGGTGTCGAGGGGCGGGGCAGTCTCTCAGTTTCAGCCGGGCGCTACATGTTTTACTCCGAGAGCGAATCCAGAAGCTTTGCCTCTACCGGCACCATAAGCCTGGAGAACGGAGAAACCATTGATTTCACACTTTCCCTGCGACAGTCCCAGTCCCGAACCTATGAGTACTCGGAGCTGGTCCAGATCCACGAGCGGCCGCTCACCGATCCCCTGGTGATCAACTTCGGCAATGCTACCGCGCGTCTGACTGACACCCTGTTCGAGTTCGATCTGAACGGCAATGGCGAAACCGGGCAGTTTGCTTCTCTTGGCGGCGGCAGCGGCTATCTGGTGTTGGATCGTAATGACAACGGCAAGGTGGACGATGGGACTGAGCTTTTCGGTCCCCGGAGCGGTTCCGGTTTCGGCGAACTGGCCAGGTTCGATGACGACGGCAACCGCTGGATCGATGCCAATGATGAGATCTTCGCGTCGCTGTCCGTATGGGTGCAAACTGCGGACGGCTCGCAGGCTCTGAAATCCCTCGAGGAGGTCGGGGTTCAGGCGCTCTACGTGGACAATGTCGAAGACCGCTTCACCCTCGCCAACAGCCAGGGTGTACCCCTCGGCCAGATCAAAAGTTCCGGCATTTATCTGACCACCGACGGTGAGGTCCGCACCCTGGAAGAAATCGATCTTGCAGAGCAGAATACCGCCGACGCGCCGGCCGCGGAGACCGTCCTGAGCACTGACCGTGGGTCAGCAGATCGCGGTGGTAGCGGCGGGCTGGTGGAAGCTCGGGTGGAAGCGATCCGTTCGGCCCTTGAGAAGCTGAACGAGATCCGCGAAAAGCAGAAGGCGTTTATCGAAGACTCCAAAGACGCTGGCAAGCCCAAATCACCGCTTGATGATTACCTGAAGCTGATCGACAAGATGCGTTTGGAGATGCTGAATAGCCAGGACGAAAAGAAGCAGGCGGCTAGCCGGTATCTGGAGTTTGCCCGTTTGTGAACTTGGTGCATGAAACAGGCGGGTGGAGTCTCCCAAAAAACGCTGTGAATACGTCCGTGTACGCTTGGCTCCGCCATCCATGGCTCCGCACATTTTTGGGAGACTCCACCCGCCTGTTTCTTCCAAGTTGATCGTTGCCTACGGCATCGGATTGGTGTTTCTTAATGCAAGTTCCCCAACGCCAGGAAGTTTGATGCCCAATGCCAGTGGATTGACGCCAAAAGACAATCCAAGAATATTCAGTTCGACTCCTTCTCTGACGCCGGCCAACAAACCAAAGTACCCTCCCAGCGAGAACTGATAACCCGTGCCACCCGGAACCTCTGCTATCACTCGGTCGCCGATGAAGTCCTTACCGATGGCATGGTTGGGCAAAGCAACATCCAGCCCCGGGACGTCCCGTATTACCCAGGCCACGAAGGTATTGCTGTTCGGGCCAGGCCAGGCTTCATATTCGGTCGGGTAGGGGTAGGATTCCACCGCCTGGTAGAGGTCGGGAATAAGCTTTTCGGCCTCTTCTCCACGGATATCAGCATAGAGTTCCGGTTTCGCTCCGTACCAGTGTCTGTCCGGTTCACCCGGGCGGGAATTGACCACGTAGCTGCGCCATCCGGTTACCTCATGAACCCGGTAGTGACTGGCGCCTTTTTCCTTGGTGGCGATCCAGGTATGGACGGCAAAGTAACCTCGCCAACTCCAGGCCCGGGCGCCGTATACCTGAACGATGGCTTCCTCGGCCTGCTCTGGCAAAGGCGCAATCCGGGCACTCTCCCGGGTTGCTGTTTGCCAGCTCTCCGCCCCCTGCAGGCTCCCACTGGTGGCAAGCAGGATCGGGCCGGAGAGCAGCAGGAGTACGGCGCCGACCAGCCAGCCGGTATATTTCAGAAATCGTTTCATGAGCCCAGTCCAAAACGTGAGGATAACCGGGACCCTTTGGGACGCAGAAAGTTCCGGATTACTGCATTGATTGTAGTGAACAGATACGTCACCCGTTAGTTGACGGATGAGGACGGCGCCGGGCCGTGGTTTGCCGGCATCAGGCTTCTCATCTAGGCTCAAAGGTACAAGCTTCAAGTTTCAGGAGGGTTCCATGTCTGACCATCACGTCTACAAAAAAGTGGAAATTGTCGGTTCTTCAAAGAAAAGCATTGAAGATGCAATCGAGAACGCGCTTGAGGAGTGTGGGAAAAGTGTCCGCAACATGGAGTGGTTTGAGGTAACCGAAACCCGCGGCCATATTGTCGACGGCAAGGTAGGCCATTACCAGGTTGTGATGAAAGTCGGGTTTCGTATCGCTAACAGCTGAATGACCGACTTTTAGCTGCTTCGAATTGCCCGGTGCCGGATGGACGAAACCAGCTGGTTCATCAGTTCCCGGGCTTCGCCCTCATGCAGACTGTGGCATTTGTCCTGCAGCACCCGGCGGTCGTGGTTGGATGAGGCGCTGGAGACGTCTTTGAGCAGATCCAGATACTGGCAGGCCGCCAGGTGGGCCTTGATCTCGGCATCGATCAGCCGGGTCACCAGTTCATCGACGGATTCGGTACAGAAGGGACGGCTGCGGTTCAACAGATTGCGTGCCTCCAGGGCCGCATTGCGGGCTTCCAGCCTCAGTTCACCCGCGGCTTCGCCCGCTTCAACCGCCCTGAGGAACATGCCCAGGCGTTCGTGGAGATGCCAAACCTGGGGCCAGATCTTGCTGTAGGCTTCCACTTCTGTGTGGTAGCGGGCTTCCTCGACCGACGAGCCCGCCCCACCGTTACCCGCGTCACCGGGACGGTTGAATTGAGCGACCCGTATGTCGTCAACCTCCCGCCACAATGTGTCAGAACGCTCGCGCAGCGCTGCCATCTGATCCTGGTGGCGGCGCCGCGCTCCCGCGCCGAGAAACAGGGCGATAAGCGCAAGCACCAGGGCTCCCGCAGCCAGCAGCAGCGGGAGGCTGCCTGCCGATATCATGTTCCATAATGGGTCTGTATCCATCGTCTCTGACCCCCGCGCAATTCCTGTGTGGTAATTCAGTATAGAAGCTAATCCTGCTCCTGCTGACGGAAGGGCAGAACGGATTTGGCGTCTTCGAAATAACCAAGCACATGTTCCGCTTCTTCATGGGTGAAATTGTCGATGGCCTCGCGGAAGCCGGGGTGCATAATTCCATGCCATGAATGGGTAATTACCGGCTCAAAACCACGTACCAGTTTGTGTTCACCCTGGGCGCCGGCGTCAATATGGCTCAGACCCAGGTCCATAGCCAGTTCGATGCCCTGGTAATAACAGGTTTCGAAGTGCAGGTGGTTGTATTCGTCCAGGCACCCCCAGTAGCGCCCATAGAGCGTGGTTTTGCCCGCCAGAAACAGGGCGCCGGCAATCATTTTTTCTTCATGCTCGGCGATGAGCAGGTGCACATGCTCGGGCAGCTGCTCCAGAAGCAGCTCAAAGAAGCGCCTGTTCAGGTAGGGCCGCTGACCCCGTTTCAGGTAGGTGGCCTGGTAAAATACGTAAAAGGCAGACAGCACATGTTCCGGAATGCCCCGGCCGTGGAAGCGGGTAAAGGAAATGCCTTGTTCGGCAACCTGGCGGCGCTCCTTGCGTATGGACTTTCGCTTGCGGGAAGTCAGCGCTGCCAGAAAACCATCAAAGTTCCCGTAACCGTGGTTGTGCCAGTGGAACTGGCATCCGATCCGATGCAACTCCCGGTCGTGCTGGAGCAGTTTCTGGTCCTCGCTGTCCGGAAACAGCAGGTGCCAGGAGTGGGCGCCCAGTTTTTCAGTCAGCGTGTCCAGCAGATCATGAATCTGTTCTGGCGTCAGTTGTTCCCGCAGGTCCGGGTCCAGCAGCAACCGGGGGCCGGCAGAGGGCGTAAACGGGATGGCGATCAACAGCTTCGGGTAATACGCAAGGCCATGTCGCTGGTAGGCATCGGCCCAGGCCCAGTCAAAAACGTATTCACCCATGGAGTGGCTTTTCAGGAAAGCCGGTGCCAGGCCGACGATTCTGCCATCCGACTTGAACACCAGGTGTCTCGGAGACCAGCCGGTGGCTGCCGATGTGCATCCGGACGCTTCCAGAGCCTGGAAGAACTCGTAGCGAAGAAAAGGGTTGGTACATCCTGCCAGTCGCTCCCACTCTCGTGCGGGAATGTCATTGATACTGGAGCAGGTTTCCAGTGAAAAAGTCGCTGGTCCGGATTCTGGCATGGTGCGGGAAAACTCCTTTGTGTACTCGTTACCATACGTCAGAACACAGGTTCTGATCACCCTTCATCACGCTCTAAAGCCCCGGATACACCTGTGTAAAGGTTCTGCAAAGTGGGAAAGGCTGAATCAGCGACTTGCCTCGAGCGTGTTAGACTTCAGGCAGCAACGGTGGCCGGCACGACAGGTGGAGAGGCAAGATGCAGAACAGGGTGTTACTGGTCGAAGACGATGATGAACTGCGGGAACTGCTTGCCCGTTACCTGACCAATCAGGGTTTCACCGTCCGCGAGGCGGCAAACGGGCGGGACGGGCTGGCTCTGGCGCTTGGCCAGGACTGCGATATCGTCGTGCTCGACATCATGCTGCCGGACATCAGCGGCCTTGAGGTTTTGCGGGAGTTGCGGGCAGAGACTCATCTGCCGGTTGTGCTTCTTACGGCCCGGGGCGATGAAACCGACAGGATCGTGGGCTTTGAAGTCGGTGCCGATGACTATATTCCCAAGCCCTGCAATCCGCGGGAACTGGTGGCGCGCCTGCAGGCGCTGTTGCGGCGGATTGCCTGGGATCAGAAAACCGAAGTCAATGCCGCCCGGACCTATGGTGACCTGAGGGTCGAGCCCGGTCATCGCCGGATTTACCAGAACGATGTTGCCATGGAGCTGACCGCCACCGAATACGAGGTGCTTCAGGTTCTGCTGGCACATGCCGGCAGCGTGGTGCGCAAAACCGATCTGATGCAGTGGGCCCTGGGCCGCCGGCTTGAAGCTTACGACCGCACCCTTGATATGCACATCAGTAACCTTCGCAAGAAGCTGGGCAACGACGATCCGCCACGGATCGAAACCGTCCGCGGGCTGGGTTACAGCTATCGGGTGCCCGAATGAAGCAGCGGCCCATGTTCCCCCTGTTCTGGCGGATCTTCCTCTCGATCTGGCTGGCCATGGCGGTCACCGTGGTAGCCAGCAACCTGGCAACCAGAATGCTTCTGGACCGGGAACGGGAGGCGATTGAGCGGCAGGCAGGTCTCAGGGATCTGGCCGAAGAGGCGATCGCAATTCGTGAGTCCGGCGATCGAGGCGCTGCCTGGCGGTTTCTGCGGGATGAGGGCGAGCGCCTTGAACTGTTTCTGGTACTGCTCGAACAGGATGAGAACGATGGCAAGCTGCCTTCGTTCATTCGCGACCGCATGAAATCCGGCTGGTATCCGCAGAAACCGGCGGTTCTGGACGTTGGCAGCGGCTACAGGTTGGTGGCCTGGCCCCGGGTGCAGGGCGCTGGCTGGCTCAACCCCAGGTTCTTCCGGGCTATAGAGTTCGGGCTGGCCTTGCTGATGATTTCCCTGGCGTGCTGGTGGATCGCCCGCATGGTATCAAGGCCGCTGCGGCATATGGAGAGCACGGCCCGGGCGATTGCGGGCGGGGATAATTCCCTCAGGGTCAGCGAAAGAATCGCACAACGCAGGGATGAGGTGGGGCAGTTGGCGACCGCCTTCAATGCCATGACAGAGCAGCTGTGCAGCCTTCTGGATCGCCAGAAATACCTGCTCCGGGATATTTCCCACGATCTCCGAACGCCGCTCACCCGCCAGCGTATCGCCATTGAACTGGCGAACGAATCCGGCGCTGATGAGGAGCTGATGGCCAGTATCCTGCGCCAGAACGAGCGGCTTGAAACCATGACCGGACAGATCCTGACCCTGTATCGGGTGACTGACGCTGGCGGTGATATTGAGCGGGAACCCCTGAGGCCCGTGCACGTACTTAACCAGGTGCTCCAGGATGCTGCAGACTACGCCGAACATCAGGGTGTGGACTGCAAGCTGGTTGTGTCACAGGAAAGCGCACGAGTATCTGTTCTCGGTGACGAGGGCCTGCTTCAGCGAGCAATCGACAATATCCTGCAAAACGCCCTTGATCATACGCCGCCGGGCAAGGCCGTCCATCTGGGTGTGACAGTCTCGGATGGCTGGCTCAGTCTGGCGGTGGATGACGAAGGGCCGGGCGTCCCGACGGAGCTTATGGATCAGCTTTTCGAGCCGTTTTTCAGGGCCGATAAGTCCCGCGGAGGCAAAGGCTGGGGACTGGGGCTGGCTATTGCCAGGGACATCGTTGCTGCCCACGATGGTTCAATAGGAGCGGAGGCCGGTGAGCGTGGTGGCTTAAGGGTGACGGTTCGTCTGCCGGTGTTTTTCGGCGGTGGCTGATTCGGGCTCCGGATCGGAAGGTTTCAGTTTCTCTGCCCCTGAAAAGTCGATACCCTCCTGCAGTTCGTCCTCATCAAAGCGGATCCCGCAGGCTGCTTTGCAAATTTTTGCGGGTTTGGCAGTGCCCGGGTTGTTGTACTCGTCGTCAGAAGCCATAGGTCGTTGTCCATGAAAAAAGATTACCCCGTTCCCGCAGGATACCTTGAGCGTGAAACCGAAGTGAAGAAAAGCCGGTTCATTGCACGGGTGGCCCCAGTGGGTTCCCGGGAAGACGTAAAGGACTGGCTGGAGCAGGCGCATCAGGATCATCCGGACGCCCGTCATATCTGCTGGGCCTACCAGATCGGCCGCCCCGGTTCTGCCGCCGAGGCCGCCATGAACGATGATGGCGAACCCTCCGGAACGGCAGGCAAGCCGATTCTGAATGTGATTCAGCACAAGGATATGGGTGATGTCCTTGTCATGGTGATTCGGTACTTTGGCGGTATCAAGTTGGGCGCCGGCGGACTGGTGCGGGCCTATGCCGGGGCAGCAGAGAGTGTTCTGTCAGCGGTTGACCGCGTGGTGCAGAAACCCATGACGGATGTGCTGGTTTCCCTCTCCTTTGCCGATGAACAGCCCCTGCGCCATTGGTGTGAGGTTAACGGTGCATCGGTGGAGTCTGTCGATTATGGGGCATCCGTTCGTGCGCGGGTACTGGTTCCGGAGGACCTTCAGGCTGAGTTCGGGGCTTTCTGCGATGCCCATAAGCTGGATTACAGTTTTGAAAGATGATGGATCCCGGGGGCATCGTCACACGTCCGCTACGCGTATACTGTTTAAAGAGCGTTCTACTGAACTGAGGGCAGAAATCATGATGCGTTTTCTGATGTTAGCGGTTGTTACATTGGCCATGACCGGTTGCGCCAGCAATGTGGTAACCGACTACAACTCGTCTGTGGTTTTCGGCAATTATTCCTCCTGGGCGTTTGCAGGTGGTACCGACCAGTCATCCTTTACCTCACTTGACGGCACCCGGGTGCGTAGCGCCGTCGAGAGAGAGCTGAATCGGAAAGCGCTGAAACAGGTCCCCGAGGTGGAGGCCGACTTGCTGGTGAGTTGGCAGATCGTCCCCGAAGAACGGCTTGAGCAGACGGGCCTGGGGCTGGGCTTTGGTTTTGGCAGCGGAAATTTCGGTTGGGCTCTGTCCGCTCCGCCACCGGTGCGTGAAATCGAAGAGGGTAAACTGGTGGTGGAACTGGCGGACAGAAAATCCAAGGAAGTTGTCTGGCGTGCAGCCAGCCGACGCTATCTCAATGAAAACCAGTCACCCGAGACCCGCAGAGAGCTGATCGACGAGGTCGTGGCCGAAATGTTCACCAAGTACCCGCCCGGTCTCGATTGAACAGCCCGGGCAAAACAGAAATAGCACGGAGACGGAATGAAGAAGCGATCTGAGGGCGGTCTGGTTTTTTCGACCGAACAGGGGCGCATGTGCCCGGATTGCCGCAACCCGGTGAATGAATGCACTTGCACGGCAGCATCACGGCCAGCCGGAGACGGTATCGTCAGGGTGAGCCGGGAAACCAAAGGCCGCAAAGGCAAGGGTGTCACCCTGATTACCGGCATCCCACTGGATGACAAGGAACTCAAAGCCTACGCCAAGGTGTTGAAAGCCAAGTGCGGCACCGGAGGCACGGTAAAAGACGGGGTGGTCGAAATCCAGGGCGACCAGCGGGATCTTCTGGTTCCACTGCTTGAACAGAAGGGGTGGACCGTCAAGCGCGCGGGTGGCTGATGGTATAACACGCAATTCCCACTTGCTCACGTTACAATAGAGCCCTCGAACAACGAATCCCGAGTTTTACATCAACCGGAATCTGGCCGGAAATCCCCAGGGTATATCCCTAGGGATGGCAGGATCCGTTCGACCGGAGGCAAGCATGCATATACTGGTTTTGGGCGCAGGCGTTGTGGGCATTACCACGGCCTGGTATCTGCAAAAGCAGGGACACCAGGTAACCGTGGTTGATCGCCAGAACCAGGCCGGCCTGGAAACCAGTTATGCCAATGGTGGTCAGATCTCGGTATCCCATGCCGAGCCCTGGGCCAATCCATCAGCCCCCCTGAAAGTGTTGAAATGGCTCACCAGGCCGGACGCGCCGTTACTGTTCCGGCCAAAGCTGGATCCGGCCCAGTGGCGCTGGGCACTCTTTTTCCTGGGGCAATGCACCTCGGCCAGGGCCGCTCACAATATCCGCCAGATAGTGAACCTTGGCACCTACAGCCGCAGCCAGTTGCAGGCTCTGCGCCAGGAAGCGGGCATAGAGTACGACCACCTCGAGAAGGGCATCCTTCATTTCTACACCAACCCCGCCGAGTTTGACGGCGCCATGGAGCCTACCCGGATCATGCAGGACCTGGGTTGTGACCGGCAGGTTATTGATGCCGACCGCGCGGTTGAGCTCGAGCCGGCACTCAAGCCGATCCGCAACCGGATCGCTGGGGCAACCTACACCTCTGAAGACGAATCCGGTGATGCGCGGTTATTCACGCAGAACCTGGCCACCCGTTGCGCGGAAGCCGGAGTGGAGTTCCGCTATGGCACAGAAATTCTGAGTTTTGAGCGCGCCGGCGAGCGGGTGCTTGGGGTTCAGACTCTCCGTGAAGGCCATCATGAGACGCTCCGGGCGGATGCCTATGTGCTGAGTATGGGCAGCTTCAGTGCGGCGCTGGCCCGGCAGTTGGGTATTTTCCTCAACATATACCCGGCCAAGGGCTATTCGATTACCGTGCCGGTGAAAAACGAAGAGGCAGCGTTCAAGGTCAGCCTGACCGACGATGAGTACAAACTGGTTTACTCACGCCTTGGGGACCGTATGCGAGTTGCAGGTACGGCGGAGCTCAGTGGCTACAGCCGAAAACTGAATTACACTCGTTGCCGTGCTATCGTCCGACGGACGGCGGAAGTCATGCCCGAAGCGGGCTACTGGGACCAGGCCGAATTCTGGGCCGGTCTGAGGCCTGCGACCCCCTCCAATGTGCCGTACATCGGGAAGAGTCACTTTGCCAACCTGTACCTGAATACCGGGCACGGTACCCTGGGCTGGACCCATTCCTGCGGTTCCGCTGCAGCGCTTGCGGATATCATTGATGGCCGCAAGCCGGATGTGGATTTTACCTTCTCCGGGCTATAAAACTGAAAGAGGGTCAGATGAATGCCTTCATCTGACCCCGGCCTCCGGCGTTCGGACGGTTTACTGCAGCTGATCCCGGATCAGCTTCTTGTTGATCTTGCCAACGCTGGTCTTGGGAATATCTTCCACGAAATCAATATACTCGGGGATCGCCCACTTATTGATTTCGCCGCTTTCCACGAATTGCTTCAGGTGGTTCTGGATATCCCCGGCACTCGCTTGCTCACCGGGTTTCAGAGTAACCAGGGCGTGCGGCCGTTCGCCCCATTTCTCATCGGGTACGCCAACCACGGCAGCGCCGGCGACGGCTGGATGCTGGCTGATCAGGTTTTCGAGGTCCAGTGAAGACAGCCACTCACCACCGGTTTTGATCACGTCTTTGATACGATCCTTGATGGTGATGGTGTTGTCCGGCTCCATGGAGGCCACGTCGCCGGTATGAAGCCAGCCACCTTCCCAGAGCTGTTCGCCTTTCTCGGGCTCCTTGAAGTAACCCTGGGTCAGCCAGGGTGCGCGTGCCACGATCTCGCCCTTGGCCTCGCCATCATGGGGAACCGGGTTGCCCTCGGGGTCTACGATCTCCAGCTCAACCATAGGCGTTGCAATGCCGGTCTTCACACGGATTGCCGTTTGCTGCTCGAGAGGCAGCTCCAGGTCTTCGGGTTTCAGGTGTGAGGCGCAGAGCAGCGGACAGGTCTCAGACATGCCGTAGGCGGTGTACATCTTGATGCCGAGCTTGGCCCCGGCATCGCACAGGCCCTTGGTGAGAGCGCTGCCGCCAATCAGTACGTGCCAGTTGCTCAGATCGGCTGTCTTGATGGACTCCGTCGCCATCATCATCTGCATGATGGTGGGCACGCAGTGGGAGAAGGTCACTTTATGCTCTTTGAGAAGATCGACGAGCAGCTCCGGCTCATAGCGGCCCGGGTACACCTGCTTGATGCCCATCATGGTAGCTGCATAGGGCACGCCCCAGGCGTGCACGTGGAACATCGGCGTTACCGGCATGTACACCGACGAGGAGCGCATCAGAGGCATCTCATCGAACGACGCCACCGTGCCTGTCATGGCCAGCGTGTGCAGGACCAGCTGGCGGTGGCTGAAGTAAACGCCCTTGGGATTGCCGGTGGTACCGGTGGTGTAGAAGGTGGTTGCGACGCTGTTTTCGTCGAAATCGGGGAAGTCGAACTTGTCATTGGCCCTGGCGAGAAGGTCCTCATACTCGCCGGCGGTTTCAACAGGTGCCTGTTTCGCGGTATCGCTGTCGGTGAGCTGAATCCAGGTCTTGACCGTTTTGATCTCGCCCTTGACGGCTTCAATGATCGGGAGGAAGTCGTCGTGCACCAGAACCACATCGTCTTCGGCGTGGTTCATGGTGTAAACAATCTGGTCCGGAGACAACCGGATATTGACCGTGTGCAGAATGGCACCAATCATCGGAATGGCAAAGAAACACTCCAGATAGCGTGGCGTATCCCAGTCCATCACCGCAACGGTATCGCCCGGTTTTACACCGGCATCGGTCAACGCGTTTGCCAGGCGATGGATGCGCTCAACCAGATCGGTGTAGGTGTACTTGCTGCGGTTGGAGTAGACAATTTCCTGGTCCGGATTGTACCTGGGGCCCGAGAGCAGGAGTTGCTTGATCAGCAGCGGGTACTCATAGGCATTTTCAGCCGGGGGGAGAATGCGTGTCTGTGCCATTACGTGTTTCCTCTTTCCCAGTTGTTGGTGTTATCACGAGAAACAGGAATAAATCTGACACAGATTGACTGAAACAGGAACCGGTAATAGTGAAAAAATGCAGAGCGAACGGTGGCTTAGATACAAATTCCGTTTCGCTCTGCGGACATGCCTTTTAGGGCTTCAGTCTTACTCGTAGGTGCAGAGGTAAGCGGTGTCGATGTCGGTCTTTGCCTTGAAACTGGCCTGGCCCGCTACATCAAAACTCTCGCCGGCACCGTAGGTCATCCACTCTTCCATGCCGGGGAGCAGGACCGTGAGGGCGCCGCTGATCACAGTCATGGTTTCTTTCTTGCTGGTACCGAACTCATACTCGCCCGGGCTGATCACTCCGACCGTGGCCGGCAGAGTGGAGGTCTGGAAGGCGATGGATTTGGCTTTGCCGTCGAAATATTCGTTTACTTTCAGCATGGGCTGAGCTCCTGGAATAAGTTTGGAGGCCTACTATACGGGAATTTCGTGCACTTCCAATGACAAATCATCAGTCTGAGACGTTCTAGTCCCTGGACGAAACTGCTCGCCCTGTTTTGTTCTCAAGTCCGCTACTGAGCTTGTGACTGTCTGGATCATACCGCTCACGCAGTTCGTCTTTGGTTGTACCGCTCCAGAGCGTTATACCGGTGAAATAGCCTGCTCTGCCGATGACATGAGCCGCTATCGGAGCCGTCAGTAGAATAAACACGATGAAGGCGATTGCCCGCGCGGCCACAGCGCTGTCGGAAAAATGCAGTGCCACTCCGGCCATCGTCAGTATGGCGCCCATTGCGCCTGCTTTGGTGGATGCATGCATGCGTGTCGGCAGGTCCGGCAACCTCACAATGCCGATGGCCGCAAGCACCATGAAGGAAGCCCCTGCCA
Source organism: Marinobacter maroccanus (assembly GCF_002933275.1). GTDB lineage: Bacteria > Pseudomonadota > Gammaproteobacteria > Pseudomonadales > Oleiphilaceae > Marinobacter > Marinobacter maroccanus. The sequence continues at coordinate 91,999 of NZ_PSSX01000001.1, forward strand.
GCAACAGGATAGAAACGAAGATTTCACTCATCCTTGACACCTCCGCGCTCCAGGAATCTGGCGAAACCTATTGCAGCAAGAAAAGCGGTGAGGGATATCACGATGGCTACATCAAGAAAACTGGAGACACCGGTATCGATGGCGTGAACCCCAACGTAGCCAACCACCACGGATGCAATCAGCTCCAGTGCAACCACGCGGTCCGCCAGAGAAGGGCCCCGGGTTAACCGGATGAAGGCAAAAAGCAGCGCCAGGGACAGCATGAGATAAACGATGTTAATGGCGATTCCAAGCATGGTGGCCCCCTAGCGCATAACCTTCAGGATTCTGTGCTCCAGTTCCTTCAGGTCATTTCTGAGTTGCTCCTCGTCCTGAAGAAACATGGCATGGATAAATAACACCCGTCGATCATCGGAAACATCCAGGCTTAGCGTACCGGGAGTCAGGGAGATGACACTACTGACAAACATGATCTCCATATCAGTGCTTGCCTCGAGCGGAAACGCGATAACACCCGGCTTCATATGCCAAACCGGTGTGGCGACGTCGTAAGCAACGCGCAAGTTCGATTTCACCAGTTCCTTCAGGAAAAAGACCAGGAAGGCGACCAATCGCGGAATCCTCCGGGAGTAGCCCTTCAAAGCAGGAACCTGGTTTTGCAGCACCATGAGCGCAATGTAGCCAAAACAGAAACCGGCCAGCAGGTTCATGGCAGTGACGCTGCCACTGAGAACCACCCAGGCGATTGCGAGCAGAACGTTCCAGAACAGGCCGATCATTTCGACTGCCCTCCAAGAACCGCTTCTATGTAAAGTTGCGGGTTCATCAACTGGTCTGCGGCGGTTTCAGCCAGGATGTATATGGGCTGGCCATAAAGACCGATAACCAGCGTGCACGCCGCGAGCCCGACCACAGGCACATAATAAGCCCAGTTGTTTCTCTCTTTTACCTCGCCATTGAGCCTGCTCGCATCGGTTACATGATCTGGCAGCTTTTTCCAGAAAACCTCCGCCCAGATCTTGATCATTGAATACAGGGTCAGCAAGCCAACCAGCAAGGCGATCGCCGTGATCACATATTCACTGGCTTCCAGGCTGGCACGCACCACAATGAATTTGGCGAAAAAGCCGGACAAAGGGGGAATGCCGGCGAGCGATAATGCAGGAATCAAAAACAACAGAGCGAGGTAAGGGCGCTGACGGTAAACGCCGCCCAGGTCTTTCAGCTCATAGCTACCCAGCAGACGGTAGGTGATGCCGCTCACCAGGAACAGGTTCGTCTTCACAATAATGTGGTGCATGATATAGAAAACACCGCCTATCAGTGCCAGAGGCGTGAATAGCGCAAGCCCAAGAAGCATGTAGCCGATCTGGCTGACGATATGGAACGACAGGATACGCCGGAATTCGAACTGCGCCGCGGCCCCGAGCACACCCGTCAGCATCGTGAGAGCGGCGGCCCACAGCAGTATGGTATGGGTGTACCCGACATCCTGCGTGAAAATCAGCGTGAATACCCGGTACAGAGCGTACACACCGACCTTGGTAAGCAAACCCGCGAACAGCGCTGAAACGGCGACCTGGGGAGTGTGATAGGACGCGGGGAGCCAGAAAAACAGCGGGAACGCCGCCGCCTTGATGCCGAACGACACCATGAACAGCAGGGAGACAACGGTAACCATGCCGGGGTCGTCAACGCTGTTTACCTTCTGCGCGATGTCCGCCATGTTCAGGGTGCCCACCATGCCGTACAACAAGCCCACGGCGGATAGAAAGATGGCCGACGAAAACAGGTTCAGGGTCACGTACTTGATGGCACCTTCCATCTGGGCGCGTTCTCCGCCCAGGGTCAGCAAGGCAAACGAAGCGAGCAGCATCACTTCGAACCAGACAAACAGGTTGAAGATATCGCCAGTCAGGAAGGCACCGGCTACGCCGGCCAGCAGCAGGTGCATCAGCGGGTAATAACCGAACTTTTCGTGCCCCTTGGGGGTCGAGGCCAGCGAATAGATCGCGATGGCCAGACCGATAATGCCGGTGAGCACAATCATGATGGCGCCAAGAACATCGGACACCAGCACGATGCTGAAGGGCGCAGGCCAACTGCCCATTTCCACCACCAGAAAGCCCTGCTCAATGGTTGAGTGCATCAGCCAGATGCCGGCCGCGAGCAAGAGCCCGGTGGCAATAACTGCAAGGACCCGCTGCAGCGTGATGGAGCGCCAGAACGCCAGGGACAGGGCCCCGGCGGTCAGGGGTATCAGGATCGGGAGAACGAGTTCCGGGTTCAAGTATCCGTATCCTTCATCTTGTCCAGGTCATCGGTTCCGACCACCTCGTAGGCACGACGGATCAGAACCACGGCGAACGCCAGGACGCTGAAAGCAATCACAATGGCGGTGAGGATGAGGGCCTGTGGCAGTGGATCAGCGACTGTTCCAGCGATTTCGCTTGCCCCCTCGAGAATCAGCGGGGGCGCGCCCCGGGTCAAACCGGCGACCACGAAAATTAGCAGGTTGGCTGCGTTGCTCAGGATGATCAGGCCAATGACCAGTTTCACGATAGAACGCCTCAGCATCATGTAAATGCTGGCCGTAAAAAGCAGCCCAATAACGTAGGCCATCATGGTTTCCATTGCTGCGCCCCCTCCGTGTCAATGAATGCTCGCTTCATTCTTCGGACTCCATAAGACTGATCACAAAGGTCATCAGCGTTCCCAGAACAGCCAGGTAGACGCCAATGTCGAAAATCAGGACGGTTGATAACTTCAGGTAGCCTTCACCGGGTAGCGGAACTTCCCACCATTGGGCGGTGAGCATGGCCTGGCCAGACCACAGGGCAGGGATGGTTGATGCGAGCCCGAATAGCAATCCGGCCGCCAGAATATCCCGGGGGCTGATACGAAGCAGTTTGCGGGTTGATTCTGCCCCAAAAGCGAAGGCATAGAGTACGAAGGCGCTGGCTGCCACCAGTCCCCCAATAAAACCACCGCCAGGTTCGTCGTGCCCGCGCAGGAGCAGGAAAATCGAAAACATCAGTTGCAGCGGCATGATGGCCAGGGCCGCGGTGTGGAGTATGAGCGTGTTGGTCTTCATGACTTGTGCTGGTCCTCCGCCCTGAGTTTGACCATCGAATAGACACCCATAGCGGCAAGACCCAGAACAAAGATCTCCCCCAATGTGTCCAGTTGCCGGAAGTCCACCAGAATTACGTTGACGATGTTTTTGCCAAAGGCCAGGCCGTAACTGTTTTCAATGTAATAGCTGGAGATGCTGTCGAAGTACTGGATATCCAGCGCCGCAAGCATTATCAGGGTCATGATCGCGCCCGCAAAGACTGCGACCGTCAGGTCCCGGTAACGTTCCCAGGGCGATGACAGGTTGACGAACGGGGGCAGCTTGAAGAGCACAAGCACCAGCAAAATGACGGTGAGAGTCTCCACCAGCAGCTGGGTGATCCCAAGGTCCGGGGCGCTGAAGTGGATGAATATCAGGGCCACCCCGAAACCGAGCACACCCACAGAAGCCACGGAGCCCAGGCGGGACCGGGTAACACTGGCAAAGACAGTGGCCGCCACGATAAGAAGAGCTATTCCAAATTCATAGAAGTAGCCATTGCTGAAATCGAAATCGAGTTGGAAGCCGTGCCGGGTCAAGAGTGTGTAGCCGGTCAGACCGAAGGTCACAAGCACAAGGATCAGCAGATAAACACCGAGTACCCCGTTCTGCAACACACGTGTTTGCCAGCTTGCGATCTGAGTAATCCCGAGCATGAATCGGAAATACCCCGCCTCGGGGCCAACGCGGCTGCCAGCCGTGTTGACCGCATGAAGTGTCGGATGCAGTCCCTGCCAGGCTATGAAAAGCAGTGAGCCTGCCAGCAGGCTGACGCCAGACAGTATCAACGGGATATTCACTCCGTGCCACAGGGCAAGAGCGGTCTGTACGCCGCTGCCATACACTGAGGATACGGCTGCATCCAGCACGAACGTTGCCGGCAAAAACGGTGCCACGCCAAAAATCAGGGCCAGCAGGGTCAATACTGCCGGGCCAATCAGCATGGCGAAGGGCGCATCGTGGGGCTGTTTGGGGGTTGTGCGGGCGGGACCGAAAAACGGCTTCAGGAAAACCAGTCCCGCCACGGCCACAACCAGGATCGAAGAAGCGACAGCGGCTGCCAGCAATCCCCAGGACCACGAGGGCGAGTTGAGGACCGACTCGAACATCAGTTCCTTGGCAACGAAGCCAAAGAGCGGGGGAAGCCCTGCCAGGGACAGTGCAGCCAGGCCGGTAATAATTGCGGTCCTGGGCATGCTGTGCCAGAGACCTCCCATTTTGGTGATGTCTTTGGTGCCGGTTTCATGGTCCAGGGCACCTGCGAGCATGAACAGCGCTCCCTTGTAGAGGGAATGGGCCACCAGAACGCACACGAAGGCAATGATAGCCTTTTCCGTTCCAACCCCGATCAGCATGGTAAGGGTGCCCAGAGCCATAACCGTGGAATACGCCAACACCTTCTTTATGCCGGTGCTGCTGAACGCCAGGTAAGCCCCGGTGAGCATGGTTGCAGCCCCAAAAAACATCAGGGAATAGCTCCAGAGCGCATCGCCGTCCATGGAGGAATTAAGACGCGCCAGCAGGTAGACACCAGCCTTGACCATGGTCGCCGAGTGCAGGTAGGCGGAAACGGGTGTGGGCGCCGCCATGGCATTGGGTAGCCAGAAATGGAAAGGTACCTGGGCGGACTTGGTAAAGGCGCCGATGAGTACGCAGACCGCCGCAGCGGTGTAATAACCGTGTTCGTGAATCGCCAGGTCGGATGCGAGGATTTCGGAAAACGAGTAGCTGCCGGTGATGAAGATCAGCAGAATCAGGCCGGCCATTAATACCAGGCCACCGCCCGCCGTAACGAAGAGCCCTTGCAAAGCACATTTTCGGGCTTCCGCGTCCTCGTGGTTGAAGCCGATTAACATGTAGGAGGTGATGCTGGTCAGTTCCCAGAATACGAAGAAAGTAATGAGGTTATCGGACAGCACCAAACCGAGCATCGACGCCATGAACGACAGCATGATGACGTAGAACCGGGCGAGATCTTTATGGCCTTTCAGGTAGGAGCCGGCATAGATCAGGATGAACGTGCCGATACCGCTGATGAGAAGAGCAAAGACCAGCGACAGGCCATCAACCATGAAATCAAGGGAGACGCCGAGGCCCGGCATCCACTGGTTCTGAATCAGGAGGTTTTCACCGCCGCTGATCGTCGGGATCAGGCTGGCAAAATAGGCTGTGAGCAATGCGGGGAGCAGGGCCAACACCCAGCCGATGTGTCTGCCTGCCACGCGATGGAGCGCTGGAACCGCCAAAGCCAGCAAAAATCCCGAAAGAACAGCCAGTAACATCATGCAAGGGTGCTCCTTTACGACCCAAGTTAAAACGTCCTGCGGTTAACGGCGCTTTTTAAACCAGTATTTAATACGGTTCCTTGTTATAAAAAGTTCTTAAAAATTATCGGGAAATTCATTGGTCCCAGGGCTGCCCCCGAGAGTTTTCTGTTGTTTTAACCTTTAAATGCATGGCAGCTTTTGCCAGGAAGTTGGCACTGACGGGGGCTGTCATGAACAGAAATGCCGTAATCAGGATTTCTTCAATGCCGATGCCCTGCCCAAGGGTACTGAAGTAGATTACGGAGCTGATCACGATGGCGCCTACCCCGACGGTTGTGGCCTTGGTCGGTCCGTGAAGGCGGGTGAAAAAGTCCGGTAGGCGCGCCAGACCAATGGCACCCACCAGAGTAAATGCGCCGCCGATCAAGAGCAGCAGGCAGATGGCGTATTCAGCGTACGGGTTCATCTGATTGATCCTCCAAAAGCATGGTGTGTGCCTGGCATGGGCTTACTCAATGACGCTGCCCCGTTTCAGATATTTGGCCATGGCAACGGTTCCCACAAAACCCATAACGGCAATGAGCAGGGCCGCCTCAAGGTACATGCGTGTTCCCAGAGTGATGCCCAATAAAACAATCAGCGCAATGGCATTGATATAGAGGGTATCGAGCGCCAACACTCTATCCGGTGCATCCGGGCCTTTGATCAGACGGTAAACGTTTAAAAGCACCGCCAGAGTGACCATGGCAATGGTGATATAGAGAGCGGTAACCATCATTGGAACATCTCCAGCAGAGGCTTCTCGTAACGGGCTCTTATCGTGTCGATGACCTCCTGGTCATCTTCCGCGTCCAGAGCGTGAATCAGCAGCAGCTTGTTATCATCACTGACATCAGCGCTCACGGTTCCGGGCGTCAGCGAAATGGTGCTGGCCAGAATGGTGATGGCAAGAGGATGTTCCAGCTCTAGTGGATAACAGATAAATGCAGGGCGTGCCGGGCGCGGGCTAAGAATGAGTCTTGCCACCTCGAAGCTGGCCACAACAATATCCCTGATGACTCGCGCGAGGTACGCGGGCATCCGCCAGGCCTTTATGAACGCCGGTGGATCAGGCCAAAAACCCTGTGTCATTTGCGGTATACCCCACGCCAGTATGATGCCGAGAACAACACTGCCGCCGCTGACGCCGTCACTCAGAAACTGCCAGGTAATAAAAAGGGTCAGACTGAGCCAGGGCTGGGGAAAACTGAGGCGATCAAGCATTAGCTATCCTCCCTGACCATCTTGGTTTGCAGGATCTCGGTATAGGCATCTTTATTGTGCAGCTGTTCTGCCGTGGCATCGGTATAGCGGGTAATCGGGCCGGCCAGCACAACGATCACCACTGCCAGTGCGGTCAGGGCACCGGCTGCGACAGAAATCCGGCCGTTAAGCGGGTCTGGCTTTTCCAGATGGCCTTCCACGGTACGCCAGAAAACAATACTGCCAGCGCGGCTGTACGCGATAACAGTCAGGAAACTGCCGATCAGAAGTACTGACCAGAGCCATGCCATTTCGGTTCCCGACTGCACGGATTGCAGAATCAGTACCTTGCCGAAGAAGCCACTCAGTGGTGGCAGGCCGGCTGCGGCAACGGCGCCGATCAGGAACAGCACGCTCAGGAAGGTACGGTTCTGCATTTTGGGGGCGGTAATGATGCGGTCCTGGGCAGTGCCTCTTTGGTTGGCCACCAGCTCCGAGACAAGGAACAGTCCACCAACCGTCCAGGTCGTGCTCAGCAGATAGAATAGGGCAGCAGAGAGGCCGGCTTCGGAACCGAGCGAAATGGGCGCCAGCAATGTGCCTACGGAAATGATGACCTGCCAGGCGACCAGCGTTTTCAGACTGCCGGATCCCAGCGCGCCAATCACCCCCATGGCGAGGGTGGCCAGGGCAATGGGGAACAGCCAGTCCATGCCGAGATTGGCCAGTTCTCCGGCATCGTCGCCGAAGATCAACAGGTACACCCGCAAAATGGCGTAGATGCCCACTTTGGTCATCACCGCAAACAATGCGGCAACCGGTGCAGTGGCTTTTGAGTAAGCCCGGGGAAGCCAGAAGCACAGGGGCAGTATGGCTGCTTTCAGACCGAAGACCACCAGCAGCATCATGCCACCGGCCTTGACGATATTCAGGCCTTCTCCGGAAACCTCGGGGATCTTGACCGCCAGATCTGCCATGTTCAGGGTGCCGGTGACACTGTAGATCATGCCGACACTGATAAGGAAAATCGCAGAGCCAATCAGGTTCAATACAACGTAATGCAATCCTGGAACGGTTCTTATCGTCCCCCCGCCATGCATCAACAAACCGTAGGAGGCAATAAGTAGCACCTCGAAAGCAACGAACAGGTTGAACAGGTCGCCGGTCAGGAAAGCGATGTTCAGTCCCATCAGCTGGAACAGGAAGAGAGCGTGGAACTGGCGATTGCCCTCGTCGGCACCACCGATCGAATAGAGGTGACAGAACAGGCCCAGAACGGCCGTCATGATCAGCATCAGTGCTGCCAGGCGGTCAAGGACCAATACAATCCCGAACGGTGGCTGCCAGTTGCCGAACGCATAGATGCGATAGCTGCCATCGTCTGCCAGTACCAGAAGCACGATGGCAGAAACCAGCATCAGAACGGTCGTTGCCAGTGCCAGTGTGCGGCGAAGGCTGATGGGCGCATAGCCCATGAAAGCCTGAAGAATGCCGCCTAGCAGCGGAATCAGAACAGGAGCGGTAAGCCAGTGGTTCATTTACCGGTTACCTCCTCTTCTTCCGGAGCAGGCGATTTGTAGGGTTGTTTGCCATCCACATGGTCGTCCTCGTTGTCGGCCAGGTTGCGCAGTGACAGGACGACAACAAAGGCGGTCATGGCGAAGCCAATCACGATAGCCGTCAAGACCAGTGCCTGTGGCAGCGGGTCGGAATAGCTTGCAGCGGTACCGAGGACCGGTTGCTCGCCCGTTGCCAGGCGTCCGCTGGAGAAGAGAAAAAGATTCACACCGTAGGACAGCATGGTCAGGCCCACCACCACGGGAAAGGTGCGAGCCCGCAGAATCAGATAAACGCCGGATGCTGTCAGGGCACCAATGACCAGCGCGAAAACAAGCTCCATTATGCACCCTCCCTTTTACTTTTTATGGCGGAGTGGGGAGTTATCCGGCCGATACTGACCAGCGCAAGCAGGGTAGCGCCGATCACGGTGAGATAGACGCCCAGATCAAATATCAGGGCGGACGCGACCTCAAACTTGCCAACCACCGGCCAGGTTATGTAATCGAATGTGGAGGTCAGGAACGGATAGCCGAAGGCCAGGCTTCCGGCCCCGGCAACGGTTGCGAACAACAGACCCAGGCCAATGACGTTATGGTAGCGGAAGGAAATTCGGTCCTCAGTCCAGTTCATGCCAGCGGCAATGTATTGAAGGATCAGGGCAACCGAAGTAACCAGGCCGGCGATGAAACCACCGCCGGGCAAATTATGGCCCCGCAGGAAAATGAATGCGGAAACCATCAGTGCCAGGGGCAGCATGGGCCGGGCAATCAGCCGCAGCATCAGCGGGTGGGAGTCCCGCGTCCAGGGGTGGCCTTCGCCGTCGCTGGGCGGCGGCGTCAGGGCGGTGTTCTTGAGCATGGCGTATATACCGAGGGCCGCAATGGCCAGAACGGTGATTTCGCCGAGGGTATCGAAGCCCCGGAAGTCCACCAGAATCACGTTGACCACGTTGGTGCCGCCACCGCCGGTTTTGCTGTTTTCCAGAAAGAAATCAGATATTGAACTGAACGGTTGGGTCAGCATGGCCAGAGTGACCAGTGTCATGCCAATACCAGCGACCGCTGCAATAGCAATGTCCCTGAGACGCCTTTTCAACGGTGTTTCAATTGGCGTCCAGGAAGGCATGTAGAAGATGGCCAGCATAAGCAGAACAATGGTCACCACTTCGACAGACAGCTGGGTCATAGCCAGGTCTGGTGCCGAGAAACGGGCGAAGGCCAGGGCCACAAAAAGTCCCACCACGCTCAACAGAACCAGCGCATAGAACCTTTGCCGGTGCAGGGCGGCTGTTGTCAGGGCGCACAGGATAAGCAGCCCTGCCGCAATAGCTGTCGGCAGATCTACGGGGCCAAGCCCGTTTTCACCAATAAAGAGACCCATACCAAGAAGCGGCATGGCTGCGACCGCAATAGCACTTACCAGAAGGAACATGGCGTATCGCTGGAGCGAGCCGTTCTCTACTCGCGCTGTGAACCTGTTGGCCAGATCGACAACCCTCAGAACGGCCGCTTCGAAGACCGCTTTTTCATCAATTTCCTTGAATCGGGCATGGAAGTCGAAGAAGCGCTGACGCTGGCTGTACATGAGTAAGCCACCGAAAAAGGCGACAAAACTCATGAGCAGAGGAAGGTTGAAACCGTGATAGACCGAAAGCGTGTAATCCGGCACATCACCGCCGAGCGTGGCTGACGCTGCCATATACAACAGCGGGCCCACAGAAACGGCCGGGAACACGCCCACCATGATGCAGGCAAACACCAGGATCTCCACCGGAAATTTCATGTAGCGCGGTGGCTCATGGGGTGGGTAGATCGGAAGATCCACCGGTTTGCCATTGAAGAAAACATCGTGGACAAAACGGGCTGAATACGCCACCGCAAAAATCCCGGCCAGAGTCGCAACAATCGGCGGCAGCCAGGCTATAAGCCCGGGTAGATTCAGCTCCAGGGATTCTGCGAAGAACATTTCCTTGCTCAGGAAACCGTTCAGCAGTGGAACACCGGCCATGGACGAAGCGGCCACCATGGCCAGGGTTGCGGTATGTGGCATGTAACGCCACAGGCCGTTGATACGTCGCATATCGCGGGTACCGGTCTCATGATCAATGATACCGGCAGCCATAAACAGGGAGGCCTTGAATGTGGCGTGGTTGATCACGTGGAAGACTGCCGCCACCGCGGCAAGCTGCGTGCCCATACCAAACAGAAGGGTGATCAGGCCCAGGTGGCTGACCGTTGAATGGGCCAACAGGCCTTTAAGGTCATGCTTGAACATGGCGACATAAGCGCCAATGAGCAAGGTGGCCATGCCGGTAAAACTGACCATGTAGAACCACTGCTCGGTGCCTGCCAGCGCCGGATAGAGCCGGGCCATCAGGAAGATGCCGGCTTTGACCATGGTGGCCGAGTGCAGGTAGGCCGATACCGGAGTAGGCGCCTGCATGGCATGGGGTAGCCAGAAATGGAACGGAAACTGGGCTGACTTGGTGAAGGCCCCAAGCAGAACCAGGGTCAGGGCGATCGGGTACATGGCATGTGCCTTGATCTGGTCACCGGCGGCCAGCACGTCATCAAGTTCAAAGCTGCCAACAATGTTGCCGATGATCAGAATGCCGGCCAGCAGCGCGAGGCCACCGCCACCGGTCACCGCAAGGGCCATTCGAGCGCCGCGCCGGGCGTCCTGTTTGTGGGTCCAGAAGCTGATCAGCAGGAACGAGGTCAGGCTGGTCAGTTCCCAGAAGATCATCATCAGCAATAGATTGCTGGAAAGCACAATGCCCAGCATCGAACCTTTGAAGCAGAGCAGTAGGGCGTAGAATTTGCCAACGTTCTCGTAGGCCTTCAGGTAATAACGGGCGTAGAGAATGATCAGCAATCCGATAATCAGGATCAGCAGGGCGAACAGCAGAGACAGGCCGTCCAGCCGGAAGCTGAAAGAGAGGCCGAGGGCCGGCAGCCATTCGTAGCTGTGCAGCACCACGCCGCCATCGGCCAGGGTTTCCCAATGGGGGAACAGGGCTGCGAGTGCGATCAGCGCGGGTACAGAAGATGCAACGGCAATCGCCGTTCTGCCGCCCTGGGCGAACAGGGGTGCGGCTATAGCACCCAGAAAAGGCAGTAAAACAACCAGCGGTAGCGACATCGCAACCTCGTTATTGGTTTTCTTTTACGTGAGTATTGAAGGCATGTTTGCCTGAGTCTAGTCTCCGGCCAGCCACCCTGCACATTGAGCGCCGATGCAACTACGGCATGGAGGGTGGGGTGGATCAGCAGAAAGCAGGCGGGTCCGGGAAGTACGGTAGACGACCCCGGTGCCGCGCGATGTCAGCGGTAACAGGTGGGCGAGTAACTCTTGTGCAGCCGAAGGACCTTGCGGTCATGGTTGCTCCGTCAGTCAAACTTGATTGCCGATGATACGTGCCCCGTCTGGAAGGTCAAGTCAACTTGCCATTGATCAAGTGTATACTCGCGATAAATATTTATTGAGAGACTCCAATGACCGAAATCTACCCCAACCTTTTGAAACCTCTCGATCTCGGCTTTACCGAACTGAAGAACCGGGTGCTGATGGGGTCCATGCACACAGGGCTCGAAGATCGGTTCTGGAACATTCACAAGTTTGCCCGGTACTTTGCCGAGCGGGCCGAAGGTGGTGTCGGGCTTATGGTAACGGGTGGTTTTTCGCCCAATCTGGTCGGCCAGTTAGCCCCGCTCGCCTCAACCATGAACAACCGGGCCACCGCCCTGCTGCATCGTCATGTGACCGGTGCGGTTCATGAGGCAGGCGGAAAGATCTGTATGCAGATTCTGCACGCAGGGCGTTATGGCTATCAGCCGTTGATTGTCTCTGCATCCGCAACCAAGGCGCCAATCAGCCCTTTCAAGGCTCGCGCTCTCTCGTCCAAGGGGGTTGAGCGACAGATCAACGATTTCGTCAGTGCCGCGAAACTCGCAAAGTTTGCCGGTTATGACGGCGTTGAAGTGATGGGCTCTGAAGGCTATTTCATCAACCAGTTTTTGTGCGAGCGCACGAATAAGAGAACGGACAGATGGGGCGGGCCATACGAAAACCGTATGCGACTCCCGGTGGAGATTGTGCGGCGCATGCGAGAAGCCGTAGGGCCGGAGTTCATCATCATTTACCGGTTGTCGATGCTGGATCTGGTTGAGGGCGGCCAGACCTGGGACCAGATCGTAACTCTGGGCAAGGCCATCGAACAGGCGGGAGCCACTATCATCAATACCGGAATCGGGTGGCACGAAGCGCGGGTTCCCACCATCGTTACCTCTGTGCCCCGTGGCGGATTCGCCGATGTCACCGCCAAGTTCTATGGCGAAGTGGATATCCCGGTGTGCACCACCAACCGCATCAATACCCCGGAAAAAGGGGAAGAAATTCTTGCAGCCGGCAAAGCCGACATGGTCTCCATGGCCCGGCCTCTGTTGGCGGACAGTGAGTTTGTACGCAAGGCCGAGCAGGGGCGCAGTGATGAAATCAACACCTGCATTGCCTGTAACCAGGCCTGTCTGGACCATGCTTTTCAGGCCAAGCGGGCCTCCTGCCTGGTGAATCCACGAGCCTGTCACGAAACCGAGCTGGTGTTGACGGTGGCGCCCGTTGTGCGCCGGGTCGCCGTGGTGGGTGCCGGGCCTGCGGGATTGGCGGCAGCGACAACAGCTGCGAAACGGGGCCACAAAGTGACGCTTTTCGAAGCGGATGACCAGATCGGCGGCCAGTTCAACTACGCCAAGCGCATCCCGGGTAAGGAAGAGTTCTACGAAACCCTTCGCTACTTCCAGCGCCAGATCGAACTGCTGGAGATTGATCTCAAGCTCGATACTCGCGTGAATGCAGAGTCATTGAAGGCACAGGGTTTCGACGACGTGGTGATCGCCACCGGCGTGAAACCAAGAACACCCGAGATTGACGGCATCGACCATCCCAAAGTGCTCGGCTACCTCGATGTGCTTCGTCACAACAAACCTGTTGGTAGAACGGTGGCGGTTATTGGTGCCGGCGGCATAGGTTTCGATGTCAGCGAATTCCTCACCCACGATTTCAGTCATCATCCGGAAGGCGAGCAGGTCAGCGTTGCTGACTGGCAGGCAGAGTGGGGCGTCAACCCCGACTTCGATGGCCCCGGAGGCCTGGCCGAGCGCCAGCCGACGCCATCTCCCCGCAAGATTTACCTGATGCAGCGAAAAACCGGCAAAGTGGGCGGAGGTCTGGGCAAGACCTCAGGCTGGGTTCACCGCAACAGCCTGAAACATCGCGAAGTCGAGATGCTCAGGGGCTGTCGCTATGAGCGGATTGACGACCAGGGGCTGCATATTTCTGTGACCGACAAAGACGGCAAAGTGATGGAAAACCGGGTATTGGCTGTGGATAACGTGATAATTTGCGCCGGTCAGCAGCCCCACCGGGAGCTTTTTGACCAGTTGTCGGAATCTGGGGTGAACGCACACTTGATCGGTGGTGCCGACGTTGCCGAAGAACTGGATGCAAAGCGCGCCATCCGGCAAGGTACCGAAGTGGCGGCAGCGCTCTGAAGCCCGCAAAAAATGGCAACAGGTGACGAGAAAGGGCAGTCAGTGGCCGTTTGAGGCCGTGACTAACGAACGGTTTTCAGAGCGTTTGAAATCGCCTCGGCCTCTGCTTCAAGTACCTGACACCGAAAGCTGTTTCCCTGGCGAAGGGCCTGCTCGATCTGTTTTCGCTTCATGTCATACAGCTTGCTAAGAATGTCTGCCTGGCTTTGTCTGATCGGTGCGTTCATGGCGGACCTCCCCATAGTGACACCTGTCGGTATTCTTTACGTTTGAGGCCGGATGTTGGCCTTCAATGAAAACCGATGCATAACCCGGGCCAGGCAAGGCATTGCGAACATTACCTGACAAAACGCGAGCGGTAGGCGCCCGGAGAAAGCCCGGTATGTTTGCGGAACAGCCGAGTGAAAGAACTCACGTCTTCGTACCCTACCAACTGGGTGATTTCATCAATTGGCAAGCGCGATTTCTCCAAATGCTGACGTGCCACCTCAATCCGAAGAAGCTGCAGGTACCCGGTGGGTGTGTCGCCGGTTGCAGCCTTGAAACGGCGAATCATAGAGCGCTCGGTCAGTCCGCCTAATGAGGCCAGGCGTTGGAGGGTTATGGGTTCACTGTAATGGCCATCCAGCCAGTCCTGTAGCTTAAGAATGGCCGCGTCGGAATGGTAGCGCCGAACCTGCAGAGCGCTATAAGGCGCCTGACTGGTTCGCCCCGCATCAATCACAAACGCCTTTGCCAGCTCCCGCGCAATCTGAGCCCCCGCGTATCGCTCTACCAGGTAAATCCCCAGATCCCACCAGGCCATCCCGCCCCCGGCACAGGCAATGTCACCGTCCACCGTCACCAGCTTGTCCGGTTGCAGGTTCACCGTCGGGAAGCGTTGCCGGAACTGATGACTAAAACCCCAGTGCGTCGTCGCCTGCCGACCATCCAGCAGCCCCGCCTCGGCAAGCATGAATGCGCCGGTGCAATTACTCGCCACCCGCACCTGCCCGACGTCTGAAGACCGAAAAGTGCTGAGCCACTCAATGAGCTCCGAATTTCCCGCCAGAACCACATCAATCGGGCCGCCAATAGTCGGTATCACCACCAGATCACTCTCGTCGCCCGGCAGCAGATCATTCCAGGCCCCGTCTGGTTGAATGGTCAGCCCGTTAATGCAACGGCACGGTGCCGCGTCCCGGGTTAAAAGCCGAGTCGTGAACTGAGGTGCTGGCGTTTCATCGTTAATCCGCGCCCAAGTCACCCCCGCAAGCCGAAAGAGATCAATAATGCCAGTAATAGCACTGGCAAGTGCCCCATCAAACCCGATAACAGAAACGGTTCGCATACAAACTCCTAAGTAGGGCGCCAGCGGGGTGTTCCCTCCCGGGACTGTCTGCAGCATGGATGCTGCAGTCAAGCTTACATGGGTGAGGCCGAGCGTTTATGAAGCGAAGCTTCATGCGACAGCCGAACGACTGCAATCTGTGATTGCAGGCTGGACCCCGCAGGGGTATTCACAGCGTGTCCCGGGAGGGAACACCCCGCTGGCGGCCGGTCGCCAAGCGTGGGTTTGATCACCAAGAATACGGGGCGTGGCAATATCGACCATAATTATGTCATAAACGCCGGTTCCCAGAAAAAACCAGTTGTGAGAGGCTGTCGACAACAAACAGGAGACCAAGCATGACCGACACCCTGATCGACCGCCGCGACCTGGCGTTCCAGCTATACGAAGTCCTCGATACAGAAAACCTCACCACCCGCGAGCGCTTCAGCGAACACAACCGTGACACCTTCGATGCCGTCATCGAAACTGCGGACAAGATGGCCCGGGAAAAATTCGCGACCCATAACAGCGCTGCCGACAAAGACGAGCCGAAGTTCGTCAACGGCCAGGTCGAGATGCTGCCGCAGGTAAAGGAAGCCTTCGACGCCTATGCGCAAGCGGGCTTTATCGCAGGACGCTACGACTATGAGCTCGGTGGCATGCAGCTGCCCGAATCGGTCATGGCCGCCTGCAACGGTTTCTTCACCGCCGCCAACCCCGGCACCGCCGGTTATCCGTTCCTGACCACAGCAGCCGCCAATCTGATCCGGGTTTTTGGCAATGAACAGCAGAAAACCACCTTCCTGCCGAATATGCTCAGCGGCCGTTTCAGTGGCACCATGGCCCTGACTGAACCCCACGCGGGCTCCTCACTGGCGGATATCCGGACCTCGGCGTCTCCCACCGATCAAGGGCACTACCTGATCAAGGGCGCCAAGATTTATATCTCCGGTGGCGAGCAGTCCATCACTGATAACATCGTTCACATGGTGCTGGCCAAGATCAAAGGTGCGCCGGCAGGCGTGAAAGGCATCTCCCTGTTTATCGTGCCCAAGTACCTGGTGGATGACGAAGGCAAACCCACCGAGCGCAACGGCGTGAATCTGGCTGGCCTGATCCACAAACTGGGTTACCGGGGAACCACGTCTACCGCACTCAGCTTCGGTGACGACGCCCCCTGTCATGGATACCTGGTCGGCGAGCCCCACCAGGGCCTGAAATACATGTTCCAGATGATGAACGAAGCGCGGGTTGGCGTGGGTTTCGGCGCTGCCGTGATCGGTTATCGCGGGTACATGCACAGCCTGGAATATGCCAAGGACCGTCTACAGGGCCGCAAAGCCAGCGAGAAAAATCCCGAGTCACCACAGGTGCCTATCATTGATCACGCGGATGTCCGGCGCATGCTGCTGGCCCAGAAAGCCTACAGTGAGGGTGGTCTCGCCCTGTGTCTCTATGGCGCCCGACTGATGGATGATCAGCACACCCATCCCGACGAGCAGAAGCGCCAGGAAGCCGGAAAGCTGCTGGACCTGCTTACCCCGGTCATCAAGGCCTGGCCCTCCGAATACGGCCCGAAGGCTAACGACCTGGCCATCCAGGTATACGGTGGCGCCGGCTACACCCGTGAATATCCGGCAGAACAATGCTGGCGCGACAACCGCCTGAACCCGATTCACGAGGGCACCAATGGCATCCAGGCCCTCGACCTGCTCGGCCGTAAGATCTGGCAGGACCAGAGCCACGGTTTGCAGCTGTTGATGCAGGAAATGCAGGTGGATCTGCAGGCAGCCACCACTGATCGCTGCCAGCAGTGGGCCCTGTCCCTGAGTGAAACCCTGCAGCAGGCGGTGAAAGTCACTCAGAGCCTTGGCAAGTCCCTGATGGAAGGCGATCCCGACAGAACTCTGGCCAACGCCTCCTGCTATCTGCACCTGTTCGGCCACATTATTGTTGCCTGGATGTGGCTGCGCCAGGCTAACGCTGCAGCCCACGCCCTGGGTTCCGCCAACACCGATGACGAGCGCAATTTTTACCAGGGCAAGCTGCAGGCGGCCCAGTACTTCTTCCACTGGGAATTGCCAACCGTGGCTCAGGATCTGGTTCTGCTGCGCAATCAGGACGATACCTGCTTGAACATGAAGGCCGATTGGTTCTGACTTCGGAGTAGGCACAATCGGCCGGGATCGCTTTCAGGGACACGCTACAAGCACCCGCAAGCGGGTCCGGCCAGCAATTATAGATTGCTGTCGTTCGACTGTCGCATGAAGCTTCGCTTCATAAACGCTCGGCTTCACCCCTGTGCGCTCGGCTGTGGCCATCCTTGGCCACAGACGGTCCCGGGAAGCCGAACCCGTCGGTCGCGCCCCCGCATGAGTGCGGCCTGGAAGGAACGGCAAAGCATTTAAAAGGTAAGAGAAAATGGCTTTGGTGAACGTTGAGAAGAAAAATCATATCTTGCTGATCGGGCTGAACCGCCCGGAAAAAATGAACGCCATGAACCGCGAGATGTACCACCAGATCGCTGCGGCGTATTACCAGTTGGAAAATGACCCGGAGCTGCGGGTCGGCCTGATGTATGCCGAGGGCGACCACTTCACCAGCGGCCTGCAACTGGACGACTGGGCCGGAGTTTTTGCCGATGGTAAAGGCATCGAGCCGGGCGAGGGCGAACTGGATCCGTTCCATATCACTGGTCAGGCGCTGAGCAAACCCGTGATCTTCGCCGCTCAGGGTATCTGCTTCACCTGCGGCGTTGAGATGATGCTCAACACCGATGTGCGCGTCGCTGCCAAAGGCACCCGTTTCGCACAACTGGAAGTAAAACGCGGCATCTTTGCTTGCGGCGGCGCCACCATCCGCCTGCAGCGTGAAATCGGCTGGGGCAATGCCCAGCGATACCTGCTGACTGGCGATGAGTGGACCGCCGATCAGGCGTATCAGTGGGGGTTGATTCAGGAACTGGTGGAACCCGGCGAGCAATTCAATGTTGCGTTGGAAATCGCTGAAAAGATGGCCAAGGCCGCACCGCTGGGTGTGCAAGGTAGTCTGAAATCCTCGAAGATCGCTGTCAGCGGGGGACAGGAGGCTGCGAAACAGCGTTTGTTCCCGGATCTGCAGCCGGTGATGGCCAGTGAAGATGTCAAAGAGGGAATCCAGTCTTTCCTGGAACGGCGCGAAGCTGTTTTTAAAGGCAAGTGACTTCTAAATTTCCTCGGGAAACACGGCCTCTAGGGGGCTAAGCGAAGCTGGCGAATTCATCAGAACTATGGGCAGCCGACCGGGGTCTTCCTTCCGGGAGTGTGAGCAGCAGGGATGCTGCGATCAAGCCCCCATGGATGGGTTCACGGCGTCTCCCGGAAGGAAGATCCCGGTCGGCTGCATGCACCAGACCCCGAAGGCTGGGGCCCTAAAATAGCAGGCAGCCGAATTCAGGCGGCCTCGGAATTTCCGGATTCGCGGCGAGCCTTCGCTTCAGCCGCTACCTCCGCGGCATAATCCGCATACTTGGCCATCAGCTCTTCCTTCCGGTCAGGATCCCAGTTGATTTTGCTCAGATCCCCCTCGTAGTGATCAATCACCCGCTTATCCATGGTTTCGTACCACCACTGGGGCAGATAAGCCGGCAACAGCATCGAGGCATAACCGCCGGGTAACTGTGGGGCCTTCTCGAAATGCCTCAGGGCCTGGTAACTGCGTTGTGGATGAGCGTGGTGGTCTGAGTGCCGCTGCAACTGATACAGGAACAGATTGGTCACAATGTGATTGCTGTTCCAGCTGTGTTCCGGTTGCGTGCGCACATACTTGCCATGCTTGTCCTTCTGGCGCAGCAGGCCATAGTGTTCAATGTAATTCACGCTCTCCAGCAGGCTGGCACCGTATACCGCTTGCGCCGCGAGGAACGGAACCGCTCTCGGGCCGCAAGCCAGCGTTGTTGCGCCAAAGAAGCCAGCGCTCATGGCCCAGCCCTGAAGCAGCTCGTTGTTCAGGCTCCAGAAACCCTTGCCTTTGCGGGCAAGCCTTGCCTTCTCGATCTTGATCGATGATTTGATACCACCCACCACCGTACGCGGCAGAAACTTCCAGAAACTCTCACCCATACGACTGCTGGCGGGATCCTCCGGCGTTGCCACCCGTTTGTGATGGCCAAAGTTGTGCTCGACAACAAAGTGGGTGTAGCCGGTGGGGGCCAGGGCCGCCATCGCCAGCAACTTGTTCAGTCTGTTGGACTTGTGGCCGAGTTCGTGGGCCGTGTTGATCCCTACGCCGTTGATAGCGCCGACCGTCAGCGTCAGGCCTATCTTGTCGTCCAGTGGTGTGCTTTTGCGGCTGGCAAGCCAGGCACCCATGAAGGTCATGGCGTACTGGGTGGGAATAAACGCCTTCACAATCCGGTCGTAGTACTTGTCATGCTCCAGGGTCTTCACCGCGGATTCCGGTGGATTGCTTTGATCCTCGCCAATAGCCCGGTCCAGGGCAGGAATAATGCCGTGCACCAGCGCCGGTCCGGTCCAGGCCAGGGCTTTCAGTTTTTTCGGGGCCAGGGCGTAGCCGGTCAGCGCGGCAAGTCCGATTCCCGGCAGGGCGGGGCCGAGCAGCCACATGTAGCGTTTCGGGTCTTTCCAGTTGCCAGTGGCGTCTTTTTCGACAGGTGATGTGAGCTGGTGTGATTGCAGATTGTCTGGGGTTTTGGCGTTCATTGTTTTCTCCCGTTCGGTGCGCGTACCTGCAATCTATGTCGGACAATCTGGCAATGCAACGGTCGTCCAGCGTCTGGAAGAACCTTGGCTCGAAATGACAAATGGCATTTCTTTGGCAGAAAGCAGGTTTCTGGGCCAGACTGAATTGGATAAGAAGAGCTTGATCACAAGGAAGAATCAGCCATGCCCAATCCTTCGTCTGCCACTGCTTCATACTCTGTTCAGGGGATGCTTCGTGAGTACCTGTCTTCCGGCAGGTTGACCGAGGTGGTCTACCGCGATAGCGCCGGCCAGATCTGTCTGGTTCATGATGTCATTCGTGAGTTTTTCAGTCGGGCCGGTCAGGACTTCCTGCTACTCGGGCGGGGCACCATGCTCCCGTTTGATCACGTGATTACCATCGATGGCCAGGTGCTCTCTGGCAGTGCCGGGTAACGAAAGGGTAATCGGCCGGTAATTGTGTTTTTCAGAGATCTCGCCGTACCCTGTGCTCCGATGTAAATACTTACCAACAGAGGGATATGGTATGAACAAGCTCACACTGAGTGCGCTTTTGATGGTTCTCACGCTCGGCCTTGCTGCCTGCAGTTCGGAAGACAATGAAGGGGTGGATGTCGAGCAGGCTGCAGATAACGCCGGAGACATGATGGAGGACGCGGCAGATTCCACTGAAGAAACTGTCGAGCAAGCCACCGGCCAGGATGAAAGTGCAATGGGCGAGTTGCAGGAAGGCGCAGAGGAAGCCGGTGAAGCCATGGGCGATGCTGCCGAAGAAGCTGGCGATTCAATCGAAGAGGGCTATGAAGAAGCCACCCAGCAGTAACTGAGTAGACTGACCGCTCCGCCGCAACAAATTGCGCGGAGCGGTCGGTGTCCCGGTGTCAGCCCTTGTAAACTAATGTTAACGAATTTGTCTTTTTAACTTCTGCTTACTGTCACATTCCCCGCCGAAACTGGCCTCTCAACAACATCGACCCGCTGTTCTTTGAGAGAGGCAAAAACATGGCTAAGCACGACCTTGATCCCAATTACCTGGATCCCAACTACGAGCCGGTAGTCAACCACACTGAAAACACCCCCTTCCACCAGGTTCTGGCCGCACGTATGCAGCGCCGTACCGTGATGAAAGGTAGCGTAGGGGCTGCTCTCGCCAGCGTCATGGGTCTGGGGCTGGCTGGTTGTGGAAGCGACAGCAACGACAGTACCACCAGCAGCAATGTTTCTAGCACCGATATCGGCTTCAAGGCGGTACCGACATCTACGGCCAATGAGGTGGTTGTTCCTGAAGGCTACTCCTCCGAAACGTTCCTCCCCTGGGGCACGCCCATCACCGGGTCTTACCCTGATTACAAACCGGATGGCACGAACACCGGCGCGGAGCAGGAGCAGCAGGTGGGCATGCACCACGACGGCGTGCACTTCTTCCCGATTGACCAGAAGGCCGGTGGCAACAGCTCAACCGAAGGCCTTTTGGTGATGAACCATGAGTACATCGCCCAGGGCGCGTTGCATGCCAACGGAGCCACTTATGTAAACGATATGCGCCCTGCGGACGAAGTTCGTAAGGAAATCGCAGCTCACGGTGTTTCTGTCGTGCACATCAAACGCGACACCAACGGCAAGTGGGACATTGTGTTTGGCAGCCCATTCAACCGTCGTATCACCGGTAACACCGAGATGGATATTCGTGGTCCGGTTCGCGGCTACAGCAAGCTGATCACCAAGTACAGCCCGGATGCCACCGAAACCCGCGGAACGCTTAACAACTGTGCAATGGGGCCGACGCCTTGGGGAACCTACCTCGCGGCTGAAGAAAACTGGCACGGCTACTTTGCCAACGGTGATGAATCTCAGCCTCGCGAGCAGACCCGCCACGGCGTGGGCAGTTCCAGTCGTTATGACTGGGAATTGGCCGACAGTGCTGAGGACCAGTACGTTCGATTCAATGTGAGCACTCTTGGTGCAACGGCTGCCGATGACTATCGCAACGAGGCCAACACCTACGGCTACATGGTTGAAATCGATCCGTTCACTCCTGAAAGCAAGCCACAAAAACGCACTGCTCTGGGCCGATTCGGCCACGAGGGTGTCATCTTCGCCCCGGTCAAGGAAGGTGAACCGGTGGTTTGTTACTCGGGCGATGACTCCCGGTTTGAGTACATCTACAAGTTCGTGTCGTCCAAGCCCTACTACGCCGCCACAGCAGGTGGTTACCTGCTCGACGAAGGTACTCTGTACGTTGCCCGCTTTAACGATGACGGCTCCGGCGACTGGCTGTCTCTCGACCTCGATAATGCCGACTTCAAGGCCAAGGTTGATGCTGCGGTTGGAACCATGGTTGGCGACGTTGCCTTCGACGGCTTCGAGAACCAGGCTGATGTTCTGTTGAATACCCGTCTGGCTGCCGATATCGCCGGTGCGACCACAATGGATCGGCCCGAATGGGGCGCCGTCGACCCGATTTCCGGACAGGTCTATTTCACTCTTACAAACAATTCGAACCGCGGCAAAGAAGGTTATGACGGCGTTAACGCTGCTAACCCGAACGAAATTAACCGCACTGGCCATATCATCCGCTGGAGCGAGGAAGGCAATGACCATACCGCTACCAGCTTCGACTGGGATATCTTTGTGTTCGCCGGTGAGCAGGGTACGGAAACCGTGGTGGATGACGAGGTCATCGTATCCCTGACCGACGACAACATCTTCAACAGCCCGGATGGCCTTTGGTTCGACTATAACGGACGTCTCTGGATCCAGACCGATGGCTCCGATGCTGCCCCCTACCAGAACAACATGATGCTGGCCGCCAACCCGGAGACCCGCGAAATCAAGCGCTTCTTCGTTGGCCCCGTTGGTTGTGAGGTTACTGGCGTTGTCTCCACGCCGGATGTGAAGACCATGTTCGTCAACATCCAGCACCCTGACGGCAACTGGCCGGATTCCAATGATCCGCGCCCGCGTGATGCAACCGTCATCGTTACCAAGGACGACGGAGGCGTTATTGGCGCCTGAGCCAACGCCGAAGTAGTCATCTGAACACCGCAAACCCGGCCCACTCGGTAACAGAGTGAGTCGGGTTTGCGGTTTTTTGTTTCAGAAACGCTATTCCCCGCCGATATGCATTTTAAATACACTAAAGTATGAGTTATTAACTCACGTCAATTCTTTAGTCTCCTCGATGGCCTTAAATAACAAAATGTTTGCAGAAGCAACAAAAAAGAAGAGGTTTCTATGGGCTTACTGGATCGGGCTTCAGTCCTTTGGGGGGTGGCAGTTGCCATTGTTCTTGCAGTCGTCTGTGCAGTGGTGGCGCCTTTGCTAGGCCTGGAACCTGCGTCGGTTCTGATCGGGCTTGTCGTCGGCCTTGTGGCTGCTGGCGGCTTCCTTATTGTCAGGGTGCTGGAGCCAGTGGAGCGAGGCCTCAAGGCGCTGAATGATGGCACCCTGGCTGATGACCATCCGCTACAGGCCCAGTGCCGCCAACTGCTTGCCGATGCCAGGGCGGGGCGTGCGTTAGTAGAAACGCTGTCCGGGAGCGCCGACAAGAATGCTATCTCCGCGGCCCAGGTGTCTTTCGCTGCCGATCAACTGAAGCTCCGGCTCGACCGCCAGGTGGAAGAAACCGCCCAGATGGCCGATTACGCCGGGCAGATCACCGAGACCGTCCGGGAGTCCTCGGAACAGGCCACCGATGCAGCCACCATGGCGCTGCAAAACAAGCAGACCAGCACCGAGGGTCGTGAAGCGCTGATCTCCGCCATCGACAGTGTTCGGGCTGTGCACCAGCAGTCCGGGGAAAACCTGCGGCTGATCCAGGAACTGAACGAAAAGTCCAACAAGATCCAGGGCGTGACCACCACGATTCAGGGCATTGCCGAACAGACCAACCTGCTGGCACTCAATGCCGCCATTGAAGCGGCCAGGGCAGGTGACCAGGGGCGCGGATTTGCGGTGGTGGCCGATGAGGTTCGCCAATTGGCGGGCCGAACTGCTCAGGCGACAGGGGAAGTGGCGGAAACTCTGGAAGAGATACGGTCCGATACCACCTTGATCGTGTCCCGTATTGAAGACCTCGCCCGCAGTATTGAGGAAGGGCTCGCGTCGGTAGAGAGTGTGGGCGGGCGGCTGGAACAGATCAGCGAGCAGTCTGAGCGGGTTCAGCAACAGGTTGCCCGGATAGCTGAAATCGACCAGAACAACGAGCAGAGTCTGGCCCAGGTGTTCTCGGCCATTGAAACGGTGCGTGACCAGATCTCCGAAAGTGATACCAGCGTTTCGTCACTCGCAGAGCAGGCGGCTACGCTGATGGAGCTCGCCGAAAAAGCCAACGCCTCATTCGCATTGAACAGTGAAGCCAGCTATCACCGGCCGTTCTTCGATCAGGCCAGAGCCGGTGCCGACCAGATAGGCCAGATGTTCGAGCAGGCCATTCGGGACGGCAAACTTTCCGAAAGTGCGCTCTTTGACAAGACCCGGACGCCGATCCCGAATACTCACCCGCCAAAGTACTCAAGCAGCTTTGACAAATTTACCGATCAATACCTGCCGAGCATCCAGGAACAGGTGAAAAATGCCCATGAGGCCATTGTCTTTGCCATAGCCGCTGCGCCTGACGGGTATGTACCGACCCACAACCGCGATTTCGCCCATGCACCGACCGGAGATCCGAAGGTGGATCTGGTGAAGAGCCGGAGCAAGCGGCTGTTCAACGACCGAACGGGCATTCGTTGTGGCACCCACACCGAGAACATGCTTCTGCAAACCTATCGCAGGGATACCGGCGAAATCATGCATGATCTCTCCGTACCTATTTATGTGAATGGCAAGCATTGGGGCGGTTTCCGCCTGGGCTACCGTCCGGACAATCACTGACCGCGGCGGGATTTTCGGCCACGGGGGCTGTGGTAGACTCCGGTTAATCGATCAACAGGAGACTTGTCTTGGCTGAACCGGAGTTTATTCCTGCCGACACCGACCCCGCCTCCCGCCGAAGTGATCCGGCGCGTAACCTGGCGGTGGTCGTCTACATCCTTCAGGCCCTGTCTTTTTTCGTAGGGGGCATTACCGGTCTGGTGGGTGTGATCATCAATTACGTCAAACTGGATGAGGTCCGTAATACCTGGGTGGAGCGGCACTTCCGCTGGCAGATTCGCACCTTCTGGATCGGCCTGCTCTGGACCGTGATTGGCATAGTGACCACGCCAATTATCATTGGCTGGTTTATTCTCCTGGGGATTTCGATCTGGATCATCTATCGGATCGTGAAAGGGGCCCTGGCTCTGAATGACGGCAAGGCGCCCTCCTGAACGGGCGCCCGTGATCAGTCTTCGGTCACTTCCTTCAGCCGTATGGCACTGAACATCCCTGCCAGCCCCATCAGGCCCAGAACGATTATGACCGCCACCTCTGAAATCATTGATATGAGTGCGGTCAGGCCGCCGGTAACGAGCAGCAGAACCCCTATGACTGTGTTGCTCACCGCCGTGTAATCGGTCCGCTTGTTACCCCCTGCCATATCCACCAGATAGGTTTTACGTCCCAGCCTGACGCCAGCATGGGCGATGCTCAGAACGAAGAATGCGACCGGGTAAAACCAGACACTGCCGATGTCCGTCCCGCTAAAGAGCGCTGCGAAGCCGACGATCAGGCACACACCGCTGGCCATTGCTGCGCCGCGAATCATGACTCTGCGGCTGGAGGTGTCTGCTGCCCAGCCCCAGAAACTGGCGCTGAGTGAGCTGGCGAGACTGCTGGCCAGCAGGAAAATACCCAGCATCCAGCCAATGTCGGATTCCTTCTGAGCAAGGACCACGAAGTAGGGCGACGCCAGGGCCGAGCAGAGCAAAAGCGCCCGGGTAATCACAAAATTTCTGAACGGGACATCATCGCGGAGCAGGTAAAGGCTTCGAAACGCCTCGTTGATGGCGTTGCCGCCACCACCTGTTTCGCCTTCATACTCTTCCACTCCGGCAAACAGAAAACCGGCAATAACCCAGAGCACACCGGCCAGAAGCAGGAGCACTGTGTAAAAGGCTATTGTCGGGTCGCCGCGTTCCCAGAACAGCAGGGCGGTCAAGACAACGGTGGCAGTGCCGCCAATGGTG
This sequence comes from Marinobacter maroccanus, assembly GCF_002933275.1. Lineage (GTDB taxonomy): Bacteria > Pseudomonadota > Gammaproteobacteria > Pseudomonadales > Oleiphilaceae > Marinobacter > Marinobacter maroccanus. Next base: position 117,851 of record NZ_PSSX01000001.1, read on the forward strand.
GACGCCAGCCCGCCGAGTCTTCCCCGCCGGGTTTTCGGGATGCATTTGCCCTGCACATCTTTCATGGACACCGAGCAGAATCCGCGGGCGAGGGAAAATACAATGAGGGCAGCAATGATCCCTGAACCCGCGGCATAACCCTCGAAAAACCAGATGCTGGCCGCCATGGCCACAACGCTGGCGGCCTGGCCGAAGCTCCCGAGGGTCCAGAACCACTTGCGAACCGGTTTGCGGCGTACCCAGGCTGCAATCACCATTTGCGGCACGAGCGAGCCGGATTCCCGGATCGGTACCAGCCAGGCCACCAGGGCGGGTGCCCCGATGGCGCTCATCAACCACGCCAATACGGTCTTGGGGCTGATCAGCAGGTCGCCCAGTTTGGTCAGGACGTTACTGGCGAGAATCAGGAAGAAATTACGGGGTACCTCGCGACAGGCCTCCTCCGGAATGTCTTTGCAGACCCGAGCATCTTCTTCGTTGGCAATCAGGCTGTAAAGCTGGTCGATGGTGTCTTTTCTGCTCTCGGGCAAACCGCTGTCCTCCGGAAATTGAGTCGAAAGGATACCAGTGTTGCCCGGTATCCTTAAGCCCGGAGTACGGCACTTGCGGGCAATCAGACCAGGTGGTGGTCCCAGTGAACGGGGAGGTCTGCAAGTTCCCTGGCGGGTGGGGCAGCGCCCAGCTGAACCAGTTTCCCCCGGCCAGAGGAGACAAGAAAGTCGCCCCCGGCAAGGGCCTGGATGCCAGCGCAATCGGCGATAAAGGCGCGGTTGACCAGTTCACCGGTACTGCCCCTGAAGACAATGGCTGTGCCACCAACAGGCGAGGCAGCAGCGACGAGGTCGTTTTCCGGGTGGGCAACCACGCTGGCGATGTAGTTGGCCAGGGCTTTCTGGGTGTCCTCGTCAAACCGGTATTCGCGTAATGTTCCCTTCTCAAGACGCGCCAGCAGGGGCGGCGTTTCATAAAGCGGCCCCTGGTACTGATAGGCCACGTACACGCGGCCACTATTGCTGACGCTTACATGACGGGCGCTCTGCTGATGATGGGGCGGCTTGAAGCGGCCAACAATGTTGCCGGAATGCCGATCCATCAGCAGCAGGGCAGGATCCATGGTCTCCAGATTCAGCTTCATGCGTTCGTAATCCGGGTGGGTCAGGATGCCGCCAAGCCCGACTACCAGGGTTTCGCCGTCCGGGTGCAGGGTCAGCTCATGGGGGCCGATGCCGTTCAGATCAAAGGTATCGGTGCGCTGGTAATCCCGTTCGGCATCATAGACCGCAATAATGCCCTCACCCTGTTCGTATCGGCTGGCGGTGACGTACAGCCAGCGGCCATCGGCCGAGAACGCACCATGGCCGACCAAGTGTTCGCCGGCGTTTGCGTCTACGCGGTGTTTTTGGATTCCGGAGGTTGTATCGAACACGTAGAACGACCATCCGGGGCGGCGTTCGAAGAAGACGGTTTCACCCATGCCAGGCCGGTTGCATCCACTGTGGCAGCGAGTTTTGACCGGCGTCTGCCAGAGGATGCTGCCGCTACGGTCGAAGGCGCTGACTCCAAAACTGCCGTCCGGCAAGCCAACGGCGCCGATGTAGCTGTCAGAATGCCCCGAGGCTTTTCCGGGAAGCAGGGAACAGCCGGTCAGGCCCACGGAAATACCGCCGGCAAGGGACGCTTTGAGAAGGGCCCTGCGGTTCAAGCGCATACGGTCAGCCTCCTCAGTCGCCATCGCTTGAGTTGAAGCCTCTTACCACGCCAAGAGCAACCGCTGCCTGGTCATTAACCAATGTGGTCAACTGGGAAATATCCACATAGAGACTCTGCAGGACCCGGAACTGGCCTTCTTCGTTGAGGGCAGTTGCCATCGGCAGGTGGGCTCCGGGAAAGTTCTGCTGAACCTCGCCGAATTGTTTTCGAATGCGCTCTGCAAGACCGGACTCCCCCTTCGCTTCCAGCAATGCAGCGAGCCCCGGTAAAAAGAACTGTCGCAGGCCATCCACAGTGGCTTCAACGGTCATCGGAGTGTTGCCGCTGCGCCAGGCGTCGGTGATATAGGGATTGCGTTTGCCGTTGCCGCGGAGCCCCATGGGCCGGGCCAGACGGCGCTCTTCCATGATTTCCAGCGTTGCCATCCCCGCGCGGATTGTGGTGTCGCGGTATTGATCGGTCTCCAGGTAGTGCGGCCTGAAAGCCTGCCATCCGGCCCTCAACTCGTCGCTGTTGCTTTTCACGTGCGTAGCGACGTTGGTCAGCAGTTCGCAGGTCCGGGCGGCAGGCAGTGCATTGTCCCCGGCATTGAGCTGCTGATCGAATAGCAGGTATTCCATCATCGGGAAGCCCTGCACAGCGACACCGGACTGGCTGATCACCTGCGTCGTGATTGGTTTATCGCTTCCAATCAGGTAAGCGGCTTTGCGTGCGATCAGATTCTTTGGATCCGGCCAGAACTGGAACTGCCAGGAAAGATTGTTGTTTTCGACCGGGCCGAAATCGACAAAACGCACCCGTTGCCAGGCCAGGAAGGCATCCAGCCAGGCTCTTTCCAGCCGTGCCCGACTGTCTTTGGCGGGATTTTCGCAGTAGCCACGTGCAGACTCGGCCAGTTCCCCCGTTTGTGTTGTCAGCAACTGATAGCCGGTCGCAATGCCCTCATGCCACTGATGACGGGCCTGGAGGTTGGTATCGTTTGCCCACGCCAGAGGCGACATCACGGCCAGAATAGAGGCGCACAGTAGTCTGGTGATCGGTTGCATGGCAGATCCTCAGAGTGAATTCAGGAAATCAATCAGGGCCGTACGATCCTCTGACGACATCTGACGGTAGCGTTCGGCGGCCGCCTGAGCCTCGCCACCATGCCAGAGCACAGCCTCTTCCACTGTGCGGGCGCGACCGTCGTGCAGGAACCCGGCCTGCGGATTCACCACCTTGGCCAGGCCAATGCCCCAGAGCGGCGGTGTTCGCCATTCATTGCCGTTTGCCAGGAATTCATCCCGACCGTCAGCCAGGGCGGACCCCATGTCGTGGAGCAGCAGATCCGAATAGGGCCAGATGGTCTGGTCGCTGAGGTCCGGGCGGTCGGCAACGTCGCCGGTTTGATGTCTCGGCGTATGACAGCTGGCGCAGCCGGTTTCGTTGAACAACCTTGCCCCCTGCTGGACGGACTCGGACTCAAGGTTGCGGCGGGCGGGCACGGCCAGGCTCTTTGCGTAGAAGGTCACAAAGTTGGCGACCTTGTCGCTTACTTCAGGCTCGCCACCGTGGGTAAATCGCTCACAATTCTGTTCGGGCATGCAGTCGGTTGCGGGTTTCAGAGTAGAGGTCAGGCCCATATCTCCGGCGAAGGCGCCCATGCTCTGTTGATGGACATTCGGCTCTGCCGCCTTCCAGCCGAACCGGCCGGGCAACGTCTGTTCCGTGGCCAGATCCCAGACCCGGTTAAGCTTTCCGGAGATTCCGTTGCCGTCCGCATCATCAGGGTCATGGAGAGCTTGCAAGTGTTCAATGGGGATGGCCTCCAGCAGACCCATTCCAATCATCTGCGGCGCTACCCGGGGTGACACCAGCAGGTCCTCGGGCAAGGGTCCGTAGTTCGGGTTTTCGATGCGGTACACAGGCTTGCGCAGTTCCACAACAGTGCCGTCCGCAAGGGTCTTTTCCACCGGCGTCCATTCAATGATCAGATCGGCCTCCGGTTTTGCCGCGGGAAGCGCAGCGGTCTGTAACTGGCTGCCGTATACCGGTGCCGGTTTAAAACCGTGCTTGCGCAGAATCCCGGCGTCCTGTTTCGGGTCAGCGGGAACTGCCAGCCTCAGAAACAGGGAGACCGGCGGCTCGTCGCCGCCAGGGGGATGTCCACGACCATCCTTGATATGACAGCCCTGGCAGGAGTTGGTATTGAACAGTGGGCCCAGGCCGTCACGGGCATCAGTGCTCGCCGGGGCTTCGACCCAGGGGTTCCGGAAGAAACTGTTGCCGACACTGAAATCCAGGCGCCTGGTCATCGACAAGTTGCCCTGGGGCAGCGAGTAGGCGTTCGTGTCTGACTGTTGTACCGTGCCATCACCACCGGTGGCCGGAGTGGTCTGAATAGGGTAGCCGGCGTGGGTCTGGGCGGAAAGGGGGGCGCTGGCGACTGCCAGCGCACCCATTAAAGCAAGCTGTCTCATCATGCTCAGAACGCGTGACCGGCATCATCCGGAGACAGGGCTTCAATACCCAGATCCCGTGCGGCCTGCTCAATGGAGCCGGTCTGTGCGACCAGCGCCATGATGGCACCGTTGACGATACGGGTTCCCTCGGCATTACCCGGTGCAATCATGGTGTCGAACGCCATGGGATTTTCGCTGCTCTCTGCACGGGCCTTCATCAGAGCCAGAGCTTCCATGGAGGCGTCCAGCTGGTTGTTCAGGCGGGCATCCAGTTCGGGATTTCTTTGCTGAACCAGGTCAGAGAGGGACGGACCTGTCACCAGGCTGCCATCGACACGACGGTAGGTGCCGGTATAGACGTTCTGAATGCCCTGGCCGTTGTAGTAATGGGAGTTGTGGGTATTGTCGCTGAAGCAATCGTGCTCATCCTCGAAAGAGTTGGCTTCCAGGGCTACCTTCATGCGCTCACCGGCCAGCTCGCCCAGGGACAGAGACCCCATGCCGAACAACATTTTCTGAACACCCTCGTTGGCGTCAGCCGCAGTCAGCTCGGCGCGATAGTTGTCGCTGGCGCCCGGCGCCCACTGGGCCACCATCCACTGCAGGTCAGATACCAGCAGGTCGGTCACTGCATCCAGATATTCCCCGCGACGCTCGCAATTTCCGTTGGTGCAATCAGCACCACGGGCATAATCCGTGACCGGACGTTCGCCTGCGCCGCTTTCAAAGCCGTGGAGATCCTGACCCCAAAGCAGGAATTCAACCGCATGGTAGCCGGTAGCAACGTTGGCTTCAGACCCGCCCACTTCGTTCAATTCCGCCAGCAGGTCTGGAGACAGCGAAGTCACGTCCAGGGTTTCACCACCCACATTGACGCTGTTGCTGGCAATGATGTTTGCGGTGGCCCCGGCGTTGCCGAGCTCATGCTGGTATCCGTCAGCTTTCACATAGTCGATCAGGCCTTCGTCCAGCGGCCAGGCGTTCAGTTGGCCCTCCCAGTCATCGACGATAGCGTTGCCAAAGCGGAATACTTCGGTTTGTTGGTAGGGCACGCGCGCTGCAAGCCAGGCTTTTTTAGCGGCGGCCAGGTTGGCTTCGGTCGGGTTGGCAATCAGTCGATCGGTGGCTTCGTCCAGCGCGCGGGCGGTGATCAGAGCGTCTTCATAATTTGCGTGCGCCAGGTCGGCGTAATGATTTACTACCGAAGCTTTGGTTGCAGGGTCGGATTCTTCAGAGGACCAGAGCGTATTGGCGCAGCCAGCGGTAAGAAGGGCTGAAACAGTCAGCGCCAGTGGGGCTGGACGAAACATGGACGTCATTCCTTTTTTCAGATGTAGTAATAGTGGTGCGAATAATAAAGATTAGCGTTCAGGATTATGGGTGCCATTTTATGGAAACGCAAGCGGGGAAAGGACCCGTGTGGTCAGGATTGACGATAGTGCTCTTGCCCTGGGCAACCGTGTTCGGGCCTAATTGCAACGTCACCAGGGAGCTATTCTTGTATGTTGAGTTATTTGCACGCCTTCCACGCCGGTAACTTTGCCGATGTCCAGAAACACGGGGCTCTGGCGCTGGTCCAGACCATGATGCAGGCGAAGTCATCCGGCATTGCCTGTTTCGACACCCATGCCGGAAGCGCAATATACGATCTGCGAGGTGAGCGGGCCCGGAAGACGGGAGAGGCCGACGATGGTGTTCAGAAGTTGTGGAGCGCCAAAGATCGGCTTCGTTCCGAGGATTGGAAGCCCTTTCTGGATGTGCTGGCAGGATTCAATGCCGGTAGCGGAGAACTTTCCGTTTATCCTGGGTCTCCGGCGTGGTTCCAGCATTTTCTGCGGGCCGGGGATGCATTGACGCTTTTTGAGCTTCATCCGGGCGAGAGCGAGCAGCTGGCAGGCTGGGCTTCCAGGGCACCCATTCGCGTGCTCAGGCAGGATGGCCTGTCTGGGCTGCTGAAACAGTTGCCACCGAAACAGCCGCGCCTGCTTTCGCTCATTGATCCCTCCTACGAGATCAAATCTGATTATGTTGACGTTGCTGAAACCCTGGGAAAAGCATGGCAAAAGTGCCGTCATGGGGTCTATCTTGTCTGGTATCCGATTCTCACCAGCGGACTGCAGGTGCAGCTGAAAGAGGCCGTCAGACATACCGATGTGCGCAAGGTGCTGTGCAGTGAGGTTTCTCTGAGCAACCCGCCGGCGCGCGGCATGATCGGATCCGGCATGCTGGTGGTGAATCCGCCCTGGGGCTTTGATGCCCGGCTATCTGCAATGATGAACGACGTTGCCGGGTCGGACATTTTGAATCTGTCCCATGAGATTGATTGGCTGGTGCCGGAGTAGCTGAAGCGGCGTGATGCGGGGGAGCGAAGGGGTTGAAGGAAAAGCCGGTTGAGAAGTCAGAGTCCGTGGGGATGCCAGGTGGTCTCATCCCCGTTGAGCATTGGAGAGTGCCAGAGACCTCGGTGCGGCGGTCATTGAAAGATTCTTTTCGCCATGCCCTTGCACAGATTGGGGCGGGTGTTGTAACGGATAAAGAAACATTTGAAAGCCTCGATAACCTTCCGGAGCTTTCGGTGGAGCAGCTTGAGTCTTTTGCTCCCCGGCCCGACTTCCTTGAACTGGCTGGCACATTGTCCGGCGCCCTTGAAGAATCCATGTCCAACGATTTGGTTTGCCATGGAGTGACGTTACTGGTGGCGCCGCCGTTTTCGGGTATACGTCCCACCCTTGAATGCTTTCCCCAAATTGAATCGCAGCATAATGGCGGGGCGAAACAATGGTCGCTGATCGTGCCTCCCGAGAACCTGCTTCTGGATGACCAGGGCGCCCGGGAGTGGTGGGACAGGCAGGACCTTTCCAGACCCTGGGTGATTCCCGAGCTGGCTGATTTCTGGTTGCGCCATCTTTCTGGTCTGACCCTGGTTCGGGAATTACTGCGTCGGGTTGCCGCCGGGGGGCTTGCACCTGGCGTTATTGGTTGCTCGAGCTGGTGCTGGCAATTCTGGTCCAGTTACCTGGACGATGCGCCTTTTGCGCCGGTGACAACCTCGCCCATGGGGGCAGCGGAACTCGGTGCGTGGTTTGAGTCTCTCGCTGGTGGCGGTAGCAACAAGTTAATCATCGCCCGAATGGCAGACGACGGTTTATGGGTTTTGCCGATGGCAGATGAGAGTGATTGGAAAAAACGCAAACACAGCGGCTTTCTCCGGGATCTCGCCTCCGTCGCAAGGGGGAATCCGGGCGTTGCGTTGGCGATCTGGCGTCGAGCGCTCAGGGTCAGACCGGAAGAAGAGACAGACACCAAAGAGTCTGGCGAGGTTTCCGGTAACAGCGGCGGAGTCGCCAGGGTTTGGGTTGTCCCTTTTGATCAACTAGGTCTTCCGACAGTACCCCAGAGCAAGGGTGATAACATTGGCCTGCTTTTGCATGCCTTGCTTCTGCACGATGGCCTGGACATTTCTAGTTTGCAGTTGGTTACCGGCGTCGCAGAGCATGAGATGGGATTCGTTCTGGCGCGGCTGGCGCGATTGGAACTCATCGAGTTCGAGGCCACTGATGCTAGCTGGAGGATTACTGCACATGGATACCCTTCGATTCGTCGGCACTTGCAGAGCTGGGGCTTCCCGGTCGACGCCTTTTAGGAGATGAGCCATGGGTGATCTCGGCATTCGAGAGGCGTTTTCAGCGATTACTTCCCAAGCATTGCTGGAATCATTATTGGTTGTGCTGCTGGCAACGGGCCTGACCATCGCCATTCAGAAGCTGTTCCCGCGAATCGCAGGTAAACTGGGCGGCAAACCCCGGCTTTATATCCTGGCGTCGGTGCCTTTGTTGAGGCTGGTCATTATTGTTCTGACCATCATCATTGTGGTTCCGATACTGGTGGAGCCTTCGTTTGAAAACATGGTTGCCATTTTTGGCGCGTTGGGGCTGGCCCTGGGATTTGCTTTCAAGGATTATGCGAACAGTCTGATTGCCGGCATTGTAACCCTGTACGAAATGCCTTATCGCCCTGGAGACTGGATCGAAGTGGACGGTCAGTACGGGGAGGTACGCTCGATTGGCACCAGGGCTGCCGAGCTGGTTACGCCCGATGACACCGTGGTGGTAATCCCCCACAGTAAACTCTGGGCTTCGCTGATTGCCAATGCCAACGACGGTACTGACAACCTGATGTGCGTGGCGGAGTTCAATCTTGAGCCCCACCACGACGTCAGCCGGGTTATGAGCCTTCTCCGGGATGTGGCTTACACTTGTCCTCTGACCCGGACTTTTCGTCCTGTCGTGGTGGTGGTGTCCAACAAGCCATGGGGTATGTGTTACCGGCTAAAGGCCTACCCGGTTGAGTTGAAGGATCAATTTCGCTTCATTTCCGAGTTGACGGCGAAGGGAGCAAATGCGCTTGCCTCCGAAGGCGTCAGTTTTGTCTCAGTCCCCGTCGCCGGAACCCGCTGAACCCTGACTTCCGGTTTCGGTGTCGTTAATCAACTGGCGTAACTGCTCAAAAATACGCTGCCCACTCTCGCCGGTGCGTTCCAGATAGATGTCACGCACTGGCATGCTGGCCTGCCGGAACGCCTCCCGTTCTGCATCGGTAAGGCGGACGACTTCCAGGTGGCCTTCTTCCAGCATTTTTTCGAGCCGGGTCTGATTAAGTTCCTCCTGGGTCTCCCAGGCAATCTGTGCAACATCTTTGAGGCCGTTATCCAGCCATTGTTGCTGGTTTTCCGGCAATGCGTTGTACCAGTCAAGATTGGAAACCACTGAAGCAACGAACTGGGCCGGCCGTGCGAGCGTCATGGTGCTCTGGACTTCATAGAAATCCATTTCCTCGATGGCAAAAACGGGGTTGCTCTGGCCATCGATCTTGCGCAGCTGAAGGTCGCTGTAGACCTGAGAATAGGGGGCCTGGCTTGGTTCGGCGCCATAGGCGCGAAAGGCTTCCTCGGCCATGTCGGATGTCATGGTGCGGATCCGTTGGCCATCGAAGTCTTCCGGTGTGCGGAGCGCCTTGTTGGCGGTCCACGCCATCCAGCCCTCGGGTACAAAGCCCAGAAGTTTCATGTTCTCCCGGGCGTAGGGCTGCTCAAAAAGATCGAGCAATTCCGGGCTTGCCAGAACCTGTCGGGTAACCTCGGGATCGTCCGGCAGAACATAGTGGAGGGTAAAAAGGCCGACTTCCGGGATGGTGTTGGCAAGGTGTCCGGGAGAGGCGAAGGCAAGGCTGACCGAACCATTCCGGACCAGTTCAGTAAGCTGAGCCGAAGTACCCAGCGACCCATAGGGAAAGATATCGACTTCAATCTTGCCGTCAGAACGATCTTCAATGCGCTCTTTCAGTGCTTCAGCATAGGCGTGCTGAACGCTACCTTCGATTTCTTCCAGGGCAAAGCGCCAGGTGACGGGATATTCGGGGGGTTCCGGTGCCTCGGACGTCTTGTCCCCACGATCGGTCTGGTTGTCTGAGCAACCGGTCAGTGCAATGGCCAATGCGAGGCTCAGTGGCCAGAACCTGAAACGGGCGGTGGGCATAGCGGGGACTCCAGTTTTCCCAATCCTTGTTTGATATTGATATACAAGGTAACACAAGAATGCTCGCTGCCGTGGGTAACAGGGTTCGATTGGATTACACTGTCGGCCAAACGACCCAGTGGAGAAAGGAGAGAATCGATGGAGTTTCAGTGGTTGGCAGGAGGCCTTGAATGAAAAACCAGAAACAGGCGATGCTCTATGGCCTGGGCACGGTGCTGTTGTGGTCTACAGTGGCAACCGCGTTCAAGCTCTCCCTGAGAGAGCTGGCTCCCGTTCAGATGCTGCTGATTGCCTGCAGCGCGTCAGTAGTGGTGATGGCCATTATTCTGATGCTTCAGGGGCGTTGGCATCTGGTGTTTTCACTCAGTCGCAAACAGTACGCCCAGTCTTTCGGTATGGGGCTGATCAATCCCTGTCTCTACTATTTTTTGTTGTTCGGCGCGTTTGATCGGTTGCCGGCCCAGGAGGCGCAACCGCTGAACTACACCTGGGCACTGGTGCTGGCCTATATGTCGGTACCGTTTCTAGGGCATCGGCTGCGCAAGCTGGATATTGTTGCAGGCCTGATCTGCTATGCCGGGGTGGTGGTGATTGCCACCCGTGGAGCCGTGACTTCCCTGAGTTTCGAGGATCCGCTCGGGGTTTCCCTCGCCCTGGGCAGTACTGTGGTCTGGGCGTCCTACTGGATTATTGCCACCCGGGATACCCGTGATCCGGTGGTTGGCCTGTTCCTGAATTTTCTGTGCGGGCTGCCGGTGATTCTGCTCATTTGCTGGTGGACGGAGGGCCTGAACTTTGCCACCGGAACGTCGCTTGCTGCTGCGTTGTATGTTGGCGTGTTCGAGATGGGCATCGCTTTCGTACTCTGGTCCTACGCCATGAAGAAGGCGGAGAACACCTCGAAGGTCAGCAACCTGATTTTTATCTCGCCATTCCTTTCACTGGTGTTTATCTATTTTATTCTGGGTGAGCATATCCTGCCTTCCACCTACATCGGGTTGGTTCTGATCATGATGGGGCTCTGGATCCAGCAGAAAAAAGTGAAGGATCGGGAAGAGGCCCTGAACGTTGGCTAGCTGGTTTGTCTACATGGTGCGAACCGCACGGGGGGCGCTGTATACCGGCATAACCACTGACGTTGAACGGCGTTTCACTGAACATCAGGGAGGCGCTCCTCGGGGAGCACGTGCTCTGAGGGGCAAAGGGCCACTGGAACTGGTGTTCAGCGCGCCGGCCGGAGACCGAAGCCGGGCTTCACGGCTGGAGTGGCACATAAAACAGTGGCCGCGGCTCAGGAAAGAGGCCCTGGCTCGGGGTGAGGTCAGTCTGCCAGATGACGTTTGATGTGTTCGCCGGCGGTCTCCATCGCGGCGGTGGCACGGTCGAGCTGACCGCTATGCACCTGAAAAACATGCCATAGGCTGTTGTAGACCTCGAGGCAGGTTTCCACATCGTGCCGGTTTGCGGCCTCGGCCAGCCGTTCGGCATCATTCAGCAGGATTTCCTGGCTGCCCACCTGGATCAGCAAAGGGGGCAGGCCGCTCAGATCCCCGAAAATGGGTGATATCAGTGGATTGGTCAGGGATTCCTGACCGGCATAGAGTTTTGCCGCCTTGCTGGTCCAACTGGCCTGGAGCACTGGTTCACATTCGGGTGCGTAGAGCTTTTCCTGAGTGAGATCTATCCAGGGTGAAAACACCGTGACAGATGAAGGAAGTGGCTGGTTTTTGTCGCGCAGCTGCATGGCGAGGGCGATGGCGAGGCCGCCACCGGCGGAATCGCCAGCGATGGCAATCTGCCCCGGTTTAAAGCCTTCCTCGAGCAGCCCGTTCCAACAGGCTTCGGCATCATCCAGAGCGGCGGGAAATGGGAATTCCGGCGCCAGCCGGTAATCGGGTGTGACTATGGTGCAACCGCTGGTTTTGGCCAGGTGCCCGGTTATGCCCCGATGCGTGGCAGAGGAACCGATGATATAGCCACCGCCATGCAGATAGAGAACGGCGCCGTGAGGTTTGTTGCCAAAACTGGTGCTGGTGGCCGGAATGCCGCCCACCCTGGTGTTTTCGAAGCTTGCCCCTCGGGGTGGCGTAGAACTCCGGTAAGCCTGACGCACAATGCGTCGCTGGAGCGAAACAGGTACTGCCGGGGTAAGAACCGGTCTGACCAACCGGTTCATGGTCTGGCGCAACGCAGTCTCCAGAAGCTGTTGCAACATCTGTGTCTTTCCCCTGCTATGGGTTAGGATTGGAGGCCAAAATTTATAACTCATTCATGACAGGCGTTTAACTCTACGTGTACTGGAAAACAGATACCATAGAAATACCGGATTGGGACAGGCACTCGCTCCTGGACAGACTCGAACCGTTCAACCCGACCGGCTCACGGGATCTCAGTGATGAAATGGTGGCCTATTGCCGCTTTTACGGCCTGGATCTCTGGGTAGAGCATCCGGACGTTGCTTACCATCAGGGTTACGTCAACGCATCTGATCATGAGGTCATGGTGCACTATTTCCGGTTGCCAGAGCAGGCAACTGAGCGTGGCACAGTGTTTATTCTGCACGGCTATTTCGATCATGTTGGATTGTACAGCCAGTTGATCGATCGCTGTCTGGGAGCCGGCTTTGATGTCCTGGCTTACGATCAGCCAGGACACGGCCTCTCCAGCGGTACGCCGGCGGCGATTGGCAGTTTTCTGGAGTACCAGGGGGTTCTGGCAGACGTTATGGCTCAGGTCAGAGAAAAGGTGCGTCAGCCCTGGTTTGCGGTCGGTCAGAGCACTGGTGGTGCGATCCTGATCGACTACCTGTTGTCCAACCAGCACAATCAGCAGACTTCCGACTTCCGGAAAGTGGTGCTCCTGGCGCCGCTGGTGAGACCTGCGGGCTGGTTGGGAGCAAAGGTGCTCCATAGTATCGCTAAACCGTTTGTATCGCGGTGGCGGCGAGTGTTCGCGGAGAACAGTGGCAATAGCCGATTCCTTCGTTTTTTGCGGGAGCATGATCCTCTCCAGGCCAGGGCGGTGCATGTGGACTGGGTAAGTGCATTGCGAAAATGGGTGCCCCACATCGAATCCGCCCGGCCCGTGGACTTTCCGGTAACGGTCGTGCAGGGTGAAAAAGATCTGACAGTCGACTGGCAACACAATTTGCGTATTATCCGGAATAAATTTTCCTCGGTGGAGGAACTGAAAATCCCTGACGGACGTCATCATCTTGTGAATGAAGCCCAGGATTTGCAGGCAACAGTATTCAATACCATCATTGATACATTCACGAACTCGGCATCAAAGACCCGCTAGCGGTCTCTGCCAGGAACATCATGCACAGGAGATAGTTGTGAAAAAGACAATACTCGCGTTTGCAGTGGCCACTGTCGGTCTCGGTGGTTGCATGACCTATGACCCCTATACCGGCGAGGAGAAAACCTCCAGTGCAACCAAGGGCAGTATCATTGGCGCCATTGGCGGCGCTGCCGTTGGTGCGGCAACATCCAGCAAGAGTGATCGTGGTAAAGGGGCCTTGATCGGCGCAGCCAGTGGTGCGGCCATTGGCGGCGGCATTGGTTATTACATGGACAAGCAGGAAGCCGAGCTGCGTCGCAAACTGGAAGGCACCGGTGTGCGCGTGGTGCGTAATGGCGACGAGATTGAGCTGGTGATGCCGGGCAACATCACCTTCGACCTGAATGAATCGACGATCAAGCCGTCATTCAGTGGCACCCTGGAGTCTGTGGGTCTGGTTCTGAAGGAATATGACAAGACCATTATCCAGATCGAGGGGCATACCGACAGCTCCGGCTCAGACAGCTATAACCAGCTGCTCAGCGAGCGTCGCGCCTCTTCTGTACGTGACTTCCTGCTGAATCAGGGCATTGAGCCCAAGCGAACGCGGGCTGTTGGTTACGGTGAACGCTACCCTGTGGCGACCAACGATACCGCGGCAGGGCGCGAGCAGAACCGTCGTGTTGAGCTGACACTGGTGCCCATGCAGTAAACAGGGCGCTTCGCTGACATAAAAAAACCGGGGCAAATGCTCCGGTTTTTTTGTGCCAGGCCGTGAATCAGAACAGGACGCGACAGCGAATTGTTCCCTTCACCTTGAGCAGCTTTTCAAGTGCCAGCTCGCCATACTCTTTGTCCACATCCACGACCACGTAACCGATGTCTTCCTTGGTCTGCAGGTACTGGCCACAAACGTTGATGCCGTTCTCGGAGAATACCTGGTTGATTTCGGACATCACGCCGGGCACGTTTTCATGGATGTGCAGCAGGCGGTGCTGGTTGGGGTGTGACGGCAGGGCCACTTCCGGGAAGTTCACGGAAGAAACGGACGTGCCGTTGTCGCTGTACATGGCCAGTTTTTCCGCCACTTCGCGACCGATGTTTTCCTGGGCTTCGATGGTGGAGCCACCCACGTGCGGGGTCAGGATCACATTGTCGAATTCCCGCAGCGGAGACACGAATTCCTCGTCGTTGGACTTGGGTTCAACCGGGAACACGTCGATGGCTGCGCCCAGCAGCTTGCCGCCGCCCAGGGCGTCAGCCAGGGCGTCAATGTCGACAACCGTGCCACGGGAGGCATTCATCAGAATGCTGCCGGGTTTCATCTGGGCAAATTGCTCAGCCTTGAACATGTACTTGGTGGCCGGTGTTTCCGGCACGTGCAGGCTGACCACGTCGGCGATATTCAGCAGCTCCTGGAGCGTGCCCACCTGGGTGGCGTTACCGATCGACAGTTTTGAGACTACATCATAGAAGTACACATCCATGCCCAGGCCCTCGGCCAGGACACTGAACTGGGTGCCGATGTTGCCGTAACCGATGATGCCCAGCTTCTTGCCACGGATTTCGTAGCTGTCCTTGGCCGACTTCAGCCATTCACCGCGATGGGCCTTGGCGTTTTTCTCCGGAACACCGCGCAGGAGCAGGATGGCCTGGGCCAGAACCAGTTCGGCAACGCTCCGGGTGTTGGAGAAGGGCGCGTTGAAGACGGCAATGCCGCGCCGGGTGGCGGCCTGCAGATCCACCTGGTTGGTGCCAATACAGAAACAGCCCACGGCCACCAGCTTCTTGGCGGCTTCAAATACTTTCTCGGTCAGCTGGGTGCGCGAGCGGATACCGATGAAGTGCGCGTCGGCAATCTTCTCGATCAGCTCTTCCTCGGCCAGCGAGTGAGTCAGATACTCGATGTTGGTATAGCCCGCAGCGTTCAGGGTATCAATGGCAGATTGATGCACGCCTTCCAGCAGCAGGATACGGATTTTGCTCTTCTCAAGAGACGTATTTGACATGGGCTTGCTTCCGAACCTTTCGTCACGTGAAATGACCTGTGGCCAGTGATCGTCGGGGCTGGCTCACAGAACAGGGGCGGTATGATACCATAAACGCAGATTTTCACAGCGCGCCGGTTTGCCTGAATCAACTGTCTGTGATTCCTGTTGCAGGATGCTCCGGCCCAAACCTGACGAGACCGAAAATTCCATGAATGCTGAACAGATCATTGCTTCCCTCAAAGACCTGATGGCTAACGGCAATGCACCCGGCAAGGTGCTGACCGATCCGGCGGATCTGGACACCTACGGCAAGGACTGGACCAAGATCTATCCACCCAAGCCGTTGGCGATCGCGTTGCCCAAGACCACCGAGCAGGTTCAGGCTCTGGTGAAGTTTGCCAACGAGAATGAGGTGGCACTGGTGCCGTCCGGCGGTCGGACAGGTCTGAGTGCTGGCGCGGTGGCGGCCAACGGCGAAGTGGTTGTGGCGTTCGATAACATGAACCAGGTTCTGGATTTCAACGCCAGCGATCGAACCGTCCGTTGTCAGGCGGGCGTTGTTACCGAGCAGTTGCAGAATTTTGCCGAAGAGAATGGTCTTTATTACCCCGTGGACTTTGCTTCCGCCGGTTCCAGCCAACTCGGCGGCAACCTCTCTACCAACGCTGGCGGTATCAAGGTGATCCGCTATGGCATGAGCCGGGACTGGGTTGCCGGTCTCAAGGTTGTGACCGGTAAGGGCGATATTCTGGATCTGAACAAGGATCTTGAGAAGAACAACACGGGTTACGATCTCAGGCATCTGTTTATCGGCGCAGAGGGCACTCTGGGCTTTATCACCGAAGCCACCATGAAGCTGTCCCGTAAACCGGACAACCTAACGGTACTGGTACTTGGTCTGAACGACCTGACCAACACCATGGATGTGCTACAAACCTTCCAGAAGAAGATTGACCTTACCGCCTACGAATTCTTCTCCCATCAGGCCATGGGACATGTGCTGGCACATGGCCAGGTACAGGCGCCGTTTGAAACCGAGGCGCCTTACTACGCACTAATGGAGTTCGAATCTGTCTCCGACCAGGTGATGGACGACGCGATGGCCCTGTTCGAGCAGTGCGTGGAGAACGGCTGGGTGCTGGATGGTGTTATCAGCCAGAGCGAAACCCAGGCCCAGAATCTCTGGCAGTTGCGGGAGAGGATTTCCGAGTCGATCGCACCCCGCACGCCCTACAAGAACGACATTTCCGTGGTGGTTTCCAAAGTTCCCGGTTTCCTTCAGGAAATCGATGCGGTGGTCACCGAGCATTATCCTGACTTTGAGATTATCTGGTTCGGCCATATCGGCGATGGCAATCTGCACCTCAACATCCTCAAGCCAGAAGATATGACCAACGAGGATTTCTTCGAGAAGTGCCAGCAGGTCAACAAGTGGGTGTTCGAGATTGTCGAGCGCTACCAGGGCAGTGTGTCAGCCGAGCACGGCGTGGGTATGACCAAGAAGCCCTATCTGCACTACACGCGCAGTGAGGCGGAGATCGCCTATCTGAAGGGGATCAAACAGGTATTTGATCCCAAGGGCATCATGAACCCGGGCAAGATCTTCGACTGATGCAGGACCATATCGTTGTACTGACAGGCGCTGGCATCAGCGCCGAAAGCGGCCTCTCCACCTTTCGGGACAACGGAGGATTGTGGGAGCAGCACAGTGTCTACGATGTGGCCACGCCCGAGGCCTTTGCCCGGAACCAGGAACTCGTGTTGCGGTTCTACAATGATCGTCGGCGCCAGTTGAAAACCGCGCAACCCAATCAGGCCCACCGCATGCTTGCGGAACTGGAACAACGCTACCGGGTCACCGTGGTCACCCAGAACGTGGACGACCTCCACGAACGTGGCGGTGCCAGTAACGTAATCCATCTCCACGGCGAGCTCATCAAGGCCCGCAGTTCAAAGTACCCGGAGCTCGTCTACGAGATCGGTTACCGCGATATCAATCCGGGTGACACTTGCGACCGCGGGGCCCAGCTTCGCCCCCATATCGTCTGGTTCGGTGAGGAAGTTCCCATGTTGGAAAAAGCCGCCGACATTGTTCGTACGGCTGATCATCTGCTGATTGTCGGTACCTCGCTCCAGGTCTATCCGGCTGCCGGACTAGTTTACGAAGTGGACAGGGACGTGCCCATCACGGTGATCGACCCTGGAGAGCCTGCTTCGGTGTCCCGGGCCCGGTTTATTCGAAAAGGAGCCAGCGAGGGGATGGCCGAGTGGGTGAGTAGCCTGCGCTAGCTCTCCGCGCCAGCGTGCTCGGAAATCTGAAGGTATCTTTCCAGCTCTTCCCGAAATGCAGCCTGAACACCCAGTCTTTTCAGCATCCAGTAATGCCCGGCAATCATACGGTCGATAAAGATGCTTTCCACCGGCGGCTTGAAGTAGTCCAGGTATTTGAACACGGTGCTGGTCTTTTCTGCCACGCGCTTGTGGATGTCGGCCTCGGCAAAGTCGTAAGGTACGTCGCGCTGTTCAAAAGGTACTACCAGAATATCACGCCACATGGCGTAGTAGGCTTCATCTACCGCTGGCTGGCTGCCGACCCTCGCGCCAAGGTCAATCAGGTGGCGATCCAGCGCTTCGTAATCCTCATCCAGGGCTGAAACCAGGGCGTTCCGGTAGGCGTCGATGATTTCCGGCTTTAGCTTTTTCACGCAGCCGAAGTCGTACATGATAATCGAGCCGTCAGGGCGGTAGGCAAAGTTACCCGCGTGGGGATCGCCATGGATGCATTGGAAACGGAAAAGCTGATCGGCCATCAGGGTGAAGATCCGATGGCCGATCAGGTTGATGGTGTCCTGGTCGTAGCGTTCCTTGGTGACCTTGCTGACATGATCACCTTCAACCAGCTCCAGTGTCAGTACCCGGCGGGTTGAATGGCTCTTAGCCACGGCAGGAATGAGGACCCAGGGCTGGTCTTTATGGAACTCTCGGAACAGTTCTATGTTTCTCGCTTCGTTCTCGTAATCCAGCTCCTCCTTGAGCCGCTCCCGGATTTCAGCGAACAACCGGTCGACAGACTCCTTGGGCATTTTGAGCAGGCCACCGAGCCTCAGGGCCATACGTAGCTGTTTGAGATCGGAATCGCAGGATTCATCCACGCCTGGATACTGAATTTTTACGATAACATCGGTGCCATCGTGAAGCCGGGCCCGATGCACCTGGCCAATGGAAGCGGCGGCGTAGGGTTTTTCCTGCAGGTATTCAAAGAGCTCGGATACCGGTTTACCCAGTTCCGATTCGATCTGCTCCACGATGACTTCGAACGGCATGGGCGGCGCTTCTTTCTGGAGCTTTTCCAGCGCGTCCGAGAATTCCTTGGGTAGGAAATCCTGAGTCTGGGAGGCAATCTGCCCCACCTTCATGACCGCTCCTTTCAGTTCGCCCAAGGTGTCGGCAATCTGGTCGGCCATGCGGGTATAGCTTTCGCTCTGTGCGCCTTCATCATTCTCTGAGCGGAATAGTCGGCGCGCCCGCTGTCCTGCATACTGCCCTGCCACAGAGGCAGTCATGCCAGCGAGTTTGAAGAAGCGACCACGTCGGGAGGTTACCGGTTTCTTTGCCATAAACAGATGTACGCCTTTGACCGGATTTGGGTTTAGCCGGCCCTGCACGTTAAACCACTTTGGTCTCCACGAACAGCAGGTCTTCCAGTTCGAGCGAGAGCGTCTGGCCAGAGATCAGCGGTCCAACGCCTTTCGGAGTGCCCGTCAGCACCACATCCCCCGGCAGCAGGGTGAACTGGCTGCTGATATGGGCGATCAGAGGCACAATCGGGTTGAGCATGTCTCCGCTATCACCGGTTTGCTGGCGGCTGCCATCGATGTCCAGTGTGAAGTGGATGGGGCCACCGGAAAACTTATCGACTGAGACAAATGGCGACAGCGGGCAGGCACCATCGAAGCCCTTGGCCCGTTCCCATGGCTGGCCTTTCTCCTTGAGCGTGCTTTGCAGGTCCCGCAAGGTCAGGTCCAGCGCCAGGCCGTAGCCGAGGATGGCGGATTTTGCCTCGCTGGCTGACGCCCGGGTTAAAGGGCGACCGATGAGAACAGCCAGTTCTGTCTCGAAGTGAACCGCGCCCTGGTTTCTCGGGAAATCCAGGGGGCGGGTGAGATGCACCGCCGAGGTTGCGGGCTTGATAAACAGCAGGGGTTCATCCGGTACCGGGTTGTTGAGCTCCCGGGCATGCTCAGCGTAATTGCGACCAATGCAGACGATCTTCCCCAGCGGCAGGTGAACGGGCGTGCCGTCTTTCCAGTGGTGTTGGTAATCCTGCATGGTCGCCTCCTGTTTGCTGTGGATTATTCCCCTTCAAATGAGCAAACAGTATAAACCTGAAGGCCTTCGTCCTGCAGCTTGCGTGAGCCGCCGAGATCCGGGAGATCGATCATGGCGGCTACTTCCACAATTTCCGCGCCAATACGGCGGATCAGCCGGGTGGCGGCGAGCATAGTGCCACCGGTGGCAATCAGGTCGTCCACCAGAACTACTTTATCTCCCGGCTTGAACGCGTCCTTGTGCAGCTCAACGGAGGCCGTTCCGTATTCAAGCTCGTAATCCTCCACCAGGGTATCGAAGGGCAGCTTGCCTTTCTTTCGGACCAGCACGAGAGAGGCGTTGAGCTCATAGGCCAGTGCCGAGCCGATGATGAATCCGCGCGCGTCTACCGCTGCCACGGCATCAATCTTGTGGCCGTGATAGCGGTGTACAAAGGCATCAATCAGTTTCCGGAAGGCAGTCTTGTCCTGCAGTACCGTAGTGATATCGCGAAAGGCCACGCCGGGCTTCGGCCAGTCGGGGACCGTGCGAATGGCCTTTTTGATGCTCTCAGAAAAATAGTCCATAAACGTTCCGGTTAATGCTCTGGACGCGGATCAGGCCGCATCCAGGAAAATGAATTTCAGAACAAAGACAACGGCAATGATAACAACACTGACGTTCAGATCCGCCCAGCGGCCGCTCAGCGCTTTGAGGATGGCGTAGGTGATGAACCCCAAGGCGATACCGTTGGCGATGGAGAAGGTCAGCGGCATCATCAGGGCGGTGACTACTGCCGGAGCCGCGTCGGTTACGTCATCCCAGTCAATCAGTTTGAGGCCGCTGGCCATCAGAACCGCAACGTAAAGAAGCGCCGGGGCGGTGGCGTAGGCAGGAATGATGCTGGCAATGGGTGACAGAAGCAGACACGCCAGGAACAGTGCGGCAACAACCACAGCTGTCAGGCCGGTACGCCCACCGGCGGAAATACCCGCAGTGGACTCGATGTAGCTGGTGGTGGTCGAGGTACCGAGGGCAGCACCGGACATGGTCGCAACCGAATCCGACATCAGAGCACGGCCAAGACGTGGCAACTTGCCGTCCTTGTCCAGCAGTCCGCCGCGCTGGGCGGCTCCGATGAGCGTGCCGGACGTATCGAACAAATCGACAAACAGGAAGGCAAAGATCACGCTGATCATGCCGATGTTAAGAGCGCCGGCCAGGTCCAGCTGCATAAAGGTCGGTGCCAGGCTGGGCGGGGCGGAAACAAAGCCTTTGTACTCCACCATCCCGAGCGCCATGGCAGCGCCGGTAACCGCGATAATGCCAATCATGACGGCGCCGGTGACCTGCCGGAAAGACAGCGCGCAGATCAACAGGAAGCCGCCAAAGAACAGCAGGCTCTCTGCAACCTTCACTTCGCCCAGTCCCACGAGCGTGGCGGGGTGATCCACTACAATGCCGGCGTTCTTGAGCGCAATCAGGGCCAGGAAGAAGCCAATGCCGGCAGAAATGCCGAAGCGCAGGGACAAGGGGATGCTGTTAATGATCCATTCGCGAACCTTGAAAATGCTCAGCAGGAAGAACAGGAAGCCGGAAATGAACACTGCTCCCAATGCCACCTGCCAGCTGTAGCCCATACTGCCAACGACCGTGAAGGAGAAAAAGGCGTTCAACCCCATGCCCGGCGCCAGAGCGATCGGGTAGTTGGCCCAGAGTCCCATGATCAGGGTGCCGATAACGGCTGCAAGGCAGGTCGCAACGAAGACAGCCCCGAAGTCCATGCCGGTGGACGACAGGATGCTCGGGTTGACCACGATGATGTACGCCATGGTCAAAAAGGTCGTAATGCCCGCAACCACTTCTTTACGAACAGTGGTGCCGTGGGCCTGGAGTTGGAACAGTCGTTCAAGCATGACGGGTGTCTGCCTCACAGGATGCTGAAAGTTAGTGTTTGGAAGTCTGGTCTGTGCGGAAATCGTGAATTGCGTGAAAAAACGGCAATATTACCGGCTCATCTGTCCCAGGCCAAGGGATGATTGACAGTTCGTCAAGCTCAAGAAGCTGTTAGCTGCCGTTTGGATCCCGCTGCAGCCGGATATCAAACCGTACGGCCAGCATGCGCGCAATCACGATGAAAAGCAGGCCGATGGCCAGGGGCAGAGCTTCGTTATCAAGGAACCACTGGCACACGAAGTACAGCCAGCAACCGGCAAAGGAAATGGACGCGTAGATCTGGTCCTTGCGGAAGATGTAGGGCACTTCGTTACACAGGGTGTCTCGCAGTGCGCCGCCAAAGGTGCCGGTCATGACCCCGAGCAGGGAGGCGACAAACCACGAGTGTCCGAGGTCAAGAGCCAGCTGGGCACCAAGAATGGAAAAAACCCCGAGTCCGATGGCGTC
This sequence comes from Marinobacter maroccanus, assembly GCF_002933275.1. Classification (GTDB taxonomy): domain Bacteria; phylum Pseudomonadota; class Gammaproteobacteria; order Pseudomonadales; family Oleiphilaceae; genus Marinobacter; species Marinobacter maroccanus. The sequence goes on from NZ_PSSX01000001.1 coordinate 139,520, forward strand.
CGGAAAGATGATTCTGGACTCTCGGAGCCGCTCAGCCCGTTTCCAGTAACTGAAGACAATAGCCATCGCCAGAATCAGCATGGGCTGTTCCTCATGCTTGATCCAGTAGAGCGGATGGTTATCCATGATCAGGTCCCGCAAGGTACCGCCGCCCAGTGCAGTGATAAATCCGATGGTAAACACACCCACAGGATCCATATTCTTGGCGCGGGCCACGATCATGCCGGAAATTGCGAATGCGACGATGCCAATCATTTCAAGAACGTAGATGATGTCGAACATGGCGAAATCCGGGAGAGGCGAAGAATGGCCTGATGGAGTAGTTTTGAGGGCGGAGGATAGCGGAAAACCCCCTTTTTTTCATCTACAGATCTGGTCTGGAAGGTCGTATGGCCAGCCGGGACTGTGATCCATAACGACACTTTCAAGCGTATCTTGCATTCATCTTACCTCTATCCTGTTGTACGGAGTTGTTATGTCCTTGATGCGTCTGGCCTATGCCAGTGAAGCCACGTTCGAAGCCAAGCCGGTGGAAAAAGGTGTAGAGCCTCACGTCGCGCGAATTTTGATGACTTCTCGTAAGAACAATGCCAAGGACCATTTGGTCGGTGGTCTTTATTACGGAAACGACCGCTTTTTCCAGTATCTGGAAGGTGATGAAGATGCAGTGCGCAGGACCTACGATCGTATTCTGAAAGATGAGCGCCATCGGAACGTCGTGACTCTCATTGAAGAGCCGCTCTCAAGCCGGACCTTTAGCAACTGGTCTATGAAGTATGTGCCGCTGTCCCGGGATGTCCGGAAGTTTCTGGACGAGCAGGGGCTGGAATCCTTTGAGCCCTCCTCTTTCACATCGGATCAGTGTGAGAAAATGATCGAACTCATACGCAACTCCAGCCAGGATCAGAATCTGGGTAGACGTGACGATCGTAAATCCGTCGGCGATGCGCCCCAGGTGTTGTCCTCCGGGATGAAAGTGGGCCTGATTGTGGCTGGCCTGGTTCTAGTAGGGGCTCTGGTGATCGGCGGGACCATGCTCTGATGGAATCGCTGTGAGCAATAAGCCTGGCTTATGCGTTTGGATAAAAGAACTTTATTTGCTTCATGATAAGACTCTGTTTAGCTTGACGGGTATCAAGCGCGGGCAAATCGCGCCTCAAACCTGATCAAACAAGAACGGAGAGCTCATGAAAGCCATCCTCTGTAAGGAATACGGCCCGGCCGAGAAGCTGGCCATTGAAGATGTTCCCAGTCCTGAGGTGAAAGGCCGCGGTGTAAAAGTACGCGTAAAAGCCGCCGGCCTGAATTTCCCGGACACCCTCATTATTGAAAACAAATATCAGTTGAAGCCGAGTCTGCCTTTTTCCCCGGGTGGTGAAATGGCGGGTGAGGTTATTGAGGTTGGTGACAAGGTAACCCGATTCAAAGTGGGGGACCGTGTCGCAGGGCTTACCGGTTATGGCGCTTTTGCCGAGGAAGTGATTGTGCCGGAGCAGAACCTGCTGCCAGTCCCTGATGGCATGTCTGATGAAAAAGCCGCCGCCTTCACCATGGTTTACGGAACCTCCTACTACGCGCTCAAACAGCGCGGCAACCTTCAGCCTGGTGAGACGCTTCTGGTACTCGGCGCGAGCGGCGGCGTTGGTCTGGCGACGGTCGAGCTCGGCAAGGCCATGGGCGCAAAGGTCATTGCGGCCGCCAGTTCCGCCGAAAAGCTTGCGGTTGCCAAGGAAGCCGGCGCCGACGAGCTGATCAACTACACCGAAGAGCCTCTCAAAGACGCCGTCAAGAAACTAACCCACAGCAAGGGCGTGGATGTGATCTACGACCCTGTTGGCGGTGACTTCACCGAACAGGCCCTCCGTGCCATGGGTTGGAATGGCCGCCACCTGATCATCGGTTTCGCCGCCGGTGACATCCCGAAGATCCCGGCGAATTTGACCCTTCTGAAGGGTTGTTCCGTGGTTGGCGTATTCTGGGGCAGCTTTACCCAACGCGAACCAGAGGCCAGTGCCCAGAACATGATGGAGCTGATGAAGCTTTATGCCGAAGGCAAAATTGATCCGAAGATCAGTGCGGTTTACGACTTCGAGGATTACGCAAAGGCGCTGGGAGCTTTGACCGAGCGCAAGGCGACGGGCAAGGTGGTGCTTAAGGTCGGCTCCTGAGTTTTATCGGAGCCTGAAAGCTTTGGGAGGTTGCCGGTTGGAAGCCCTTCCCAAAAACCGCTACGAGCACCCCTACGGCGTCCAGCCAGCAATCACAGATTGCTGTCGTTCGGCTGTCGCATGAAGCTTCGCTTCATAAACGCTCGGCCTCACCCATGTGCGCTTGGCGTCGGCCATCCATGGCCGCCGACATTTTTGGGAAGGGCTTCCAACCGGCAACTTCTGGCTTGAGAGAGGTATCGACTATATCAAAGCCTGACACCCTTGCATTTTGTAGGTCGGATTAGACGAAGTCGTAATCCGACAACGAATCCAATGGGCTTGTGTGTATGTGTCGGATTACGGCTGCGCCTAATCCGACCTACCGGACTATAACTCCGAGGTTTGAGCGCCGGCTTCGGGACATCTGCCCAAAAATGTAGAGGGCCAAGGATGGCCCGAAACAAGCGCACATGGACGTGCTCGTAGCGGTTTTTGGGCAGATGTCCCGAAGCTGGCAGTCCCCGAATCAATAAGGCTAGGGCAAAACGACCGGTCTAATCTCAAAAGCTAACATTCCCACCATCAATCTCCGAAACCAACTCCGGAGTGAGCAGGGTGTAACCGTCAGTCCGAGGCAACCAGGCGTATATGTTGTCACTGGAGTCTCCCAGCGAATAACCCGCTTTTTGGATATCCACCTTCCGGTACTTGAAGGTCCCGGTTTTCTCGATGGCTTGGGTTACTCGCACGAACACCGGCACTGCGTAGGCCGGCAGGTTATCCCGGAGATACTTGAATAACTTGTTGGCGTCGAACGCCCGGCCATTGCTCTGAGGTACGAGGGTTACCATGCCAGCCTTGCCGTTGGTGCCGGGAATCTCCACGCCGTAGACGATAGCTTCCTCGACCAATCCTGAGCCGTCGATGATGTTTTCCACCTCCGTCGTCGAGACATTCTCGCCCTTCCAGCGGAAGGTATCCCCCATGCGGTCAACGAACTGCAGATGGCCGCAGCCGATTTCTTTCAGGACATCGCCGGTATTGAACCAGGCGTCGCCTTTCTTGAAGGCGTTGCGGAGGATGGATTTTTCCGTGGCGTCTTGCTGGGTATAGCCCTCAAACGACCACTTCTCGGTGATCTCTCCGATCAATAGGCCGGGCTGGCCCTTGGCCACTTCCTTCATAAAGCCTTTGTCGTCACGAATTGGATCCCGAGTGCCATCGTGGAATTTCACCAGCTTGTAAGGGGCGGTGGAGAAACCCACGGTGTTATCCATGTTGAAGAAATTACTGAAACCGATGTTGCCTTCGCTGGAGGCATAGAGTTCCGCCACGGTTTCGATGCCGAAGCGTTCTTTGAATTCTTTCCAGATGGAGGGGCGAAGGCCGTTGCCGATCATTTTGGTGAGGCTGTGGTTCCGGTCCTGCTCGCTCGGCGGTTGATTCAACAGGTAGCGGCAGAGTTCGCCGACATAGCCGAACGTGGTGGCGTGGTAGCGGCGAACATCGTCCCAGAAGGCACTGGCGGAGAACTTGCGGCGCAGGGCAATAGCGGAGCCGCCGGCCAGCACGGAACCCCAGCAGACCAGCAGCGCGGTGCCGTGGTAGAGGGGCAGGGTGCAGTAGAGAACATCCTCCGGTTTCATGGCCAGAGACATCAGGCCGAAGCCGCCATAGGCCTTGATGAACTTTCGGTGCGAGCCCGGGGCGGCCTTGGGCAGGCCGGTAGTGCCGGAGGTGAACAGGTAGATGGCTGTGTCACCCATTGTCGGGGGATCGCTCAGAACCGGCTCATCACTGTTGAAGGTGCTTACTTCACTGGCCATGTTGGCGTAGCCGGCCGGAGAATCGCCAAAGGCGTTTAACGTGTTGGTATCCGCCAGAAACTGGAATGGCTGCGGATGGTCGGTCTTGATCCCTGTTTTTATGCCGTCAAAGGCCTCAGTCAGCTCTTCGCCCACAACAACCATTTTCGGTTCAATCAGGTTGATGCTGTGTTCGAGTACTTTGCCTTTCTGGGAGGTATTGAGCATGGCGCAGGCGACACCGAGTTTGGCGGCGCCGGCCACCACGGCAAGCAGTTCCGGACGGTTCTCCAGAAATAATGCAATGGCATCGCCTTTGGCGAGCCCCCGGTCCTGCAGGTAGCGGGCGATTCGGTTGGCCCAGCCATTGAGCTCGCTCCAGGTGATTGAGCGGTCCTCAAACAGGATAGCGGGTCGATTGCCAACACTCCCGGCGTTGCTTTCGATGAGTGTGCCCAGGGTCAGTTCCCGATTCTGATCTTTCAGGGAGTAGTAGTACAAACCCCGGGTAATGGCTGGCAGGCGACGAATGACGCCGGGCAGGCTGCGGGCGATGTCCAGTGCGGATACGTTGTCTTGGCTCATGGTCTTTCCATTGGTCCCTTTTATTGTGTGGACTATGAGCCCGTAACAACGCATGCCTTGGGCTCAGTCCAGAAACAGATCCGGCATCAGGGGCTTGTCGCCCGGTTCGTACCGGTAATGCTCGAAGTCAGTAATACCGTCCTGCCGGAGTAGGTCCTCGTCGATCAGGTTCTGCCCGGTCATGGTGTCAGGCGACCGGTTCAGGATGCTGACGGCGGCATCGGCCATGATGTCCGGCTTTCTGCCCTGGGCCATCATCTTCGGGCCGCCCACTTCAAACTCGATTGCCGCCGTGGCGATCAGGGTTTTCGGCCACAGTGTGTTAACTGCGATGCCGTAACGCTTGAATTCCTCCGCCATGCCCAGACTCAGCATCGTCATGGCGTATTTTGTGGTGGTGTAGGGGCCATGCTGGGCGAACCACCGGGTATTCAGGTTGAGAGGCGGCGACAGGCTCAGGATGTGGGCCTGGTCCGACTCTTTCAGCCAGGGCAGGGCGGCCTGGCTGCAGGCCATCACCGCCCGGGCATTGACCTGATGCATCAGGTCGTACCGGCTGACCTTGAGCTTTTCCACCCCGGTCAGCCGGATGGCGCCGGCGTTGTTCACCAGTGCGTCGATGCCGCCAAAATGTTCGCCAGCTTCATCGATACGCTGGCGAATCTGCTTCTCATCCCGGACATCCAGAACCAGGGGCAGTGCCCGGCCGCCGGCTTCGCGCACTTCCTCAGCTACGGTATGGATGGTGCCGGGTAGCTTCGGGTGTGGCGTGTCCGATTTGGCGGCGATCACCACGTTGGCGCCCTGTCGGGCACAGGCGAGGGCAATGGCCCGGCCGATGCCCCGGCTGGCGCCGGTAATAAAAACGGTGCGGTTACGCAATGTGCTCATGCGTTGCTCTCCTGTTCGGCCGTCTCGTTGGCGGTAATCTCAACCAGCAACTGGCTTCGTTTGACCTGGTCGCCTTTACTGGCATGAACCTCCCCGACAACGCCGTCGCGGTCGGCTTTCACTGGATGCTCCATTTTCATGGCTTCCAGAATCACCAGCGTATCGCCCTGGCGAACGCTGTGGCCAGCCTCAACCAATACATCGATGATGGCGCCATCCATGGTCGCCTGGATTCGGCCGCTGCCGGCACCACCGGCGCCCTGTGCAGGCTGGTGGGTCACATCCCGCACCGACCAGGATTGCCCGAACGCCTGCAAATATAGAGAATCGCCCTGGCGGTGATATTGGCAAGTCTGACGAATGCCGTTGTCGATTATGCATAACAGGCCATCGCGCTGGCTCTCCAGCACCAGGGTGTGGCGGGTTTCACCCATATTGAACGTCAACCGGTTGCCACTGCGGGTTACCAGTAACTCGACAGTGGTGTCACCGCTTTCCAGCTTGATCGGTGTCATGGTAGCCGGCGCATTGCTCCAGGCGCTCTGGCCTGAACTGCCATGGTCGAGTACGCAAGCGGCGAGGGCCAGTTGGCGAATGTCCAGAGTCTGCGGTTGCAGGGACGGGTCATCGCTGAAGGCCTGCTGCAGGAAGGCTGTGGTAGCTTCGCCTGCACCGAAGGTGTCGTTAGCGATGATCCGGCTCAGGAAGTGGCGGTTGGTGGTCACGCCGAACACCCTGGTGTCCTCCAGAGCTCGGATCAGGCGGCGACGGGCTTCATCGCGGTTCTGGCCCCAGGCAATGACCTTGGCCAGCATTGGGTCGTAGTGGGGCGTGATGCTGTCTCCGGAACGAACACCGGTGTCGTATCGAAGGCCTTCTCCCTCGGCAGGTTCAAATGCATAAAGGGGGCCGGTCTGGGGCGTAAAACCCTGGGCAGGGTCTTCGGCATAGAGCCGCACTTCAATTGCATGGCCATTCAGCTGGATCTCATCCTGGGTGAGCGGTAGCTCACGGCCTTCAGCGACGGTGAGCTGCCAGGCCACCAGGTCCTGGCCGGTGATCAGCTCGGTGACCGGATGCTCCACCTGCAGGCGGGTGTTCATCTCCAGGAAATAGAAATTCCGGTGTTTGTCGACCAGAAATTCGACGGTGCCGGCACCTTCGTAATGGCAGGCCAGGGCCGCTTTGACCGCAGCCTCGCCCATGGCCTGACGCAGTTCCGGTGTCACAAAGGGGGAGGGCGCTTCTTCGACTACTTTCTGGTGCCTGCGCTGTACAGAGCAGTCCCGCTCGCCCAGATAGACGGCGTTGCCGTGGCTATCGGCGAACACCTGAATTTCCACATGTCGAGGCTCGATCACGGCTTTCTCGAGGATCAACTCGTCGTCGCCGAAGGCCTGCTTCGACTCGGAGCGGGCCCGTTTGATGTTGTCGGCCAGCTCGGATTCGCTTTCAACCAACCGCATACCGCGGCCGCCGCCGCCGGCCGAGGCTTTGATCATCAGGGGGTAGCCGATGTCTTTGGCGGCGGCGATGAGTTCGTCGTCGCTGGCGTTGTTGCCTTCGTAACCGGGCACCACGGGCACTCCGGCTTCCTGCATGGCGATTTTGGATCGGCGCTTGCTGCCCATAAGCTCGATGGCCGATGCTGGCGGGCCAACGAAGACCAGGCCGGCGTCTTTGCAGGCGTTGGCGAAGGCGGCATTTTCGGAGAGGAAGCCGTAGCCGGGGTGGATGCAGTCGGCTCCGGTTTTGCGGGCGGCTTCAAGAATAGCATCGCTGTTCAGGTAGGAGGCGGACACCTGAGCTGGGCCAATGCAGACGGCTTCGTCGGCCAGTTCAACGTGCATGGCTTTGGCGTCGGCTTTGGAGTAGACGGCCACGGTGCGGTAACCCAGAGCTTTGGCAGTGCGGATAACCCGAACTGCGATTTCGCCGCGGTTGGCTATTAACAGTTTCTTTAGCATGGTGCTGGTCTCATTGTTTTGTGCCAGTCCGCGAGCGGGCGTGGGGAGGCTTTCAGGAAACCGCTACGAGCACATCCATGTGCGCTTGGCGTCGGCCATCCGTGGCCGCCGACATTTCCTGAAAGCCTCCCCACACCCGCTCGCTCCCCCGTAACTTAGTCGTTGGATTCTGCCCAGGCTGGCTGCCGCTTTTGCATGAAAGCCATGGTGCCCTCGGTTCCTTCGCTTCCACGGATGGCGTCAGCAAACTTTTCTGCAGCGCTGTCGAGCAGGCCGCCCATGGGTTCATGGCCCACCCGATGAAGTAGAGCCTTGGTTTCAGCCGTAGCTACCGGAGCGCAATGGCGAACACGATCCAGAGCGCTTTTCAGCATACCTTCCAGTTCATCATCCGAAGCGGCCGCCTGGTGAACGATTCCGAGACTGCAAGCCTCGGTCGCATCGATTCTCAAACCGAGCAGGGCCAGTCGCCGGGCCTGTGTGAGGCCGATTCGTTCAACCACGAACGGTGCAATCTGGGCGGGAATGACGCCGAGGGAGGTTTCCGGCATGCCGAATTTTGCCGTTGGCCCGGCGATGGCGACGTCGGAAACGCAGGCCAGGCCGAAACCGCCGCCCATGACGGCGCCTTCGGTGACCGCGACAACGACTTTTGAGGATTCGTTGACCTGTTGGATCATCTGGCCGAAGGCCCGGTTCAGGCGGTAGAACGGATCGGCCTCGCCTTCGGCAGCTTTCTGGCCCCGGGCACCGGCCATGTCTTTGATATCGCCACCGGCACAGAAATGACCACCGGCGCCCCGGATTACGACGGCACGGATGTGCAGGTCGCTTTCGATCTGCGTAAATACGGCCGAAAGCTCCGCCACCATTTCCAGGCTCATGGCGTTGCGGACGTCAGGCCGGTTGATGGTGATAAACAGGGCGGGGCCCTGTTTTTCCAGTAAAAGTGTTTCGCATTGTGGTAGCTGGTCCATACATAACTCCACTATTTTGGTTTGGAGCCAGCAGGCTTTCAGAGCCTGTCGATTCGTAGGTCGGATTAGCCAAAGGCGTAATCCGACAACCCAAGTCCGGGGCCGGCAGGCCGGTAGTTCTGTCCAGGACCGTTGAGGGCCATGGATGGCCCGATCGAGCCCTACACGGACGTACTTGCGGGCGTGTCCTGGACAGAACTACCGGCCTGACGGCCATGCACCGTATGTCAGTCGCGCTTCTTGCCCGGCAAAGTCCCCATCATCTTGCAGATAATCCCGAGCATGATTTCATCGGCACCACCGCCGATGGACACCAGCCGAACATCCCGGTGTGCCCGGGAAATCGGGTTATCCCACATATAGCCGTTGCCACCCCAGTACTGCAGGCAGCTGTCCGTTACTTCACGCCCCAGACGCCCGGCCTTGAGCTTGGCCATGGAAGCGAGGCGGGTCACATCCTTGCCGTCAACGTGTAACTCGCAAGCCTGGTAGGTGAGGGCGCGCAGGGCCTCTACCTCGGTTTGCAGCTCGGCCAGGCGGAAGTGGATCACCTGGTTATCGATCAGCGGCTGGCCGAAGGTCTTGCGCTCGCGGCAGTATTCGATGGTCTTGGTGATGCAGTTTTCCAACGCCTTGATCACGTTGGCGGCACCCCACAGGCGCTCCTCCTGGAACTGCAGCATCTGCATCATGAAGCCGGTGCCCTCGGCGCCAATGCGGTAACGCTGGGGAACGCGGACATCATCAAAGAAGATCTGCGCCGTTTCCGAGGAGCGCATGCCCAGTTTGTTCAGATGCGGGCTGAAGGAGATGCCCGGAGTTTTGGTGGGCACCACGATCAGGGATTTGTTCTTGTGGGGCTTGTCGTCCGAGGTGTTGGCCAGCAGGCAGATGAAGTCGGACTTGGGGCTGTTGGTGATCCACATCTTGGAGCCGTTGATGATGTAGTCGTCACCGTCTTTCCTGGCGGTGGTTTTCATCCCAGCTACATCAGAACCCGCGCCAACCTCGCTGACGCCAATGCATCCCACCATATCGCCGGCAATAGCCGGGGCCAGGAAGCTGCGTTTCAGTTCATCGGAACCAAACCGGGAAATGGCCGGCGTACACATATCGGTCTGAACCCCGATGGCCAGCGGAACGCCACCACAATGGGCCATGCCCAGTTCTTCAGCCGCTACCAGATTGTAGCTGTAATCCAGCCCCATACCGCCGTATTCCTCCGGCTTCTGGATGCCCAGGATTCCCAGGTTGCCAAGCTTTTTGAAAAGCTCATGAATCGGGAATTCCCCGGCGGCTTCCCATTCGTCGCAGTGGGGATTGATTTCCTTCTCCACGAAATCGCGGACGGTTTTTCGGAGGGCTTCGTGTTCGGCTGTGAATTTCACGTTTTTGTTCTCCTGGGTGTTAGTTCGTGCCTTCTGTGGTTCGGAGCACGTTCTTTAACTTGGGTGGCGGCTGTGTGGGACGGGTTTCAGAAAACCGCTACGAGCACATCCATGTGCGCTTGTTTCGGGCCATCCTTGGCCCTCTACATTTTCTGAAACCCGTCCCACACAGCCGCCAAGGTCTGCAAATTTGTTGCTGCCTGTTGGCAGTTTTGTTGTTTTTGTAGGTCGGGTTAGCCGAAGGCGTAACCCGACAGATTGGCTGACTGGCCTGGCTTTTTTGTCGGATTACGCCTTCGGCTAATCCGACCTACGGTTGTTTTTTCGCACGCTGCGGCTGAAAAGCATGCTGGCTAAAAGCGTGACCTCTGCGTTTCGACGAACCGGTTGGGCCCCCCTGTCCAAAATGTCGGCGGCCAAGGATGGCCGACGCCAAGCGCACATGGATGTGCTCGTAGCGTTTTTTGGACAGGGGGGCCCAACCGGTTCCTCCCGAAAAACTCGCAGGCCAACAGGCGAGCCCCACCAAAGCTCGAAGGCTCAAAGGCGGGCCACCCCAAACGTATTAGGCCGCAACTGCCGAGCTTCAGCCTCCCGGCAAACGTCCAGAACCAGAGCCAGAACGCGCCGCGTATCCCGAGGATCAATCAGCCCGTCATCCCACAATCGGGCCGTTCCAAACAGCGCCGTGGAGCCTTCCTCCAGTTTCTTCGCCGTGGCCTGCTCCAGGAAATCCAGTGTCTTCGGATCCGGCTCCATGCCGCCGCGACGTTGCTTGTCCTCTGCCACAATACGCATCACCTTGCCCGCCTGCGCCGGGCCCATCACCGCCGTGCGGCTGTTAGGCCAGGCGAAGATAAACCTTGGGTCCAGACCACGCCCGCACATGGCGTAGTTACCTGCACCATAGGAACCGCCGATCACAATTGCGACCTTTGGCACCCGGCAATTGGCCACCGCCTGGATCATTTTCGAGCCGTGTTTGATGATGCCGTTCTGCTCCGAGTGTGTGCCCACCATGAAACCGGTGGTGTTATGCAGGAACAGCAGGGGCGTTCCGGCCTGGTCGCAGAGCTGGATGAACTGGGCGGCCTTGGCAGAGCCTGCCGGAGTGATCGGGCCGTTATTGCCGATAATGCCAACGGAGTGACCCTCGATCCGGATGGTGCCGCAGACGGTCTGGTCGTCGAACTCGTTCTTGAAATCCATGAACTTTGAACCGTCGGCGATGCGGGCAAGGATTTCGCGCACGTCGTAGGGTTTCTTGGAATCCGCCGGAATCACGCCCAGCAATTCGTCGGCCGGATAGAGCGGTTCCTCCCATTGAAGCTCTCGCCGGGGCGGCAGTTGCTCGTTCCAGGGCAGGGCCTCAAGGATGTTTCTGGCCTGGCGGATGCCGTCGGCGTCGTCTTCGGCCAGGTACTCTGCTGTCCCAGCTACCGTGGCATGCATCTCCGCGCCGCCGAGTTCCTCATCGGTCGCTACTTCACCCGTGGCGGCTTTGAGCAGTGGCGGGCCGGCGAGGAACATCTTGGCTTGCTCGCGCACCACGATCACATAGTCCGACAGACCCGGCTGATAGGCGCCGCCTGCCGTGGCGTTGCCGTGGACCACGGTGACCTGCGGAATGCCGGCGGCAGACATGCGAGCCTGGTTGGCAAAGCCCCGGGCGCCCAGCACGAAAATATCGGTAGCATAGTTAAGGTTGGCGCCGCCGCTTTCGGACATGGACACGATGGGAAGCTTGTTCTCCATGGCGATCTGTTGCAGCCGCAGCGTCTTGTCCAGGCCGGCCGGGGTAATGGTGCCGCCTTTGATGGCGCTGTTGCTGGCAACGACGAGGCAGCGAATACCACTGACATAGCCGATACCGGCGATGATGTTACCGCCGGCCATGCTGCCGTCCTTGTCATCGTGCATCTTGTAGCCGGCAAGGGAGCAGAGTTCCAGGAAAGGCGTGCCACGGTCCAGCAGCCGGTTAATGCGGTCCCTCGGGAGCAGCTTGCCCCGCTTGGTGAACTTCTCCCGAGCGGCCTCCGCCAGGTCCAGGACCTTCTGTTCCACATCCCGAAACGTGGTGATGTGCGCTTCCATGGCTTCGGCGTTGGCGCGAAAGTCCTCGGACCGGGAGCTTACGGTGGATTCAAGTACCTGCATGTTCGCTCCTCAGTCGTCGCTCAGAACTTTCGGGGTGACAGCCCGATGAAAGCCGTTGTAGGGCTCGTTGTTCTTAGCCTTCGGCAACGGCCACACCCGGCCGCCCTGGGAGGCGCCGCCATCGATTCGCAAGCAGTCGCCGCTGATAAACGCCGCCCCCGGGCTGAGCAGAAAACAGATGGCCGAGCTGACTTCGGATTCGGTACCCATCCGCTTGATGGGCACGTTATCGCCAAGACTGCGGATCCACTGCTTCATGTGTTCGGGGTAGTTGTCCATGCCGCTGGAGGCGATCCAGCCCGGAGCAACTGCATTCACCCGAACGCCGGAAGCGCCCCACTCAACCGCGGCAGTCTGGGTAAAGTTCACCATCCCGGCCCTGGCCGCGCCCGAATGCCCCATGCCCGGCATGCCGCCCCACATATCAGCGACGATATTGACGATGGCACCCCCAGTTTTCGACAGTGCCTGGGTGTAGGCTTCCCGGGCCATCAGAAAGCCGCCGGTCAGATTGGTGCGCACCACCGTCTCCCAGCCCTTCTGGTTGATCCCCGTCAGCGGCGCCTGAAACTGCCCGCCGGCGTTGTTCACCAAACCATTCAGGCCGCCATGTTCGGCAATAATCGATTTGACGGTGGCTTTCACCGATTCCTCTTCCCGGATATCGCAGACATGGGCTGAGGCAATGCCGCCGTCCTCGATGATCTCCGCTGTTACCGATTCCACCTTCTCGACTTTACGGCCCACCAGGGCAACCCGCGCTCCGAGGGCGGCAAGCTCGTGGGCCGTGCACCGGCCGATGCCGGAGCCGCCGCCAGTAACGATAAACACCTGGCCTTTAAACAGGTCCGGATGAAAAACAGATTGATAGCTCATATCTCGAAAACCTTTCCCAATGTTCGGGCGTTCGGGCCGCTGGCCCCTCCCGGGACTGTGAGCAGCAGGGATGCTGCGATCAAGCGTACAGGGATGTATTCACAGCGTGTCCCGGGAGGGGCCAGCGGCCCGAGCGCGTGCTCCATGGTTTATTAGTTGATGATCTTTGAAGGAACAGGCACAGGAAACTCCAAAAGCTGTTGCGCAAACGCCTTCCCCTGGGGATCAATCCGTAGGCTGGCAACACCGCCGCCACCCAGACTGTGCTCCAACAGGAAATTGATGGCCTGCAGCCCAGGCATGGCCCAGCGGGTCACCCGACCGGTTTCCGGGTTCAGGGTATGGGCCATCCAGTCGGCAACGGCCGCTTCCGTCAATGCTGACTCGATAAACGGCAAAAACTCCGGTTTCCGGGCAATCACGCCGATGTTGGTGTGGTCACCCTTATCGCCACTCCGGGCCCAGGCAAGTTTTACCAGTGGCACAGTGGTATCGGTGCCACCTGTCTCGTGTGTGAACGACTGGGGCTGGAGTTCGCTGTCCTTGAATCCGCCAGCAGTCTCAACCTCAACGGTCTGCCGCTCGCCACCCAGATCCACCGATACCTCAACTTCTGTCTTCGGCACCAGGCAAGAATACAACCGGATTTTCGGCCATACCGTGGGCCGCCCCCCGACAATTCCGGTAATCCCCGGCGCCATGCCCGTTGCCGCCTGGGCAATTTCCCGGGAAAACAGAACCAGAGCCTCTTTTTTGGGATGGGCCGTGCTGATCTTTACCACCACTTCCCGGCAATCCTCGCCACGGCCGTGAGCGCCATAGGTGGTTTCGGTACCCAGGAGCTCGATACTGGTCTCGCTGTAATCGGGCAGGCCGCGTTCGCTGAACATGCGTGAAGTCTTGGCCAGAATGGCCTGGGCGACGGTCTGTGCTTTGGCCCTGGCTTTCATGCCGGCCAGAAGGAATGTGACCGTGCACTTGAACCCATCCGGCCAGGTGCCTGATACCTTGTAGCTGTCCGTGGGCGGAAGCCCTCGCGCGCCCCGAACCTGAACGCGGTCTTTACCGGTTTCCTCCAACTCAACCCCCGTGAAATCGCAGGTAACATCTGGCAGCAGGTAGGCCCGGGGATCGCCAATCTCGTAGACCAGTTGTTCTGCCACGGTGCCCCGGCTGACGAGGCCGCCGGTGTCTTCGGGCTTGGTAACAAAGAAGCTGCCGTCGCCGCTCACCTCGGCTATCGGGAAGCCCATGTTGGCGTAGCCACCGGCTACCTCTTCCCAGTCGGTAAAGTTGCCGCCGGTGGACTGGGCACCGCACTCAAGCAGGTGCCCGGCCAGGCTACCCTGGGCCAGCTTGTCGTAGTCCTGCCAGCCCCAGCCGAATTCGTGCACCAGAGGCGCCAGCACCAGGGCGCTGTCGGCAACCCGGCCGGTAATAACGATGTCGGCACCCTGTTCCAGGGCGGCAACCAGGCCAGGAGCCCCCAGGTACGCGTTCAGGCTGACCATCATCGGTGGCATCGCCTGGCCGGAACTTATCTCCGTAACGCCCATGTCGGCCAGCTTTTTCTTCTTCATCAGCAGGTCGTCGCCCAGCACCAGGGCGATCTTCATTTCTACGCCTGCCTTTTCACAGAGAGCCTGGAGGGCATCCCGACAAGCCACCGGGTTCACGCCGCCGGCGTTGGCCAGAACGCGGATGCCTTTTTCCTTGATGTCGCCAAGCAAAGGGCCCATCACGGTTTGGACGAAATCCCGCGCATAACCCTGGGACGGGTCCTTCATCTTCTGACCTGCCATGATCGACATGGTGATTTCGGCCAGATAATCGGCCACCAGATAGTCGATGTTGCCCTGATGAACCAGTTGCGCGGCGGCGGTTTCCGTGTCGCCCCAGAAAGCGGCGGAGCATCCTATGCGAACGGTTTTTTGGGATTCAGCCATGTTCCTGTGCCTTGTCTATGGTTACCGATTCGATGCCAGTGGCAATCGCGGTTTTGTCTCACGATAAAACTGACAATACCAAGCAAGCGCTTGGTTTGTAAACAGGCAAGTTTAAGGTAGAATTAAAGGCCTCTTTTGCCAACCGGATAGCTTTAGTGAGCCAGAGCCAGATACTCCAGTCCCTGATCGCCGAAAACCTTGTGTCAGACCCCGGTGGTGCCCGTGGCCGCCTGCTCACCGAGGCCGCCCGGCTGTTCCGGGAAAAAGGCTATGAACGGACTACGGTTCGCGACTTGGCCGCGGCCGTGGGTATTCAGTCTGGCAGCCTGTTCCATCACTTCCGGACCAAGGAAGAGATCCTCAAAGCAGTCATGGTTGAAACCATCCGGCTGAACACGGCGCTCATGCAGGCGGCTCTGGAGGCTGCCGATACCAACAGAGAGAAGCTGCGGGGTCTGGTCCGTGCCGAGCTGGAGTCGATCAATGGCCAGACTGGAGAGGCGATGGCGGTATTGGTGTTCGAATGGCGGAGTCTGTCGGCCGCTTCTCAGGTTGAAGTGCTCGAACTCCGGGATATCTATGAGAAGCTCTGGCTGGATGTGCTGGAATCGCTGAAAAACGAGGGCGCTCTGGAGGCGGATCCTTTCGTTGTTCGACGGATGCTGACCGGCGCCCTCAGTTGGACGGTAACCTGGTACAAGCCGGAACGGGGAGGCCTGACACTGGGTGGCCTGACCGATCAGGTGATGGCGATGATGGCACTGTAAGCAGATTTCTAGTTTCAAAAGTCATTGTTTTAAATCAAGAAAATCTTCCGAAACCCCTTTCCCTCCGGGCCATTGGCCCGATCGGCATAACAAAATCGGCATTCGAGCCATTTTTGTAGGACAGTTTTCACCGCATTCTTGCACCCGTTGACAAAAACCGAGTTCAGATCGGGCAAACAAAAACAACGTGATGCAGGGTGAAATATGATCTCCTCTCTGGCAAGGCTCGGACCGCACCTTATTGCGGCTCGCCTCAAGGCTCTCTCGCTGGCGGCGGTTGTCGCTCTCGCAGGCTGCTCGGCAAATCCCATCTACACCACCACCGGCGTTGTACTCTCCAATTACTCGGAGGGCGAGGCCACGCCCTACGTACTGCAGATGTCCGACGCCCAGATGGCTTGTGCGCTGGGTGAGGGCATTGACCCGTTGCTCTATTCCTTCTCACGGGTGACCGATGCCCCTGACAGCACCGGCTCCTTGCTGATGCTCCTGGCAGGCAATTGCGCCGAGTATGAAGCCTGGGAGGCGGAGCTCGCCTACCTTAGAGCGGATTACGAAGGCGATGTCGAAGCGGCCAAGGACGCCAGGGAAGTGGCAAAACGCCTGAACGCACTGACTGCGAAGCGTCGCTATGCGTCCTTTCAGCGAGCGATGGCCGCCTACGAGTTCGATCCCGGCGCTGAACCCCTTGAGTGCCCATTCCTGTTTAGCGAGCAGGATGAAATTACCTTTCTGCTCGGTTTGCTGACTGGCATGCAGGCCATCGTGAACGATGCCAATTCCGGCGCCATGGCCGGAGTACCCAGGAACATTGCTCCCCAGGCCGAGCGCGCGGCCACCTGTCTGGACAATGAAAAGTGGGGCGGCATGCCCAACGCCATCCGGGCTCTGGTCTGGCTGCTGCTGCCGGATACCCGTCCGGCGCTGGCGCCGGATCCCTGGCAGGTGCTGGAACACAGCAGGGAGCTGGGCGTTGAAAAAGGCATGCGGGTTCCGCACGCGCTCCAGGCTGTCGCCGCCGAAACCTTTGGCCGACCGGAAAAGCTCGAGGAAGCCATCGCCAGTTTCGCCGAGGCCGATGCAACTATTGAGGTCTGGGATGAGTACCGTCTGGTGGATGAAGTCGCGGCCGGCGTGGTTCGCTTTTCTTCTGACAAGCATTGGACCGCCAACTACGGCTATCGGACGCCGCAATCCTTCTTCGGCAGGATGAGCCCTGAGCGGCAAACCGAAAACGTCGAAACCATGAATCTGGACGATCTGCTGTAAAGCAGGTTGCCGACATCCTCTGAAAACTGACAAGCACAAGAATGACCCGGAGGTCGTTATGATCCGCAAATCCCTGACAGCCATGGCCCTCGTCGCCGCCGCTCCTCTGGCATCGGCACAGACTGTTTCCATGTGTGTGTTCGATGTCATCGGCGCCAATGGAGACTTCTACAACTTCGTCAAAGACTATGCCCTTGAGATGAAAGGTCAGGGCGTGGATTTCCAGCTGAAACCCTACACCGATGAGGGTGTGGCGATTGGAGATTTTAACGCCGGGCAATGCGATGCCGTTGCCGCAACGGACATCCGGATTCGTCCATTCAACAAGTTCACCGGCAGCATCAGCGCCGTCGGGGCCCTTCCCACCTACGACAACCTGAAAACCCTGTTGGCTACCCTGGCGCAGCCCAAAGCAGCGCCATTGATGAAGGATAACGGATACGAAGTTCTTGGAATCATCCCGGTCGGTGCCGGCTACCTGTTTGTAAACGATCGCAGTATTGATACCGCCGGTGAGCTGGCGGGCAAGCGTATGGCAACCCTGGACTACCAGAAAGACGCGATTCACATGGTGAACTTCGTCAAAGCCACGGTCGTGCCTTCCGACATCACCAACTTCGCCGGCAAGTTTAACAACGGTTCGGTGGATACCGCCTATGCGCCGGCTTTTGCCTACGAAGCTCTGGAACTCTACAAGGGCATTGGCGAAAACGGCGGGGTTGTGGACTATCCGCTGGCACAGCTGACGCTTCAGATGGTTGCTCGCGATGACGTACTGGACGACGAAACTGCCCAGAAAGCCCGGGAAGTTGCCTGGAACATGTTCCCGCAGGCCATGGGCCTGATCGAAGGCCAGGAAGCGGCCATTCCTGAAGAAAAATGGGTACGCATTCCTGAAAAAGACATCCGCGGCTATCAGGAAATGTTCCGGGAGAACCGCATCGAGATGCGCGATGGCCTGAACGGTGCCCCGGATGTGTATCACCCGAAGATGATGGGGCTGCTCAGCAAGATCCGCTGTGCAAGTAATCCCGCTGCTGCCGAGTGCACCGCGGCCAACCGCGAATAACAGGGCGGAACCATCATGAACTGGCGAGCAATCACCGCTCCGGCCGCAAGGACACTCTACCCCGTACATCGGATGTATGGGGCTGTTCTGCTGCTCTTGCTGTTGTTCACATTGCTGTTGGGGATGGGCAATTCCCTGCATTCCCGGCTGCTCTGGGTCGGCGAACAGACGTGGCCGAACTACTATTTGCTGAATCCGGATGCCACGGAGCCCTCGTGCCAACTGGAGATGGATATCGACGCCGAGGTTGCCCGCCGCGTGGCCGATTACAAGCCGGACCCGGATGACCTTTTCAGTTCAGCACCTAATCCGGAAGCCATTCGCAAATCCCTCCAGAGCAATCTGGAACTCTGCCAACAGCAATACGATGTCTATGAACAGAATTTGGTGCATGCCACGCCAGCTCTCGGGGCCTTCAAGACGTTAGAGCAGGGGCTAGCGGGCTTCCTGCTTGAGAACATTGAGCTTACCAAGTACCTGTTTATCGCAATGTTCGCGATGGCTGCGGCAATCGCCGCACTGGATACCGACCATATTGCACTGCGCCTGCCTCGCAACCGTGCCGAATGGCGGCTGAGCCAGGGCGTTCAGTTTGTGGTCAATGGCCTGATGGTGCTTTCGCTGAACGCCTATCTGGGAAAACTGGCCACATCTCCGGGCTCGGAGGCCACCATGACCCTGCAGTACGCCTGGGGCGGGGTCTTCGGCCTGTTCATGGTGATTAATGCCGTCCGGTTCCTGAACGTTCCGGAACGGATTCGACCCGGAGGCCTCTCCGCCTCTTCTGGTCTGGTGATTCCGCTCTACTGTGCCATGGGCCTGGTCGCCATGAGCTATTTCTTCCTGGTAGACGGTTACGCCTCGGGGCTGGCCATCTATTTCGGGATGATGTCCAACCTGTCGTCCATGTTCATCAACATTGGCCTTTACGTGCTGGTGGGCATGATGCTCAAGCAGACCCGGATCCCCGAACTTCTGCTGAATCTCATCAAGCCTTTCAATCTTCCTGCACCGCTGCTGGCTTCGGTGATCATCTTCGCAACCGCGTTTCCGACAGCATTTACCGGCGCATCGGGCATTTTCATCCTGGCGGTGGGCGGTGTTGTTTATGACGAACTCCGCCGTGCCGGGGCAGGGCGCCAGCTGTCTCTGGCAACGACCGCCATGTCTGGCAGCCTCGGCGTTGTGCTGAATCCGTGTCTGCTGATTGTTGTCGTGGCTGCACTTAATAAAGAAGTCACGACCACAGAGATGTACAGCTGGGGTTTCTGGGTCTTCATTATGTCGGCAACCCTGTTCTCGCTGATTGTCTGCAAGACCCAGGGAAACTGGAAGCCTCGTCCGGCGCCGGGGGCCTTCCGTGCGGCTCTTGGTGAAAGCCGGGCATTGCTGCCTTATGTGGTTGTGGCTGCTCTGGTCATCCTGTCGATCTGGATTGTTCTGGGCTTGAAGTTCAACGAGTACAGCGCCCCGTTGATCCTGCCCTTGGTCATGCTTGCTTTGGTGCTCCTGGATTCCGGCGGGAGCAGTGAGGACCGGGGCCAGACCCGCTCTCAGGCATTCTGGAGCCGAAGTTCCGCCGCTGCCAGCGATTCAGCGGTGCATATCGGAGCCCTGCTTGCGCTTATCGGATTTTCGATCTGCCTCGGGGGTATCCTCGAACGCTCGGATATTGTTCACGCGCTCTTCCCGGAGGACCTGACCAGTCCCTGGATCGCCATGCTCGTGATTGTGGTTATGCTCACGGTAATCGGCATGGTCATGGACCCGTTCGGCGCGGTAATCCTGGTGTCGGCCACCATTGCCCAGCCGGCAATCCAACTGGGTATCGATCCGCTGCACTTCTGGATTGTCTGCCTGGTAGCGTTCGAGCTTGGCTATCTGAGCCCGCCGGTGGCACTGAACCATCTGCTTACCCGTCAGGTTGTAGGCGAGACGGAAGTGCTGGCGGCAGAGCGTACCGGTTCGTTCTGGCATCGCTATGAGCGCCTGCTGCTACCTCTGGCTGTGATGGGGCCAACACTATTGTTCGTGGCCTTTGTGCCGATGCTGTTCTACGCGTTGTAATGTTGAAATGAGATAAAGAAGGCCGCCTGAGGGAAACTTCAGGCGGCTTTTTGCATCTGGAATACAGGAGGAAACGTAGTTTGAACGAAACCGAACACTCGAGAGAAGCGTGTTTGGTATACCCTAGGAAATAAAATCGACTTGTTGCCAGTGGCCCGACATATGAATTCACTTGCCCTCTCAAAATTGGTCCCGGTTTTCTTGGCTCTGCTTTCCCTCGTGGGTTGTGGGGGTGGCGGCGATGGCCTGGATTCTCAGGAGCCCGGTCTGAGCGGCACCATTACGATCGAAAGTGGAACGCGAGTGGATTCGGATACGGCTGATGACAGTCGTCTGAACGAAGCGGTACCCAATGATTCGCCCAGCACCGCTCAGCTAATCGCTTCAACAGGTATCCTGGGGGGCTATTTGAGTGCTACATCTGGCACCTATCCAGATTCTGGCGAGTTTGTATTTGAGTATGTAACCGATGAGCAGGATACATTCCGCGCCGATCTCGCAGCGGGCAGCACGATTGCCGTGCAGGTTTTCAGGGATTCGGTTTTTGAGACCCCCGCAATTACCCTGTCGGTTGCCCAGGGTGGTGTACTTGTAGATTCTGCACTCGGGACCGGCATTACGCCTTTAATGGTGAGCGCGCCGGACGCCGGGCCCTCAGAAATAAGTGTCAGTACCTCGGGTGGCGGTCCATTCAGATACGTGCTGTCTGTTTCGGCTGCCGGCGTCACCAACTTCCAGAGTTCTCATTACAGCCAACCGGAGTTCGTGCTGGACGAAGCTATTGTCCTGATGTCGCCGGAAGAGCAGGGTCGTATGGGGCCGCAAGGCGTCGCCGGAGCCTTGTCGGCCTCCTCCGCGAAACCACTGGGGCAGGGCGCCTGGTTAGTAAGGCGTGATCCTGTTGGCGTAGTCGCTTCACAATCGCCCGGCTCTGCAGGTGGCCTGCGGGGTGTGACGCTTCGTTGGATCGCCGAACTGAAAGCGAAGCCTGGAGTTCAGATTGCGGAACCGAATTATATCTATCGGGCCCAGGCGGACCGGGATCTTTCCTCTCTGCAATGGAATCTGCCCCTCATCAGCCTGCCGCTTGCCTGGCAGGCCGCCCCGTCCCGAGGTAATGCTATCGGGGTCGCTGTGATGGATACGGGTCTGTTTACGTCTACTCCGCAAACCTACGGCGACTGGCACCTTGATCTGGATGCGAATGCAGTTCCGTTTAATTCCGGCAGAATTCTGGATTATGTTTCCGCCGATCTGGATATAGATCCACAATTCAATGACCGGTTGGGCTATGACAATAATCCTGCGGATCCAGGTGACGGCAAACCTCAGAGCAGTAATTTCCACGGAACTCACGTTGCAGGCATTGTTGCTGCACTGGCAAATGGCGAAGGCGTGAATGGAGTGGCTCCAGGCGTCACTCTCTGGCCAGTCCGGGTATTGGGCAGGGACGGAGCAGGAACTCTTGATGATCTTGTCGCGGCGATGAACTGGGCTGCTACCAATCCAGATATTAACGTCATCAATCTCAGCCTGGGCGGCGTTGGTCCGAGCACCGTGTTGGAGGCGGCCATAAACCGGGCAGATTCAAATGGAAAGTTGGTCGTCGCTGCGGCAGGCAATCAGGGCACCGATGAGTTGACCTATCCGGCAGCCTTTGGGCGAGTCATTGGCGTTGGCGCAGTGGATGCGGGCAAGGTACGGGCTTCTTACTCCAACTTTGGTGGTTCTGTGGATCTCGTTGCTCCGGGCGGGGACGCGACCAGGGACGCGAATCTGGATGGCAATGCCGATCTGGTCATCAGCACCTGGGGAGTTGACGACGGTGGTGACTTTATCCGTTCTTATGCAGGGTTACAGGGCACCTCAATGGCGGCTCCGCACGTTGCAGGCGTTTATGCCTTAATGAAAGGGGCAAACCCTGGTGCAGTTACGCCCGGCCAGTTTCGAGCCTGGCTTGCCGGCGGTGTGCTGACAGAAAACGTCGGCAACAGTACCGAATACGGAGCCGGTCTGATAAACGCGCTCAAGTCAGTCGACGCGGCCCTCGACGGGTCAGTGAGCACGATCGTATTGTCTTCGCCTTCCGCCATCGCGTTTGATCGGGCGCGCTTCAATAGCGAACTTGATTTTACTGTTTACCCTGAAGGCGAATCGGTCGTGGTTAATGGCGTTGCCTTCGATTCTGATCTGATCTCTCTCGATCCGGTGGTTTTGGCTGGCAGTCCTCTGCCGTCCTCGGTGGCCGTCTCGGTGGTGGAGTCAAATGTCGTTGACGGGCAGAGTTATGCCACGACGATTCGAATCGACTACAGTGCCGGTGGCGAAACCGGAATCCTGGAGGTTCCAGTTTCGATAGACCTCAGGGCTTTGGCTGATGAGCGAGACGCAGGTCGCCATTACGTCTTGCTGGTAAGTCCGGATGAAAGCCGTGAAACCATAGAGCAGCGCGTGGTGACCGCCCGTGATGGAAGCTATAGCTTTTCGTTCGATGGCATAGAGCCCGGGGAGTATTTCCTGGTGGCTGGAACGGACATGGATAACAACGGCTTTATCTGTGAGAGCGGTGAGGCTTGCGCCGAGTACCCGGTAAATGGTCTGCCAGAAAAGATCGTTATCGGGGGAGAACGGGTTACCGGAGTCAGTCTCAGCACAAGCTTCCGGCGCCCGACCATTGCTTCCATGGGTTTGCCTCGCATCGGCTTCGAAGGCTATCGTTTGAAAAATGATGGAAACCAAACCGCTCAACCAGTGAGAACCCTGGAGACCAAACGTTGATGCCCATTCACATTCGCGCTGTTTGTCTTCTGGTTGCAACGCTTCTGGCATCCGGATGTGCGAGCAGTCGCTCGGAAACCGCAGAAGGTGGGCCATTGGCACGTCAGATTACCCAGTCAGCACACTGCGGTCTCACGGCTCCCGGTCATGTCCACCTGACAAGTCGTGCAGAGGTGCAGCGTCTGGAAGCCCTGCCCGGTCGAAACCTTTCCCTTGAGACCTTGAAAACTGTCCAGTTTGAGAGGGAGCACATCGTTCTGGCGGCTATTGGTCAGAAGCCAACCGGGGGGTATAGCGTAACCCTCGATTCCTCTGAGATCCGTAGCGGAACTCTGGAACTGAGAATCAGAGTTGCCGAACCGGCCCCCGGAACCATGGTCACGCAAGCCTTGACCACCCCCTGTGCGGTCATCGCGGTGACCGCTGAAGGCTGGGATGATATCCAGATCACCCGCGCCGAAAACAACCGTTGATCTTTCGTCACGAATCCCTAAGCTATGGCTCAGCTTTTCATATCAATCGCGGAGTCAGTTCCTGCCCATGAGCCAGCAACAATATAACGCCGATGCTATTGAAGTACTGAGCGGCCTGGATCCGGTGCGCAAGCGTCCGGGGATGTATACAGACACCAGTCGGCCCAATCACCTGGCGCAGGAAGTTATCGACAACAGTGTGGATGAGGCGCTGGCGGGACACGCCAAACGACTCGACGTGGTGTTGTACAGCGATGGCTCGCTAAGCGTTGAGGACGACGGCCGGGGCATGCCGGTGGATCTTCACAAAGAAGAGGGCCTGCCTGGCGTCGAACTGATCCTTACCCGCCTCCACGCCGGCGGCAAGTTCTCTCAGGGCAACTACAATTTTTCCGGTGGCCTCCACGGTGTCGGTGTTTCCGTCGTCAACGCCCTGTCCACCCACCTGGAAGTGACCATCAAGCGGGATGGCCAGCTTCACCGGATGACCTTCGCCAATGGTGACAAGGCGTCCGAGCTCGAAGTGATTGATACCGTCGGCAAGCGTAATACCGGTACCCGACTGAAATTCACGCCAGACGTGACTTATTTTGATAGCCCCAATTTTTCTGTCAGCCGGCTTCGCCATAACCTGAGGGCGAAGGCGGTTCTCTGTCCGGGCCTGACGGTAACGTTCCTGCAGGAAAAAACCGGTGAGAAAGACGAGTGGTTCTATGAAGACGGGTTGCGGGACTATTTGCGCACGGCCCTGGCGGATATCGAAGTGGTGCCGCTGGAACCTTTCACCGGAAGCTTTTCCGGAAACAAGGAAGCGGTGGACTGGGCCATCCAGTGGCTGCCGGAGGGCGGCGAAGCCATCATGGAGAGCTACGTTAACCTGATTCCCACGGCCCAGGGCGGAACCCATGTGAACGGGTTGCGTACCGGCTTGTTGGAAGCCATGCGCGAGTTCTGTGAGTTCCGTAACCTGTTACCCCGTGGCGTGAAGCTGTCTCCGGAGGATATCTGGGAGCGGGCGGCCTATGTTTTGTCCTTCAAGATGCAGGAACCGCAGTTCTCCGGCCAGACCAAGGAACGCCTGTCTTCCCGGGAAGCGGCGGCTTTCATTTCTGGTGTGGTCAAGGACGCCTTCAGTCTCTGGCTTAACCAGCATACTGATAGTGCGGAAGCACTGGCCGAGCTGTTTATCAGCAATGCCCAGCGCCGCCTGCGAGCCAGTAAAAAGGTTGCCCGGAAGAAAGTCACATCGGGTCCGGCACTGCCCGGCAAGCTGGCAGACTGTTCCGGCGGCGACACCGCCCGGTCAGAGCTGTTCCTGGTTGAGGGTGACTCCGCGGGTGGTTCTGCCAAGCAGGCCCGGGACCGGGAATTCCAGGCGGTTATGCCGCTGCGGGGCAAAATTCTCAATACCTGGGAAGTGGACTCCGGCGAAATCCTGGCGTCCCAGGAAGTGCATGATATTGCCGTTGCCATTGGCGTGGATCCCGGTTCTGACCAGCTGGATGGCCTTCGCTACAACAAGATCTGCATCCTCGCAGATGCGGACTCGGATGGCCTTCACATTGCCACGCTGCTGTGCGCGCTGTTCGTCAAACACTTCCGGCCGGTGGTTGCCGCCGGCCACGTGTTTGTGGCCATGCCGCCGCTTTATCGGGTGGATCTGGGCAAAGAAACCTTCTACGCCCTGGATGAGCACGAGAAGCAGGGCATTATCGATCGGATTGCGGCTGAAAAGCGCAAAGGCAAGATTTCGGTGACCCGCTTCAAGGGCCTGGGTGAGATGAATCCGCTGCAGCTTCGTGAAACCACCATGGCGCCGGACACCCGCCGCTTGGTGATGCTGACCATTGAGGACGGTGACGACACCGACAGTCGCATGGACATGCTGCTGGGCAAGAAGCGCGCATCAGACCGGAGGGCGTGGCTGGAGACCTACGGCAATATGGCAGACATTGAGGTCTGATATACTTTAAAGTGCTATAAACAGCATCCTTTATTCTTTCTCTGCATTCTGCAAACTCGTTATCCTGCCAGTTTTCTGATCGGGAAGAACCGTTGATGGACTGGCAGGGTTGGTTTGCGCTGGGGCTCGCAGGCACCGCGCTGATACTCATGAGTGCAGGGCGATTTGCGCCCCATCTGGTTATGATGGGCGTGCTCGTGGTGCTCAGTGCCAGCGGTATCGTGTCTGCGGATCAGGCCCTGGCCGGATTCAGTAACAGTGGCCTGATCACCGTTGTTGCCATGTTCGTGGTGGCAGCGGGCATTCATCATTCCGGTGGTGTAGATCTGCTGGTGCACCATCTGCTGGGCAATCCCAGGACCGTTCGGTCTGCCCAGGCAAGGATTGCGCTCCCGGTATCCCTTCTCAGTGGTTTTCTCAACAACACCCCGGTTGTCGCTACCATGATTCCGGCGGTGCACGCCTGGTCCCGGAAGATCGGTATCTCACCGTCGAAATTGATGATTCCCCTGAGCTATTCCGCCATCCTCGGCGGCACTCTCACACTGATTGGAACCAGCACCAACCTGGTCGTCAATGGCCAGTACCAGCAGCTGACCGGCGAGCAAGGCTTCTCCATCTTCTCCATTACGGCGGTCGGTCTGCCGGTGGCCATCATCGGTATTGCGGCCCTCCTGCTGGTTATGCCCAGAGCGTTGCCGGACCGCAAGGACCAGCAGAAATTCGGCTCCATGAGGGAATTTACCCTGGAAGTGGCGGTATCGTTCGACGGCCCCCTGGTCGGGAAGACCGTAGGTGAGGCCGGGCTTAGGGAGTTGGAGCGGCTGTATCTGGTCGAGATCGAACGCGACGGCAGCGTAGTTACCGCTGTGCCGTCGGAAGAGCGACTTCGGGGTGGTGATCGACTGGTGTTTGCCGGCGATACCCAGGCTATATCGGACCTCCTGCGAATCAATGGCATTGTCCCGTCAGTCCACGAGGATGAGCCGAGTCTGAGCAAGGATAGGGCCGAACGGCGACTGGTGGAGGCGGCATTGTCGCCGCAATCTGACGTACTTGGCCTGACCATTCGGGACGCGCGCTTCCGGGATCGCTACGGTGCTGTTGTGCTGGCCGTTGCCAGGGGAGGCGAGCGTGTCTCTGGAAACCTTGGGAATATCAGACTCAAACCCGGCGATGTTCTGCTTCTGGAAGCTCGTCCCGCGTTTGTCAGCCGTCAGCGCTATAACAAGGACTTTCTGCTGATCAACGATCTGGAAACCGAGACGCCCCGGCATGACCGGGCCTGGCTGTCCTGGGGAATCCTGTTGGTGCTGGTGGGCCTCGCTGCCTGTGGCACCCTGAGTATGCTCAACGCGGCACTGTTGGGCGCAGCGGGAATGATTCTGACCGGCTGCTGCTCGGTTGGCCAGGCGCAGAAGTCGGTGGATGTGCCGGTCATTCTCACTATTGCCGCTTCCTTTGCCATGGGCGCGGCCCTAGAGCAGACCGGCGCGGCAGGCTTTGTTGCCGAAGGCATTCTCGAGTTCAGTCAGGGCAACGTCTTGTTAACCATCCTGCTGGTCTATCTGGTGGTGTCGGTGCTGACCGAGGTTATTACCAACAACGCAGCCGCTGTGCTGGTAATCCCCATCGTCCTCTCAATGACGACCAGTATGGGCGTGGCTGCCGAGCCGTTTGTAATAGCCGTCATGATGGCCGCCTCGGCCAGTTTTGCAACGCCGCTGGGGTATCAGACCAACATGATGGTGTTTGGGCCAGGCGGTTACCGGTTCAGTGATTTCGTGCGGGTAGGGCTGCCAATGAACGTGTTTATTGGTGCCGTCACGGTGGTGGTCATCGCCCTGGTGTACGACATCAGCCTCGGCTTATAAAGGCTGTTCCGTCGGGTTGGCGAGAATGTCGCAGCACAGCACCTGAAGCTTGCCATCCTGATAATATCCCAGTGACAGAGTGACGCACATATAAGCCCCGGTAACGCAGAGATACGGTGCGGTGACGTGCAGGCTCTCGGGTTGGGCCAAAGCCTGGCGAAGATACTGTTGGCGGTACCAGTCAGCGCTGCTGGTGCTTTCCAGGGGTTTGAAGCGCGGGTCCATGCTGCGGGTACCGGCGTCGGAAACCAGAGTGTCATCCATCTGGACGCCCTTGTCGTCGACCAGATAGCAGCGGGAGACTGCAGGGTGGTTCAGCAGTTCCAGGCAGGACTGTTGCATGCTCATTCCGCTGCGAAGCTTGGTTATGGCATGGTCGAAAAAGCCACTGAAAAAATCCACCAGTTGCCGTGTCGGGTCCAGGGTAACCTGGTTGCGGGTCTTGTATTCCTGCAACAGGTGGTCGAAGTCCGCGGGCGCATGGGCCAGCTGATCCAGGTCAGTGCTCGGTCTTCGGAAATAGAAGCCCTGTACGAAATCAACCCCGGCATCGATGGCAATCATGGCTTGATCCCGGGTTTCCACCCCTTCCAGAAGGACCAGGCAGCCGGACTGGTGTAGCAGTGACACGATGCCGTTGAGAATTTGGCGGGCCTTGTGATCGTCTGTCGCCCGGGTCAGCAGTTTCCGATCCAGTTTCACGATGTCCGGTGACAGATTCCAGATACGCTCGAAATTGGAATGGCCGGCGCCGAAATCATCAATGGCCGTAAGGCAGCCCAGCTTTTTGTAGTAGGCGACCGTTTCCCGCAGCCTTTCTGCATCGTCTGTTGGCTGCTCGACGATTTCCATGACAATGCGGTGCGGAGGCAGGCCGGTTTTGGCGAGCAATTGACCAAAAAAAGAATCGGCCTGACTTCCGCTGGTCACCACCTGAGGCGATACGTTCAGGAAGAGCCAGTTGAGTTGATCACGAATGCCACTGTAATTGCGTATATGCAGGTAGCGGCAGAGGCGGTCAAGGAGCAGATTCTCCGCTTCTGAGGCTGGCAGTTGGAAAAGATGGAGCGGGAGGACTGCAGAGTTATCGTTATCGAAGGCCCGGATCAGCGCCTCATAGCCAACGATGCGCTTGTGCGAAATGCTGTAGATGGGCTGGAGCGCTGTTCTCAGGGTCAGGCCGCGAAAATCGGCGGTCCATGTGTCACCTTCCCTGTTCAGCATAGGGGATAACAGTTCCACTTCCGGAGCTGTCAGCTTTTCAGGGAGTCGTTTCGACATAGACGATTCTGGTTAATTAAACGAACACATCAGCCGCCCCAGTCTGGCGTCTGAACTGTCTTTTATCAGTACAGGTGGCGCGGGAAAACTTGCGAAGTTACTGATAGTTGGAAGGAAGATTGCCAAAAAAACGCGTTTATTACCACTGTTTCATGTAGAAACTGGAAACCGTTTGTATCTTTGGCGGTCTGGAGAGCGGAGGGAAAAGCCCAGCGGTCCGGGCGGACCGCCAGAGAATCAGTTGTTACTGGGTACAACCACGCTTTCGTCGAATTCGAGTTCCATGTCCTGTCCTCTCGGTCAATGAGGCCCCAGACGGGGCGTCCAAATATGCAATAAGTCTATCGTTGCTATAATTTTGAACAATCCGTAAAACCCCTATACGACCAAAGGCAAAAGGACGACCAAAGGCAAAAGCGCGGGTAATGGTCAGAAATTCTGATGTAGCGCCGCAAAAGATTTTGATTTTCTTCGTCGGTTCGAGTTTCTAGACTTGAATTTATCGTTGGAACCAGGGAACAGGGTAAGTACTCACCATGCAACTCAGGAACACTCCAGTCAGTTACGGTCTTGTCGCTATCATTATTCACTGGCTTGTTGCACTGGCTGTCTTTGGCCTGTTCGGGCTTGGCTACTGGATGGTGGACCTGTCGTATTACGACGACTGGTATCGCAGGGCACCGGATATCCACCGCAGCATTGGCGTCCTGCTCTTGATGGTCATGCTCTTCCGGGTTGTCTGGCGAGTGGGCAACTTCTCGCCGGAGCCACTGCCAGGCCATAAGCGCTGGGAGATTCGCAGCGCGCACATCGCTCACCTTCTGCTGTATGTGCTGATTTTCGTTGCCATGGTGAGTGGTTATCTGATTTCGACGGCGGATGGCTCTTCAATCAGCGTTTTCGGCTGGTTTGAGGTGCCATCAGTGACCGGCCAGATCAAGGGCATGGAAGATACCGCCGGAACCGTTCACTACTGGTCCACCTGGGCAATCGTGGGCCTGGCTCTGGTGCATGCGGCTGGGGCCTTCAAGCACCACCTGTTTGATCGTGACCGCACATTACGGCGTATGGTAGGTAAGTGACCTGCCTGCTGTTCTACTTATTGTCTAACGCCCGGGAGTCGGGCATCAATGAAATAAGGGAGATAATCATGAAAAAAGTTCTGCTTGCCTCTGCCGTGTCGATTGCGCTTGTTGGTGCAGTTCATGCCAACGAGCACAGTGGCACCTATGCTTTTGATACCAAAGGCGCCCACCAATTCGTCACCTTCAAGATTTCCCATCTCGGATACAGCTGGCTTTACGGGCGATTCAACGATTTCGATGGCGAATTCGTGTACGACGCCGAGAACCCGGAAAACAGCACCGTTAATGTCACAATTGACACCGCGAGCGTGGATTCCAATCATGCCGAGCGTGACAAGCATCTGCGCAGCGAAGATTTTCTCTATGTCAGCGAGTTTCCTCAGGCTACCTTCCAAAGCAAGCGAGTGGTCGTGGACGAAGAAGGTGAGGCCGATATCGTTGGCGATTTTACCCTCCGCGGTGTGACCAAAGAAGTTACCCTGGATGTCGAGATGCTGGGCCACGGCGAAGATCCGTGGGGTGGCTATCGCATGGGGTTTGAGGCTGAAACCGAGCTGCGCCTGAAAGATTTCGGTATCCCGATGGATCTCGGAAAGGCATCCGAGACTGTTGAGATCATCATTTCTGTCGAGGGTATCCGGCAGTAATATTGGCTGACCCTGCCACTGTCAGATTCCGGGCCTAAACCCGGAATCTGCCTGTCTGACTCTCCAGTTCCCTTGCATAGCCCTCAAGAGATTCACTGATTCCGTCAATGTCCCGGGACCGGTTTGCACTTTCCGTAGCCAGATCGTTGATCTCGGTAATACTGCGGTTGATCTCGTCCACCACTTGGGTCTGTTCCTCGGTGGCCGACGCAACGCTGGTATTCACGTCTGCAATGTTTGCCATGGCCTCAAGAATGGCCTTGAGCTCAGACTCGGCATCGGTGGCCAGCTTCTCGGTTTCGCTTGCCTCTTTGCTGCCCGTTTCCATCACCGACACGATGTCGGCAACGCCCGCCTGCAACGTTGTGATCATCGTCTGAATATCTTCCGTCGATTGGCCTGTCCGTTGCGCCAGGGTCCTGACTTCATCGGCGACTACAGCAAATCCCCGTCCCTGCTCGCCGGCTCGCGCCGCCTCGATGGCGGCATTTAGTGCCAGCAGATTGGTCTGCTCTGCGATGCCTCGTATCACGTCCAGAACGGATGTGATGTTGTCGGAATCGTCAGATAGCTTGCGGATTACGTCCACTGCTTTTGAAATCTGGGCTGCCAGCCGGTGCACCTGTTCTGAAGAGCTCCGGATAATCCGTGCGCCGTTCTTGCCTTTCTCTTCGGCCTCACGAGTGATTTCAGCGGCTCTCGAAGCGTTGCCCGCTACCTCTTCGATAGCGCTCTGCATCTGATTGATAGCCGTGGCGACCATGGAAATGGAATCAGTCTGTCGGGTCACGCCATCGTTGTTATCCTTCGAGGCCCGAGCGAGATCCGTCGCTCCGCCGCCAAGCTCCCGGGTAAGCTGTTGGATGGAACCGATCATCGATTGCAGGTTTTCAAGAACCAGGTTAAAGCTCTTCGCGAGCATGCCAAGGTCATCGTCAAGCTCTACAGGAATCCGCTGGGTCAGATCGCCTTCTCCCTGGGCGATGTTGTCCAGCTGGTCCCGGAGCGCCTTGATTGAGCTGATTATCATCTTCAGAAAAATCGAGAACAGTAGAATGCTGACAACAATGGCGACAGCGGTTATCAGAAGTATGGTGATCGAGCTGCTCTGGCCCTCTGCAGAGGCTTCGCCGGCCCGGATCTGTGCCTGGGCATCCGCGTGCGCACCAGCGTCATCGAAGTAGTTCCTGAGATTGTTGAAAAGATTGTTGGTTTCACTGGCCGCCAGCGATCGCGCATCTTCCGGATCCCCCGCTGCTGCAAGCTCAAGAACCCGTTGGGCGGAATTCAGCCATCGCTCGTAGGCGGCATCGAAGCCGCGGGTAACATCAGAAACACCCGTGCCTTCAAGCCTTGCAACGGCCTTTTTGAAACGATCCAGAGCCTGACCGGCGTTTTCATCGAAACTGGCCAGGTAGTTCTCACCTTTCTCGTTGTTGAACTGGGCATCCACATAGGCCATCTGGGCCACCAGCGCCTGATAGAGATCCCGGTCACCATTGAGTATTTCGCTGACGGATGGCAGGTAGGTGTCGGCAATGTTGTCAGTATCTGACACGAGGTTACGGACAGTGCTGACGGCGAACAGGCCGATAACAACCAGGGCGATCGCCGTGATGGCGAAAGGCAAAGCAACTTTGGCCCGAAGTCCCAGGCGCTTACCAAAATCCATGTGTCTCTCCCGCGTTGCCCAGATGGCTTATTGGCAAGCATAGCAGCAGGAAAGGAATTGTCTTGAGAAACAGTAGAGTAATTGCTCCCGGTCAAATAAGCGGCACCTGTACCGGAAGCGAAGAGCGTTAACGGGAGGGATCAGGTGATTCCCGTGGGGTTTCGCAGGATTTGCAGAGGTGTCTCTGGCGCCAGAACTGCCCAGCGAAGATGACCAGCCAGATCAACAAACCCGCCCAAAGGTAGGGCTCGGGAACCTGGAAGCTACCGCTGATTGCAAACTCCACAAGGAGCATCAGTGCCACCGCCAGAACCGCATTTACCATGGCTGTAACCATGGCTTGCCCGCAGGCTTTGATGTTGGGTTTCATAGTGTTCCGCTTGTCAGAGAAGTAAAACGGTCTTCTATTCACTGAGAGGGAGAATACGGCCCACCTTACGGACTCTCCATGCGGGAATTCCGCTATTGGAATCAGTCGTCTGTGGGCCAGATGACCGTTTTTGGCCAATAAATCCGCAGGTTGTTGGTGTATCAGCGCCTTGCTCCATATAATGTGCGCTCCTGTTAACCGGTGATCAATCCGGGCGCAGGGAGTAGGATCACGGACATCATTCCAATCAGGCAATACAGGCAATCAAAGAGGCATCCATGCCAGAGTTTCAGACAACGGATGAAGGCTTCGAGCGGGTTTCGCTCCGGGATTACACGGAAAAGGCCTATCTCGATTATTCCATGTACGTCATTCTTGACCGGGCACTTCCCAATGTCGGCGATGGCCTGAAACCGGTTCAACGGCGAATTGTCTATGCCATGTCCGAACTGGGGCTGAAATCCACCTCGAAGTACAAGAAGTCCGCTCGGACCGTGGGCGATGTACTGGGTAAGTTTCATCCTCACGGTGATAGTGCCTGTTATGAAGCCATGGTGCTGATGGCTCAACCTTTTTCTTATCGCTACCCTCTCGTGGACGGGCAGGGGAACTGGGGCTCGCCGGATGATCCCAAGTCCTTCGCCGCCATGCGTTACACCGAATCCCGTCTGGCGCCGTTCGCGGAAGTGCTTCTGGGTGAGTTGGGGCAGGGGACCGTGGACTGGGTGCCCAATTTCGATGGCACCATGGAAGAACCGTCGGTATTGCCTGCCCGGTTGCCCCATGTGCTGTTGAACGGCACCACCGGTATCGCCGTTGGTATGGCCACCGATATCCCGCCGCACAACGTGCGGGAGGTGACCGCAGCTTGCATACGCCTGCTGGATCAGCCCGAGGCGACGGTAGAAGAGCTCTGTGAACACATCAAGGGCCCGGATTTTCCGACCCAGGCGGAAATCATTACCCCTCGGAAGGACATCCGGCAGATGTACGAAACCGGCCGTGGATCGTTGCGGATGCGCGCCCGGTGGATCCGGGAGAGCGGCGAGATTGTGGTTACGGACCTCCCGCACCAGGTGTCTGGCAATCGGGTGCTGGAGCAGATCGCCCACCAGATGCAGACCAAAAAGCTCCCCATGGTGGCCGACCTCCGGGACGAATCCGATCATGAAAACCCGACCCGCCTGGTAATCGTGCCACGCTCCAACCGGGTGGATCTTGATGGCCTGATGGCGCACCTGTTTGCCAGCACCGATCTTGAGAAAACCTACCGGGTCAACATCAATGTAATCGGTAACGACGGCAGGCCCGGAGTCAAGGGGCTGCAACAGATCCTCACCGAGTGGCTGACGTTTCGGCGCACCACCGTTATTCGCCGGCTCCAGCACCGTCTGGACAAGGTTCTTGCTCGGCTGCATATCCTGGAAGGCTTGCTGATCGCTTATCTCAACATTGATGAAGTGATCGAAATCATCCGTACCGAAGACAAGCCCAAGGCCGAGTTGATGGCCCGTTTCGGGTTGTCCGCCGATCAGGCCGAAGCCATTCTCGAACTGAAGCTGCGCCACCTGGCCAAGCTTGAGGAAATGAAAATCCGGGGCGAACAGGATGAACTGTCGGCCGAGCGGGATGAGCTTCAGTCAATCCTGGGTTCTGAAGACCGCCTGCGGGAGCTGATCAAGAGCGAGCTACAGGCGGATGCCGAAACCTTTGGCGATGACCGTCGCTCACCGATTGTTGAGCGCGAGGAGGCCCGGGCATTCAGTGAAGTGGATCTGGTCTCGAACGACCCGGTGACCGTTGTACTGTCTGAAAAAGGCTGGGTCCGCGCCGCCAAGGGGCATGATATCGAGCCGGAAGGTCTGAGTTATAAAGCCGGCGACCGTTTCTCCCTGGCGGCCCGGGGACGCAATAACCAGCAGGCGATTTTCCTGGATTCCACCGGGCGCGCCTATTCCTTGATGGCCCACAGTTTTCCGTCTGCCAGAGGTCAGGGCGAGCCGCTGACCGGGCGGATCAATCCACCATCTGGTGCCAGCTTTTCAGGCCTGTTGATGGGGGATCCCTCCCGCAAGGCACTGCTGGTTACCGACGGCGGCTACGGGTTTGTTACATCGCTGAATGACATGATCAGCAAGAACCGCAACGGCAAGGCGGTGGTCAGTGTTCCCAAGGGGGCGAAGATCATGCCTCCGTTGACTATACCGACCACCGAGAAAACGCTGTATCTCGGGGCGGTGTCCAACGAGGGCCGGATGCTGGTGTTCCCGCTGAGCGAATTGCCGGAACTGGCTAAGGGTAAGGGCAACAAGATCATCAGCATTCCTTCTGCCCGGGTTCAGAGCCGTGAAGAGTATGTGGTGGCAGTGGCGGTGTTTGCCGAGGATGACCAGTTGGAGATTCGGGCTGGCAAGCGCAAGATGGGGCTGCAGTTCAGTGATCTGGAGCACTACCTTGGTGAGCGAGGACGTCGTGGCCACAAGCTGCCCAGAGGGCTGCAGCGGGTTGATGGTATTGACGTGATTCCGTCCGCCGCCCGGGCGCAGGAAGAGGCGGGCTCTGACAGCGAGGGTGCCGACAGTGAGTGAACTGGTACTGATTAATGTTTCCGGGCGAGACAAGCCGGGCCTGACGTCGGAAATAACCGGCATCATGGGGCGCTACGATGTGCGCATCCTGGATATTGGCCAGGCGGTCATTCACGATCACCTCACCTGGGGTATCCTGATTGAGATTCCGGACGAGTCTAAATCCTCGCCCGTCATTCGGGATCTTCTGTTCCGGCTCCATGCCCTGGATCTGCAGGTCCGGTTTGCGCCGATCACCGTGGAGGAATACCAGTCCTGGGCCGCGGCCCGGAACCGTGCCTGCTACATCGTGACCCTGCTGGCCCGTGATATCAAAGCCGAGCAGATTGCCCGGGTTTCCGCCATTACTGCCCGCCACGGCCTGAATATCGATAACATTTCGCGGCTGTCCGCCAGGCCATCGCTGAACGCCGCCGACAACCGGATTGCCTGTGTCGAGTTTTCGGTGCGGGGCACGCCATCGGATCTTGAGCAGTTGCGCGCGGATTTCCTGCATATTGCAGGCGAAATGAATGTGGATATTGCCTTCCAGGAGGACTCCATTTTCCGGCGTAATCGTCGTCTGGTGGTTTTTGACATGGACTCTACGCTGATCGAAGCCGAGGTGATCGACGAGCTGGCCACGGAAGCCGGCGTGGGCGATCAGGTGGCGGAGATTACCGAACGGGCCATGCAGGGCGAGCTGGATTTCAGTCAGAGTTTCGCCGAACGTCTCGCGCTTCTGAAGGGGCTGGATGAGTCGGTGCTTGAAGGCATCGCCTCCCGGCTACGAATGACCGAGGGGGCCGAGCACCTGATTCTCAGTCTGAAGGCGCTGGGTTATCGTACCGCAATCCTGTCCGGCGGGTTCACCTACTTTGCCCGCCATCTGCAGCGCAAGCTTGGCATTGATTACATCTACGCCAACGAGCTCGAAATTGAGGATGGCAAGGTGACCGGCCGGGTGTCCGGGCAGATCGTGGACGGCAAACGGAAAGCGGAGTTGCTGCTGGAGATCGCCGAGAAGGAGCACATCTCAAGGGAGCAGGTGATTGCGGTCGGTGATGGCGCCAATGACCTTCCCATGCTGAGCCAGGCCGGCCTGGGTGTGGCCTTCCGTGCCAAGCCCCTGGTGAAGGAATCTGCTCGTCACGCCATTTCAACCCTTGGGCTGGACGCAATCCTCTATCTGATTGGTTTCCGTCAAAGCGAAACCAACCAGAGTCTGGAGAATGCCGACTTCTGAGCCGCTCAGGCTCAGTTGTCGCCGAAGTCGTAGTTCATTTCGGGTACCGGTGCCTGCAGGTAGTAGCCCTGAATATAATTCACCCCAGCCTGCCAGAGCGTGGCGAGAACCCCTGCGTTCTCCACCAGCGGAATGATGGTGAGCTTGCCGTTTGACTGCAGGCTCTTGACCATTTCCTTGACCTGTTCCTTGGCCTCATCGCTCTTCTGGATTTCTTCAGTGAAGGAACCATCGATTTTCACGTAGTCGGTATCGATGTGTTTGAGGGTATTGAACGGATTGAGGGCGCAGCCGAACTGGGCGATGGACACCTTGCAGTGAAGTTCGTGGACGGCTTTGGTGAAGTCCTTCGCCTGCTTCATGTAATTGTTGGCATCGCCTTCCCGTATCTGGAAGATCAGGGAATCGCCAGGCAAACGCGCGGCTTTCAGAGCAACGCTCAGCCAGGGCGTGAAGGTTTTGTCCTGAAGGGTTTCGGCCGTCACATTGAGGAACAGGCGCGTATCGTGACCCCGGGAACGATGGCTGGACAGCTGTTTGATGGTCTGCAGGATGACCCAGCGGTCGATCTTGATCGCGGTGTCGCTGGGCCCCATCGGCGGCAGGAAGTCATAGGGTGAGACTTCCTCGTCATCCTTGTCGAGCATGCGCACGAAGGCCTCGTAATGTTCCTCGCCTTCACCGCGCAGGTTGATGATCGGCTGGAACAGGAGCCGGAAGCGGTTTTCTTCCAGGGCTTTCTGAATCGCCTCCACTGAATTGCTTTCATCCAGCGTTTCAAAATCTGCCGGGTTATAAACTACCACACCGTTACCTTGGGCATGGCCTTCGAGCTTGCGGACTTCCGCCGACGCGGTATGAGCCCGGGCCATCAGTTCCTCCGCCTTCGGCGAGTTCTCGGTAATGGCGGCCACACCGATACTGACGGTCAGTTGGACCGTCCGGCCATTGATGTCGAACAGATGGTCTTCAACTGCTTTGCGGATGCGCTCGGCATGTTCCGCCATGGTGGTTTCATCACAGGGCTGGCACAGAAGGCTGAAGGCGTCGTCGCTCAGCCGGGCCAGCGCGAGATCTTCGCCCGCCTGTTCTTTGAGCAGGTTGGCCAGATCGCCGAGCAGCAGGTCTGCACCGGAAATGCCAACCTGGCCCTTCATGCTCATGAAATTGTCCAGCGCGATGTAGGCAAGGGCGCCTGTCTCATTGCTCTTGCCAGCATTGGCGATGGCTTCGGCCAGTGCATCCATCAGGTACTGACGGTTAAACAGACCTGTCAAAAGATCTTGGCTGCTGATCTGGCGAAGTTTTTCTTCAAGTTCTGCATCGCTATGCTCTGGCTGCAACACAATCTGCGTGCAGGACTCGCCGTCATAGGTGGCGGCCGATACTGACATGGTCACGTTCAGTTCGTGATCGTCACTGCGCCGAGCCGTGCAATTCAAAGTCATGCCGTCTTCACCTTTTTCGGCAAACGACTTCATGAACTCCCTGTACTTCTCCTGACTTTCCGGCGTAAGGGTGTCCAGGACCGGTACGCAGATAAGATCGTCGATATCGTCGTACCCAAGGAACTCCATGTACGACTGGTTGGCATAGATGTGCATGCCATCATTAATATAGGCAATCGCATCCTTGGAGCTTTCGAGAAGCAACTGGCAACGCTGTTCCGCTTCCCGGAGATGGGATTCCAGGACACGACGCCTTCTGCGTTCGTCAAGGGCCGCCAGCTCACGGTTAACCTTCAGCACAATAAGATCCGTGTGCTCGGACGACACGGTGTCCTGGGCGCCAGCCTTCATTATTCCGACCGTGCGTTCGCGGCTTTCCTCCTCCGTCAGGAGGATAAAAGGAATGTCCTTGTCCATGCGGCGGATCATGGCGAGGGCATCATCGGCCGAGAATTCCTGGTCCAGGTCGCGGGCGAGAAGGAGATCCCAGTTACCGGCCTTCAGCGTCTCTTCCAGATCCTCTTCTGAGGTGATTCTGTGGGCTCGGGTGGCCTTACCGGAGTTACGGAGCAGGCTGACCAGGGATTCGGCATCGTTTTGCGATGGATCAAGAATCAGCAGGTGTACGGTCGCGTTCTTTTTCTGCATTCGAAGGGCGTCTCGTGATACACGGTTCATTCACTAACGCTGAATGATGCAGGGGTTGTGGATCAATAACAACCCTCTGCGGGGTTCCGGTGTCTCAGTTTGGCGACCTTACAGAGATGGCCAAAGCGAGTCGAATTCATCCTCGCTGGCTCCGGATGATGCTGGTGGGGCACCAGCGTTCAGCGTCGCAGCATTCTGCAACTTGAGTTCAAACTGGCTGATGCTGCCAGTGGAGGAAACCTTTCGAGACAGCTGGCCCTGATCCTCCCGGCCATCATGGAGCAGGGAAATGCGGCTCCCGGACTGGAATGGCAGTCGAGGTGTGATCAGCGTGGCAGACTGGTTGACCACGCTGATTTCCGGCAACAGCAAGCCGCGCAGGTACTCGCTGCTGTTGCCCACTTTCTGGATCAGGCGAACGCCACAGGGAGATGCGCTGGGGGCCAGCAGCTCAATGCCGACCTGGGTGCCCTGGTTCTTGATCTGACGAATCCAGCGCACCACGGCAACGCTCCAGGGGTGGGTGCTTTGCTCCCGAACGCCCAGCACTTCCCCGGCCTGCAATGAGGGGGGTACATTGCTTTCCCAGGCAACGCAGTAGCCGCCGGGGCTGGTATTGATTAGCAGCGAATGGTGCGATCTCGGCCGGTTCCTGTCCGTCGATGGCGCCTGTGAGTTGCCGTAGGAACCCTTGAAATTGATGGGTGTGTCAGCGGCGTGGAGCCGCTCATCACTGGGGCCTGCATCATGGGCGCCCGACCAGGCATCCTGTTTCTGGCGGGAAGACCGCACGAACAGGTTTTCTTCCTCATGGTGGCCGTTGTCATTGCCATTCACGAATTCGGTAAAGGTTTTTTCGCCGGCAATGAAGTAGTGAGCAGCGGTCAGACCTACGCAGACTTCCAGAGACCCCTGGCTGGCGATTCGATTGAAGTTTCGCTTGGCGAGAATGCCCAGGGCCTGGCTGAGATGGGTGAGCAGGGTGTCGCTGACCTTTGCCGACACCCTCAGCTCGTGATCGGTTGCTTTATGCTCCCGGCGGGCGTGAAGCGTTTCGGAGAGCATGGCGGAGAGATCCCGGGTGTCGAAACCGAAGCTCTCATCCCCGGGCTGCTGCTCGAGCAGGCTGCGGTAAAATGGTGGGTTGTCCCGCTCCATGTTGATGACGAACAGGCTATCGTCACCGATATCCGGGCCACATCGGGTGTGGTCAGTCCACGATTCGAACAGTTCATAGACATGCAAGAGTTCCGCCTGGCGTAGCTGGTTGGGGCGAGCGCAGCCGAGCAGGAGAATTCGTTTATAGGCGTCGGCGACCGAGCTGGTGCGACGATGCTGGAGTGTGTCGTCCTCCACCTGAACCACAGAGAGCTTGTTGCGATGGGCGAAACGGTACAACCGGTGACACTCGAGCCAGCTTTGGGCAGGGCTGGGGCAATAAAGCTGATGTGATCTCAGAATGGTCGCCGAAAGCTCGGAAATGGCTCGATGCGCTGCAGTGGCAATCTGGCGGCGATTTTTGTCCAGGCCACCGTTGTCGATGAACTCCAGAACGCACAGCTTGTAACCACCGGCCAGATGCAATTGAAGTGCCTGGGACAGATTGGCGATTTTCCGTTGTTTTTCAGGCAGCGCCACGGCCAGACCGAGGTAGTGCCGGGAAAGCTCGTTGCAGACGAAATGAATCTTTTCCCGGATAAGTTCCAGGAACTGCATGCGTTGCTGGGGAGCCAGAAAGAGGTGATTCAGCTCGATAATGGCATGGTAGAGCTGCCGTGATACTTCGCCGATATTGGCCATCGGCAACTGGTCGATCCAGGCCCGAAACGCCTTGGGCGTCGTGTCACAGAACGACAGGCTGGCCGTTTTCTGTTCGGGAACGCGGAGATCAGGTTTCAGGGTCTTACCTTCCATGAATGCATGCCAATGTCTGGACCACAGGTGGTATTCCGGGGTTGGCCCTGGCCGGCTGGCGGTTATTGAATGTCCGCCGGCCTCTCGGGAAAACGCCGTAAATACATGTTTTTATCTTCAACGTTACTGGACTTTAAAGTAGCAAACCAGTCGTAAAAAGCGAGAAGATCATGAGTTGACAATCTTTGACAAGTGAATTTGGGCCGATTTTTGCGAAGCCGGTCACGGGAACAGGTTGATCGGGGTCTTGCTTTCCTCGCCTGGCTCCTCTCTCACCAGCTTCGGCACCAGGAACCCCGGCAAGCGCGACAGCAGTTCGCGGACCAGAGTTCGGGCCTCTTCATCAGGCACATCGTAGTGGTGGGCGCCTGCCACCGGGTCAAATGCGTGCAGGTAGTAGGGCAGCACGCCTGCTTCAAACAAAGTCTCGCTCAACTCTTCAAGCACCGACGCCCGATCATTTACGCCCCTCAGGATAACGCTCTGGTTGAGCAGCGTTGCGCCTGTCGCCCGCAGGTACCCCAGGGCGCGACGCGTGGCCGTGTCTATTTCCGCCGGATGATTGATGTGCAACACGATAATGACCTGCAGCGGCGTCGTTGAAAGCCATTTCAGAAGCTCGTCGCAGACCCTTTGTGGAATAACCACGGGCAGACGTGTGTGCAGGCGCAGGCGGCGAATGTGGGGAATGCCACTGATTGCGGTTGCCCACTGGGCCAGCAGTCGGTCATTGACAGCCAAGGGGTCGCCGCCGCTGAAAATGACTTCATTGATTTCCGGGCTGGCGCCCAGGGTGTCAATCACCCGTTGCCTGTCGTCCGGGCTCAGACGTTGTTCATCATAGGGAAAGTGTCTGCGGAAGCAGTATCGGCAGTTTATCGCACACTGCCCGGTCACCATAAGCAGGGCGCGGCTGCGGTATTTGCGGATAAGTCCGGTGGTGGCAATGGCGCCTGACTCTTCCAGTGGGTCACTGATAAAACCGGGCGCGTGACCGGTTTCTTCCGTAAGAGGAAGCACCTGCCTGAGCAGGGGGTCGGTCGGGTTGCCCTTTTCCATGCGCGCAAGAAACGGTTCAGGCACGCGAACCGGAAACAGGCGGTGACCTTGTCGTGCACCGGACAGCCACAGGTCCTCCGGTAACTCCAGGCGGCGGAGCAGTTCTTCCGGTGACGTCACAGACTCCGACAGCAATTGCTGCCAGCTGCGGTGGTCATGGTCGGAAAGGTGGGCTTCTATACGGGCGGGGGTTCGCTGTATCATATCGCCCTTCGAATTCTAAACAGCATTTTGTCAGGTGGACATTTCATGGCTTCATATTCTACCAACGAATTTCGCGGCGGTCTTAAGGTTTTGCTGGATGGCGACCCCTGCATCATTCTCGAGAACGAGTTCGTCAAACCCGGCAAGGGGCAGGCCTTCAACCGCGTAAAGCTGCGTAACCTCATGACCAACCGGGTCTGGGAGCGCACTTTTAAGTCCGGCGAAAGTCTGGAAGCCGCAGATGTCATTGATCAGGATATGGAATACCTCTATACCGACGGTGAGTTCTGGCACTTCATGCTT
This sequence comes from Marinobacter maroccanus, assembly GCF_002933275.1. Classification (GTDB taxonomy): domain Bacteria; phylum Pseudomonadota; class Gammaproteobacteria; order Pseudomonadales; family Oleiphilaceae; genus Marinobacter; species Marinobacter maroccanus. The sequence goes on from NZ_PSSX01000001.1 coordinate 180,966, forward strand.
ACTGATGGCTCCTTCGAACAGTACCCGGCGGATGCCAAGGCGGTTGGCGATGCCCTGAAGTGGCTGAAAGAGCAGGACGTCTACACCGTAACGCTCTACAACGGCTCGCCGCTCTCGGTAACGCCCCCCAATTTTGTCGAGCTCGAAGTGGTTGATACCGACCCGGGCATGAAGGGCGACACCGCTCAGGGTGGCTCCAAGCCTGCGACTCTTTCAACCGGTGCCGTGGTCAACGTACCGTTGTTTATCACCATCGGTGAAGTGCTCAAGGTTGATACCCGCTCCGGCGAATACGTAAGCCGGGTGAAGAGCAGTTGATCCGTTCATGACCGGCGAACCTGTCTGGCAGCCCTCTGCCTCGCAGGCTGCCCTGAAAAGCCGTGCACAGCAACTGGCGTTTGTGCGCGGCTTTTTTGCGCAAAGAGGGGTGCTGGAGGTTGAGACGCCGGTACTGGGCCGGTGCGGCGTCACTGACGTAAATCTTGACGGCATCCATGCGCAGGTCACTGCCGGTTCCCGGACCGGGGGCTGGCTCCAGACTTCTCCCGAATACCACATGAAGCGCCTGCTTGCGGCCGGCTGTGGATCCATCTATCAGGTCTCCAGGGTATTCCGCGATGGCGAGCAGGGGCGTCGCCACAACCCTGAATTTTCCATGCTGGAATGGTATCGGACCGGATTTGATGACGTGGCGCTTATGGAAGAATTGTCTGATCTTGTCTGCGGCTGGCTGGGGTGTCAGCGGCCCGTCGTTATTCAGTATCGGGACGCACTGAAGCACTGGGCAGGTATCGATCCGTTTGCCGCAACCGATCGCGAACTGATGCGGCGCTGTGAGCAATGGCTGGAGCCCGAGCAGTTGGCGGATCTTGGCCGCGACGGCTGCCTGGACTTGCTCATGAGCTTTGCGGTGGAGCCGCACCTTGGCCGGGATAGGCCCATGTTCATAACCGGCTATCCGGCGTCGCAGGCGTCGCTGGCCAGGGTCTCACGGTCGCATGGCTATGAAACGGCGCACCGTTTCGAGCTTTATATTGATGGCCTGGAGCTGTGTAACGGCTACTGGGAATTGACCGATCCAAAAGAGCAGAGGCTGCGATTTGAGGCGGAAAATCGGCAGCGCCTACGCTTCGGTAAACCTGAAATGGCGCTGGATGAGGCGTTTCTTGCCGGGCTTGAGCAAGGATTGCCCGAGTGCTCCGGTGTGGCGCTCGGGCTGGACCGACTGCTGATGCTCAAGCTCGGGGTTCAGGATATCAGTGAGGTTTTGGCCTTTCCGTTCGAACGGGCGTAATCAAGCGAGGGCGCCGAATGCCTCGCCCATGCGAACGGTTTTTCCCGCCACCTGGTCGCTGTTCCAAGTGACGGCTCCTTTGGGCATAACCATAATGACCGTGGAGCCAAGACGGAACCGGCCCATCTCCTCGCCCTTGGCAAACCTGATGGCTTGCTCGCCTTCATATCGGGTTGAGGTAACCTGCTTGCTGCCGGGCACGACGACGCCTGCCCAGCGGGTTTCCACGCTTCCAACGATCATGGCGCCAACCAGCACCAGGGCCATGGGGCCGGAATCGGTGTCGAAGATGCAGACAACCCGCTCGTTGCGGGCGAACAGATTCGGGACATTCTCGGCAGTGACCGGATTCACCGAGAACAGCTTGCCGGGAACATGGATCATCTGCCTCAGCGTACCAGCCATTGGCATATGGATACGGTGATAGTCCTTCGGCGAGAGATAGATGGTCGAAAACTCGCCATTGGCAAACGGGGCCGTAGTCGTTTCTTTGCCGCCCAGCAACTCACTCAGGCTGAAAGACTGGCCCTTGGCCTGGAAAACCCGGTCTCCGGTCACCTGCCCCAGCTGGCTGATGGCACCGTCGACGGGGCTGACGAGGGTTTTTTCGCCGTCCGCCAAGGGCCGGATGCCCGGTTTCAACTCCCTGGTGAAGAACGCATTGAAGGTGGGGTAGGCTTCCGGGTCTGGTTCGACGGCCTCGCTCATGTCTACGCCGTAGCGGCCGATAAACCATTTGATCACCCGGTTCTTGAGCGCGGGGGAGCGGTCATTGTCGGCCAGGCGGCCGGCCAGGTTGGAAACTCCCAGTTGCGGCGTGATGTACTGGCTCAGAACAAAAAGCTTGTCGAACATTAAATGTGATCCTTTGCGATCAAAGGCGCGAAGTTTACCAAAGACTGCCACCTGTATAGAAATTGTTTCACGGCTTCGCGGTTCGGGCGAGGCCTTGCTATTATCAGGTCACCTTTTACGTGACAGCTTCCGGCTCCGGCCGATAACCAAGAATATAAGGCGTGCTTAGTTACCATGTTACTGATCATCGGCGGGATTATTGTTCTGGCCAGCGTATTGACTGGCTATGTTCTCCATGGCGGCAATTTGATGGTGCTCTGGCAGCCAACCGAAGTGTTGATCATTTTCGGGGCGGCTCTGGGGTCGTTCATTATTGCCAATCCGGTACATACGCTTAAGGAAACCTTTAGCCGGGGTTTTCAGCTGCTCATTGGTTCGCCCTACAACAAATCCTTCTACATGGATCTGCTCAGTCTGATGTACGAGATTTTTGATAAATCTCGTAAACAGGGAGTGATGGCCATAGAAGAAGATATCGACAATCCGGAATCCAGCCAGATTTTCACTCGTTACCCTGCGATTATGAAATCCAGGGAATTGCTGGCATTTATCACCGATTATCTGCGCATTATCAGTTCCGGAAACATGGCGACCCATGAGCTGGAAGGCATGATGGAAAACGAAATCGACAGCCGCCAGCACGAAATCGAAGAGCCTGCCCATGCGGTCAACAAGATCGCAGACGCGTTGCCTGGTTTGGGGATTGTCGCGGCGGTGCTGGGCATCGTCATCACGATGAATTTCATGAGTGAGGGCCCCGAAAAAATCGGACTGAGCGTGGCGGCGGCACTAGTTGGTACGTTTTTGGGTATTTTCATGGGCTACGGTTTTGTGGGTCCCACCTCCATTGCCATGGAGCATGCGGCAAAGTACGAGCTGAAGGCTTACGAGTGCGTTAAATCGTCAATTGTCGCGACCGTTTCCGGGCAGGCACCCCAGATGGCCATTGAGTTCGGCCGGAAAGCATTGCCGACGGATAAGCGACCCGGATTCCAGGAACTGAACGATCACGTTCGCTCCAAGTAATACCGCCAGAACCTGACCCCGGAGCCGATTCGTGGAAGAACAGCCGATCATTATCAAACGCAAGAAGAAAATAGTCGGGGGCCATCACGGTGGTTCCTGGAAAGTTGCGTTTGCCGATTTCGCCACCGCCATGATGGCGTTCTTCCTGGTGCTCTGGTTAACCGCGACGGCCTCGCCGGAGCAGAAAAAAGCGGTTGAGGGTTACTTCCGGGATCCCGTTGGCTTTACCGAGGGGGGCTCTCCAAACCCTGTGGATCTTGAGGGCAGTGCTTCGGTGGTCAACGAGGCAAGTCCGGACATCGAGTCCAGCCAGATCCAGATCGAAGATCAGGTGGTAGATGAGCTCTCAGAAACTCTGGAGCAGCGGCGAATGGAAGAGCTTTTCCAGGAGCTTAAGGAGCGCATTGAACAGAACGAAACCCTGCAGGAGTTCAAAGACCAGCTGTTGATCGACATCACTGACGAGGGCTTGCGAATCCAGATCGTCGACCGATCCGGGCGTCCCATGTTCGACAGCGGCCGCGCAGAGCTTAAGTACTACTCGCAGGACATTCTGTTTGAACTGGCTAAAACCCTGGGTTCCGTAAACAACAAACTCAGTATCACCGGGCACACCGATTCCACACCGTTCAGCGGTCGGCCCGGTTACACCAACTGGGAGTTGTCGGCGGACCGGGCAAATACCGCCAGAAGAGCCCTGGTCGCCGGTGGTGTTCGTCAGCAACAGATTGCCCGGGTTGTGGGGCTGAGCGATTCCGTGCTGTTCGACAAGGAAGACCCGAATGCACCGGTGAATCGCCGGATCTCCATCATCGTCCTCAACAAGAAAACCGTCGACAACATCCAGAGCAGCGCCGGCCAGTCGGATGAGCCCCTGATTGATCTGACCCGGCCAACGGAGGCGGAGCAGGAGGCTGCACGGGAGCGCCTGGAAAGCGGGGAATGGTTGCAGGAGAAAGAAGAGCCTGCGCCGGGCGAGTTGAACTGGTAAAGCCGGGTACGTCAGTCCAGTTTCAGCCCCCGGGCCTGTTGCTCCGTCATATCCTGAAGTATCCGGTGGAAGCTTTTCAGCCGCTCGGGGCTGATTTTTCCTTCTTCAGCGGCCTTGTTGATGGCGCAGCCGGGGTCACCCATGTGCCGGCAATTGCGGAATTTGCAGGTGCCAATCACCTCCCTGATTTCCCGAAAGCCGTATTCGATTTCCTGCGCCGTCATATGCCAGAGCCCGAACTCACGGATCCCCGGCGAGTCAATCAGATCGCCTCCGAGGGGCAGGTGGAACAGTTTGGCCGTGGTTGTGGTGTGAATACCCTTGCCGGTGCTCTCCGACACAGCCCCAACGCGAATAGCTTCATCGGGCATCAGGGTCTGGATAATGGATGACTTGCCCACCCCGGATTGCCCCACAAACACACTGGTCTGATCCTTCACCAGCGCCTCAACCTCCGGCGAGGGTTTATCCCCCGACTCGGCTGCGGACGTTCGCACCACCTCATAGCCGAGGGCCTCATAGCGGCCCAGCAGCGCATCGATACTTTCCTGGTTGCTGTCGGTGATCAGATCCGTCTTGTTCAACAGAATCACCGCCGGAATGTCTGTGATCTCTGACGCCACCAGATACCGATCAATAAGGTTGTCGTGCGGTTCCGGCTCCGGCGCGATCACAAGAATAATGTGATCAATATTGGCGGCCACCGGTTTCAGGGCGCCAAAATTATCCGGCCGCTGCAGCAGATTGCGACGCTCACTCCGGGCGACAATCACCCCGGTTTCATTCTTACCCGGCCGCCAGACAACCTTGTCACCGGTCACCAGGCTATCGATGTTGGCCCGAACAAAGCACCGCACCACGTCACCGACCTGATCACCCTCCAGGGCTTCGACATCCAGCTGTTGCCCATAGTGGGCAATAACCAACCCTTCCTGCTCCGGACCGAGCTCCCCGGCATCAGCCTGCTCCTGAACCTTCTTCTCCTTGCGCGCCGCCCGGGCCGCCCGCTCTTCCTGGACTTTCTTGATGCGGAATTGCTGCTGTTTGTTCAGTCGCCGTTTTGCCATGTAGATAGCTGATGCCAAATTTGGTGTGCGTGAGGTGTTACATCATACGTTAATCGTCCACAATACAAAGACAAATCAGACCGGTGTAATCTCAATAACATTGACCGGCAATGACGTTTTTCTTGTATATCTCTTAACTTTGCTGCGGGGGTGGGGTTGTTGATCCGGGAATGTCGTCGGCCATGGATGGACGACGCCAAGCGCACATGGATGTGCTCGTAGCGTTTCCCGGATCAACAACCCCACGCCCGCGGACTCAAATCTAGAAGGCTGGTAACAAAATGGCAGAAGGCGATCGCCTAGTTTGGATTGATCTGGAAATGACAGGCCTGGATCCGGAAAAAGAGCGGATCATCGAAATGGCCACAATTATCACCGATTCAGAGCTCAATATAGTTGCGGAAGGACCGGTTATCGCCGTCCATCAGCCACAATCCTTTCTGGATGCCATGGACGAATGGTGCACCCGAACCCATGGTGAAAGCGGCCTCACCAAGCGCGTTCAGGAAAGCGACATCTCCGAATCTGAAGCCGAACAGCAGACTATCGAATTCCTGAAAAAACACCTGGAAAAGGGCCAGTCACCCCTCTGTGGCAACAGTATCGGCCAGGATCGCCGATTCCTCGTCAAGTACATGCCCGAACTGGAAGACTTCTTCCACTACCGGAACCTCGATGTATCCACGGTGAAAGAGCTAGCCCGTCGCTGGCGCCCGGATGTCCTGGCCGGGGTTAAAAAGAAAGGTAGCCACCTAGCCCTCGACGACATCCGCGACTCCATCAACGAACTGCGCCATTATCGGGAACAGTTCTTCAAGCTATAGACCGTGCCGCCTCAAGGCCCACTGGACATGCTCGCGGACCATCTCGGAAGGGTGGTTTGCCCGCTGTTTCAGGGCCTCTATCACCGGAATGGTTGAGGGCGCGTTGCCCAACCCGACCGCCAGGTTGCGAAGCCAGCCCTCATAGCCCGTTCGCCGAATCGCGGATCCCTCAGTGCGTTTCAGGAACTGCTCCTCCGTCCAGAGAAACAGTTCTGCCAGGGAACTGTTGTCCAGCCCGTGTCTCGGTTGAAAGTCCTTCTCTCCTGTCGGCTTGCTGAACTTTTGCCACGGACACACCAACTGGCAGTCGTCGCAGCCAAAAACCCGGTTGCCCATTAGTGGTCGCAGCTCCTCGGGTATGCTCCCCTTAAGCTCAATGGTCAGATAGCTGATACAGCGCCGGGCATCAAGCTTGTGGGGGCCAACAAAGGCGTCCGTCGGGCAGAGATCAAGGCAGGCGGAGCAACTGCCGCAATGGTCGGCTTCAAACGGCTCATCGGTGGGCAGGGGCGCGCTGGTAAAGATTTCCCCGAGGAAAAAGAACGAGCCGGCCTTCGGGTGGATCAGCATGTTGTTCTTGCCAATCCAGCCCAGACCCGCCCTCTGCGCCAGGGCGCGCTCCAGCACCGGCGCGCTGTCCACGAACGCCCGATAGTCGTATCCGCGGACGGCTTCATCAATCCTGGCTGCCAACTGCGCAAGCCGCTTGCGGATCAGCTTGTGGTAATCCCGTCCGAGAGCGTAGCGTGTCACATAGGCGCCCTCGCGGTTAGTAAGCGCTTCTTTCGGGCTGTCCGGTGAGGGCAGGTAGTCCATTCTCACTGAAATCACCCGAGTCGTGCCCGGCACCAGGGAGGTGGGCGTGTAACGCTTGTCACCATGGTGGGCCATATAGTCCATTTCGCCCTGATAACCCGCTGCCAGCCAGTCCTGCAAATGGTTCGCGTGCTCGCCAGTGTCCGCCGTGGTAATGCCCACATCGGCGAACCCGAGCTCGGCTGCCCACTGGCGGATAAGCGCTGGCAGATCAGCGAGTTCCGGGTGTGTTGTGGTACTCAACGATGTGGCGCTCATAGTCACTGCCGGTGCTGGATTTTGTTCGCGAAGCCGGGTACGGATATTTAATCTGATTAAGTTATGACCTTTTCCGCTGTTTTGCTATGCTTTACAGGTATCTGGCCAATTTTCTTAAACCGGTTTCTGTAACGGGAGCAAAGGTTCATGCCGCCGTCCGCTGGGCACAGTCTACCAGACGCACTGTTTTCCGCCGATGCGGTGAGGCAGATCGATCGCTATGTGATTGATCAACAGGGTGTTGATGGTTTTGAGCTGATGCAGTCTGCTGCCCATGCCGCCTTTCGTTGTCTGGTGCGGCACTGGCGCAACTGTGGCTCGGTTCTGGTGCTGTGCGGTGCGGGTAATAACGGCGGTGACGGCTACCTGGTTGCAGCCAGCGCGCGGAGGCATGGTCTTGGTGTTCATTGTATCGCCGTCGCGCCAACCGTAAAACTGTCCGGTGACGCCCGTAAGGCCTGGCAAAAGGCCCTGGCGGACGGTGTTGAAGTCCTCGAACTGGAGGCTCTTAGCGAATCATCACTGGATGATCTGTTTGCTGGTGCCGGCCTGATTGTAGACGCCATGCTCGGTACTGGCGTGTCCGGTGCACCCCGGGAGCCGTTTGCCACTCTGATAGGCCGATGTAACAGTGCGCCTGCGCCAGTCCTTGCGGTGGATCTGCCGTCCGGTTTGAACGCCACCACCGGAGCAGCCGAAGGGGATGTGGTCAATGCGGCCATGACGGTGACCTTTATCGGTCTCAAAGCCGGCCTTTTTACGGGGCAGGGCGCAGCGGTCTGCGGGGAAGTGGTTTTCGAATCCCTGGATACAGAAGATGGTGTCGCCGGTAGTGGTCAAAAACCTGTGGCGTGCCGTCGTGACTGGGGTTCCGTCATGTCCTGGTTGCCGCCCCGGCCTGCCAACGCCCACAAGGGGCGGTTCGGGCATGTACTGGTGGTAGCCGGCGATCGGGGTTATGGCGGTGCGGGCCTGCTGGCGGCAGAGGCCGCAGCGCGGTCCGGGGCTGGTCTGGTCTCGCTGGCAACACGCCCGGAACATGTGACGGCCGCCCTGGCAAGATGCCCGTCGGTAATGGTTCATGGCCTGATTCATGGCTCTGAATTACCGTCGCTGCTGGACGCCGCCTCGGTTGTAGTGTGCGGTCCTGGTATCGGGCGAAGTGCCTGGGGCCAGCAGATGCTGGAGCAGGTGATTGCCAGTGGCAAACCAAGGGTGCTGGATGCGGATGCCCTGAACCTGTTGTCCGGTCGGGTTGCCGTGCCGGCGGATAATCACGTTTTGACGCCCCACCCGGGCGAGGCGGCCAGGTTGCTGAATTGTCTGGTGCCGGAGGTAGAGGCGGACAGGATGGCCGCCGCCCGAAAATTGCAGGCACTTTACGGCGGAACCGTTCTGCTGAAAGGCGCGGGCACCATTGTCGCTTCTGAAGGTAGCGCTCTTGATGTCATCAGCGGCAGCAACCCGGGCATGGCCACCGGCGGTATGGGTGATGTTCTTTCGGGTATTATCGGCGCGGTTCTGGGGCAGATTGGTGACGGGCAAAAAGCCGCCGTGCTCGGAGCGGCGGTCCACCTGGCTGCGGCTGGCAGGGCTTCAGAAGCCAGTGGGTTCATCGGTTTGATACCGACCGATGTTATCGATGCGCTGCCGCTGGTTTTTCGGGAGTCTGAGAGGTACCCGGAGGCGAGAGACTTATGAGCATAATGGGTAATGAGCGCCGGCTTTTCTTGCAAGGCGAGGCTGAAACCGAGCATCTTGGCCGTGAGCTGGCGAGAACCGTCGCGGAATCTGGCCGCGGCCTGGTGATCTATCTGGATGGTGAGCTCGGTATGGGGAAGACCACCATCAGCCGGGGTGTCATGCGCGGGCTGGGTCACGAAGGGGCCGTAAAGAGCCCGACCTACACACTGGTGGAGCCCTACGAAAACCTCAATCCACCGACTTACCATTTTGACCTGTATCGCCTGGGCGATGCTGAAGAACTGGAATATATGGGCATCCGGGATTATTTCTCCGGCGAAAACCTGTGCCTTATTGAGTGGCCTGAGCGAGGTAAAGGCATATTGCCCGAGCCGGATCTGGAAATTCATCTCGAGACTCGAGGTGAAGGACGTTCCGTAGTGATCAGGGCCCGCTCAGAACTGGGCGCCCAATTGCTGAACGAACTGGAGTTGATTGGTCCGGCGCATTAGCGAGTCCGAGACCGGGAATAAACTGGCAGGTAAGCTTTATGAATTGTGCAAAGCTGAGTAAACGATTGATCTGGCCGATCGCGGCATTACTCGCGTTGTTGGCGTTTCACGGTTCGGCTGCAACGCAGGTCGAGAGTGCGCGTATCTGGCCCGCGCCAGATCATACCCGGCTGGTTCTGGATACCGGCGGGCAGGTAGAGCACAACATTTTCTCCCTGAGCAGTCCGGCGCGGCTGGTTATCGATCTGAAAAATGCGAATCTGAAGACCGATTTCTCAGGTCTGGACCTTTCCGGTAGCCCGATCAAGCGGATCCGGAGCGCGCCAAGAAACGGGACCGATATACGCGTGGTCCTGGATCTCAAGGCCGACATCAAGCCGCGGAGCTTTCAGCTTGAGCCGAACCAGCAGTACGGCCACAGGCTGGTGGTCGATCTCATTGACGAAAGTGGCAGCCGGCTGGAGAAGGCTACAACGCCCACCGTGACCCAGGATTCATCCGGGAAGCGGGACGTTATTGTAGTCATCGATGCCGGGCACGGCGGCGAAGACCCTGGCGCCATTGGTCCCCGGGGAACCCGTGAAAAGGATGTGGTTCTGAAAATGGCGAAAACCCTGGCTAACCTGATCAATGATCGGCCGGGATATACCGCCAAAATGACCAGGACCGGAGACTATTACATTGGCCTTCGCAATCGAACGATTCTGGCCAGGAAATACAATGCCGACCTGTTCGTTTCGGTACACGCCGACGCCTTCCGGACACCGCAGCCCAAAGGGGCATCGGTGTTCGCCCTTTCCCAGCGAGGTGCCACCAGTGAGACGGCCCGATGGTTGGCTAACAGTGAGAACCGGTCTGATCTGATCGGTGGTGCCGGGGGATTGTCTCTCGATGGCAGGGACGACATGCTTGCCGGTGTTTTGCTGGACCTCTCGATGACAGCCAGTATCAATGCCAGCCTTGGTGTTGGCAGTTCCGTTCTCGGTAAGCTTGGTGGCGTGGCGAAGTTGCACAAGCCTGGCGTCGAGCAGGCCGCTTTTGCGGTGCTGAAATCGCCGGACATCCCCTCCATTCTTGTGGAGGCCGGGTTTATCTCAAACCCCCAGGAAGAGAAGAATCTTGCCACCGAGTGGTACCGTAACAAGCTGGCTGGCGCCATCATGAAAGGTATTGATGACTACTTCCAGAAAACTCCACCTCCCGGGACTCTTCTGGCGTGGCAGAAACAGAATCGCCAGGGTGGAGACAGCATAAGCCACTACCGCATCCAGCGTGGCGACACCCTGTCCGGAGTGGCCCGGAAAAACCAGACCACCGTCAGTGAGCTGATGCAGTTTAACGACCTTCGGGACGACCGTGTTATGGTAGGGCAAACCATTCGTATTCCCGCGTCCTGATCAAGAGGTTTTTCCGTAACATGCCCCCCATTCGATTGCTGTCACCACGGCTCGCGAACCAGATTGCCGCGGGCGAGGTGGTGGAGCGACCCGCGTCTGTTGTCAAGGAACTGGTCGAAAATGCCCTGGATGCCGGTGCCAACCGGGTCGATGTTGAGGTCGAGCAGGGCGGCGTCAAGCTTATTCGCGTTCGGGATGACGGCGGCGGGATCGAGGAAGACGACCTTCCCCTGGCGCTCAGTCGTCATGCCACCAGCAAGATCGCCAGTCTGGATGACCTGGAAGCTGTGGCGTCCCTTGGCTTTCGCGGGGAAGCGCTTGCCAGTATCAGTTCTGTCTCACGGTTGACCCTGACCTCAAGGACCGAATCGCAGGAAGCTGCTTCCCGGGTGGAAGTCGAGGGCCGTGAAATGGACGCGAGAATTTCGCCTGCCGCTCATCCGGTCGGAACGACCGTGGAAGTGCGGGATCTGTTCTTTAATACCCCGGCCCGTCGAAAATTCCTCCGTACCGAAAAGACCGAATTTAATCATGTCGAAGAGTGCGTGCGCCGGCAGGCCCTGAGCCGTTTCGACGCCGGTTTCACCCTGCGCCACAATCAACGCGTTGTGCAGAGCCTGAGACCGGCCGAATCGGCGCTTGATCGCGAGCGGCGTATTGGCGCACTGTGCGGCCAGCAATTCATAGACAACGCGGTGGTCATTGATGCGGAAGCTACCGGGTTGCGGCTCTGGGGTTGGGTAGCCCTCCCCACGTTTTCACGCAGCCAGGCCGACCTACAGTATTTCTTCGTTAACGGTCGCGTGATCCGTGACCGCCTGGTGGCCCATGCAGTGCGCCAGGCCTATCGGGACGTACTCTACAATAACCGGCATCCGGCGTTTGTGCTCTATCTCGAAGTGGATCCCGCCACCGTAGACGTGAACGTCCACCCGACGAAGCATGAAGTCCGATTCCGTGATGGCCGTCTGGTCCACGATTTTATTTTCAGGACCCTGCACAAGGCATTGGCCGATGTGCGCCCGGACGATCATTTTCGCGGTGCGGTGGCCCAATCCTTCGGTCGCGAAGCATCGGCCCAGGCCCCGGAGACCGTCCCGGCAGGTACGGCCTGGAACGGCCAGCCGTCGGTGCCAGATTACGGTCCTTCAGGTGGCTCAGGCTCCGGATTTGGCGGACAATCACAGCCGCAACAGGAGTGGCGAGCCAGCGATCAGATGGCGTTTTACCAGTCCCTGAATGCCGGCGGGGGTAGCGAGGGGCAGCAGTCTATGCCCTCTGGCGATGGCGTTGCTACGCCAATGCCTACTCCGCCTGTTGATAGTGATCAGGAGCCGCCGCTGGGTTATGCCATTGCCCAGCTGCATGGGATCTACATTCTTGCCCAAGGTCGCGCGGGTCTAATCGTGGTGGACATGCACGCGGCCCATGAACGCATTACCTACGAGCGGATGAAACGTGCGCTCGCCGAGCAGGATCTGAAAAGCCAACCGTTGCTGGTGCCGCTGTCGCTGGCGGTCAGTCAGAAAGAGGCAGCCCTGACCGAGAGTCATGGTGAAGAATTGCAGAAACTGGGTTTGCAGATCGAGCGCATTGGCCCGGAAACCCTGGCGGTTCGGCAGGTGCCCGCGCTCCTGCGTGGTGCCGATACAGAGCAGCTGGTGCGTGACGTTCTGGCCGATCTGATTGAACACGGACAGAGTGACCGGGTTGAAGCGGTGACACATGAATTGCTGGGAACCATGGCGTGCCATGGTTCCGTTCGTGCCAACCGGCAGCTGACCATTCCTGAAATGAACTCGCTGCTCAGGGATATGGAGGCGACCGAGCGGAGCGGCCAGTGCAATCACGGCCGGCCGACATGGACCCTGGTGACCATGTCTGAACTGGACAAGCTGTTCCTCAGGGGGCGCTGAGGTGTCGCTGCCCCCTGCCATCTTCCTGATGGGCCCCACGGCCTCTGGTAAGACAGACCTGGCCGTGGCGCTCTGTGACCATCTGCCTTGCGAAATCATCAGCGTGGACTCTGCCATGATCTATCGAGGCATGGACATCGGGACGGCCAAACCAACCGCTGCCGAACTGGCACGCGCACCCCACCGGTTGATTGATATCTGCGATCCGGCGGAAACCTACTCCGCTGCGGATTTCCGTCGGGACGCCCTGGCAGCGATGGCGGAAATAACGGCTGCTGGCCGAATTCCCCTGCTCGTAGGCGGCACCATGATGTATTTCAAAGCGCTGCTCCATGGTATGTCCGGCCTGCCTTCGGCAAGCCCCGCCGTGCGACGGGCTCTGGAACAAGAGGCCGAAGAGCGGGGCTGGGAGGCCCTGCACGAGGAACTAAGGAGCAGTGATCCGGTCGCAGCTGAGCGCATCCATCCCAATAACCGGCAGCGTCTGATTCGGGCCCTCGAAGTCCTGCGGCTCACCGGTAAGCCAATTTCCGAATTCTGGAAGGCCGAATCCGATTCGGGCGGACAACCAACGGCAGCGGCGGAAGGCGGCGATATTGAGGATTACACCTATTTCACTCGCTGGCAGGCAGACGAAACATCTTTGCTTCCGTATACTGTGGTTCAGCTTGCCATGATGCCGCCGGAGCGGCGAGTGCTTCATGAGCGAATTCGTCTGCGTTTCCTGAAAATGCTGGATGCAGGCTTTCTCGACGAAGTGCGGGCACTGATGCTCAGGGAAGACTTGCACCCTGATCTCCCTTCCATGCGTTGTGTCGGATATCGTCAGGCCTGGAGTTATTTGTCCGGGGAAGACGACTACGAGACATTTGTCAGCAAGGGAGTGGCAGCAACACGCCAGCTGGCCAAGCGGCAGTTGACCTGGTTGCGCAAGTGGTCCGATGTGGACTGGCTGGACAGCGACGACAAACTTATCGCTGAGGCAGCCTTGAAAAAAATCCGACTTCGCACCACATTTAAATTTGACAAATGACGATCTGCATTTACTAAAAACAGGAGAAAACACATGTCAAAAGGGCATTCGTTACAAGACCCTTACCTTAATGCATTGCGCAAGGAACGCATTCCGGTTTCCATCTTTCTGGTCAACGGTATCAAACTTCAGGGCCAGATCGAGTCTTTCGACCAGTTCGTGATTTTGCTGAAAAATACTGTCAGCCAGATGGTCTACAAGCACGCTATTTCCACTGTGGTACCTGCCCGCAATGTTCGCATTCCGCAGCAGGCGCCGGGAGGAGAGGGCGAGTCTGAAGACTGATTCATCCGCTTCCCGGTCTTGCCACCCGCGCTCCAGAAGATCCCGTCCAGGGGTCTTGTGGCCGCGGGTGTTTGTTTTTATGACACTCATAGTCTGATTGCCCCGGAGTTGATGCCAATTGTTTGAACGTCCTGATGTCGGTGAGCGCGCGGTACTCGTCCACATCGATTTTACTGCCCACGATGGCACCGAAGACCCCGGTGAATTCCGCGAACTGGTTACGTCTGCCGGTGTTGAGCCGGTCTGCACCGTTACCGGGTCCCGCAAACAGCCCAGCCCGAGATTTTTCGTCGGAGAGGGCAAGCTGGAAGAGATTCGCGATGCAGTAGCCGCCAATGAAGCCGACGTCGTATTGTTCAACCATGCTCTGAGCCCGCGTCAGGAGCGCAACATTGAGCATGAACTCAAGTGCCGTGTGCTTGACCGCACCGGCGTGATACTGGATATTTTTGCGCAGCGGGCCCGCACACACGAAGGTAAGCTCCAGGTAGAGCTGGCCCAGCTCGAACATATGTCCACGCGTCTGGTTCGGGGCTGGACTCACCTTGAACGTCAGAAAGGTGGTATCGGTCTTCGGGGGCCGGGTGAAACCCAGCTGGAAACCGACCGCCGTCTCTTGCGGGAGCGGATCAAGTCCATCCACAAGCGCCTCGAAAAGGTACGTCGCCAGCGAAATCAGGGTCGAAGAGCCCGTCAGCGGGCTGACATTCCCACGGTGTCGCTGGTCGGTTATACCAACGCCGGTAAATCGACTTTGTTCAACCGTATTACCACTTCGTCCGTATATGCTGCAGACCAGCTGTTTGCCACGCTGGATCCGACATTGCGGAGGCTGGAACTTCCGGATATCGGGCCGGTCGTAATGGCGGATACCGTAGGATTCATCCGGCATCTCCCGCACAAACTGGTCGAGGCGTTCCGGGCCACGCTGGAGGAAACCACGCAGGCAACCTTGCTGCTGCATATTATCGACAGTCACGATCCGCGTCGTGACGAGAACATCGAGCAGGTTGAAGAGGTTCTGGCCGAAATCGGGGCAGATGAGATTCCCATGCTGCAGGTGTTCAACAAGATTGATCTGTTGGAAAACTTCACACCGCGGGTTGAGCGCAATGAAGACGGTGTTCCGGTGCGGGCCTGGGTGTCCGCGGTAACCGGTGAAGGTCTCAACGGCCTGTTCGATGCAATCGTTGAGCGAGTGGCAGAAGATGTTGTTCACCACTTCGTTCTGCTCGGTCCTGCGGATGGCAAGTTGCGCGCGCTGCTGCATGAAGCAGGTTCGGTGTTGAGCGAGGAGTACCGCGATTCCGGCGATACGGTTGTTGAAGTGCGATTGCAGAATCGGGACTGGCAGCAACTGCTCAGCCGGGCCGGAGTCAACGAAAAATCCGTCAGGCTGGACGTTGGACATGCCTGAAACCGCAACGGCTATTGCCGGGGCGGAGATAAATCCCTAGTATTTGCAGCCATTCTATCTATAAGTCAGTAACGGAGAGCACTATGGCCTGGAACGAACCGGGTGGAAACCGTAACGACAATGACCCCTGGGGTACCGGTGGTGGTCGGCGCGGTAATGATCAAGGGCCGCCAGACCTCGATGAGGCGCTGAAAAAGGGTCTCGACAAGCTCAACAAAATGCTTGGCGGCAAGGGTGGAAAATCCGGCGGAAGCGGTGGTAGTAGCGGCGGAAGCGCCGCTGGCTTCGGGGCCATCCTCGCGCTGGCAGCCATCCTGGTGGTCGGCTACGTCATCTTCCAGTCTTTCTATACCGTGGACGAACAGGAACGGGCGGTTGTCCTCCGTTTCGGTGAATACCACCAGACCGAGAATCCGGGTCTGAGGTTCAAGGTGCCGCTGATTGACAGTGTTACCAAGGTACGTGTCACTAACGTGCGTACCGCTGAGTCCAGTGGCCAGATGCTGACCCAGGACGAAAACCTGGTGACGGTGGATCTGCAGGTTCAGTATCGAGTAGGCGACGCTGAGGCCTACGTACTGAATGTGCGTGACTCCAACCAGGCACTGGCGTTCGCGACCGACAGCGCAATTCGTCACGAGGTGGGTAGCTCCACGCTCGACGACGTGCTGACCGAAGGTCGTGCGGAACTGGCCGTTCGGGTAGAGCAGAGGCTCCAGATGTTCCTGCGGGAATACGGTACCGGCCTTGAGCTCGTACGAGTGAACGTTGAAAGTACTCAGCCGCCGCCTGCGGTTCAGGATGCCTTCCGTGAAGTTCAGCGCGCCCGTGAGGACGAGCAAAGAGTGAAAGAGGAGGCCGAGACCTATCGAAACAAGATTGTTCCCGAGGCCCGTGGTGAGGCTCAGCGGATGATCGAAGAGGCCAACGCTTACAAAGAAGAGGTTATCGAGCGGGCCCGTGGTGAAACCGCGCGTTTCCTTGAGCTGCTGGCGGTTTACCAGATGGCTCCTACCGTTACCCGCGAGCGGATGTACCTGCAGACGGTCGAGACTGTGCTGGCCAACAGCAGCAAAATCCTGGTGGATACCGAGAGCAGTGGCAACATGATGTACCTGCCGCTTGACCGCCTGACCCAGGGCTCCCTGCCCCGCACCGGTGGATCTTCTTCCAGCAGCAACCAGGGCAATGTGGACATCCAGACCCTGACTGATCAGGTTCTTCAGGAACTGCGAAACAGGCAGGATACGACCGTTCGGAGGAGCAGATAATTATGGGACCTAAAGGTGTAGTGGGCCTTGCAGGCGCCCTTATCGTTGTCCTGCTGGTGCTGTCCAGTGTGTACATTATTCCGGAAACCCACAGGGGTGTGCTACTCCGGTTCGGTGAGCTGGTTGAGACCGACATCCAGGCGGGTATTCATTTCAAGGTTCCGGTTATTGACCAGGTCCGTGAATTCGATATCCGGGTTCTGACCATGGATCTGCCCTCCCGGCAATACCTGACCGTGGAAAAGAAACCACTGGATGTGGACTCTTATATTGCCTGGAAGATCCGGGATGTGGACCAGTTCTACCGGGCAACCGGCGGCGATGAGTTCCGTGCCCAGTCTCTGCTATCTTCCCGTGTCGACAACGGGCTGCGGGATGAGTTTGGTATCCGGACCATGGTTGAAGTGGTTTCCGGCCAGAGGGATGAGCTGATGCACACCCTGCGGGATCGCGTAAACCAGACCGCCCAGAGCGAATTTGGTATCGAGGTCCTGGATATCCGGGTCAAGGCCATCGAGTTCCCCGGGCAGGTCAGCGAAAACGTTTACCGCCGGATGGCGACCGAGCGTGAGAAACTGGCCCAGGAGTTCCGTTCACGGGGCCGCGAGCTGGCCGAAGGTATTCGTGCAGACGCGGATCGCCAGAGAACGGTTGTTCTTGCAACAGCTTTTGCGCAGTCTGAGGAAACCCGTGGTGAAGGGGACGGCGAAGCCGCGCGAATCTATGCTGATGCTTACGGCTCCAATCCGGAGTTCTACAGCTTCTATCGCAGTCTTCAGGCTTATCGCAACACCTTCATGAGCAAGGATGACATCATGGTGATCGATTCCAACAGTGCGTTCATGAAATTCCTGAACGACCCGCAGGGTGCTCGTTAACCCCGCAGGCTGAAACCAAAAACCGGAATACCTCAGTATTCCGGTTTTTTTGTGCCCGCCAACCGTGTAAAATTCTTGCGGTTTTGTGTCGGGCTTTTTAACGAGTGCCGCCTTAAATCCTGTGTGATCCCCCGCCGACTGCGCCGGAGCGGATATAACGGACAACGGAATCTCATGACAGTATCTGATCGCTGGTTACTGCCAGACGGGGTAGAGGATATTCTGCCTCCATTGGCCGGACGGATCGAATCCCTGCGTCGGGATGTAATGGATACCTGCCAGCGCTGGGGTTATCAGCTGGTTATCCCACCGCTTATCGAATATCTCGAATCCCTTTTTACCGGAACCGGGCATGATCTGGAGCTACAGACCTTCAAGCTGACCGATCAACTCACGGGTCGCATGATGGGTGTGCGCGCCGATATGACGCCTCAGGCCGCCCGCATTGATGCCCATACACTGGGTCAGGAAGGGATCACTCGCCTGTGCTATGCAGGGCACGTACTCCATACCCGTCCAAGGCATATGCTGACGGGGCGCACCCCCATCCAGGCCGGCTGCGAACTGTTTGGCAGTGGCTCGGAAGCGGCAGACATGGAAGTGATCAGCCTGATGCTGGAAACACTCCGGGTTTCCGGTTTGCCGCGTATCCATCTGGATCTGGCCCATGTGGCCATCTACGAGAGCCTGATTGGCGAAGCGGATTTTGATCGGGATACCGAGAGCGCCATTTTCGATGCCATGGCCCGCAAATCGGTTCCCGAGCTTGATGAACTGCTTGGTCAGTGTGCGCCTGGCTCTGCTGGCGCTCGCCTGCGAGAGCTCGCCCGTGTCAGCGGTGGTCCGGAAGCCTTGAGCCAAGCGCGCCGGATCCTGGAGGGGGCGTCTGAGAGTCTGGATGCTGCGCTTGATCAGCTCGGGCGGGTGTCCGACATGTTGAGCCGGGATTATCCGGATATCAGTTTCGGATTCGATTTCTGTGAGCTCCGTGGCTACAACTACCACACCGGGCTTGTGTTTGCGGCCTATGTGCCTGGCCATGGTGATTCCGTGGCCAAGGGTGGTCGTTATGATGCCATCGGCAGTGATTTTGGCCGGGCCCGCCCGGCAACTGGGTTCAGTCTTGATATACGGTCACTTGTCTCGCTCGGAGAACGGGTGGCACGGAAAGCAGGGGCCGTCTGGGCGCCGGCGGATGACGACCCGGCCCTGGAGGGCGTGATCTCCGGTCTGAGAATGACGGAAACCGTTGTTCGCGCCTTGCCCGAAGATGACGGCGTAAATCCGGCCGCCAGAGGTTGTGACCGGGAGCTGGTTAAACAGAATGGCCAATGGGTCGTGCAAACGCTGGGCTGATGCCGCGGGGCCTCGGTGAATTCATTTACAGGTAAACTTGCGAAACGCCTGTCCTGCGGGGCAGCCGCATTGAGAGAGAATCATGGGTAAAAACGTTGTTGTGCTGGGCACCCAGTGGGGTGATGAAGGCAAGGGTAAGATTGTTGACCTGCTGACCGACAAGGTTGCAGCGGTTGTTCGCTTCCAGGGCGGTCACAATGCCGGTCATACCCTGGTTATTGACGGCAAGAAAACGGCGCTTCACCTGATTCCTTCCGGTATCCTGCGGCAGCATGTCTATTGCCTTATCGGTAACGGTGTTGTCCTGTCGCCCGAGGCCCTGCTGAAAGAAGTGCGTGAGCTGGAAGCCAATGACGTGGCGGTTCGCGATCGCCTTCGCATCAGTCTGGCGTGCCCGATCATTCTGCGTACCCACGTTCGAATTGATCAGGCCCGGGAAAGGGCTCGCGGTGTCGACAAGATCGGCACCACCGGTCGCGGTATTGGCCCGGCCTATGAAGACAAGGTCTCCCGCCGTGGCCTGCGCCTGGGCGATCTGTGTAACCCGGCAGATTTCGAAATGAAACTGCGGGAAATCATGTCGTACCACAACTTCATTCTGACCGAGTACTTCAAAGAAGAAGCCGAAGACATTGATGCAGCCCTGGAAGAGCTGAAGCAGATGGGTGAGGAAATCCTGCCCATGGCGGCTGATGTCACTGACATGCTGCACGATTTCCGCAAGCGTGGCGAAAACATCCTGTTCGAGGGCGCGCAGGGCTCACTGCTGGATATTGACCTGGGTACCTACCCGTATGTGACGTCTTCCAACACCACCGCCGGCGGTACCGCCACAGGCTCAGGTTTCGGCCCGTTGTTCCTGGACTATGTGTTGGGTATCACCAAGGCTTACACCACCCGTGTTGGTTCCGGGCCGTTCCCCACCGAGTTGTTTGACGATATGGGTCAGCATCTGGCCGTCAAGGGCAACGAAGTTGGAACCACAACCGGGCGCGCCCGTCGTTGTGGCTGGTTTGATGCGGTGGCTCTTCGCCACGCCATCCAGATCAACAGCGTGTCCGGCATCTGTCTGACCAAGCTCGATGTGCTGGACGGACTCGAGACCGTGAAGGTGTGTGTCGGTTACAAGACCCCGAACGGCGAGATTTTCCGGCCGCCCATTGGCTGCGACAGTTACAAGGACATCGAGCCTGTCTACGAGGAGTTGCCGGGCTGGAGTGAGAGCACCGTTGGCCTGACCAGCGTCGATCAGCTGCCGGAGAATGCCAAGGCCTACATTCGTTTCCTGGAAGAGCAGATCGAGGCGCCAATCGACGTGATCTCTACTGGTCCGGATCGTATTGAGACCATCACGCTCCGTCATCCATTTGGCGAATAATCGCTGATGGATGAAAAACCGCCCTGCCGAAAAGCACGGCGGTTTTTTCGTGTTCAGGGCTTCTCGGCAATCACGGTGGCCCGAAGTGGCCCTGGGTATCCTTCCACGGTTTTCGACGGGTCGTCCGGATCCAGAAAGTCCTGCAGGGAATTGAAGCGCATCCAGTCAGTACTGCGCTGTTCCTCGGTGGTGGTCTCGGTTACATCCACCACCCGGGCATTGCGGAAGCCGGTGCGGTCGAGCCAGCGCAGCAGTGTGTCGCAGCTGGGCAGGAACCAGACATTTCGCATCTGGCCGTAGCGATCCTCGGGCATCAGGCTGAAGCCCTCGGGGCCATCAACCACAAGTGTTTCCAGCACCAGCTCACCACCCCGGCGAAGTGTCCCCTTGAGCTCCAGCAGGTGGTCCAGTGGCGAGCGCCGGTGGTAAAGGACACCCATGGAAAAGGTGGTGTCGAAGGTTTCAAGATCTGCCGGCAGATCTTCCATCCTGATGGGCAGTAGATCGACGGGGACGTCGCCGAGGTAATCCTTGACGCTGAAGAACTGGAACAGGAACAGGAGGCCCGGGTCGATGCCAATCACCCGGCTCGCACCTTCTCCAAGCATGCGCCAGCAGTGGTAGCCAGAGCCACAACCGACATCCAGTATTCGGCGACCGGCCAGGTCTGAAAGGTACGGAGACACACGGTCCCACTTCCAGTCAGAGCGCCACTCAGTATCGATGTAGGTCCCGAAAAAATCGAAGGGCCCCTTGCGCCAGGGCATCAGGCCTCGCAGTCCGAGCTCCAGCTGCTCTTGTTGTGCCACGGTCAGGGGCTGGGGGGCATTCAGGGTAACGGCAGAGCGGTCCAGCTGCGCCGCTACCTGCTCCAGGTCGGGCAGGCGGTCCAGGGCGGCCTGCCAGCGGTCAAGATCGCCATGGGGGCGGTCTTCGAAGCGGTGAACCAGTTGCTGCCGGAGCGAAGTGGCCCAATGATCCAGGCCGTCTTTCGCGAGTTCATTGATGATTGGCCCGAATCGGGCTTTCCAGTCAAAATCTGCCATGGTCATTTGGTGGTTTGGTTGGCCTTGATGGCGAGCATGGAAACAAAGTTGAAGCACTGGTACCACACCACCACATCATTGAAGCCCGCCGTGAGCAGTCGTTCCTTGTGGGCTGCCAGTGTCTCGGGGATCAGTACCTGTTCGATGGCCGTGCGCTTCTGGCTGATTTCAAGATCCGAATAGCCGTTGGCGCGCTTGAATTCGTGGTGCAGTCGGGTCTGAACGGCCTGCTCGTCTTCGGACTCAAAGCGGATTTTCTCTGACAGGATCAGGACGCCGCCTGGGAGAGTGGCATCAGCAACTCGCTTGAGCAGGCTGGCACGTTTTTCCGGATCGACAAACTGCAAGGTGAAATTCAGCGTGGTTACCGAGGCGTTGCTCAGTTCGGTGTCCAGGATATCCTCGCACCTGAGGGTGACAGGGAGGGCGCTGTCGTCAAGGGCAATGTAATGCTCGCAGCGTTCGATCATGGCGCTGGAGTTATCCACCCCAACAAGCGCGCAATCCCCATGGGAAATGCCGTGACGCATTGCCAGGGTTGATGCGCCCAGGGAGCAGCCCAGGTCATAGCAGTGGGAGGCTGGCTGGGCGTATTGTTCGGTGATCACCTCGATCATCGGAATGATGGTGGTGTAGCCCGGCACAGAACGTCGAATCATGTCGGGGAACACCCTGGCTACCGATGCGTCGAATCGGAAATCCTCCGGCCGGCGTTCTGTGGCAAACAGCCGGTCCGTCACCTGCTCGGGTGCCTCCGACAGCTTTTGGGATTTAGCCATTGGAGTCGGGTGCCTCCGGAGAGGATGGTACAGCAGGCCCTGTCGGTGACGGCCGGGAGCAACGTACACCCCGGTTTTTATAGTCCACCAGGATTCCCCGGAACGACGGGTCCACATCGGCGGCAATCGCCAGGTAGCCATTTTCGCAGACCGCATGTAATTCCGAGGCTTTGGGCGACATCCGGAACGGATCGTCCTCGGTTACATGAATAGCCTGGAAATCGCCAACCGGCATGTGGTCCTTGTTGTCGCTGTGGCTGATCTTGCCACTCATTTCCAGCGCAAGAACGGTACCGATAACCGCAACCAGAGCGGTTACGATCAGGCTGCGGACGGTGTAACGGGCCTCATTCTGGCTCATGCCTACCTCGAATCAAACGAATTTAAAGTGTTGCTCAGTACTGCCCCGGTACCGTGATGGCCGGGGACTGCAGGGCGGATAGTTGTTCCCGAAGCGAGAGAATCTGGTCTGACCAGAAGCGTGGCTGGGCAAACCAGGGGAAAAAGCGTGGAAAGGCTGGATCATCCCAGCGTTTGGCCAGCCAGGCACAATGCGCGATCTGTCGATAGCAGCGCAAGGGCTCGATCAGATGGCGTTCACGACGATTGAAATCACGGAACATTTCGTAACCTTCCAGCAATTCGCCAAGCTGGGCGCCGCGCTCGAACTCGTCACCGTTCAGGAGCAGCCACATATCCTGAATAGCGGGGCCCGTGCGGCAATCGTCCAGATCCACAAACAGCATCTGCTCGTCTCGGCAAAGAATATTGCCGGCATGGCAGTCGCCATGAAGCCGCAAGGTTTCCACCGGGCCGGCTTCATCAACTCGAGCGGCACAGAGCCTTTGCAGGTCCGGGATCAGGCTGTCCCAGGCGGGCCTGAGGTCCGTCGGAATCCAGCTGCCTTCCAGCAGAAGCCGGTTGCTCGCGTCAATACCGTCAAGCAAGTCCATGCTGGAGCGGTGGGCAAACGGTTTGCTGGCGCCAATGTTGTGGATCTGACCAAGCCACTGGCCCAGACGGTAGAGGGTGTCGGTTACACTGGTGTCCGGCGCCTGACCGCCACGCTGTGGAAAAACCGCGAACAGGAATTCGCCATGGCGCCCCAGGGTGTCGCCGGAAGCCAGTTCCATCGGGGCTACAACTGGAATATCCGCCTGCAGAAGCTCCAGGGTGAACTCATGCTCCTCCCGGATTCCCGCTTCGCTCCATCGGCCCGGCCGATAAAATTTGGTGATAACCGGGGCGCCCTCATCCAGACCCACCTGATAAACCCGGTTCTCATAGCTATTCAGTGCGAACAGCCGGCCACTGACCGCGAACCCGGCCTCTTCCATCGCATCCAGGATAGTATCGGGCGTCAGGGAATCGTAGGGATGGGTGGATGCCGCAAGTGATGGGTCATGGGTCATAAAAGGACGTTTCAGAGCCTTGTGTCGTATTTGGATTTCATGGATTGCAGATGGTACCAGTTCTCATCCAGCTCCCAGCGAATACGGCTAATGCCAGACGCCCCGAGAACAACGTCTCCGGCGCGGGCCTGCACCTGCGCCAGCTCGCGTTCGGCCCGCTGCCAGTCCCGATGGCTGTCGCCAAGATTGCGCATGCTCGGGAAGACTGCACTCAAGGCCTTGTGGGTCGATGTCGTGTGCGACCGAAGCGAACTCATGATTGCAGTATCGCCCTCCACCCGGAGCACCCGGTGCTTGTAGGGATAGCTGGCAACCACATTGTCAGATTTCAGGCGTTCGTTGAGGCTTATTACCTCAAAGCCTCGCCAGCCTAGCCACCCGACAAACAGGGCGGCCACCACCATTACCAGAACAAACTGCTTCCTGTCAGACATCATAAGCCGGGCTCCATGCACTACTTTCCGGAAGCAAGTATAACCGGTATGGACTCCTGAGTAATGTGTTGAGCCTTGCCGGGGCGGTTTTGGCAGGGATGGAAGGATGGGGTAACCTCAGTGCGTTGTCAGTTGAGCCGGGGCAAGCGTAAGTGTCGACAGAAGTCCTTGAAAACCAGACCGTTGTAATCGGCGCCGGTGTCGTCGGGCTTGCCATTGCCCGCGCACTGGCCAGAGCCGGCCATGAGGTGATTGTGCTGGAAGCTGCAGACCGCTTTGGTGAGGGCATCTCCTCAAGAAACAGCGAAGTCGTTCATGCCGGCATCTATTATCCGGAACGGTCACTGAAAGCAGAACTGTGCGTTGAAGGCCGGCAGCGGCTTTACGAATACTGCCGGAGCCATAAAGTCGAACACCGGAAATGCGGCAAATGGATTGTAGCGGCCGACGAATCACAGAATAGTAAACTCCGGGATATTCAGGCCGCTGCGGCGCGCAACGGCGTCGAGCTGGCCCTGCATGACCCAGACAGAATCACCCGTGAAATCCCGGAAATCCACGCCAGTTCGGGACTCTGGTCGCCGGAAACCGGAATAGTCGACAGTCATGGTTTGATGCTCTCTTTGCTCGGCGAGCTCGAGGATGGCGGCGGCCAACTCGTTCTCCGGTCACCCGTGGTGGCCGCTGAATCGGACAACCACTGGCATCGCCTCCACGTAGGAGGCGACCATCCGCTGACCCTGAAAGCGAAAAATGTCATCAACGCCGCCGGACTCGCCGCTGTTTCGCTGGCAAAAACCTGGGCCGGCCTGCCTGATAAATACAAACCCCGGCAGTGGTTCGCAAGGGGAGCCTACTTTAGTTACAGCGGCCGAACACCCTTCAAAACCCTGATCTACCCGGTCCCGGAACCCGGTGGGCTCGGTGTTCATCTCACCCTCGACCTCGCCGGCCAGGCCCGCTTTGGCCCAGACGTTGAATGGATCGAAACGGAAGACTACACCGTTGACCCAAACCGCCAGGAAACCTTCGCCAGAGGCATCCGCCAATGGTGGCCACACCTCGACCCGGCCCGACTTCAACCGGCCTATGCTGGCATCCGGCCCAAGCTGGCCGGGCCTGATGGTGGCTTCGCAGATTTCCGAATTGATGGACCGGAAAATCACGGTTTGACAGGGTTGGTTAACCTCTTCGGAATCGAATCGCCAGGACTAACGTCCTGTCTGGCAATTGCCGAACGCGTAAAAGCGATGCTGGCATAACTGAAGATTTCGGGCGCCGGTCAGGCAGGTCCTCCCGGGATTGTAGAGGGCCATGGATGGCCCGAAACAAGCGCACAGGGAAGTGCTCGTAGCGTATCCCGGGAGGGCCTGCCTGACCGGTGCTTGCTCCGAAGAAGAATTTAATAGACTAACCGGGTGTCCGCGCCAAAGCCCAAACCTGAATCTCCCTGGCCCCGGCCTCCCGCAGACCCGAAGCCAAAACCCGAACCGTCGCCCCCGTCGTCACCACATCATCCACAATGGCCACCCGCTCAGGCACCTCCGAAACGACCTCAAACACCCCGCGCAGATTCGCCAGCCGCGCCTCGCGGTTCAACTCCCGCTGCGACCGAACCCGCCGGACGCGTTCCACCAGTCCGGTAGCCACAGGAATGTTCAGTTGGCCCCCGATGGTCTCGGCAATGTCCTGGGCCTGATTGAATCCTCGTCGGCGCCGTCGCCGGGCATCCATCGGTGCAGGCACCAACGCCGCGGGTCGCGTGATACTGCCACTCTGTAATGCCTGCTCAAGCAAGCCGGCGAAATCCGACATCAGCGGCCGGCCAAACTTACGTTGGCCATTGTATTTATAACGGCCAATCATGCCGTCCAGCGGGTACTGGTAACGCCAGGGAACAAAGGACGTCTCGAAGGGTGGTGGGTGCTTCAGGCAGTCGCCACAAAGCAGTTCCGAGGACGGAAACGCCAGGGGCAGGGCGCAGCAGCGACAGCGCCAGCGGTTAACCGGTAAATCGTCCCGGCAAGGCTGGCATAACCCATTGAAGGCCTTGGAGGAAAGGCAGGCGACGCAGAGTCCGCCCTGCTTTACGCTGTTAACCTTTTGTTCCAGGAAGGTTGACAGCCAGTTCAGCCCCTTTATCATCTGATTCATCCGTAAACCCAGAGACCGGGAAAGGTTAACAGGACTTTTACATGACCGCTACAGAACTCCGCCACGACTGGACACTGCAGGAAGCACGCGAGCTTTTCGAGCTCCCCTTTAACGATCTTCTATTCCGTGCCCAGAGCGTGCATCGCCAGCACTTTGACCCGAATGAAGTGCAGGTGAGCACTCTGCTGTCGATCAAGACCGGCGCCTGCCCGGAAGACTGCAAGTACTGCCCGCAGAGCGGTCATTACAACACTGGCCTTGAGAAAGAAAAGCTGCTGGAAATTGAAAAGGTGGTAGCTGAAGCCAAGGCCGCAAAACAGAAGGGGGCTTCCCGGTTCTGCATGGGCGCCGCCTGGCGCAGTCCTTCGAAGAAGGACATGCCTTATGTTCTGGACATGGTCAAACAGGTGAAGTCCCTGGGGCTTGAGACCTGCATGACGCTTGGCATGCTCAAAGAAGAGCAGGCGGTGGAACTGGCCGATGCCGGGCTGGATTACTACAACCACAACCTGGATACCTCTGAGAAGTATTACAGCCACATCATCACCACGCGGACCTACCAGGACCGTCTGGATACGCTGGACAATGTTCGCAAGGCCGGCATGAAAGTCTGCTGTGGGGGCATTATGGGCATGGGCGAAGATGAAGATGACCGGGTTGGTCTGCTGATGCAGCTGGCAAACCTGCCTCATCACCCGGAGAGTGTTCCGGTGAACATGTTGGTGAAGGTGAAAGGCACGCCCATGGAGGATGTCGAGGATCTGGATCCATTCGAGTTCATCCGCATCATTGCGGTGGCGCGGATTATGATGCCGGCTTCTCACGTTCGTCTGTCGGCGGGCCGTGAGAACATGAATGAGCAGATGCAGGCTCTTTGTTTCATGGCTGGCGCCAACTCAATTTTCTACGGCGAGAAGCTGCTGACTACCTCCAACCCTGAGGCTGATGCCGATATGCTGTTGTTCAAGCGTCTGGGAATCCGGCCTGAGCAGCGGGAGCAGTGTGCCTCTGAGGAGCAGGAAGAGGAGGCGATTGCCGAGGCTGTGGAGTATGAGGCGACACGTCACATGTTCTACGACGCTACGCGGGAATCTGCCTGAGCCTTTGATCTTGGGGAAGCAACGAGCGGGTAAGGCTCCCCGGGATACGCTACAAGCACATCCATGTGCGCTTGTTTCGGGCCATCCTTGGCCCTCTACAATCCCGGGGAGCCTTACCCGCTCGTTGCCCGGACCGTTGAGTTAACCTCCAGGTGCTATCGTGCGGGACTTTGCCCTTGAACTCGAAGAGCGGAAACAGGCCGGTCTTTACCGGACGCGGCGGCATGTAGCCGGTCCTCAGAGGCCCTCTCTCATTGCTGACGGCAAACTTTTGTTGTCGTTCTGCAGTAATGATTACCTTGGTCTTGCCAATAACCCCGCCAATATCGAGGCCCTCCGTAATGCGCTTCCGGAGACAGGTCTTGGGGGCGCAGCTTCTCATCTGATCTGTGGTCACCATGATGCCCATCACCAGTTGGAGCTTCGTCTGGCGGAGTTCACCGGTCGCAGTTCCGCGCTGTTTTTCTCCACCGGCTATATGGCCAATATGGGGGTTATTTCGGCGCTGGCCGGTCGTGGCGATACGATTTTTTCGGATCGGCTGAATCACGCCTCCATTATCGATGGCTGTATTCTCAGCCGTGCCCGGGTTCGGCGTTATGCCCATGGTGATGTGGCAGCGCTGGAGGCGATGCTGGCAGAGACGTCCGGGCACAAGCTGGTGGTAACAGACGGTGTGTTCAGCATGGATGGCGACATTGCGCCGTTGGCTGAGTTGGCTCGGGTCTGTCGGGCTCATGATGCGTTACTGGTTGTCGATGATGCGCACGGAATTGGTGTGCTGGGGCCTGAGGGCCGGGGCAGTGTTGCGGAACTGGGGCTGTCTGAGGACGAGGTGCCGGTGCTGATTGGAACCCTGGGCAAGGCGGTAGGTACCAGTGGCGCATTCGTGGCCGGGCCGTCGATGCTGATGGATTATCTGGTTCAGAAGGCTAGGACCTATATCTATACGACGGCGATGCCGCCAGCGCTTGCCATGGCGACCATTTCGAGCCTGGATGTCATTGAGCGGGATCAGGGGCGTCGTGATCATGTGTTGGGGCTGGTGTCCCGGTTCCGCTGTGAAGCCTCTGCCATGGGGTATGAACTGATGCCCTCGCGTACGCCGATCCAGCCAATCATGATTGGCGATAATCACGATGCGCTGGCACTGAGTCAGGCGCTGGAGGAACGAGGTCTGCTGGTCTCGGCGATTCGCCCGCCCACGGTTCCGGTAGGAGAGGCGCGTTTGCGGGTTACGTTCAGTGCCGCCCATTCGCAGGAGGATCTTGATTGTCTGTTGCGCGCACTTTCCCAGTGCCGTGACCTGGTTCAAAAGACGGACGTGGCGATATGAACTCCGGTAGGGTCTGTCCGCGTCTGGTGGTGGTTGCCGGGTGGGGTGTTCGTGCGGAGATGCTGTCGGAGCTCTATGGGTACTGGCCCGGGGAAGTTGTGCCGGTGTCGCTGGACGATGAGTTGCTGGCCCGTTGCGATTCGCTTTCAGAGGTAACCGATGAGCTTTTGTCGCTGTATCCGGAAGCGTCCGTCTGGATGGGGTGGTCCCTGGGCAGTCAGGTTGTGATGGAGGCCGCTGCGCGGCAGACCGGCGCGGTATCCTGCGCCATAACGCTGGGTGGTTTTCCGAAGTTTGTTGCCGATGACAGCTGGCCTCACGGGATGCCGGCAGAGGACTTCCGGGCTTTCGCCCTGGGTATCCGGCGGGACCCTCAACGTTACTGGCTGCATTTCCTGTTGCTGATGATCAACGGTTCTGCAAAAGAACGGCAGGAGCGGCAAAGCCTCAAGCCCTGGCTGGAAAAAGGAACCCTGGTTTCTCACGAACACCTCAACAAGAGCCTCGCTTGGCTGGAAACCGGGGACCAGCGGGCATTATGGCGTTCACTGGTCACGCCCGCCCTGCATGTGATGGGTGAAAACGACATTGTGGTCGGGTCCAGCGCCAGTGATCTTTCGCTTCCCGGTTCCAGTGCCCATGCGATCATACCCGGGATGGCGCACTGGCCAGGCGGCTGTTCGGCGTCGGATTGCTGGGGCGCGATTCAAACGTTCCTGGTCTCGCAGAAGGGGTTGTCATGGGCGTTTTGAGCTGTCCGCCGGGTACATCGGTTGGTGTCTCTGAATCGCTCAAGTCGGATATTGCCCGGGGCTTTGGCACTGCCAGTGGCACCTATGAAAGTGCTTCCAGACTGCAGCGTTTCATGGGCAATACCATGCTGCAAAAACTCCAGTACCGCGAAGGCCAGCCATTCGATTCGACCGTCCTGGATCTCGGTTGTGGCACCGGTTGGTTTACCCGCAAGTTCGCTGACTCTGGTCGCATTGGAACGTTGGCCGGAGTTGATCTTTCCCCGGGCATGCTCGAGCGCGCTCGTGAGAACGGGCCTGGAGACATTGACTGGATTGTGGGCGATGCAGAGCAACTGCCTTTCCTCGATGACAGTGTGGACCTGATCTTCAGTAACCTGATGATTCAGTGGTGTGATGACCCCCGAGCGGTGCTCAGGGAATGCCAGCGGATTCTGCGCCCCGGTGGATTCCTAATGGTCTCCACGCTGCTGGATGGCACACTGCGAGAGCTGAAAGCGGCCTGGCACGCAGCGGACCCTGATCATCAGCACGTAAATCGCTTCGAGACCGAGCTTGCCTTACAGGCCAAGGTGCATGCCGAGTTGTCGGAGGCCATTGTTGAAAGCCGCACTATCAGGCTGCCCTATGAGTCGCCGATGGCGCTTGCAGGTGAGCTTCGCCATCTTGGTGCGGGCTTCCGCGGCGCTGGTCGGCGA
This sequence comes from Marinobacter maroccanus, assembly GCF_002933275.1. Lineage (GTDB taxonomy): Bacteria > Pseudomonadota > Gammaproteobacteria > Pseudomonadales > Oleiphilaceae > Marinobacter > Marinobacter maroccanus. The sequence continues at coordinate 210,934 of NZ_PSSX01000001.1, forward strand.
ACAGCGGTCACGGCACCCGGGAGAGTGCGGGCAATGTGCAGGCAGTACCCCAAAGAGCCGGACGGCACTATCATGGCAAGTTATGAAGCTGCCTGGATTTACTGGCAGAAACCATAGGACTCGTAACTGGGAACAATAATGGCCAAGCAATCCTTCTTTGTAACGGGCACCGACACGGGGGTTGGAAAAACCCTGGTATCCGCAGCCATTCTTCACGCGGCCAGGGCCATGGGGAAACACACCCTGGCGATGAAACCCATCGCATCTGGTTGCGACCGGACGCCGGAAGGCCTCCGCAACGAAGATGCCCTGATTTTGCAGAATGCGATTACGGAGCCACTGGCTTACGAGCTGATCAACCCGGTGGCCCTGGAACCGGCCATTGCCCCGCACGTGGCCGCTGAGCAGGCCGGACGTTATATTACCTCTGATCGCCTTGTCGGGTTCTGCCGCGGTTTGCAAATCCGTCCAGCGGACCTGCTGCTGGTGGAGGGCGCCGGCGGCTGGCGGGTCCCTCTCAACGACCGGGAAACCTACTCGGAGTTTCCGCGCCAACTGAACATGCCGGTTATTCTGGTGGTTTCACTCCGCCTGGGTTGTATCAATCATGCACTCCTGACAGCTGAAGCCATCAGGGCTGACGGTTTGCGATTGGCGGGGTGGGTAGCCAATCGGACAGAAGCCGACCCCATGAGTTGCGAACAGGACACCCTGAATTACCTGGTGAACCATATGGGGTCGCCCTGTCTGGGTATTCTTCCGTGGCTGGAGCAGTCGCGGCCGGAAATGCTGGCTGGTTATCTGAATATTGATGGGTTGTTTGAAAATTGACCAGATATGTGGCTTAATTGAGTCAATTAATGGTCATCGGGCAGCGCAGTTATGATCAGCAACACTCTCACAGTTGGAATTCAGGGCATTCAGGATGGCATGGTCGGCATGGAGAATGCCGCCCGCAAGATTGCCCGTGCTGGCACCGATGGACCCCAGGGAACTGCAGAAGGTGCGGGCAGTCTTGTTGAGCCCATTGTTGATCTCAAGATCTACGAGCGCAGTGTTGAAGCGTCCGCCCAGGTGGTAAAAACCGCGGACGAAACACTGGGAACACTCCTGGATATCATGGCCTGATAGCTGAAAGGGCGCCGAGTCCGTGCTTTCCTCTCTCCCTCCTGTTCCCCCATTTTCCCCTGGGGCCTCTTTTCAAGGCCAGGTCTCGCCACGTGTCCAGGCAACCGGTTCGGCAGCGGCGGAGCCCGAGACGCCTTCTGCTGAAGCCAGATCCACTGAGGCTTCCGGTAAAGCCGAGTCGGCACGGGAAAACCCCCAGTCGAAACCTGATGGCCAGAATTCCGATAACCCGCAGGGCCTGTCTGAACAAGAGCTGAAACGACTCACCGAGCTGAAAGCCCGGGACCGCGAGGTTCGTGCCCACGAAGCCGCGCACCAGGCGGTTGGCGGTCAGTATGCCGGTGCCATGTCTTTCACCTATCAACGCGGGCCGGACGGTGCGCAGTATGCGGTAGGTGGTGAAGTCTCTATCGATCTGTCTCCCGTTCAGGGGGATCCCCAGGCGACTATCGAGAAGATGCGGATTGTCCGGGCGGCGGCCATGGCGCCGGCGGAACCCTCCGGTCAGGATCGTGCGGTGGCTGCTCAGGCGATGCAGATCATGCTTCAGGCCCAGTCGGAGCTCGCCGCCGAAACAGGAACTTCATCAAGGGCTGCCAGCGATGCCTATCGTGAGGTCTCCGCCATGGGAGAATCTGATCAGAGCGGTGACGAAAACCGTGCTCCCTCCTTCGAACCGGTGTCTGCCTGACCGGTTATTTTCCAACTCCCAGGTCCTTCCATAGATATCCGGCACTTATACCTGTGATCCGGCTGCATGCACTGTAGTGGCGCGTGATCCGGTGACAGTTCGCAACACAAATTTTGCATCCGGCTATTGACAATTCTGTGCCTGTAAACGTATGTTTCAAACAAGTGTTTAATTAAGGCTGCGGCGCATTGCGTTGCGGTGTCTGAGCAAACCCAAGGCCAGAAGCTGTCAAATCTGATTCAGCTGAGACCGAGAACCGAGGTGGATTCCATGCCTGAGTACAAAGCGCCCCTGCGTGACATCAAATTCGTAATGACCGAGCTGCTGAACAGCGAGCAGCATTACGCCAACCTGGAAGGTGCCGAAGACGCCACTCCGGATATGGTGGATGCCATTATCGGGGAAGGTGCCAAGTTCTGTGAGCAGGTTCTGTCTCCCCTGAACCAGGTGGGTGACAAGGAAGGCTGTACCTGGAGCGAAGACGGCGTAAAAACACCGACTGGCTTCAAAGAAGCCTACCAGCAGTACGTTGAAGGCGGCTGGCCTTCCATGACGGCCGATCCCAACTATGGCGGCCAGGGTCTGCCGCATTCCCTCGGTCTGGTTATGAGTGAGATGGTCGGTACCGCCAACTGGTCTTTTGGCATGTACCCTGGCCTGAGTCATGGTGCAACCAACACCATTGAAGAGCATGGCACCGAGGAGCAGAAGCAGACCTACCTGACCAAATTGATCAGCGGCGAGTGGACCGGCACCATGTGTCTGACCGAGCCGCATTGTGGTTCCGATCTCGGCACCCTGCGCACCAAGGCAGAGCCGAATGCCGATGGCACTTACGCTATTACCGGTACCAAGATCTTTATCTCCGCCGGTGAGCACGACATGGCCGAGAACATCGTCCACATCGTTCTGGCACGTCTGCCGGGCGCACCGGAAGGCACCAAGGGTATCTCCCTGTTCATCGTGCCCAAGTGTCTGCCGAACGAAGACGGCTCCTCCGGCGAGCGCAACGCCGTGTCCTGCGGTTCCATCGAGCACAAGATGGGCATCCACGGTAATGCCACCTGTGTGATGAACTTCGACGGCGCCAAGGGCTGGCTGATCGGGCCGGAGAACAAGGGCCTGAACTGCATGTTCACCTTCATGAACACCGCCCGTATCGGCACCGCTATCCAGGGTCTGGGTGCCGCCGAGCTGGGCTTCCAGGGCTCACTGGCCTACGCCAAGGAGCGTCTGGCCATGCGTTCACTGAGTGGCCCCAAGAATCCGGAAGGCATCGCCGATCCGATCATTGTTCACCCGGACGTTCGTCGCATGCTGCTGACACAGAAGGCGGTTGCCGAAGGCGCCCGTGCCCTGATTTACCTGACCGCGCAGCAGGCAGACGTTGTTCACAGCGGCAAGACCGAAGAAGAGCGCAAGGCGGCCGATGAGGCGCTGGGCTTCCTGACACCGATCGCCAAGGCGTTCCTGACCGAAATCGGTTACGAGGCAGCGAACCTGGGTATGCAGGTATTTGGTGGTCACGGCTTTATCTCCGAGTGGGGCATGGAGCAGAACGTTCGTGACGCCCGTATCGGCATGATCTACGAAGGCACCACCGGTATTCAGGCGCTGGATCTGCTGGGCCGCAAGGTTCTGATGACCCAGGGCGAATCCCTGAAGGGCTTCACCAAGCAGGTGCACCTGTTCTGCAAGGAAAACGCGGAAGACGAGCAGCTGAAGGAATTCATTGAGCCGCTGGCGGCCATGAACAAGGAATGGGGCGAGCTGACCACCAAGATTGGTATGTCTGCCATGAAGAACCGTGAAGAAGTGGGTGCGGCCTCGGTGGACTACCTGATGTACTCCGGTTACGCGGTGTTCGCCTACCTGTGGGCCCGTATGGCCAAGGTTGCCCTGGACAAGATGGTTGAGGGTACTACCGAGGAAATGTTCTACAACGCCAAGATCCAGACAGCGCGCTTCTACTTCAAGCGCATGTTGCCCCGGGCCAAGGGCCACGCTGAAAGCATGCTGGCCGGCGCCGACAGCCTGATGGACATGCCGGAGGAAGCCTTCGCCATCTAAGGCGCGGGCACCGAAGGACGGTTCCAAGGACCAGAAAGCCCGCGCTCCCCGGAGGCGGGCTTTTTTCATGAGTTGCGGTCCGCTTTTAGGGTAGAATAGGGCCCATAAAAATAATCTTCAGCGGACACATAGCCCGAGCAGGTGTGACTGGCCGGAATGACGGCCCCATTGCCACCTGAACAGACTGACAGAATTTTTGGAGAGTTTTAGATGGCTGATTATCAGGCACCCCTACGTGACATGCGCTTCGTTCTTAATGAGGTTTTCGATGCCCCCGCCCTCTGGGCCTCACTGCCCAAGGTTGCCGAGAATGTGGATCCGGAAACGGCGGACGCCATTCTTGAGGAAGCCGGGAAGATCAGCAGCGGTGTACTTGCGCCCCTGAACCGTGAGGGCGACGAGCAGGGCTGCAAATGGAACGACGGTGAAGTGACCTCACCAGACGGCTTCAAGGAAGCCTACCAGACCATCGTTGAAGGCGGTTGGAACGGCCTGGGCGGTAACCCGGAGTTCGGTGGCATGGGAATGCCCAAGACCCTGGTGGCCCAGTTCGAGGAAATGATGCAGGGTGCCAACATGGCATTCGGCCTCGCTCCCATGCTCACGGCAGGTGCCTGTCTGGCTCTGGACGCCCACGGCAGTGATGAGCTGAAAGAAAAATACCTGCCCAACATGTACTCCGGCGTCTGGTCCGGCGCCATGGATCTGACCGAACCCCATGCTGGTACCGATCTGGGTATTATCCGCACCAAGGCCGAGCCCAATGATGACGGCTCCTTCAACTTGACCGGCACCAAGATCTTTATCACCTGGGGCGAGCACGACATGGCGGAGAACATCGTCCACCTGGTGCTGGCCAAGCTGCCGGACGCACCGAAAGGTCCCAAGGGCATTTCCATGTTCCTGGTACCCAAATTCCTGGTGAATGACGACGGCTCTCTGGGCGAGCGCAATAGCTTCAGCTGTGGCTCCCTCGAGAAGAAAATGGGCATCAAGGGTTCAGCCACCTGTGTCATGAACTTCGATGGCGCCAAAGGCTGGCTGGTCGGCGAAGAGAACAAGGGCCTGGCTGCCATGTTCACCATGATGAACTACGAGCGTCTGGGTGTGGGCATCCAGGGTATTGGTGCTGCCGAGGCCTCGCTGCAAAGTGCGCGGGAATACGCCCTGGACCGCATCCAGAGCCGCGCGCCAACCGGGACTCAACAGCCTGAGAAGGCCGCAGACCCAATCCTGGTGCACCCGGATGTCCGCCGCATGCTGCTCACCATGAAAGGCTATGTCGAGGGCGGTCGTACCTTCTCAACCTACGTGGCCCAGTGGCTGGATATCGCCAAGTACGCAGAGGACGATGAGCGTCGCAAGCATGCTGAGGGCATGGTGGCGTTACTGACCCCGGTGGCCAAGGCATTCCTGACCGATCGCGGCCTGGATGCCTGTATCATGGGCCAGCAGGTCTTCGGTGGCCATGGTTTCATCCGCGAGTGGGGTCAGGAGCAACTGGTTCGTGACTGCCGTATCACCCAGATCTACGAAGGAACCAATGGTATCCAGGCACTGGATCTAATGGGCCGGAAAGTGGTCGGCACCCAGGGCAAGCTTTACGAGCTGTTTGCCCAGGACGTGGCTAACTTCCTTGAGGAAAACAGCGGTGACGAGCACTTGCGCCCGTTCCTTGAGCCACTTGCGGCGGCCGTTGAGCGTCTTGACGACGTGACCGAGCATGTGATCAAGCAGTCTGGGGATAACCCGAATGCCATTGGGGCGGCGTCTGTGGACTACCTCGATTTGTTCGGCCTGACGGCTCTGGGTTACATGTGGGCGAAGATCGTCAAAGCGGCGGCACCACAGGCCGAAGCGGACACGTCCGGCTTCTATAGCGGTAAATTGAAGACAGCGCGGTTCTACTTTGATCGTCTGTTGCCGAAGACGGTTTCGCTGGCTGAAGGTATCCGTAGCGGCAGTGAGTCAATGATGGCGCTGACTGCAGAAGAATTCTGATTCCGACAGCAATAGCCATTTATAAAAAACAGGCCTCCGGGCCTGTTTTTTTATGCTTGACTGGTCAGCCGACCAGCTTCCCGGACTCTCAAAGTCGCTCGATTCTCTCTGGATCAGTAATAAAGGGATTGTCGTTACCCTGGATGTCGGCAATGCGCCGGTGCCGGGTGATTTCGCCATCATCCGGCGGATCCAGACGGTTCCATCCCTTGAAAACTGCGGAGGAGCCGAGCCAGGGCAGGTCATAGGTGTCCACCATATACGCAACGGTGCGCGCAACATCGCCTTTGACCCTGACAGGCGGCTCAAAGAACTGGGCGCTCTGTCGAATGCCGCACTCATCCTCACTGACCGACGCCCCGAGATCCTCGTAGCGGGCGTTGCGCCGGCGCATCTCCGTCCGGCTGCGCACCGGCACCATGTTGTGCAGGTCGGAAGCGATCTGACGGTAGCGGTTATCCTGTTCGTATTGACGCGAGGTGCCGCAGTCGAGTGCGCTGCGAACATCTGCCAGCGGGTATACGTAGCCGTCGGTCAGCACGAAACCTTTGCTTGTGAAAGCCGTGTTGCAGAAGAAGGAGTTGCCGCCACTGGCGTAGAGGTCGCCCCAGAAGTGCTCGGAAACAACGGTTTCCGGGTCGCTGAACCGGGTGTTCTGGCCAATCACCAGCGTGGTGGTAAGCAACAGACAGAGTGCTGTGGGTATCAGTAAGAATTTTTTCATACGCCTTTTATACCTCGCAGTGTGCTCAAACCTCCTGGTAATTCGGGCCCCATTGATCAGGGCTGGTCAGGATTTGATCAGGCGGGTCAAAACTATGACGCTTTGTTCACTGATACTGTGAAGTATGGCACAGAGGCTCCAAACCACGGAGCCTCTGAGGTAGAAATTTGTGGCGTAGTGTTAACGGGTTAACAGTTTTACTTCAGTTTGTTGCGGATGTTCTGGTAACCGGTTTTCAGATCTTCGCCCAATTTTTGTGCGGTTTGGCGGGCTTCCTGGGATGCATTTTCCGCATCGTGCAGAACCTGGTCGATCCTGTTTTTGAAACGATCCCAATCCTGCTCAAGGTCATCCCATTCGTCTTTAACGTCTTCCCGGGCCAGATGCATCTGAACGCGCGCCTCGTCCCGGTACTGTTTTACCTTTTCCGACAGCTTTTTGAGATCTTCTTGAAGACTCATATCAAGCACCTCCTTGGATTGTTGGTGTGCTTACAATGCGCCCGATTGTAAAAAACTGTCAAGGGGCTGGATGTGCCAATAGAGCACAAGGAGAGCGGAGTTTGATGCAGATCATTAACGGCCCGCGAGCAGGGCCGACATGTCCCGCAAATAATGCCAGGGCGACAGGGGGTCGAAGCCTTTGGCGGCCCGATCGATCTGGCTGCAAAGGGTGATGGCCTCATTCAGTTGGGAGCGGTTCAGTCGGCGTGCGGCCTGCTCCAGTGCCCGGGCTCGTTGGGGCTGGAACACCCCCCGCTTTTTCAGGAAGGCGGCGGGATTTTCCGACTGACCGGCTGAGGACTTCAGCTCCAGCAGTAGATTCAGGTCGCGGCTGAGGACGGATAAAAGGCCCAGCGGATTTTCTCCCTCCTGCTGCAGAACGGTGATCATCTTGCCGGCATGAGGTGCCCGGCCACTGATCAATTCCGTCACCAGTTCAAAACCATTGAACCGGGAACTATCCTGGACCGCCTGTTCAACGGTTTCCTCATCGATGGTATTGCCGTTTGCCAGCAGAGACAGCCTGTCAAGTTCCTGGCTGGCGGCGAGCAGATTGCCTTCCAGGCGTTCGCTCATGATGGCCAGGGCGCCCCGGGTCAGGCTGAGGCCGCGGTTGCTGGCCCTCTGCTGAAGCCAGCCCTGGAACTTGTCGGCATCCACAGGCCACACCGGCACGTGCACGCCTTTGCCCTGAAGCTCCTTGTACCATTTGCGGCGAGTTTCCGCCGCGTCCAGGCGAGCGCTGATCAGCAGCAAAATGATATCTTCGGGAGGGTCAGCCAGGACCCGCTCAAGTACCGCCCGACCATCGCCAAGCTTGCCGGTTGGCAGGTGGATCTCGATGCGCCGTTTCTCTGCGAACAGGGACATGGCACTGAATTCTTCGCCAACGGCATTCCAGTCCAGCTGGTGGTCGGCGTGGAAGGTCAGACGGTCATGAAAGCCGGCGTCTTTTGCGGCCTTTCGAACCTGATCACAGCATTCCTGGACCAGCAGGGGTTCATCACCGGAAATGAGATAGACCGGAGAGAGGCCCTTTTTCAGAAGCTGGGATAACTGTCCCGGGTTGGTCTTCATGGCTGACCTGTGGCTGGGGCGTCGGCTTCCTGTTTGCGCTGGTATTCTGCCCTGATGGCCTCGATTCTCTGCGGGGTCAGAGGTGCCAGACGGAATATCACCTGCTGTGCAAGGCGATCGTCCATTTGCTGGCGCAGGGCTTCCTCTTCCCGCTGTCTTGCCAGAACGTTGGTTTCGTCATACCGGTAACTTTCGCTGGTGCTCAGGCGTGTTGTGGCTACCATGGGGACCCGGTCTGCGCTGATCACCTCAAGGTCAACGGAGTGACGCAGCGTGTATTCTGCAGCCGCGGCCTGAGCGGTGATGGCACTTGCGCGACGGTCCCGCTCGAAGTTCTTCAACCGTAGAATGTAGTCGGCGTCCGCAACCGGCGCGAGGCTGACGTTGCCAAGGCTGAGCTGTTCCCCTAATGACCGGCAAAGGGTTTCGGGCACCTGTGACGCGCAATCCACGGCCAGCGGCTCAAGGGCTGAAGAAACCGGTGGCGCACCCCGCAACTGGAATCCGCATCCTGAAAGCAACACCGCCATCACAGCACTCAGCATCAGGTTTGCCAAGGATTTCAGAGCGGAGTGTTGGAACATATCAGTTGGCCACCACGTTCACCAGTTTGCCGGGAACCACGATAACCTTGCGCACCGTTGCGCCCTCGGTAAAACGCATAACGTTCTCGTTCTCCAGCGCCAGCTTTTCCAGGTCCGCCTTGCTGATATCGGCAGGCACATCTTCCTTTGCTCGCACCTTGCCATTCACCTGCAGGACCACCTGAATCTGGCTGCGAACCATGGCGGCTTCATCGGCTTTGGGCCAGGGCGCATCAACGACTGGCTCATCGTGCCCGAGCGCCTGCCACAGGGTGTGGCAGATGTGCGGAACGATCGGTGACAGCACGAGTACCGCGGTGTCCAGCGCTTCCTGGCGGACCGCGCGGGTCTGTGGCTCGTCACCCTGCAATTTGCCAACATCGTTGAGCAGCTCCATCACGGCGGCAATGGCAGTATTGAACGTCAGCCGGCGGCTGATGTCGTCACTGACCTTGGCAATGGTTTCGTGAGTCTTGCGTCGCAGGTTTTTCTGCTCATCGTTCAGGTCGGCCGCGTCCACAGCCGGCGCAGGGCCAGCCGCAGCGTGCTCGTTCACCAGGCGCCAGACGCGCTTGAGGAAGCGGTGGGCGCCTTCAACCCCGCTGTCGGACCATTCAAGAGACTGTTCGGGGGGCGCAGCAAACATCATGAACAGACGAACCGTATCGGCGCCATGCTCGTCAATAATGGCCTGGGGATCGATACCATTGTTCTTGGACTTGGACATCTTGGTGACGCCGCCGGAGACCACCGGTTCGCCATCTTCCTTATGCACTGCCCGAACAGGCTGGCCTTTTTCGTCCCGCTCAACAGTCACGTCGGCGGGCGAGATCCATACTTTGCCGCCCTTGCCATCTTCACGGTAATAGGTCTCCGCCAGGACCATGCCCTGGCAAAGCAGCCGGTTGAACGGCTCGGAACTGGTTACCAGGCCCACGTCCCGCAGCAGCTTGTGGAAGAAACGGGCGTACAGAAGGTGCAGGATGGCGTGCTCAATGCCGCCAATATATTGATCCACCGGCAGCCAGTAGTTGGCGGCCGACGGGTCCAGCATGCCCTGATCGTAATTGGGGCTGCAGAATCGGGCGTAGTACCAGGAAGACTCCATGAACGTATCAAAGGTGTCGGTTTCCAGAGTCGCCGGCTGGCCATTGAATTCGGTCTTGCACCACTCGGGGTCGGCCTTGATCGGAGACTGGACACCGTCCATTTCGACATCTTCTGGCAGGCGAACCGGCAGCTTGTCATCGGGCACCGGCATCTCGGTGCCGTCTTCCAGAGTCATCATCGGGATCGGCGCGCCCCAGTAACGTTGGCGGGATACGCCCCAGTCACGCAGGCGATAGTTCACGGTTCGTTTGCCGATTTTGTGTTCTTCCAGGTAGCTGGCGATCGCGTCGAAGGCTTCTTCGCTGGTCAGGCCACTGTATTTGCCCGAGGACACCAGCGTGCCTTTCTCGGTAAACGCCTCTTCCTGCACATCGATCTCACGGCCATCGCGGGCGGCGATAACCTGCTTGATGGGCAGCTTGTACTTGCGGGCAAATTCATGGTCTCGCTCGTCATGGCCCGGAACCGCCATTAGGGCGCCGGTACCGTAATCGGTCAGAACAAAGTTGGCGACCCAGATCGGAATCTCTTCCTGGGTTAGCGGATGGACAGCCTTGAAGCCGGTATCGATGCCGCGCTTCTCCATGGTGGCCAGCTCGGCCTCCGCGGTTTTGCTGTTCCGGCACTCCTCCACAAACTCAGCTACATCGCGGTGACGCTCTGCCGCTTCTTTCGCCAGCGGATGCTCCGCGGCCACAGCCATGTAGCTCACGCCCATCAGGGTGTCGGGGCGTGTGGTGTAAACAGTCAGGCCACTGTCCCGGTCTTTAAGCGGGAAGGTCAGCTCGGTACCTTCCGACTTGCCAATCCAGTTGCGCTGCATGGTCTTGACCTGCTCGGGCCAGTCTTCCAGCTCATCCAGATCGTTCAACAGTTCTTCGGCGTAATCGGTAATGCGGATAAACCACTGGGGAATCTTCTTCTGTTCCACCAACGCGCCGGAGCGCCAGCCCCGGCCGTCCACAACCTGCTCGTTGGCCAGAACCGTCTGGTCCACCGGGTCCCAGTTCACCGTGGACATTTTCTTGTACACCAGGCCCTTCTCATACAGGCGGGCGAAGAACCACTGCTCCCAACGATAATAATCCGGCTTGCAGGTCGCCAACTCCCGGTCCCAGTCGTACCCAAAACCCAGCTGCTTGAGCTGGTTCTTCATGTATTCGATATTGGCGTAGGTCCACTTGGCCGGAGCAGTCTTGTTGGCAATGGCAGCGTTCTCAGCGGGCAGGCCGAAGGCATCCCAGCCCATGGGCTGCATCACGTTCTTGCCCTGCATGCGCTGGTAGCGGGAAATCACATCGCCGATCGTGTAGTTACGGACATGCCCCATGTGCAGCTTGCCGCTGGGGTAGGGGAACATGGACAGGCAGTAGTACTTGGGTTTGCCCGGTTCTTCCTTCACCGTGAAGGTCTTGTTCTCTTCCCAGAAATTACGGGCATTCTGTTCTACGTCACGGGGATTGTATTGCTCGTCCATTCCTGCCATTACCGAAATTACCTTGTGTGGAAAAATAAAAGCCTGTATCAAAATCACGTCCGGAGCGGGCCGGACATTCTAACGCACACTAGCCTTTACAGGTAGTCTGCCAATTTTCTGTTCTTGTGCCAGACTTACAGTGTTGGTGGGAGACGGCGGCCGGTGCAGCTTCCTGAGACACGCCGTAAATACGTCCCTGTAGGCTTGATCGCAGCATCCATGCTGCTCACAGTCTCAGGAAGCTGCACCGGCCGCCGTCCCGAACCCTGGGAGGAATCGTCTGGAATGCGAGCACGAAATGTCCGGGAGGCAGGGTGTGTCAGGTCTTTCCGGGACTGTCTGCAGCATGGATGCTGCAGTCAAGCGTACATGGATGTATTCACAGCGTGTCCCGGAAAGACCTGACGCAGCCTGACTCCTCCACCAATAGTTCGACTAAACGCTTGTTTTTTGGAAACCCGAGGTCCATTTCAAGGAGCAGTTATGACACAACCAGAAAGAAGTCATCTCTCAGGCAAGGCACTGGAAGTTTACGACCGTATGCTGGAGCGGGTAAAAACGCGTCTCCATGACCTGGAAGAAACATCGCTCCAGAACCTTGAGGAAGAAGTCCAGAAAGCGGTGGAGTTCGAGTACGAACTGGAGGAAATGACCCGGGATGAGGCGAACCTCCTTGGTGCCTATCTGCAGCGGGATCTTGAACATCTGCTGCATTTTGTCGAGGAGACCGGCGAAGGCCTGAGTGAATGGTTGCAGCTCGATATCGCGCTGCTGGAACACCAGTTGGCGGACAGTTTGTTTTCGGTTGCTGACAAAACCGTGGTCGACTTCCTGGAGCTCAAACAGAAATTGGAAAACAAGGAGGTGGGCCAGTACATCTCGGGCGAGGTGGCCACCGCTGGTATGTTCCAGTGCCTGAACTGCGGGCACATGCGGTGTCTGACAGCCACCAGCCACCTCGAACCCTGTGAAGCCTGTGGCTCCCACTACTACGAACGGGTTACGAGCCGCTGGCCGAAACAGGAGGAATGATCCGCTCCCGGACAAACACGATCAAAATAACTGCGAGGGTCAGGACCGGCCAGGAGCCAGTTTGCATGTAGGGCGTGCTGCCCGTGGCGGTGAACACCTCGCCGGTCAGGGTGGCGCGCTCGAACTGAGGGATGGTTTCGGTCAGTTCGCCCCGGTTATTGATGATCGCAGTCACGCCGTTGTTGGTGCCCCGGAGCATGTAGCGACCGGTTTCCAGTGCCCGCATTCTGGCAATCTGCAGATGCTGTAACGGCCCAATGGAATCGCCAAACCAGCCATCGTTGCTGATCGTGAGCAGCAAGCCCGCGCCCCGGGCGTTGAAGGCCACGAAATCCGGGTAGGCGACTTCATAGCAGATGAAGGGCATCACATTGACGCCATTGGCCTTCAGCGGATCCTGCCATTCGGGCCCCCGGCTGAAATCGCTCATGGGCAAATCGAAGAAACCAATCACCCCCCGCAACACGCTCTGTAGTGGCACATACTCCCCGAATGGCACCAGCTTCTGCTTGTGGTAGATGCCTTCGCCGTTGCCGATGGCCATGATGCTATTGTGAAACGTGAAATCTTCAATACGGTCGCTGAATCCGTACCAGGGTATGCCGGTAATCAGGGTGCTGTTGTCACCCAGTTCTGCACTGATGTGGTCGATGATCTTGCCGGCCTGATCCTGGGGGATGGGAATGGCGGTTTCCGGCCAGAGGATCAGGTCGGTGTCCCAGTGGTCTTCGGTCATCCCCAGATAGGTGACGATCTGGTCCTTCAGGAATTCCGGGTCCCACTTGATCTGCTGGGGAATATTGCCCTGCATGGCAGCAAACGAGGTTGGGTCCTCGCTCAGATCCGTCCAGTCGAGCCGGTTCATGGCCGGGGCAACTAACCAGGGAATCAGGGCGACAACAACGGTAACGCTCGCAGCAACCGGTTTCAGGTGTTTCAGCAGCCACCAGCCGCCGTACAATGCGGCACCGGTTGCAGCAATCCAGAACGTGATGCCATGGACGCCGGTCAGAGGTGCCAGCCCGGCCAGCGGGCCGTCAGTGTGTGCGGTGCCCAGATACAGCCAGGGAAAGCCGGTGAGCAGCCAGCCCCGGAGCCAGTCGCCCAGGATCCAGATGGCCGGAAACAGGATCAGGCGCCGGGCCGGGCTGTCCTTGGCAAGCTTGCCCCAGAACCAGAAGGCCAGGCCATGGAACAGCGCCAGGCCAGCCACGAACAGAACCGTCAACAGGATGGCAATGGGAATTGCCGTGTTGCCGTGTTCGCTGATGCTGATGTAGACCCAGCTCGCGCCGCTGCCGAACAGCCCCAGGCCAGTAAGCCAGCCGGCCCGGAAAAGCTTCTCCGGTGCCAGGGGGATGGTGACCAGGAGAATCAGCAGTACCGAGATAGGGCCCAGCCACCAGAGGTTGAACGGTGAAAAGGTCAGGGTTTGCAGGGCGCCGGCGACCACGAGGGTAGCCGCGCCCAACCAGACGTTGGAGGAAAGCGGGGTTTTCAGTGCTCGGGTGTTTGTGGCGTCACTGGTCACTTCGGGTTACCTGCAGCAGACGGATTACACGGTTATCGGCGTTGGCAATGGTAAAGCGCAAGCCGCCGAATTCAACCGATTCGCCCCGTCTGGGCAGGTGTCCGAATTCCTTGAGAACCACGCCACCAATGGTATCGAATTCCTCTTCGTCCATTTCGGTCTCGAAGAACTCATTGAAATCATCAATGGGCGTTACTGCTTTTACGGCGTAGCTGCCATCGCCCCGGGCCTTGATGTGGGTCTCTTCATCAAAATCGTGCTCGTCCTCGATTTCACCAACAATCTGTTCAAGCACGTCTTCAATGGTGATCAACCCGGCGGTGCCGCCGTATTCGTCCACTACAATGGCCATATGGTTGCGATTTTCCTTGAACTCCTTGAGCAGCTGGTTCAAGCGTTTGCTCTCGGGCACGAAGGTGGGCGGGCGTAGGATCTCCCGGATACGATTCCAGTTCAGATCATTGTTCAGGGCCAGGGGAAGCAGATCCTTGGCCAGAAGAACGCCAATCACGTCATCCTGGCTGTCCCCGATGACCGGGAACCGGCTGTGTGCGGAATCCATGATTTCGCCCAGAAACTCTTTGGGCTCCTGGGATGCTTTGACGGTGACCATCTGTGAGCGGGGGATCATAATCTCATCCACCCGCATGTCGATCACCTGCATGGCACCTTCGATGATGCTCATGGCATCAACATCGATGATGTTCTGGGACTCGGCGTCCCGCAGGATTTCCAGCACGTCCTCGACGGACTCAGGCCCGCTGGAGAAGGCCTGTGATATACGTTCCAGCCAGGACTTGCCGCCCTGACTGCGACTCGACTGATCGTCGCTCATGAGTCTTGTTCCGTTTCCTCTGCTTCGTAGGGATTGCCAAATCCAAGCTGCGCCAACAGCCGGATTTCGAGGGCTTCCATGACCTCGGCATCATCGTCTTCAATATGATCAAAACCCTGGAGATGCAACATGCCGTGCACCACCATGTGAGCCCAATGGGCGTCCAGGGTTTTGTCCTGCTCCCTGGCCTCTGTCTCGACGACGGGCGCACAAATCACCAGATCTCCGGCCAATGGCACCGTTATACCGGCTGGCGCCTCAAATGGGAAGGACAACACGTTGGTCGGATAGTCCCGCCCGCGATACTGGTGGTTCAGGGCCTGGCTCTCTTCGGTTCCGACAATACGGACCGTCACCTCGGACGGATCCTCGCCCTGCCAGGCCAGTTGCGCCCATTGTTGAACCTGAGACTCCGAGGGTATACCCGGCGCTTCAAAAACCTGTTGAAAATCCACAGTCAACTTGCTCACTGGCCAGTCGCACTCCCGTCATCAAAGGAATCGTAGGCCTCGACAATACGCTGTACCAGCGGGTGGCGCACCACATCTTTCGCTTCGAACCGGGTAAACCCGATGCCCGGCACCTTGCTCAGAACGCTGGCGGCATGAATCAGTCCGGAATTCTGGCCGCGGGGCAGGTCTACCTGTGTAGTGTCGCCGGTAATAACGGCGGTAGAGCCAAAGCCGATCCGGGTCAGGAACATCTTCATCTGCTCCCGGGTGGTGTTCTGGCTTTCGTCCAGAATGATGAACGAGTTGTTCAGTGTACGGCCCCGCATGAACGCCAGCGGCGCAATCTCGATCACGCTTTTCTCGATCAGCCGGGTGACATGATCAAACCCGAGCATTTCATAGAGCGCGTCGTACAGCGGGCGCAGATACGGATCCACCTTCTGGGCCAGATCGCCGGGAAGGAAACCAAGCTTCTCGCCGGCCTCGACTGCGGGCCGAACCAGCAAAATCCGCTTCACCTGCTCGTCTTTCAGGGCCTCAACCGCACAGGCCACCGCCAACCAGGTCTTGCCGGTACCCGCCGGCCCGATCCCGAAGTTGATATCGTGGGTGCGGATGTTATGAACATACTTCTGCTGGTTCGCGCCCCGAGGCTTGGCCTGCAGCTTCGGCGTCTTGATAACCGTCACAGCGCCATCGTAGGGCACGTCCTCCGGCAGGCGCTCAAAGCCGGTTTCCCGGATAAAAAGATGCACAGTATCCGGCGGAATGTCATCCGTGGCCTCGGTTTCCCGATACAGATGCCGGATAACCTCAACGGCCGCCGCCACATGCTCGGTTTCACCTTCCACCCGAAAATGATGACCCCGCCTGCCGACTTTCACGTGCAGGCGCTTCTCAATCATCTTCAGGTTTTCGTCAAACTGGCCACAAAGCGTCGCCAGCCGACGCTGGTCCACCGGGTGCAGGTCAAATTGTCTGTGATCGTTGGCGTTCAAAAGTGCTCCGTTTTGGTTTACTCCCGCTGGTTTCTCTTTCGGGAGTACGTGTTTCTGATGTTCGGGTAACGGGCAAGGGCCGGAGGGGCTTTCCAAAAAGCGCCCGCAAGTACTTCCCTGTAGGGCTCGGTCGCGCCATCCCTGGCGCTCCACGTTTTTGGAAAGCCCCTCCGGCCCTTGCCCTGATAAGTTTATGTGCAGGTCCGAATATGAAAAAACAAGTAGGTCGGATTAGCCGGAGGCGTAATCCGACAGGTTAACTCGTGACTGGCACATTGTTGGATTACGACTTCGTCTAATCCAACCTACAGCCCTATGCATTGCCATCTGGGCTTGGCATGCAAGGTAGTAATCAGCAGAGAGTGGTGGGGCCTTCTTCCCAAAAATGTCGGCGGCCATGGATGGCCGACGCCAAGCGCACATGGATGTGCTCGTAGCGGTTTTTGGGAAGAAGGCCCCACCACTCGCCAAACTCCCAAACCGGACGAATCCCGAATAAGGCCTAAAATAACTCCGAGTTCACAGGCACCCCGCGAAGAGAATTGGGATAGGCCTCCACAATATCGACATCAATAAAGTGCCCAACAACCTCCGGATTCTCATGCCGGAAATTCACAATCCGGTTGTTCTCGGTACGCCCCGCATACTCCCCGGGGTCCTTTTTGGACAGACCGGTCACCAGAATCCGCTGGGTGCTGCCAACCATCTTGCGGCTGATATCCATCACATTCTGATTCAGGCGATCCTGCAGGATGCTCAGACGCTGCTTCTTGACGTCCATCGGCGTATCGTCCGGCAGATCTGATGCCGGCGTACCGGGCCGGGCGCTGTAAACGAAGCTGAAGGACATGTCGAAGCCGATGTCGTTGATCAGCTTCATGGTGTCCTCAAAGTCCTTCTCGGTTTCCCCCGGGAAGCCGATAATGAAGTCCGACGAGAAACTGATATCCGGGCGAATCTTGCGTAGGCGGCGGAGCTTGGATTTGTACTCCAGGGCCGTATGGCCACGCTT
Organism: Marinobacter maroccanus; assembly: GCF_002933275.1. Taxonomy (GTDB): domain Bacteria; phylum Pseudomonadota; class Gammaproteobacteria; order Pseudomonadales; family Oleiphilaceae; genus Marinobacter; species Marinobacter maroccanus. The sequence continues at coordinate 228,159 of NZ_PSSX01000001.1, forward strand.
CATGGCGGCCAGGATCCGGTCGGAGCCGCTCTGGACCGGCAGATGCAGGTGGCTTACCAGCTCCGGAACGCGTTCGTAGACGTCGATCAGGGCATCCGAAAACTCCACTGGATGGGACGTGGTGTAACGGATACGATCAATACCGTCGATAGTGGCGATCAGTTCAATCAGCTCCGCCAGGTCCATGGTGTCGCCGTCATGGGTTTCGCCACGGTAGGCATTCACGTTCTGGCCCAGCAGGTTCACTTCCCGAACACCCTGGCTGGCCAGATGGGCGACTTCAGCAATGACGTCATCAGCCGGCCGACTGACTTCTTCCCCGCGGGTGTAGGGCACCACGCAGAAAGTGCAGTACTTGCTGCAGCCTTCCATGATCGAAACAAACGCCGAAGGGCCGTCTGCGCCGGGCTCGGGAAGGTTGTCGAATTTCTCGATTTCCGGGAAGCTGACGTCCACCACGCCAACACCGTTACCCTTCGCCCGCACTTCGGTAATCATGTCCGGCAGGCGATGCAGGGTTTGCGGGCCAAAGACCATATCCACGTAGGGTGCACGGTCAATGATGGCCTGGCCTTCCTGGGAAGCCACGCAGCCGCCGACACCGATGATCATCTCGGGCTTTTTGCTCTTCAGCTTTTTCCAGCGGCCAAGCTGGTGAAACACCTTCTCCTGGGCTTTTTCCCGAATGGAGCAGGTGTTTAGCAGCAGGATGTCGGCGTCATCGGGTGAATCGGTCATTTCGACGGTTTCACCGGTTTTGAGTAGGTCTGCCATGCGGGCAGAATCGTACTCGTTCATCTGACAGCCGTGGGTTTTGATGTACAGCTTTTTGGCCATGGGTCTCACGTAATCTGGTGGATGTTGCGCCGGGAACTGGGTGGTTGAAACGGGGCGCCAGCAAAAAGGAACTGCGTATTATAACGGGGTGCTTAAACTTCAACCACCTTTGTCTCGGCTAGTTGCTAGTCCGCTTGTGGTATTATTTCCCGCGTTCTTGCTTGGGTGCAGGAAGTGCTTGGGGGATTGTTTTCCAAAACACGCTACGAGCACATCCATGTGCGCTTGTTTCGGGCCGTCCTTGGCCCTCAACAGTTTTGGAAAACAATCCCCCAATCACTTCCTGGGCGCCTGAGTTGCTTGAAAAACGTAGGTCGGATTAGCCGAAGGCGTAATCCGACAACCTCGGTAACCCAAAACCAAAAAACCAAACACCAAAAAACCAAACACCAAAATGACCCCCGAACGCCTCGCCCGAATCAAACAAACCCTCAACACCCGGCAACCGGACCTGAGCGTCCTCACCGATCAGGTCCACAAACCCCGGAACCTCTCCGCCATCATCCGCTCCTGCGACGCCTTTGGCCTTGCCAACATGCACGTAGTCTGGCCGAAGGAAGGCTTTCGGGCGTTTCGGAAAACCGCGGGCGGCAGCTACAACTGGGTAACCACCCACACCCACCGAAGCATGGACGAAGCGATTGAAAGTCTGAAAGGGCAGGGCCACAAGCTCTACGCCGCGCAGCTTTCCGACCGGGCCATCGATTTCCGGGAGGCGGACTACACGGTGCCCTGTACGGTGATTATGGGTAACGAGGTGGATGGCGTTAGCGTCGATGCGGCAGCCCAGGCGGACGAGCACATCGTGATTCCGATGATGGGTATGGTGGAGTCGCTCAACGTGTCGTCGGCCTGCGCGATTATCCTGTCCGAAGCCCAGAGACAACGAAAACTGGCCGGTATGTTCGACCAGCGCCGGTTGCCGGACGATGAATACAACCGTCTGCTTTTCCGCTGGTGCCAGCCCACGGTTAAACGCTACTGCGACGACCGCAACCTGCCGTACCCGCCCATTGATCCCGAAACCGGCGAATTGATCGACGGCGTAGGCTGGATGCAGGAAGTCCGCAAACTGCGGGCCAGTCGTCAGAGGTGGAACGGTGAAGCCGGGGTCAGATGAAAGCTTTCATCTGACTCCATGTTCGGGCCTGTTTCACTCCTCCCGAGCCTCCAGATACCGCTGAAGCTGCTCCCGCAAAGCCTTGGGAAGCCGGGTAATCGTCAACGCGTCTTTGTCACGGTCATAGTAAACCGCCTGATTCACCAGGTCGGATGAAAACGACACGCTCATGCCACCCCCGGAGCCGGCAATGCGCACCAGCTTCTTCACCTTGCGATGGTCCGGGTGCAGCACTCCGCTTTCCGGCAGTTCGGCAGTTTTCGACGCAAACTCCTTGAACCGCTGCGGCTCGCTCTCGTCCAGGTAGCCTGAAAGCGCCTCGATTTCCACCGGCTCGCCCAGGGCATGTTGCTCCTTGCAGAACTCATAAGCCTTGTTGCGAACCTCGCCGGCCTTCTCCGGCTCCGAGGATTTCGCGAAGGCCTCCACCGCGTCCAGGAAGGTCATGGTTTCCTTTTCCACATCCACCTGATTGGTAAACCCGCACAAACGGATAAACAGCTCTCCTGGCTCCCCGGTGCCACGACCGTGCACCAGTGTCAGGTAACTTTCTGCCGGGTTGTTACCACGCCAGTCATCCAGCTCGATGCGGACGGCCAGATTCAAACGGGAAAGACTGAGGACGTCGGTGGCATCCAGTGCCTGATTGCCATCAAAACGCATGGCACTGTCGGTCTCCAGAATAAAAAGATAAACCACCTCGGCGTCCGCCAAAGCATCGTGGACAATCATCAGATGGCCGTCGAACTCCCCCTGGCTGCCGGTCAGCAGTTCCTGCCACTGTCCGAACAGGCGATCGGTCATGGCGCCGAAGGTTTGTTTGTCTTCCAGGTAGTCCTTCAGCCAGGCGCTGAACGGGCACTCACCCAGGTCCTCGGAAAACCGGCCGTATTTCTTGCCAGGCTTGCTGTTGAACAGACGCTTCATCTGCTTGTGCAGCCCCTCGTAATCGCCACCGGGCTCCTGCAGGGCCTCGCCGGTCACAAGGCGGGCAGGCTGGCCCGGCTGGTACTGGCTGGCGAAGGCAGTGCGGAGGTGTTTGATGGCCATTTTTGGCTCCTGTTCGTTGTTTCGGTTAACTCAGAGAGGCGGGATTCTGCCACGTATTGGCGTTGGATTCATTGGTAGTCTGCTGGTTCTGGGGGTGGGCCGCAGGGCAGGTGCGTATTTTTCTTACGAAAAAACAACTCGCTTCGCTCAGACATCTTTTTTCTAGAGAAAAATACGCACCTACCCCACGTCCACGGGCCTTTCAGTGGTCCGCCAAAAAAAGAATGAGTGTTTTGCTTTGGGAATTAACACCAGGGTATGCCGGCGACGGGGTGGGGGTATCTTTTTCTGCCGGAAAAAGATGTCTGAGCGAAGCGAGTTGTTTTTCCAAAGAAAAAGATACCCCCACCCCGGCGCCAGCCGCCAAAGTAGCCAGCCACCGAAGTAAGGGTATCTCCAGTCAATTCAAAATTTAAACCCGCTTGCTGCGAATCAACTCCTGAACAAGTTTGTTCACAGCCTCAGGAATCTCCTGCTCGCTGTCGGCAGTTGTTGCCGCATTGGCGATGTCAGTGCCGAGGTTAACGGCAATCGCAACCAGACCGTGGGAGGTCAGCAGCTGGGCAACGCGGCGGCGTTCGTCGGCATCGCCGGCGTTTTCTTCGGTGACCACCACGGCCGTTTTGCCCTGGTCGAACAGAGCGCGCTCAACAGCGAGTGCCAGTGCCGGCGCCTGTTTGCCGTTGCAGGCAATGATCGCCGGCTTCTGGGCCAGGCGGCGTTCGCGTTCTTCTACCGAAACCGGATCGAGGGATTCGCCGGAATCGGCCAGGCCTGCAACCATCCCTGCGCCGATGGTGACGTTGGACAGTCGGTCGATCACGATGAAGCTGCCGGTGGCATGGTTGCGCTGGTAGGCGTCGAATGCGATCGGTTGGTTCAGGGTCAGCTCACACAAGCCAATTTCGTTCAGTTGCAGCTGGCTCGGGTTGGCCTGCTGTTCCAGGGTGTTTACGTCGGTCTGATGGTGGATCTTTTTCACCGTACCGGAGGTGAAGGTTGGTCCCAGCTTGATATCGTACAGGCGGCCGGTTTCCAGTGGCGCATCGGTCATCCAGACAATATTGGCGTTGAAGCGGTTGCCAACTTCCGGCTCGTCCTCGACTTTGACCAGCATATCGCCGCGACTGATGTCGATTTCGTCGGTCAGGGTCAGTGTCACCGCCTGATCGATATAGGCCTCTTCGAGATTGCCATCGAAGGTTACGACTTCCTTGACCGTGCTGGTGCGCCGCGAGGGCAGGGCCATCACTTGTTCGCCCGGTCGGATCACGCCGGAGGCAATGGTGCCGCAGAAGCCACGGAAGTTGAGGTTCGGGCGGGTAACGTATTGAACCGGGAAGCGGAAATGCTCCAGGTTCTTGTCCCGGCCTACTTCTACCGTTTCCAGGATTTCCATCAGGGGTTGGCCGGTGAACCAGGGCGTGTTTTCGCTCTTGTTCACCACGTTGTCGCCTTCAAGGGCAGACAGCGGCACGAAGCGGATATCCTTCAGGCCCAGCTTGGCAGCAAACGCCAGGTAGTCGTCTTTGATTTCGTTGAAGCGCTCTTCGCTGAAATCCACCAGGTCCATCTTGTTCACCGCCACGACGATATGGCGGATACCAAGCAGGGAAGCGATGTAGGAATGCCGACGGGTCTGGGTCAGCACGCCGTGGCGGGCATCGATCATCAGGATCGCGACCTGCGCGGTGGATGCACCGGTGGCCATGTTACGGGTGTACTGTTCGTGGCCCGGGGTGTCGGCGATGATGAACTTGCGCTTGTCGGTGGAGAAGTACCGGTAGGCCACGTCAATCGTGATGCCCTGTTCCCGCTCTGCCTGCAGGCCGTCCACCAGGAGGGCGAGATCAAGTTTCTCGCCGGTGGTGCCCATCTTGGCACTGTCGGTTTTCAGGCTGGCCATATGATCTTCGTAGATCATCTTGGTGTCATGGAGCAGGCGGCCGATCAGGGTGCTCTTGCCGTCGTCCACGCTGCCACAGGTGAGCAGACGCAGGAGTTCCTTATTTTCGTGCTGTTTCAGGTAGGCCTGAATATCTTCTGCAATCAGATCAGACTGGTGTGACATCTTAGAAATACCCTTCCCGCTTTTTCTGTTCCATGGAGCCGGCTGAATCGTGGTCGATAACCCGACCCTGGCGCTCGGAGCTCTTGGCCAGCAACATTTCCTGGATGATGTCCGGAAGTGTGTTGGCTTCGGATTCAATGGCGCCCGTCAGCGGGTAGCAGCCCAGAGTCCGGAAGCGAACTGATTTCATCATCGGTTTCTCGCCTTCCTTAAGCGGCATGCGGTCGTCGTCCACCATGATCAGGGTGCCGTCGCGCTCAACAACCGGACGCTCGGCGGCGTAATAGAGCGGGACGATGTCGATGTTCTCAAGGTAGATGTATTGCCAGATATCCAGTTCCGTCCAGTTGGACAGTGGAAACACCCGGATGCTCTCGCCCTTGTTGATCTTACCGTTGTAGATATTCCAAAGCTCCGGCCGCTGGTTCTTGGGATCCCAGCGGTGGTATTCATCCCGGAACGAATAGACGCGCTCCTTGGCGCGGGATTTTTCCTCATCGCGGCGGGCACCGCCGAAGGCAGCATCGAACTTGTATTTGTCCAGCGCCTGTTTGAGGGCCTGGGTTTTCATGACGTCGGTATGTTTCGCACTGCCGTGAGTAAACGGCCCGATCCCCTGATCCACACCTTCCTGGTTGGTGTGCACAATCAGGTCGAGGCCAAATTTTTCAGCGACGTTATCCCTGAACTTGATCATGTCCCGGAATTTCCAGGTGGTATCAATGTGCATCAACGGGAAGGGTGGTTTGCCCGGGTAGAAGGCCTTCAGGGCCAGATGGAGCATTACCGCGGAATCCTTGCCGATGGAGTACAGCATTACCGGATTGTCGAACTCGGCTGCCACTTCCCGGATGATGTGGATGCTTTCCGCTTCCAGCTGTTTCAGGTGCGTGAGGTTGTATGTGGTCATGATAATCCGTTGCCGCCGTGCGGGCCGTTTTGGCTATGCGAATGAATACGGCAACTATACCAGAGGGGGTAAGGGCATAAGAAGACGGCCAACTAGACATTGGCGTTATAACAATATAGCAGTGGCGGGCTCTGGGCTTAAGGAAACCTAGGCTGGAAGCTCAGGCCGGATTGCGGGAATCAGCCAGCAACTTGGCCACGTAGCGGTCGACGTAATCGAAGCCGTTGCCTTCAAACTCAGCGAACTGGATGCCAAGCTGAAACTCATCCCTTGCGATGCGTCGCATGTGAACGATGTTGCCGTCGGCAATGATAGAGACAGGCTGCGTGGCAACGACCGGCACGGCGAAGCGCGTCTTTACCGAAATCCAGTTTCCGGGAGCCGGCGCCTTTTGCTCGGGGATGAGCTGTTTCACCGTTTCCTGGTTACAGGAAATCATCACGCCGGTGCGGGAGAGATTGGACACCGAACAAGTCAGGCAGCAGCCGTCCGGTTTCTCAATAGTAATGTCGGTGGCTACGTCCACCCGCTGTTGGTTGCGCAAATTCAGTTTGGCGGCGACAGGTTTCATGTTGACTCTTCTGGCGTGTCTGGTTGCAAATGAGGCTGCCTTTCCCATAAATCTCTTCCAGAAAAACACTTAAACGCATGAAAGTGTAGTTGTTTACTTTGTGATCAGCAAGAAGCCTGCCGCCTATAGTGGCAGATTTATTAAATCTTTCTGAACAAGACGTCACAAATTTTGATGTCTGTCAGATTATTCCGCCGGTGTTATTGGTCGGACTTTTGCTGCAGGCGGTCCCGTAGCTGGTGTAAAATATTGCCCTTCATTAATTTGTGGGCTCGCGCCGAGCTCCGGGAATTCCAAGCCTTTTATGACAGATAACACCCAGAACCCCGTCGCTTCCGGTAACGGCAAAGTCGGTTTCATCAGCCTCGGTTGTCCCAAGGCTCTCGTAGACTCCGAACGCATCCTCACCCAACTGAGGCTGGACGGTTACGACGTTGTGCCCACCTACAACGACGCTGATGTCGTTGTAGTGAACACCTGCGGCTTTATCGACGCCGCCAAACAGGAATCCCTGGATGCCATCGGCGAGGCCATCAGCGAAAACGGCAAGGTGATTGTCACCGGGTGTATGGGTGTGGAAGCCGACAAGATTCGCGGCACTCACCCCGGTGTACTGGCCGTTTCCGGCCCCCACGCCTATGAGGAGGTGGTCGGTGCGGTCCACCAGTTTGTGCCCCAGAAGAAGCAGCATGACCCGTTCACCGATCTGGTTCCGCCCCAGGGGATCAAACTGACCCCGCGGCATTATGCGTATCTGAAAATCTCCGAGGGCTGTAACCACCGCTGCACCTTCTGCATCATCCCCTCCATGCGCGGCGACCTGGTCAGCCGGCCCATCGGCGATGTGATGGATGAGGCCCAGCGCCTGGTGGACGCCGGTGTGAAAGAGCTGTTGGTAATCTCCCAGGACACCTCGGCCTACGGCGTTGACACCAAGTACCGTACCGGCTTCTGGCAAGGGCGGCCGCTGAAGACCAAGATGCAGTCCCTGTGCGAGGCCCTCGGCGAAATGGGCGTGTGGGTGCGCCTGCACTACGTGTATCCGTATCCCCATGTGGATGACATCATTCCCCTGATGGCCGAAGGCAAGATCCTTCCGTACCTGGACATCCCGTTCCAGCACGCCAGCCCGAAAGTGCTCAAGGCCATGAAGCGCCCGGCCCACGACAGCAAAACCCTGGAACGCATCCGCAAGTGGCGGGACATCTGCCCCGAGCTGACCATCCGCTCCACCTTTATCGTCGGCTTCCCCGGTGAAACCGAAGAAGACTTCCAATACTTGCTGGACTGGCTCGACGAGGCTCAGCTGGATCGCGTTGGCGCGTTCAAATACAGCCCGGTGGAAGGTGCTAAAGCCAACGAACTGGAAGGTGCGGTTCCCGAGGAAGTCAAAGAAGAGCGCCTTGCCCGTTTCATGGAAAAACAGGCAAAGATCTCCGCAGCCCGCCTGCAGGCCAAAATCGGCCAGACGATTGATGTGCTGGTTGATGAGGTCGACGAGGAAGGCGCGATTGGTCGCTCAAAGGCGGATGCGCCGGAGATCGACGGCATGGTTTACCTCAACGATGAGACCGACCTTGTGCCTGGTGAGATCGTTCAGGCGGTTGTTGAGCATGCTGATGAGCATGATCTTTGGGCTCGGCTTCTTTGATGGCTTCCGGCTTGGGCACCTAGCCTGCCGAATTTGGGGGTAGGCCTTGGCGGGGTGTGCCTCCCAAAAACCGCTACGAGCACATCCATGTGCGCTTGGCGTCGGCCATCCATGGCCGCCGACATTTTTGGGAGGCACACCCCGCCAAGGCCTCAAAACTATTGGGGATAGGCAGCAAGCTTGTCCACTGAGCGCAGCCCAATTCAACAAAGCGTCAGACCAGTAGGTCGGATTAGGCGTAGCCGTAATCCGACAAAGGAGTCGGCCGTTCAAAGATGTCGGATTACGCTTCGCTAATCCGACCTACGATTTTGTTTTGATGGTTTGTCTTCGCGAGGACACCACCTACGGTTTGAATGCCGTGGTGGGTAGAGCCTCCCAAAAATCTGGAGCGCCAGGGATGGCGCGACGAAGCCCTACAGGGACGTATTCACGGGCGTTTTTTGGGAGGCTCTACCCACCATGGCAGCCCTCCAAGCTAGCAGGCTAGGGTCGAAGCCAAGAGCCACGACCCAAGCCAAAAAGGTCACCCCCCAAGCTTGCGAACAAGAATCTCGTTGAAAAGCTTCGGATTCCCCTGACCCTTCGAGGCTTTCATCAAAGGCCCCATGAAGCCACCGAGCATCTTCTTGCGCTTCTTCGGGTCTTCCTCGTTCTGGTACTGGGCCACCTGATCCGGCATGCCGGCCAGAACCTCATCCACCATGGCTTCCAGAGCGCCAGTGTCAGACACCTGCTTCAGACCCTTGGTATCGATGATGGCGTCGACATTGTCGTTCTCACCAGACCAAAGCGCCTCAAAAACCTTCTTCGCGCCGGCCGATGAAATCGTATTGTCAGCAACCCGCACCACCAGATCACCCAATTGAGCACCGGTGATCGGCGAATCGGCAACCGATTTCTCTTCCGCATTCAGGCGCGCAGAGAATTCGCCCTGGATCCAGTTGGCAACCAGCTTGGCGTCTTTGCCCTGGCTGGCAGCTTCTTCAAAGAAGGCGGCCAGTTTCGAGTCGCCGCTGAGTAGGCCGGCGTCGTAGTCGTTCAGGCCGTATTGCTCCATAAAGCGGGCTTTGCGGGCGTCCGGCAGTTCCGGAAGGCTGTTGCGGGCTTCCTCAATAAAGGAATCATCAATTTCCACTGGCAACAGGTCCGGGCAGGGGAAGTAGCGGTAGTCGTTGGCCTCTTCCTTGGTGCGCATGGAGCGGGATTCGTCGCGGTCGCCGTTGTACAGGCGGGTTTCCTGCACGATGCTGCCGCCGTCTTCCAGAACGTCAATTTGGCGCTCGACTTCGTGGGCGATAGCCTGCTCCATGAACCGGAACGAGTTCAGGTTCTTGGTTTCGGTACGTGTACCCAGAGTGTCGGACCCCTTCGGTTTCAACGAAATATTCACGTCGAAACGCATGGAGCCCTGGGACATATCGCCGTCGCAGATGCCCAGTGACGTCACGATGCTGTGCAGCTTCTTCGCGAAGGCGACGGCTTCTTCCGCGTTGTTCATATCCGGTTCGGTGACCACCTCAATCAGTGGTGTGCCGGCACGGTTCAGGTCCACGCCGGTCATGCCGTGGAAATCCTCATGCAGGGATTTGCCGGCATCCTCTTCCAGGTGGGCGTGGTGGATTCGAACGCGCTTGGTCTCACCGTTCGGCAGATCAATGTCCACGAAACCGGGGCCGACAATCGGGCGCTCCAGTTGGGTGGTCTGGTAGCCCTTGGGCAGATCCGGGTAGAAGTAGTTTTTCCGCTCGAATACCGAACGGCGCTCGATCTCGGCGTTCACTGCCAGGCCAAACATGACCGCATAGCGGAACGCCTGCTCATTAGGCACCGGTAGGGTGCCGGGCATGGCCAGGTCAACCGCGTTGGCCTGGGTGTTGGGCTCGGCGCCGTAAGCGGTGCTGGAGCCGGAAAAAATCTTGGTCTTGGTGGCGAGCTGAACGTGAATTTCCAGCCCGATCACAATGTCCCACTGCATACTCGTTCTCCTGTCCCGGGCCTATTGCGGTTCACGCTGGTGCCAGTCGGTCACCTGCTGGAATTGATGGGCGGCGTTCAGCAAACGCGCCTCGGAGAAATAATCCCCGATGATCTGCAGTCCCACCGGCAAACCGTCCACGAAGCCGGCCGGTACCGACATGGCCGGAACGCCCGCCAGATTGATGGCGATGGTGAATACGTCTTCCAGGTACATGGTCACCGGGTCACTGGTCTTCTCCCCCTGAATAAAGGCAGGTGACGGCGTGGTCGGGCTCATCAGCACGTCCACTTCCTTGAAGGCATTGATGAAATCCTGCTGGATCAACCGGCGGACCTTCTGGGCCTTGAGGTAATAGGCATCAAAATAGCCGGCGGACAGAGCGTAGGTGCCCACCAGAATCCGGCGCTTCACCTCAGCACCAAAACCCTCCGCGCGGGAGCGGGTGTAAAGATCCATCAGATCCTTCGGATCCTCGCAGCGGTAGCCATAGCGCACACCGTCAAAACGTGACAGGTTGGCTGAGGCTTCTGCTGGTGCAATAACGTAATAGGCCGCAATTGCCAGCTTCGCGTTGGGCAGTGACACCTCTTTGACGGTGGCGCCCAGCTTCTCGTATTCCTTTACCGCGTTGCGAATCTGCTGCTCCATCGCCGGGCTGAGCTGGTCGCTGAAGTACTCCTTCGGCAAACCGATCTTCAGGCCTTTCAGCGGCTCGTTCAGCGTGGCCGTGTAATCCGGCACTTCACGGTCAAGCGATGTTGAGTCCTTCGGATCAAAGCCTGCCATCACATTCAGCATCAGCGCATTGTCTTCTGCCGTGCGAGCCATGGTGCCGCCCTGATCCAGACTGGAGGCAAAGGCAATCATTCCGTACCGGGACACCCGGCCATAAGTGGGCTTCAGGCCAGTAACACCACACAGTGCCGCCGGCTGTCGAATTGAGCCGCCGGTGTCTGTCGCAGTCGCCGCCGGGACCAGTCGAGCCGCAACCGCCGCAGCCGACCCGCCAGACGAGCCGCCCGGCACTCGCTTATTGCCCTCACTCAACCCCCAAGGGTTGGTGACCGCGCCAAAAAAACTGTTCTCGTTGGACGACCCCATGGCGAATTCGTCCATGTTGGTCTTGCCCAGACACACCGCCCCCGCCTGGCGGAAATTCGCCGTAACGGTCGCGTCGTAGGGCGGAACAAAGTTCTCCAGCATCTTCGAACCGCAAGTGGTACGAACGCCGTTGGTACAGAAAATGTCCTTGTGCGCAAACGGGACCCCCGTCCAGGGCGTCGCATTCCCCGCCGCCCGCTGCTCGTCCGCGACCCGGGCATCAGCCAGCGCCTGCTCTTCGGTCACGGTAATAAAGCTGTTGTACTTCGAATCTTCCCGCTTGATGCGGTCGAGGAACTCCTGGGTCAGCTCCACGCTGGAAACCTGGCCGCTCTCCAGCTCCCGGGAAAGCTCTGCTACGGATTTGTTATGCATGACTTGTCCTTTCACTCAATCACTCTGGGAACCAGATAAAGCCCGTTCTCGGTAGCCGGCGCAATCGCCTGGAACGCCTCCCGCTGATTGGTCTCGGTAACCTCGTCAGCGCGCAGACGCTGCACCGCATTCAGCGGATGGGCCATGGGCTCAACCGAATCGGTGTCGGCGGCACCCAGCTGATCCACCAGATCCAGGATATTGCCCAGATCCTTCTCCAGAGCCGAAACCTGCTCGTCATCCACACGAATGCGGGCGAGCACAGCGACTTTCTCAATGTCCTCACGGGAAATGGTCACGCATTGCCTCCCAGATAAATGAAATGTCGGTAATAAATCTTTTGAAAAAGCGGGCCATTCTTGAGCTGCGGGGCCGTTCGGGGAATCCTTTTCAAAATTGTAGAGGGCCATGGATGGCCCGAAACAAGCCCACATGGATGTGCTCGTAGCGTGTTTTGAAAAGGATTCCCCGAATGGCCCTCCACCGAGGCCAGAAAACCAAAGCGAGTATGGTAACAGATTCGAACAATGGCGGGAGGCCCCACCCCATAAGGTAAATGTGTGAACCGTAAGGCGTGAGGCCCGTTAGCGCCTTGCCTGCAGGGGTGCTCACTGCTAAAGTTGCCGCATCTTTTCTTTGCGACTGCAACTCTCAGGTTGAAACTACACGAATGTTGATAAAAAGACTCCGAGGTATCTTCTCCAGCGATCTGTCCATCGACCTGGGCACCGCCAACACCCTGATCTACGTGCGTGAGCGCGGAATCGTGCTGAACGAGCCCTCGGTAGTGGCCATTCGCACCAACAACTCCCAGAAAATGGTTGCCGCTGTTGGCGCCGAAGCCAAGCGCATGCTCGGCCGTACCCCGGGCAACATCACCGCCATCCGCCCCATGAAAGACGGCGTGATTGCAGATTTTGTGGTAACCGAAAAAATGCTCCAGCACTTTATCCATAAAGTGCATGAGAACAGCTTCATTACCCCGAGCCCGAGAGTGCTGGTGTGTGTTCCCAGCAAGTCCACCCAGGTAGAGCGCAAGGCCATTCGCGAATCCGCCCTTGGCGCCGGTGCCCGGGAAGTGTTCCTGATTGAAGAACCCATGGCTGCCGCCATCGGTGCCGGCCTGCCGGTCGAAGAGGCCAGCGGCTCCATGATCGTCGACATCGGTGGTGGTACCACCGAAATCGCCATTATCTCCCTGAACGGCATCGTTTACGCAGAATCCGTGCGGGTTGGCGGCGATAAGTTCGACGAAGCCATTGTTACCTACGTGCGCCGCAACTACGGCAGCCTGATCGGTGACTCCACCGCCGAGCGAATCAAGCACGAAATCGGCTGCGCTTACGAAGGCCTCGAGATTCGCGAGATCGATGTTCGTGGTCGCAACCTGGCCGAGGGTGTCCCCCGGGCATTCACCCTCAACAGCGAAGAAATTCTCGACGCGCTGCAGGAATCCCTGGCGCAGATCGTTCAGACCGTCAAAAGCGCTCTTGAGCAGTCTCCGCCTGAACTGGCGTCCGATATTGCTGAGCGCGGTATCGTTCTGACCGGTGGCGGCGCCCTGCTGCGCGGGCTGGACAAGCTGATCAGCGAAGAAACCGGCCTGCCGGTGATCATCGCTGAAGACCCGCTGACCTGTGTTGCCCGTGGTGGCGGCAAGGCGCTGGAAGTGATTGATCGGGGTGGCATCGGAATGTTCTCCCAGGAGGGATAATCCTGTGGGGAGGGCTCGCCATTAAAACCATCTTCGTCCAGGGGCCTGTTCCCGGCTTCAGACTCCTCATCGTTCTACTCGTATCGGCAGCCCTGGTGGTTGCCGATGCGCGTTTCGACAAGCTCTCAACCGTGCGAAGTACCATCGCAACCGGCCTGGCGCCAGTGTACTGGCTGGGCAATGCACCCTACGAGTTCACTGACTGGGTCGCCGGACTGTTTGAAAACAAACAGGATCTTCAGGAAGAGAACGAAGATCTCCGGGCCCGTTTGCTGATTCTCGAACGCCGTGCCCTGAAATACGCCGCTCTTGCTTCTGAAAACAACGAACTTCGCCGCCTGATGAACTCCTCCGAAGTTCTCGATGACCGGGTCATTGTGGGTGAGGTAGTCGGTGTCTCCCCGGATCCTTTTTCCCACGAGATTATTATCAACAAGGGACGAAGTGACGGCTTGTCGCCAGGCCAGGCCATTCTTGATGCCCATGGTCTGATGGGGCAGGTGGTGCAGAGCAGTCAGATCACCTCTCGCGTGCTGCTGGTCTCCGACAGCAGCCACGCCGTGCCGGTGGAGGTAGTGCGCAATGGTTTGCGGGCAATCCTGCTCGGCACCGGCGATACCGATACCCTGGATCTCGTTCATGTGCCGGATACGGCCGATATCCGTGAAGGCGATCTGCTGGTCAGTTCCGGCCTTGGTGGCCGGTTTCCGAGGGGCTATCCGGTCGCCGAAGTCAGCCGCATTTCCAAGGAGCCGGGCGAGCCCTTTGTGTCTATCGAAGCCACCCCAAAGGCGCAGCTGAACCAGAGCCGTCTGGTGCTGGTGGTTTTCCCGCCCGAGAACGCCGCCCCGATTGAAGCCGAGACAGATGAAGGCCAGCCTGCGGTCAATGTTGGCGCAGAAAACAGCCAGGGAGGGCAGGACTGATGTTATCGGTAATCAGCTATCCGGTTTTCGTGCTCTCAGTGGTTGTTGCCCTGGTGTTCAGCATTTCCCTGTTCCCGGTGGGGTGGTTCGAATTCCGCCCGGAGTGGCTGGGGCTCGTCGTTTTCTATTGGACATTCAGGGCTCCGGCCCAGTTTGGCATCCTGCTGGCGTGGTGTCTGGGCCTGCTGCTCGATGTGCTGGAAGCCACACCCCTTGGTGTGAACGCCATGGCCATGGCGCTGATCGCCTTTCTGGTACTCACCATTCATCAACGGTTGCGTATGTATCCGATGCCTCAGCAGTGCCTGATGGTGTTCCTGTTGCTGGGTATCAATCAGATGCTGGTGCATTTCGTGAAGCAGCTGCTGGGTGCCGACGATGCCGGTTTCAGCTATCTCTGGCCGGCCCTGACCAGCGCGCTGGTGTGGCCGGTATTCTGTATTCTGCTGGACAACATTAACCGCAAACTGGGTTAGCCATGCCATCAATCATTCTCGCCTCGGCTTCGCCGCGCCGGGCGGAGCTGTTGCAGCAAATCGGCCTGAATTTCTCGGTTCGTCCTGCAGACATCGACGAAACACCAGAGCCCGATGAAACTCCGGAACAGTATGTGGAACGATTAGCCCGGGAGAAGGCGCTGGCTGTGGCCGGGTCTTCGCCGGAATGCCTGGTTCTGGGGTCAGATACCTCCGTGGTGCTCGAAGGCAAAATCCTGGGTAAGCCGACAGACCCGGCCGATGCCAGGGAAACCCTGGCCCGACTCTCCGGTGCGACTCACCAGGTCATGACTGCCGTGGCGCTGGCCACCGAAGGCCAATGCCAGTCGGTTCTGGTCATTACCGAGGTTTGTTTCAGGCAGCTTTCTAGCGCAGAGATCGAAGCCTACGTGGCCAGCGGCGAACCCATGGACAAGGCCGGAAGTTATGGAATTCAGGGCCTTGGTGGTATTTTTGTTAATGAGCTCCGGGGTAGCTACAGTGCCGTGGTTGGTCTGCCGCTGCAGGAAACCGCCGCATTGCTGGCTGGTGCCGGTTACCCGGTCTGGAAAAACTGGCCGCGCAGTCTGGAGAGCCAAACATTATGAGTGAAGAGATTCTTATTAACGTCACGCCGGTGGAAACGCGGGTGGCCCTGGTTGAAAATGGCATGCTGCAGGAAGCCTACATAGAGCGCACCAGCAGGAAAGGCATAGTCGGGAACATCTACAAGGGCAAAGTGGTGCGTGTTTTGCCGGGCATGGAAGCGGCGTTCGTCGATATTGGTCTGGAACGGGCTGCATTTATCCATGCCTCCGATGTGGTTCCGAGTCAGTCCAATGGCGATGAGCCTGCCGACACCCCCAAAACCGTTCCCGATATCCGCAGTTTACTCCGGGAGGGGCAGTCCCTGGTGGTCCAGGTTACCAAGGACCCGATCGGCACCAAGGGCGCCCGTCTGACCACCCAGCTTTCAATCCCGTCCCGGTATCTGGTGTTCATGCCCGGTGTCAGCCACGTTGGTATTTCGCAGCGGATTGAGGACGACGCGGAGCGGGCGCGCCTGAAAACCCTCGTTGAGGCGGCCGCAGCGGAAGATCAGGATGTTCAGGGTGGTTATATCATCCGGACGGCAGCGGAAGCGGCGTCACCTGAAGACCTGATCGGCGACATGGCCTACTTGCACCGGTTGAGCCAATCGATCCATGAGCGGATTGCCCGGGTTCAGGCCCCGGCCGTTGTGTACCAGGATCTGCCTCTGTTTATTCGCACCATCCGGGACCTGATCCGGCCGCAGACTGAAAAGGTGCGCATCGACAGCCGCGAGAGTCACCAGAGGGTGATGGAGTTTGTTGAAGAGTTCGTTACGGAATTTGCCGACAAGGTCGAGTACTACCCGGGCGAGCGGCCCATCTTCGACTTGTACTCGGTGGAAGATGAAATCCAGAAAGCCCTGAGCCGAAAGGTCCAGCTCAAGTCCGGTGGTTATGTGATCATCGACCAGACCGAGGCCATGACCACCATCGATATCAATACCGGCGCGTTTGTGGGGCACCGGAACCTGGAAGAGACCATCTTCAAGACCAATCTGGAGGCCGCCAGGGCCATCAGCCGTCAGCTCCGTCTGCGAAATCTGGGCGGCATAATCATCATCGATTTTATCGACATGGAAGACCCAGAGCACCAGCGCCAGGTACACCGGATGCTTGAGAAAATGCTGGAGCGGGATCACGCCAAGACCAAGATCACCGGGGTGTCCGAGCTGGGGCTGGTGGAAATGACCCGCAAGCGCACCACCGAGAGCCTTGGCCAGGTACTTTGCGAGCCCTGCCCGATCTGCGACGGGCGCGGTTTCCTGAAAACTACCGAAACCGTGTGCTACGAAGTCTTCCGGGAAATTCTCCGGGTCAATCGCGCCTACGATGCCGAAAGCTATCTGGTGATGGCCTCCCAGAGTGTGGTGGATCGCCTGCTAGATGAAGAATCGGACAACGTGGCCGATCTTGAAACCTTTATCAGCAAGACCATTCGCTTCCAGGTGGAGCCGTTCTACAGCCAGGAGCAGTACGATGTTGTTCTGCTCTGATCCCGGGAAACTACGCCGGGTACTGGATTAAGGGGCCCGGATGTCCTCTGCCGATCAAGAACCGCCGCTTCCGGAGAACCTCCCTGAGAGTCCTCCCGTTCGGCTATTGGCGCGGCTGGCCAGCCTGATCTGGTGGCTGCTGTTGGCGCTGCTGGTGCTCCTGGCCCTTTACGCCGGGCTTGGTCGTCAGCTGACCCAGAACGTGGACAGCTTTCGCGATGATCTGGCTCGGGAGCTGTCAGATCGACTGGGCCATGATGTCAGTATCGGACGCCTTTCCTCCCAGTGGTACTGGCTCGATCCTTCATTCACAGCCCGCGACATTCAGATCAGCCATCCTGACACCGGCGTCGTTGTTGCCAACCTCCAGCATCTGAATATCCGCTTTGATGCGCTCGCCTCGCTGACCCGTCTGAGAATCGTCTTTGAGGATTTTCAGGCAGACGGTCTTGAGCTGACCGTCAATCAAGAGCGGGGTGGCGATGTCGCTGTCAGAGGTGCAGAAATACCGGAACCGGTTAGCAATCAGTTGCAGGAGTGGCTGGAGCTTGCCGGCAACTGGCTGTCTGACCCCTACGTGAAGATTACCCGCGTCAATCTGGGCATCCGGGACAACCAGGGGAGCCTTCGTCACCTGGATATTCCCCAACTTGACCTGGATTACCGCCGTGGCTTGTTCCATGCCTCGGGCCGCGCCATGCAGTCGGGAACCACCCAGCAGCTGGCCAGCTTTGCCCTCGTAGGCCGCCACTTTTTTCGAGGCGACTTTACCGGTCAGCTGTACCTTGATGTAGATTCCGGCCGGCTGTTTGATGGACTCATCGACGAGTACCAGTGGCGGACGCTCCGGGTGGAAGGGTTCGATCTTGGCGGTGAGGCCTGGCTAACGTTCCGCAATGGCCTTCTGCAACAGGTGACCGGGACGGTTCGAACACCCTATTTGCAGCTGGGTGTCGGGTACGAATCCCTGGCGCCCCTGGAAGACATCCAGGCAAGGTTTGGCTGGCGTCGCCACGACACTGTGATTACGGATGAGACGCTGGTCGAGTCCGGCGCCTTCGCTCTCGGGGAGTGGCATCTGAAGCAGCTTCAATGGACCTGGGACGGCGACGTGGTCTCCCCCTTCAGTCTCCGCCTGGCCCCCTCTGAGGGCGGTATGTCCGTTATTGCCGACGCCCTGCCGCTTGCGCCCACCCGCCGCCTGGCGGCCAGGCTCCCGATATTGCCGGACCGGGCACTCAGGGCTTTGCGCAACTACCGGCCCGGCGGCTTCCTGGATCAATTGAAGATATTCTTTCCCGAGGGAGCCCCGGAGGACTTTGAACTCTCCGGACGTTTGCGCGAAATCAGCGTCCGGGCCCACGGCGGTGCACCGGGCGTCACCTCGGTCAACGGAGACATCTTTCTCGACCGACAAAAGGGATATGTTCGCGTTGCAGCCGGAGAGTCGCCTGCCTCACTGGAGTTTCCGGAGCTTTTCGGTAGCGCCTGGTCATTTCCGCAACTGGACGGCCAGGTGGCCTGGCATCTGGATGGCCCCATTACCCGCGTGTTTTCAGACGGCGTTCGGATGCGCTATGGCGAAGCCACAGAGCTCGACGGTGCGTTTGACCTGAGGATGGACCGCGAGGGCGAGGATAACCTTGGCCTGAGGGTTTCAGTGGAAAACGGCAACGCCGGAATGCTGGCGGATTTTGTTCCGGTCAAAGCCGTCGACCCTGGGCTATACGATTGGCTCACTACGGCCATTCTCAAGGCAGATATCAGTTCGGGAACCTTCTTCGGCCACGGCCAGATAGGCTCTGATGCGCCGAAGGGGGCTTTTGTTACTTCCATGATCTTTGAATTCGATCAGGCATCCGTCCGCTATGATGGCGCATGGCCGGAAGTCACAGGTGCCCGCGGCAATGTCAGGGTTCACAACGGGAACACCGTGGTCCGTCTTGAAGCTGGCCGCACCGGAGGCCTGGACCTCGACTCCGGAACGGTTCGCGTGATTCCCTCCGATCAAGGCACCCGGGTAAGGGTGGATGTGTCGGCTCTGGTACCCGGCGAATCGGTTGATTTCTGGATGGCAAACAGCCCGTTGGGTGATATGGCAGGGACAGAGGTCCAGAAGCTGCAATATGGTGGTGAGTATCAGCTGAATCTTGGTATTGATCTGCCACTGGGTTCGGAACAGCCGCCGGTGGTTGAGGCGACCATTGACGTCGAGAAGGGTTCCGTATCCTATCCGGCTGCAGGGCTGGTCTGGCAATCGGTTCGTGGTGAGCTGACCTATCACAGTGAAGACGGGTTTTCCGGTGGTCCCCTGGCTGCGGAATTTTTCGGTGAGCCGGTTGCCATAGCTCTCAGCAAGGCTCGGGCCGGCAATGCACTCAGCATTCGCCAGTCCGGCTCCCTCCCGGTGCCTGATGTGTTCGCCAGGGCAGGGCTGTCCACCGACTCCGGTTTTGGCCTGCAAGGCAAGGTTGCCTACACCGCCGAACTGGATGTGGGGGCCCAGTCCACATCCGGCATTCGCGTGCGCTCCAGTCTTGAGGGCCTGGCAGTGGACTGGCCGGAACCTCTGTCAAAAACCGCGAGTGAGGCAGCGCCTTTGCGGGCGACCATCAATCCATCCGCTTCCGGCGGCCTTGGCATCACCGGTGATTGGGAAAACCGGGCCACTTTCGACCTGTTGTGGAAAGAAACAGGATTCGATCTGCGCCTGGGTCGTCTGTATCTCGGCACCGAGGTCCTGACCGACATCGATATCAATGCGCTCGATCTTGATGACCGATGGGTTGTTAACACCCGTTCGCAACGCGCCGAAGGCCGGCTGTTAATCCCGCAGAACGGCGATACTGTGAAGGCCGATTTTCAGGTGCTACGGCTCGTCCGTAGCGAGACAGCCCGTGATGATTCGCCGGAATTACTGACGCTGGAAGAGCAACTGGAAGCCTTCCGGGCCCTGGACATGGGCAGCTGGCCGGATATTGATGTGTCGATCGCCGAACTTCAGTTGAATGAGGAATCCCTCGGTCAATGGGGCTTCCGGCTTCGCCCCGAACCGTTCCGGCTGAAAGTGAACGATATTGAAGGTCGCCTCAATTCCCTGACATTGCTGGGAGATATAACCTGGAGCATAGTCGGCGACCGTGAAACCAGCCGGTTCAAGGGATCAATCACCGGCGGCGCCCTGGCGGACCTTAGTGAGCTGTTGAATGCTGAAATGCCGGTCACCAACGAGGGTACCAATATCGAGCTGGACCTGGACTGGCCCGGCCGCCCGGATGAGTTTTCCATACCCGAGCTCAGTGGCTCCGTGAGCCTGAGGCTGGATGAGGGCGTCATCCTTGAACGAAACAACACGGCCCAATTGTTCCGGGTTTTCAATCTGCTGAACTCCGACACACTCTGGCGCCGGCTGAAGCTCGACTTCTCTGATCTGTACGAGCGAGGGGTGGCCTTTGATGCGATCTCGGGCAAGGCGCAGATCATTAACGGGTTGCTGACCATGGACCCGGAGCTGCAGATTGTGGGCCCTTCGGGAGCCTTCAAACTCAGCGGTACCACCAACATGGCCAGCGAGGAGCTGGATATGCGGCTTGTGGTTGTGTTACCCCTGACCCAGAATTTGCCCCTGGCCGCGTTGCTTATGGGGGCAGGAGCGCCAATTGGCGGCGCCCTGTTTGTGCTGGACAAGATTCTGGGCGATCCTCTGAGCAAGCTGACCAGCGCAACCTACAGTGTGACTGGCACATGGGAGGACCCGGAAGTGGATCTGCAGCGGGTATTTGATACCGGAGAGTAACTTTTCTGTTCGGCAATAGCGGAGGCAGTTATGAGTAAGCGTGTTTCCAACCGGGTCGCAGCCATTCAGATGGTCAGCGGCCATGATATCGAGGCCAACCTGGCCGAATCGGAAAAGCTGCTGCACGAGGCGGCCGCACAGGGCGCGTCTGTTGCGGTTCTGCCGGAAAACTTCGCGGTCCTGGCCACGTCCCAGATGATCGATTGTGGTCGCCGGGAAGCGGGCCCGGAACCCATCATCCGATCATTCCTCGCGGAACAGGCCCGAAAACTGGGAATCTGGATCGTTGGCGGATCAATGCCTGTGGCCAAGCGACCGGATGGTTCAGAGATCGGCGATCGTGTCCGGGCAACCTGTCTGGTGTTTGACGACCAGGGCAGGGAAGTTGCCCGCTACGACAAAATCCACCTGTTCGATGCCATGGTAGAAGACGCCCATGGCCAGTACCGGGAATCCGACACCTTTGAGCCGGGCGAGGAGGTGGTTACCGTGGACACGCCCGCCGGCAAGCTGGGCCTGGCTATCTGTTACGACTTGCGCTTCCCGGAACTGTTCCGGCTGCTGCGAGAGCAGGACGTAGACTGGATTTGCCTGCCGAGCGCCTTTACCTGGCAGACCGGCGATGCCCACTGGTATCCGTTGATCCGGGGGCGAGCCATCGAAAACCAGGTGTGGGTAGTGGCGCCGGGCCAGGGTGGCCAGAACAGCGAGCGCCGGCGGACCTATGGCCACAGCCTGATCTGTGATCCCTGGGGCCGGGTGGTCACGGAGATGGGCGAAGGTCCGGGCGTGG
Organism: Marinobacter maroccanus; assembly: GCF_002933275.1. Classification (GTDB taxonomy): domain Bacteria; phylum Pseudomonadota; class Gammaproteobacteria; order Pseudomonadales; family Oleiphilaceae; genus Marinobacter; species Marinobacter maroccanus. The sequence goes on from NZ_PSSX01000001.1 coordinate 249,617, forward strand.
TTGCCGCCGAGCTGGATTCAGATCAGGTAGCCAATCTGCGAACCCGCATGCCGGTGTGGGAGCACCGTCGGCTGAAGGGCTGAAACTCACACTGATTCAGCGTCGTCGATGCATTCCCGAAGATAGCGGAACAGTTTCCGGGCCTGGCCGGTGTTTTTCTGTTTCTCCACATCCTTGCGGGCGTTGCGGGCCAGGTTGCGCAGGTGCTGCATATCGGCGCTGGGGCAGTAGCTGAAGAATTCGCCAACAACTGAGTCGCCCTCGGCAATCATCCTGTCCCGCCAACGCTCTGCCAGGTGGTGCCTGCGGGTGTGTTCCTCGCTACCTGCATCAAAGGCGTCAATGGCTTTCGCCAGGGCCTCTGGGTCGTCTTCCTGGCGGATGACTTTGCCAATGTACTGCAGGTGCCGGCGTTTGGCCTCGTTCTGGCGGATACGCCGGGATTCCTCTATCGCCGCACGAAGGGTGTCGCTGATCGGCAGCGTTTCCAGCTGATCATTGCTCAGGTCCAGCATCCGTTTGCCGAGATCCTGCAGGGCGTGCATTTCCCGTTTCAGCTGGGATTTGCTGGGGCCGTCGTATTCCGGTGTTTCGTTGTCGTCTTTCATAAGTTCAGCCTGGTTGTCGGGTTACGCTGCGCTAACCCGACCTACAAAAAAAGAACACCCAACCGTAGGTCGGGTTAGCGCAGCGTAACCCGACACCCGATCAAGCAGAAAAATTCCCGCCAACCGTAGGTCGGGTTAGCGCAGCGTAACCCGACACCCGATCAAGCATAGAAATTCCCGCCAACCGTAGGTCGGGTTAGCGAAGCGTAACCCGACACCCGATCAAGCAGAAAAATTCCCACCAACCGTAGGTCGGATTAGCGAAGCGTAATCCGACAGATGATCAGGCATAGAAAATCGTCGCAAGGCCAAGAAAAGCCATAAACCCGACCACGTCGGTAACGGTCGTGAGAATCACGCTGCCCGCCAGGGCCGGGTCGATATTACGCGATTTGAGAAACAGTGGCAGTACCGTGCCCACCAGCGCCGCGGCAACCAGATTGATCACCAGCGCGGCGGCGATGATGGCACCGATCAGCACATCCTGGAACCAGAGCATGGCGGCACCCGCCACCACGGCGGCCCAGAGCAGGCCATTCAGTATCCCGGACAGGAATTCCCGGTTCAGTAGCCAGCCTACGTTGGCGCCGCTGATCTGGCCGACGGCCATGCCCCGAATCACCAGAGTCAGGGTCTGACTGCCGGCAATGCCGCCCATACTGGCGACAATCGGCATGAGCACCGCAAGCGCCACCACTTTGGCGATGGTGTCTTCAAACAGCCCGATCACGGCAGATGCAGTCAGTGCCGTAATCAGGTTGATGCCTAGCCAGACGGCCCGGCGACGGGTGGTTTTCCACACCGGCGCAAAGGTGTCCTCGTCTTCATCCAGACCCGCCATACTCATCAGGGAGTGGTCCGCATCCTCTCGAATAACGTCAACCACGTCATCGATGGTGATGCGACCCAGCAGTCGGCCTTCCTCATTCACCACCGGCGCCGAGATCAGGTCGTAGCGTTCAAACAAGGTCGCTACCTTGGTGTCGGAAAGGCTTACGGGAATAGGCTCGATGTCGGTATCCATTACTTCCCGCACAGTGGAGGCGGGGTTGGATACCAGCATTTTGGTGATAGGCAGCATGCCAATGAAATCATCCCGCCGGCTGACCACGATCAGGCTGTCGGTCATCGGTGGCAGGGTCCGGTGCCGGCGCAGGTAGCGCAGAACAACGTCAATGCTGATGTCCGGGCGCACCGTAATGGTGTCCGTGTTCATCAGACCGCCGGCGGTGTCCTCCGGGTAGGAGAGCACTTCCTCCACCCGCTGACGGTCCTGCTCGTCCATGGTGTCCAGTACTTCCTGGATCACCGTGTCCGGCAGTTGCTGCAGCAAGTCGGCCAGGTCGTCCGACTCGAAATCCTCGATAATATCCGCCAGTTCCTGGGCGTTCAGCTGGCTCAGGAAGTAACCACGGATATCGTCGCTCAGGTACTGGAGAACTTCGCCTTCCAGCTGCTTGTCGACGAGGTTCCACAGCAGGGCACGCTGCCGGGGCGGAGAGGACTCCAAGAGATGGGCAATATCACTGGGGCTCAGACCACCGTTCAGGATGCGGGCAACCTGCTTCAGTGCGCCACTGTCCAGGGCTTCGCTCAGGGAGCGAAGCCGCTGGCGGGCCTGGCTTTTTTCCAGAATATCGGTCATGAATCACCCGGCGTCAGAAAACGCCTGTATTATAGCGGAGTTAGGCGCTATCGGTGAGAAAGAGTTGTAGGTATTTTACTCGGGGTCAGATGAAAATGGGGTCATGAAGATGGGGTCAGATGAAAAGTTCATGTGACCCCATCTTAATTACTCACCCTCGCCGAAATAATCATTGATCAGTTCGGTCAGGGCCTCAATGGCCTGTTCCTCGTCCGGACCGTCGGCAATAAGCTCCACATCGGTTCCCTGGCTGGCTGCCAGCATCATCACCTGCATGATGTTCTTGGCGTCCACATCCCGGCCCTTGCCGCTTATTCGCACGCTGCTGTCAAACTCGGATGCCGTGGCAACCAGCTTTGCGGTGGCGCGCGCATGCAGGCCCAGTTTGTTGATAATGGTAATCGGGCGGCGAATCATGGTTTGATCAGATCTCTTCCCGGGTCTGCAGGTGTGGCAGTTCGGTATGGCGTACCTGCACATTGTTGTACCGTTGCCGGAAGTACTCACCTAACTGCTCGCACACATACACCGACCGGTGCTGGCCGCCAGTGCAACCAATGGAAATGGTCATATAGCTGCGGTTACTGTCTGCGAAGGAAGGCAGCCAGGTGTCCAGAAATGCCTTCAAATCGTCAATCATTTTCCGGCTTGCCGGTTCTTTTTCCAGAAATTCGATTACCGGCTGATCCGTTCCCACGTATTTCCGGAGGCTCGTATCCCAGTAGGGGTTCGGCAGGCAGCGGACATCGAATACGTAGTCGGAATCCAGCGGTACACCGTGTTTAAAGCCAAAGGATTGAAACAACAGGGCCAGTTCCTGGTCTTTTCGACCCACTACCCGCTGTTTCACCATGTCCCGCAGTTCGTACATGGACATACCGGTGGTGTTCACATACAGGTCCGAAAGCTTGGAGAGTGGTTCAAGAAGCTTCTTCTCGCTGGTAATGGCTTCCCGAAGGGAGGTCCTGTCGTCACTCAGCGGATGCTTTCTGCGGGTGGCATGAAAACGCTGAAGCAGAGACTGCTCGTCGGCATCCAGGAAGATAATTTCAACGGTAACCCCGGTTTCCTGAAGGCGCCGGTAAATCTCTTCGAAATTGGCCAGTTCCCCGGAAAGGTTGCGGGCATCGATACTGACGGCCATCTTGCCCAGCCGGCCAGGCTTGGTCTGGCTGGCTGCCTCCCGGGTGAGGGGGAAAAGCAGGCCAATGGGAAGATTGTCGATGCAATAGAACCCGAGGTCCTCCAGCACATGAAGCGCGGTACTCTTGCCTGAACCAGACCTGCCACTGACAATAATCAGCTTCATGACCAAATTACCTCCACTGCAATGAATATCAGCCGCCTGAGGCGGTCATGCGCTGGTACAGCGTGCTGGCGTCCTCGCATTGCCGGAGGCGATCACAGAATGACCGCTCATTGAACTTCTCGGCCAGTTGGCTAAGCAGCTCCAGGTGTTCGCTGGTTGCCTCCTTCGGGACGATCAGGGCAAAAATCAGATCCACCGGCTGATTGTCGATAGCATCGAATTCAACGCTTTCTTCAAGCGTCATCAGCACGCCCACCACGTGATCAAGGCCTTCCAGGCGGCAGTGGGGGATGGCAATTCCCTGGCCGATGCCGGTGCTGCCCAGGCGCTCACGGGAAATCAGATTGTTGAAAAGCTGGGTCTCGCTGAGCGTGTTGTCCTGATGGTTTATCTGCTCGGCAATAAACTCCAGGGCCCGTTTCTTGCTGGACGCAGGTACCCTGCAGAGGGTGAGCTCCGGAGCAAGAATGTTGTCTATGGTCAGGGATGTATCGCTCATGGATCGACTGCGTTTCCGTTAAAAAAAAGGCTGCGACACGTTAATCATGTCGCAGCTCGATTAGATGAATTGCATGAAAACAGCCAGTTAGCGAGAGCCGTTTCCGTGCATCCGGTCCACATTCTTTTCCTTGTGCTTGAGGATCTGACGGTCCAGCTTGTCGATGAGGGCATCGATGGCTGCGTACATATCCTCGTTTTCTGCCTTTGCGTGAATCTCACCACCAACCACATGCAACGTGGCTTCCGCAATCTGGCGCACCTTTTCCACTTCCAGGGTCACCTGGCAGTTGCTGATGTGGTCAAAGTGACGCTCGAGCTTTTCGAACTTCTCGGAAACATAATCCTTCAGTGCGGGAGTCAGTTCTACGTGATGGCCTGAAATATTGAGTTGCATAGGCGTCTCCTGTTGTCATCATGCCGGCTCCCGGGAGCCGGTCTGGGTGCTGGCGCATTGTGCGCCGGCGAATACGGTGTTGCGTCCCACCCCGGGGTATTCAGACCAGCCGCTTGCGCTCGTTGGACGGCGGAATGTGCATGGCCTCCCGGTACTTGGCAACGGTGCGTCGCGCAACCTTGATTCCCTGTTCCCCTAGCATGGCTGCAATTTTACTGTCGCTCAACGGCTTTTTGGGCGTTTCGGCTGCTATCAGCTTCTTGATCATCGCCCGGATGGCCGTGGAGGAGCATTCTCCACCCTCGTCAGTGCTGACATGGCTGGAGAAGAAATACTTCAGCTCGAAAATGCCCCGGGGGGTATGCATGTATTTCTGGGTGGTTACTCGTGAAATCGTCGATTCATGCATTTCTACCGCCTGGGCGATGTCCGAGAGGATCAACGGCTTCATGGCTTCTTCGCCATGATCCAGGAACCCCTGCTGGTGCTCGACAATACGGGTCGCCACTTTCAGCAGGGTCTCATTGCGGCTCTGCAGGCTCTTGATGAACCATTTGGCTTCCTGCAACTGATCGCGCAGGTAGGTGTTGTCTGCACTGCTGTCCGCACGCCTTATAAGTGAAGCATAGCTGGCATTGACCCGGATGCGCGGTGCAATTTCCGGATTCAGTTCAACACGCCAGCGGCCGTTGTGCTTGCGAACGATGACATCCGGAATGACGTAGTCGGGTTCGGCGCGGTCAATAACGTCGCCCGGCCGCGGGTTCAGGCCGGTGATCAATGCCAGGACTTCCCGCAGCTGGTCTTCTTTCAGGCGGCTGCGGCGCAGCAACTGGGCATAGTCCCGGTTGCCCAGCAGATTGATGTAATGGGTGATCACCAGTCGCGCCTGGGACAGCCAGGGCGTCTCTGGCGGCAGCTGGTTGAGCTGGATCAACAGGCATTCCTGAAGGTCCCGGGCAAACACGCCTGGCGGATCAAAGAACTGAAGGCGGTGCAGGACGGCCTCCACTTCATCCAGTTCAAGAGGGTCTTCCTCGTTCTCATCCAGCAGTCCGGCGTGAATTTCTTCCAGCGGGCTGGTGAGATAGCCCCGCTCATCGACCGCGTCCATCAGGGCATGGGCAATGGCCTGGTCCCGTTCACTCAGCGGGGTCAGATTGAGCTGCCATTCCAGGTGATCCTGAAGCGTTTCGGTGGGCGAGTTGCGGGTCTCGAAATCGTGATCGTTTTCGTCGTCATTGCGGGCTGCCGGGGCGGGGGCGGACTGGTAGATGTCGTCCCAGGCAGTGTCTACCGGCAGGTCGTCCGGAATGTTGTCCGGAATATCGTTTTCAGAGGACCAGTCCGGGCCGTTTTCCGATTCGTCCCAGTCGCTGGACGGTTCCGGCGCGGTTTCAGCAGCTGACTCGCTGGCGTTGGCTTCGCGCTCATCGTTCTCGTTAGCTGCGTCGGTCTGATCGTCGTCCTCGGAAGTCTCCAGCATCGGGTTAGATTCCAGTGCCTGCTGGATTTCCTGCTGGAGGTCGAGTGTGGAGAGCTGGAGAAGCCGGATCGCCTGTTGCAGCTGGGGCGTCATGGTCAGGCTCTGACCCAGCTTTAACTGTAAGGAGGCTTTCATAACCATGGTTCAGGATCCGTCACTCATCAGCGCTTTGTGTCATAAGTCGTGAAAAAATCTTTATATGCCGGTTACTTGCCGTAGTTTTATATTACCCTAGCAAGTTCTTTGCCGAGTTTACTTGCTACAGATCATCAAAACAATGAGCCATTCGGTGTCACAGCCTGAATTCGTCGCCCAGGTAAACTTCCTTGACTTGCTGGTTAGCCAGGATCGCGTCGGCATTGCCGGAGGCGATGATATGGCCGCCGGACACAATGTAGGCGTTTTCGCAGATGTCCAGGGTCTCTCGCACGTTATGATCGGTAATCAATACTCCGATACCCTTGTCCCGCAGGTGCCGGATGATGTGCTTGATGTCACTGACGGATATGGGGTCAACACCGGCGAAGGGCTCATCCAGCAGAATGAAGGCCGGTTCCATGGCCAGCGCCCGGGCAATCTCCACCCGTCGCCGTTCGCCGCCGGACAGGGCCATACCTACGCTGTCCCGGATGTGGGTTATGTGGAATTCCTCCAATAACTCCTCGAGTTTCTTCTCTCGCTCGGCCTTGCCCAATCCCTGGCGGGTTTCGAGGATGGCCATGATATTGTCGCGCACCGACAGTTTGCGGAACACCGAGGCTTCCTGAGGCAGGTAACCAATGCCCTGACGAGCTCGGCCATGCATGGGCAGGGGCGTAATATCCCGGCTGTCGATCGTGATCCGGCCGCGATCGGCGGGCACCAGCCCGACTATCATATAGAAACAGGTGGTTTTACCGGCACCGTTGGGGCCGAGCAGTCCGACAATTTCTCCACTGCGGATTTCCAGGGAAACGTCGATTACCACTTTTTTCTGTTTGTAACTCTTTGCCAGATTACTGGCTCTCAGAACTGCCATCGGTTTCCTGTCTATCAGTGCGTCTGTCGGCGCTGCGTGGCTGAATCACCATCTCGACCCGGCCGCCACCTTCGCCAGTGTCTGCCCCGCCTTCAGCGGTGACAACCCGACCTGCGGTATCATAGTGAATGACGTTGCCACGGAACAGGTTGCCATTCTGCTCGATGACTGCTTCCCGTTCAAAGGTCAGTCGGCTTTCGGTCGCCGACCAGGTAATGTTCAGTGCCCGGGCGTCGGTTTCGCCCTCGCCATCCCGCGCCGGCTGCCGGTACCTGGCCGGAGTGCCAGAGGCTTCAATCCGGCTCAGGCCGCCTTCTGTGCGATACAGGACCACCCGGTCCGCACTCAGGCGGGTGTCGCCCTGCTCAAGTTCCACAGTCCCGGTATAGGTGGCAATGCCCTGGCCGTCGTCCAGGCGGGCATTGTCGGCGGTGACCTTGATGGGGGTGTCGGAATCAAGATCGAAAGCGGCCGTCGGGGCGATCATCGCGACCGTCAGCAGGGCAGCCAGCAGGCTCCGGTATCGGTTAGTTTCCGGTTTCATAGCGTCCTTCCACCTGGGAGTTCAGTTCCAGAATCCGCTCGTCTATCCACGCTTTCATGCCCGTGGCCCGGGTAATGCCGGTAACGTCGCGTATTTCTACGGGTGCGTCTGTGTATACCATGCCCCGGTCGTTATCCAGGGTCAGACTTGATGTTGTCAGGGTGGCGTTCCGTTCGCCAACTGTGCGCTGAATCCGGACATTGTCCGTCAGGTACACTAGATTCTGGTTCTGCAGCAGGCTGCCATTCTCGGCTTCAACAATCCAGGGCAGGGTATTCTCGCCGCCATACAGTTCTGCACGGGGAGATTCCATGGTGGCCAGGTTGCCTTCCTCGAACTGTTCAATGCGGGGGCTGGAGAACCGGATCTTCAGGTTGCCGGATTCGTCGAAAGACGTGTACTTGCCGTTCACCACGAAGCCGTCCGGCTCGGCATCGCCTCGCAGTGCCGCTGCCTCATCATCAATGACCGGTGGCTCATCACTTTGCCAGAGCAAAAAGACCGCTGCCACCACGGTGCCAGCGAGTGCCAGTGTTCGCAGCCAGGGCCGGTCCGGGAGCCAGTTCACGCCTCGGGCTCCAGATAGGGCGCAAGTGCAGAATCCAGCATGCCATGGGCAGTCAGCAGAAGGTCGCAGGCTTCCCGCACCGCGCCTTCGCCACCCCGGGCATGGGTGCAGTAGTCGGCATGTTGCTGCACCAGCCAGTAGCCATTGGGCACGGTGATGCCGAGCCCGGCGAACCTCAGCGCCGGCAGGTCTGGAAGATCGTCGCCCATATAGGCGATGGCCTCGGGGCTGACATCCATGGTGCTGACCAGTTCCTGCAGGGCCACTTTTTTATCCTCGCGCCCCTGCATCAGGTGCGGGATGCCCAGATCCCCCATGCGCTTCTCGGTCAACGGCGACCGGCGGCCGGTGATAACGGCCACGGTAATGCCGGCTGCCATAAGCTGCTTCAATCCCAGGCCGTCCAGAATGTTGAACGCCTTCAGTTCATCGCCTTTGGCGCTGAAGTAAAGCTTGCCATCGCTCATGATGCCATCGACATCCAGGGCAATCAGGCGGATTTTGGCGGCTTTTTCCAGCAGGGCGTCCGGCCATTGGTGCTTCATGTCAAATAGCTCCTCATCGCCCCTAGATTACGCCGGCCCGCAGCAGGTCGTGCATATTGATGGCGCCAATCAGAGCGCCGCCATCGTCCGTCACTGGCAGGGCGTTGATCTTCATTTCCTCCATGATATTCAGTGCTTCCGCCGCCAGATGATCGGCCTGGATGGTTTTGCCATTCCGGGTCATCACTTCATTAATAGGTGTATTGTGAATATCCACCGATCGATCCAGAGTCCGACGAAGGTCGCCGTCCGTAAATATCCCGGTAAGAGTACCTTCCTGGTCGACGACGGTGGTCATGCCAAGGCCTTTTCGGGACATCTCAAGAAGTGCGCCACTCAGGGACGTACCCTCATTGACCACCGGAATCTGATCACCGGTGTGCATGATGTCGGAGACCCGCAGCAGGAGTCGGCGCCCCAGGCTGCCACCAGGGTGGGAGAACGCAAAATCCTCGGCACTGAAGCCGCGGGCCTCCAGCAAGGCGACCGCCAGGGCGTCGCCCATGACCAGGGTCGCCGTTGTTGAAGAGGTGGGCGCCAGGCCCAGGGGGCAGGCTTCCACCATGACGCTGACATCCAGGTTGGCCACGGCTTCCCGGGCCAGGGTGGAACTTGCATTGCCGGTCATGCTGATGAGCGGGGCGCCCATGCGTTTGATCAGCGGCAGAATCGTGATCACTTCGCTGGTGTTACCGCTGTTGGAAATGGCGATGACTACATCCTGAGGCGTGATCATGCCCATATCGCCGTGGCTTGCCTCACCGGGATGAACGAAAAACGAGGGTGTACCGGTGCTGGCCAGGGTGGCCGCAATCTTGTTGCCAATGTGGCCGGATTTCCCCATGCCGGTCACGACCACGCGGCCCTTGCAGTTCATGATAACTTCGCAGGCCCGCGTGAACTGGTCGTCGATCCGGCCCTCAAGGGCATCAATGGCGTCGCGCTCAATGCGGATGGCGCGGATGGCAGAAGATCGGAAATCGCTGGGAGTCTGTTCGGTCATCGGGCTTTCGGCCTGGCTGTCGGGACATTGAAAAAGTTGGGCAGAGTATACCATTTTCACCCGGCAACGATGCCCGGTTACTGAAAGTTCAGTCAAACTGATCATTGCTATCAGTACATTTTGCGCTCTTTGGATTGAGCTCGGACGCTCCTTGGCATAATGTAGCCCCTCTTTGAAAGGTAAGGACTATGGATTCACCGGCTTACATATCGCTCAAGGATGTCGTGTTCTCCCGCTCCGGGCGCCGTATCTTCGACGGTGTCAGCCTGGATATACCCCGTGGGAAAATTACAGCCATTATGGGCCCCAGCGGAACCGGCAAAACCACCCTGCTGCGTCTTATTGGCGGTCAGCTCAAGCCGGATTCCGGCAGTGTTGTGGTGGATGGTCATGAGGTGCCGAAGCTCAGGCGCAAGGCGCTGTACAGTCTCCGGGAAAAGATGGGCATGCTGTTCCAGAGCGGGGCCCTGTTCACCGACCTGAGCGTGTTCGAGAACGTGGCCTTCCCGCTTCGGGTGCACACAAAGCTGCCGGAAGACATGATCCGCGACATCGTTCTGATGAAACTGGAAGCCGTTGGTTTGCGTGGTGCCCGTCAGTTGATGCCCTCGGAATTGTCCGGCGGCATGACGCGTCGGGTGGCCCTGGCCCGCAGTATTTCCCTGGATCCGGAGCTCATCATGTACGACGAGCCGTTTGCCGGCCAGGACCCGATTGCCATGGGCGTTCTGGTAAAGCTGATCCGCGATCTGAACAGTTCCATGGGCCTGACCAGCGTTCTGGTCTCCCACGACGTACCGGAATCCCTGAGCATCTGCCATTACGCCTGCATCATCTCGGACGGCAAGGTGATTGGTGAGGGCACGCCGGAAGAGCTGCGTGCGCACCCTTCCGGGAAGGTCCAGCAGTTTCTCCAGGGGCAGCCGGATGGCCCGGTTCCGTTCCATTACCCGGCCGAGGGCGCCGCTCAGGACTTTGGGTTGTCCGGGGGTGTGTCTTGATTGAGAGAATCGCGGCATTCGGGCGTCTCGGGCTTGATATAGTCTCATCATTCGGTCGCTCAGGTCGTTTCCTGGCGGGCGTTCTGGGCGGCGTGCCCAGGCCGGCCACCGGTTTCCCGCTCCTTTTGAAACAGCTGTACGCCGTTGGTGTGCTGTCCCTGGCCATTATTGTGGTGTCCGGCCTGTTTATCGGCATGGTGTTGGGACTGCAGGGCTACACAATCCTGAGCGATTACGGCTCTGAAGCGGCCATCGGCCAGATGATAGCCCTGACCCTGGTGCGCGAACTTGGGCCCGTAGTGACGGCATTGTTGTTTGCCGGCCGGGCCGGTTCGGCGCTGACGGCGGAGATTGGCCTGATGAAGGCCACCGAGCAGCTGTCCAGCATGGAAATGATGGGCGTGGACCCGCTGCGGCGGGTCATTGCGCCCCGGCTCTGGGCCGGGTTTATTGCCATGCCGGTGCTTGCGGTGATTTTCTCGGTGGTGGGCATCTGGGGCGGTATGCTGGTGGGTGTAGACTGGCTGGGGGTGTTCGAAGGCTCCTTCTGGGGCAACATGCAGTCGTCGGTGGATTTTGTTGATGATGTCCTCAACGGCGTCATCAAAAGCGTTGTTTTCGGCTTTGTCTGCGCCTGGATTGCGGTCTACCAGGGCTATGACTGCGTGCCGACTTCAGCAGGTATCAGTTCGGCGACCACCAAGACCGTGGTGTACTCATCGCTGGCGGTGCTTGGGCTGGATTTTGTTCTGACCGCTGTCATGTTTGGCGATTTCTGAATCATCGATTAACGAGATAATACCGGAGCCGGAAATGGCACAGAGAACCACTGAAATCATCGTCGGCCTGTTCATGATCGCAGGCTGCGCGGCACTGCTTTTCCTCGCGCTGCAGGTGAGCGGGCTGTCGCCAAAGTCGGCCCAGAGCACCTACACCATCTACGCCAATTTCAACGATACCGGCGGGCTTACGCCCAGGGGGCGCGTATCCATGGCCGGAGTGACGGTTGGCTCCATTGAATCCATCAATCTGAACAAAGAGACGTTCCAGGCCCGGGTAACAATGTCGATTCATTCGGAGGTCGATAATATCCCGTCTGACAGTTCCGCAGTTATACGTACATCCGGCCTGCTCGGTGAGCAGTACATTGATATATCCATTGGGGCCGAGATGGACTCGTTGAAAGCAGGCGATACCTTCTATTCGACACAGTCGGCCATGAACCTGGAACGGTTGATCAGCAACTTTGCATCGGGCCGCTGACTCGGACCGGAAAGACTTTACAGGAGATCCTGATGTTTGCACTGAAACACCATATTCTGCTTGGCCTTCTGATGGTCCTGGTTCTGGTTACGCCGGCACAGGCGAGCGAGGCTGAGGATCTTCGCAGCTATGTGGATGAGAACACCCAGCGGCTCGTTAAAAAGCTTAACGAGGAGCGCGGTCTCTATGAGCGTGATCCAGAAGCCTTCTATGAGAGCATGGATCAGGCCCTGACGGATTTCGTGGACTTCCGCCGCATTGCTGCGCGGGTGATGGGGCGTTATGCCCGCCAGACGACGCCCGAACAGCGGGACGATTTTGTGGTCAAGTTCAAGCGCAGTCTTTTTGACAGCTACGCCCAGGCGCTGGTCAACGCGGACAATTTTGAAATTCAGGTCAAGGAAGCGACCATCAATCCCCAGAGCGACGACCGCGCCTCCGTCCAGATGGAAGTCATCAGTGCATCCGGTAACCGTTACCCGGTGACCTATTCGATGTACAAGAACTCCGAAGGCAAGTGGTTGATGGAAAACGTCATCGTTGAAGGCGTGAACATAGGCCTGGCTTTCCGGGATCGGTTCAGTCAGGAAATGGAAGAAAATCGCGGTCAGATCCAGGCGGTAATCGACGGCTGGAGCGATGCGGTTGAGTCCCTGAACCTGGATCAGGAAGTGGACAACTCATGACCGCAGGGCTGCCCCGGGTCCAGCTTTCCGACGGAGCTCTGGTCGTCTCGGGTGAGGTGACCACCGATACTGTCTTTGGCCTGAGAACAGAGGGCGAGAAGCTGATCCGTTCGGTCTCTGCCGATCTGGTGATCGACCTGGATGGTCTGATCACCGCCCACAGTGTGGTTCTTTCCATGCTGCTCTGTTGGCAACGCCTGGCACATCAGACAGGGGTCTCGTTATCGTTCCGGGGCGTCAGTGGCCGTCTTGCCTCTCTGGCGGCCCTGAGCAACCTCGAAGACCAGCTCGTCGGGTTTGGTCCGGAAGCCGTCCATCCCGCCCACTGACTTTCCGGCCCTGGCCCCTTTGTTCACCGGACAGTAAAGCTGACCCGAGCCCCGGAATTGGTTACAATCTCGCCCCTGATTTCAAAACACCCGAGGATTTTCTATGGATGCCACCCAAGTCACTGAGCTGGTCAAGGAAGCATTGCCCGGCTGCGAAGTTCAGGTACAGGTTGATGGTACCCATTATCTGGTCGTCGTGGTGGGTGATGTCTTCGAAGGCCTGCCGACCATCAAACGCCAGCAGCTGATTAACAAGGCGCTGTTCCAGCAGATCATGGATGGTTCAATTCACGCACTTCATCCGAAAGCCTTTACTCCGGCTGAATGGGCTGAGCGCCAGGGCTGAATGGCCCGGACAAAACAGGATATTTATTGTGGATAAACTTCTGATCAGGGGCCGCAAGCCTCTGGATGGCGAAATTCGGATTTCCGGAGCCAAGAACGCCGCACTGCCAATCCTGGCAGCAACCCTGCTGGCGGATGAGCCGGTAACCGTCGGCAACCTGCCGCACCTGCACGACGTAACCACCATGATCGAGCTTCTCGGCCGCATGGGCGTCGAGGTGATTATTGATGAGAAAATGAGCGTGGAAATTCACGCCAATACCATCAAGCATTTCCATGCGCCCTACGAGCTGGTGAAAACCATGCGTGCCTCCATCCTGGTGCTGGGTCCGCTGGTTGCACACTTCGGCGAGGCAGAAGTTTCCCTGCCAGGCGGCTGTGCAATCGGTAGCCGTCCGGTGAATCTGCACATCCATGGTCTGGAAATGATGGGTGCGGATATCAAGGTCGAAAATGGCTATATCAAGGCCAAGACTAACGGTCGCCTGAAGGGCGCCCACATCTTCCTGGATACCGTCACCGTAACCGGCACCGAGAACCTGATGATGGCCGCTGCCCTGGCAGACGGCAAGACCATCCTGGAAAACGCGGCCCGCGAGCCTGAGGTTGTCGACCTTGCCGAGTGCCTGATCGCCATGGGCGCGGACATCAAAGGCCACGGTACCGCCACCATCGAAATCAACGGTGTTGAGCGCCTGCACGGTTGCCATTACAACGTGCTGCCAGACCGGGTTGAAACCGGTACCTACCTGGTAGCTGCGGCTGCGACCGGCGGTCGGGTCAAGCTGAAGGATACCCGGGAAGATCTGCTGGAGGCGGTTGTGCTCAAGCTCGAAGAAGCCGGCGCCCACATCAATACCGGCCCGGACTGGATTGAGCTGGACATGAAAGGCAATCGCCCGAAAGCGGTGAGCCTTCGTACCGCGCCTTACCCGGCGTTCCCCACGGACATGCAGGCGCAGTTCGCCGCCATGAATGCGGTGGCCGAAGGCACTGGCACCATCGTGGAAACCGTGTTCGAGAACCGGTTCATGCACCTGCAGGAGCTGATCCGCATGGGTGCGGATATCACGCTGGAAGGCAACGCCGCCATCATCAAGGGCGTGGACCACCTCACCGGCGCTCCGGTCATGGCCACGGACCTCCGGGCTTCGGCCAGTCTGGTTATTGCCGGACTCATGGCTGACGGCGATACCATTGTCGACCGCATCTATCATATTGACCGCGGCTACGAGTGTATTGAAGAGAAACTGCAGTTGCTGGGTGCCACTATCCGCCGCCTGCCAGCGTGAAAGACATCCATCCAGACAATACGGGAAACCGGAAGAATCCATGACAGATTCCATAACCATCGCCTTGTCGAAGGGACGAATCCTGGAAGAGACCCTGCCGCTGCTCGCAGAAGCGGGCATTGAGCTGATCGACGACGTCAAAAAGTCGCGCAAACTGGTGTTTCCGACAACGGATCCCCATGTGCGGGTATTGATCATCCGGGCCACCGACGTGCCGACCTATGTTCAATACGGCGGGGCTGACCTTGGTGTCACCGGCAAGGATGTTCTGATGGAGCACGGTGGCGAAGGACTGTATGAGCCACTGGACCTGAATATCTCCCGTTGTCGCCTGATGACCGCCGGCCCGAAAGATCAGACTCCGCCATCCGGTCGTATCAAGGTGGCCACAAAATTCGTCAACCTGGCTCGCCGATACTACTCGGCCCAGGGTCGTCAGGCAGACATCATCAAGCTATACGGTGCCATGGAACTGGCGCCGATTCTTGGGCTGGCTGACGAGATCGTCGACATTGTTGATACCGGGAACACGCTGAAGGCGAATGGG
This sequence comes from Marinobacter maroccanus, assembly GCF_002933275.1. Lineage (GTDB taxonomy): Bacteria > Pseudomonadota > Gammaproteobacteria > Pseudomonadales > Oleiphilaceae > Marinobacter > Marinobacter maroccanus. Next base: position 264,701 of record NZ_PSSX01000001.1, read on the forward strand.
CTTGAAGCCCGAGAGCTGATTGAGCATATCAGCAGCCGGTTGGTGGTTAATCGCGCGTCCATGAAGATGAAACACGAGCGTATTAACCCCATAATTGAAAAGATGTCGGTTGCGGTGGATAAGCGCAGGCGGGTTTCGGAGTAAGAATCGGTCAGGGGTGGCTTCCCAAAACACGCTACGAGCACATCCATGTGTGCTTGTTTCGGGCCGTCCATGGCCCTCAACAGTTTTGGGAAGCCACCCCTGACCAATTCCCGAACCTTTGAGCTGCGCCCGGCAGCGTCACGTAGATAGCCCACTTAGGATTTGATTCATGACCGTGAACATCAAACGACTGAACGCCTCACAAAGTGACTTCGACAGCGCCCTGGCCAAACTGCTGGCCTGGGACGATAGCGTTGATCATCAGGTGAACGAGTCGGTGCGTCATATCCTGCATGAGGTGAAAACCCGTGGTGATCAGGCGGTTCTGGAGTTTACCGAGAAGTTCGATCGCCTGAAGGTTGGCTCTGTCGCCGAGCTGGAAATGGACCAGAGCAGATTGCAGAAGGCTCTGGAAGCGATTCCCCGGGACCAGCGCGTGGCCCTGGAAAAAGCCGCTGAGCGGATTCGGGACTATCACGAGCGCCAGAACCAGAAGTCCTGGCAGTATGAAGACGAAGACGGAACCGTGCTTGGCCAGAAGGTAACGCCGCTGGATAGAGCTGGCTTGTATGTGCCCGGCGGGAAAGCCGCTTACCCGTCATCCGTGCTCATGAACGCCATTCCCGCAAAGGTTGCGGGTGTCAGTGAAGTGGTGATGGTTGTTCCGACACCGGATGGTGTGGTGAATGACATGGTCCTGGCCTCCGCCGCGATCGCCGGTGTTGACCGGGTATTTACCGTTGGCGGCGCTCAGGCCGTCGGCGCGCTGGCCTATGGCACAGAAACCATCCCGGCCGTCGATAAAATCGTCGGCCCCGGCAACATTTTCGTCGCCACCGCCAAGCGTGAAGTCTTCGGCGTTGTCGGCATCGACATGATCGCCGGCCCCTCGGAAATCCTTGTGATCTGCGACGGCAAAACCGACCCGGACTGGATCGCCATGGACCTGTTCTCCCAGGCAGAACACGACGAGCAGGCCCAGTCCATCCTGATCAGCCCGGATGTCGAATTCCTGGATGCGGTCGAAGCCAGCATCAACAAACTGCTGCCAACCATGGAGCGCGCCGACATCATCCGCATCTCCATGACCGACCGCGCCGCGTTGATCCACGTCGCCGATCTGAAACAAGCCGCCGAAGTGTCCAACCGCATCGCCCCGGAACACCTGGAACTGTCGGTAGAAGACCCCGAGGCCATGCTCGAAGACATCCGCCACGCCGGCGCTATTTTCATGGGCCGCTACACCGCAGAAGCCCTCGGCGACTACTGCGCCGGCCCGAACCACGTGCTGCCCACCAGCGGCACCGCACGGTTCTCCTCACCGCTGGGCGTCTACGACTTCCAGAAACGGTCCTCCATCATCGGCTTCAGCGCTGCCGGTGCTGACCGCATGGGGCGTGTGGCGTCGGTATTGGCGCGGGGAGAAGGGTTAACTGCTCACGCCCGTTCGGCAGAGTATCGGATCAAGAATTAAGGTTAAGTGTCTGATTCGTTGTCGGATTACGCTTCGCTAATCCGACCTACATGACGACATCGCCCAATGACGCAGGAATTCCGTAGGTCGGATTAGGCGAAGCCGTAATCCGACTGTGGTTTATCTTCCAAAGTATGCAGGGCGGCGGGCAGGTCAATCTCCGAGAATGTCGGCGGCCATGGATGGCCGACGTCAAGCGCACATGGACGTGCGCGTAGCGGTTCTCGGAGATTGACCTGCCTGTCGCCCGTCTGCACCAAACGGAGTGCAAAAGCGATGAGCAAATTCTGGAGCCCCCTGGTAAACGACCTGGTTCCATACGTCCCAGGCGAACAGCCAAAAATGGCCAACCTGGTGAAGCTGAACACCAACGAAAACCCCTTCGGCCCCTCACCAAAAGTCATCGAAGCCATCCAGGCCGAACTGAACGACGGCTTGCGCCTCTATCCGGATCCGGAAGGCGAAAGCCTGCGCCAGACTATCGCGGCTTACCACAAGGTAAAGCCCGAACAGATCTTCCTCGGCAACGGCTCCGATGAAGTCCTGGCCCACATCTTCTTTGGCCTGTTCCAGCACGGCGAACCGATCCTGTTTCCGGACATCACCTACAGCTTCTATCCGGTTTACTGCGGCCTCTATAACATCGAGAGCACAAAAGTACCGCTGACAGAAAGCTTCGAAATCAACCCGGACGACTTCAAGCAACCCAACGGCGGCGTGATCTTCCCGAACCCGAACGCGCCAACCGGGCGGTATCTTGAGCTGCAGTATGTGGAAGAAATCCTGGCTGCCAACCCGGATCGCGTTGTAGTGGTGGATGAAGCCTACATCGATTTCGGTGGCGAGTCGGCGATCACCCTGGTCGACAAGTACCCGAACCTGCTAGTCTCACAGACGCTATCCAAGGCCCGTTCGCTGGCCGGTTTGCGAGTCGGTTTCGCAGTCGGCCACCCAGACCTGATCGAGGCCCTGAACCGGGTCAAGAACAGTTTTAACAGCTACCCACTGGACCGCCTGGCCCTGGCCGGCGCGAAAGCTGCCTACGAGGACGAGGCCTGGTTCCGGAAGTGCTGCGATGGCGTGATCTCCGAGCGCGAGCGTGTAACTACCGCCCTCGAAGATCTTGGATTCGAGGTGTTACCCTCCAGGGCAAACTTCATCTTTGCCCGTCATAAAGATCAGCCGGGCGAGGTTTTAGCCAAAGGCCTGAGGGAGCAGGGCATTATCGTCCGGCACTTCAACAAGCCCCGAATCAGCGAGTTTCTGCGCATTACCATTGGCACTGTTGAGCAGAATGATGCTTTGATTGCTGGCCTCGAATCACTCTAGCCTTTGGAGCTAGCGGGCAGCGCAAGGCAGGCACCCCTTTCCGGGAACCGCTACGAGCACCCGCACGCGGGTCCAGCCAGCAATCATAGATTGCTGTCGTTCGGCTGTCGCATGAAGCTTCGCTTCATAAGCGCTCGGCCTCACCCATGTGCGCTTGACGTCGGCCATCCATGGCCGCCGACATTCCCGGAAAGGGGCGCCTGCCTCGCTCGTCGAACTTCTCAGAAATAGTCCGGAGCGATTACTGATGGCTGAACGAAACGACATCCTGAAGAAAATCAATGAGTGGCTCCAGCCTGGAGATTTCCAAGACTATTGCCCAAATGGCCTACAGGTTGAAGGCAAATCCCAAATCAATACCGTCATCTCCGGCGTTACAGCTTCAAAAGCCTTGATCGAGGCTGCCATCGAAGCAAGCGCCGATATGATCCTGGTCCACCACGGATACTTCTGGAAAGGTGAGGATCAGCGCATTCAGGGGATGAAACGAGAACGTTTGAAGCAAATCCTGGACAACGACATTAATCTTGTCGCCTACCACCTCCCTCTGGATGACCACCCCGAATACGGCAACAATCGTCAGCTGGCGGATGTTCTCAACATCAAGAATCCGCGCCCGTTAGGCGGCTTGGTTTGGGAAGGCGAGCTGGAAGAAGCAATGTCTCCCGAGAAGTTCGGTCTTCACATTGCCAGACAGCTTCACCGTGAACCGCTCTGGGTTGGCGAAGGTCCGACTGCGATCAAACGGGTGGGGTGGTGCACCGGTGCTGCACAGGGGTTTATTAACACCGCCTTGGATGCTGGCCTGGACGCCTATATTAGCGGTGAAATCTCCGAGCCGACGACTCACACGGCAAGGGAATGTGGTATCCACTATTATGCAGCGGGTCATCACGCGACTGAACGTTACGGGGTTCAGGCCCTCGGAAAGGCTCTAGTAGAGGAGTTTGGGGTAACCCACAAATTTATTGACTGTGACAACCCGGTTTAAAAGCTGACCCAGATTCATTCTCAAGGCGAATGGCACTGAATCTGACTGGGCGGGGCGGACACCCCTGTCCGGGAATGTCGGCGGCCAAGGATGGCCGACGTCAAGCGCAGATGGGTGAGGCCGAGCGTTTATGAAGCGAAGCTTCATGCGACAGCCGAACGACAGCAATCTGTGATTGCTGGCTGGCCCCGCTTGCGGGTGCTCGTAGCGGTTCCCGGACAGGGGTGTCCGCCCCGCCCGTTCACCGAAACTAGAAGTCTTAAAATGGCCCGAGTTCCAGAGTAAGGTCAAGCCTTCAATAAATCAGGCCTGCTGAGCCTTATCACCCTTCTTGAGCCCAAAGTCCTCAGCAAGCGTGCCGGAGTCCTTCGGGTCCGTCTTCGGCGCATAATCTCGTGGTGGCTCGGAAGCGTCCTCGCGAACCTCCTCCAGGCGCTTCTTGGAAGTTTCCTGCGCCAACTCCTCCATCCAGTCTTCGTCATTGCAAAGACGGTTGGCACCGCGGGCCATGTGCTGGTTCACATCGCGGTAGGCATCGTTGAAGCGGCGCAGCAAATGGGCCGACTCCATGAAATGTTCATTCACCTGGGCCTGGTAGCGGGTATATTCGCTTCTCAGTTCCTCAATCTGCTGTTCCGCCCGGCGCTGCCGAAGCGACGTTCCCTGCCCGGAACGGCCAACAAATACCCCGATGACAATGCCAACAACCAATGCGGCAATCGCTGCCAGAATCAGGTTTGTCATATGCTGTGTCGTCCTTTTACCTAGAAGTGAGCCAAGCCCCTGTCAGGCCAGTATAACGCCCCAGGCTCCATCATCCCATGATTGTGGCCTGCGCCAATCGTCGTATTGCTGCCCAGGCGGCCAACGTGGCGAAAAATCGCCAAATGCGAGACAATACGGCGCCCAAATTTACGATCAACTTCCGGGAATACCTTGATGACAGCTGCGATGTCCTCCGAAACCAGTGCGACCATGACCCCTTGGCAACGTTACCAGAAGGATCTTGAACGCCCGGATTTCCAGAAGGACTCCGCCCAGGAAGATGCGGTCAAGCGCCTTCAGTCACTGTACGACAAACTGGTGGACGCCGAAAGGGATCGCAGCAAGCCCAAGGCCAAACTTTTGCGCAAGCTCAAGAAAGGCAAGGAAGAGCCGGTCAAGGGCCTGTATTTCTGGGGCGGGGTAGGCCGGGGCAAAACCTACCTGATGGATACCTTTTACGAGTCGCTACCCTTTGATCGCAAGATGCGGGTTCATTTTCACCGCTTCATGCAGCGGGTCCACAGCGAGCTCAAATCCCTCAAGGGCGAGAAAAATCCCCTGGAGCTGGTCTCGAAGAAATTTGCCGATGAAACCCGGGTTATCTGTTTCGACGAGTTCTTCGTGTCCGACATTGGCGACGCCATGATTCTCGCTACCCTCATGGACGGTTTGTTCAGCCGCGGCGTCACCCTGGTGTGCACCTCCAACATCGTCCCGGATGGCCTGTACAAGGATGGCCTCCAGCGGGCCCGGTTCCTGCCGGCTATCGAGCTGGTCAAGAAGCACACCGATGTGGTCAACGTGGATGGCGGAGTAGACTACCGGTTGAGAACGCTGGAGCAGGCGGAGCTCTTTCACTCGCCACTGGATGAAGAAGCGGACGTCAGCCTCCGCAAGAGCTTCGATGCCCTTGCGGTCGAGGCGGCAAAACACAGCAAAACCATGGAAATCAACGGCCGCAAAATCCCGGCCCAGGCTCATGCAGACGACGTGGTCTGGTTTGATTTCAAAGACGTCTGCGATGGCCCCCGGAGCCAGAACGATTACATTGAAATGGCCCGTCAGTTCCACGCCATCATCGTCAGCAATGTGCCGGTTTTGGGCAAAGAGAAAGACGACCAGGCTCGCCGATTCATTAACATGATTGACGAATTCTACGACCGCAACGTCAAAGTCATTATCTCGGCAGCCGCCCCGATTACCGAGCTCTACACCGGCGGCCGCCTGGGCTTTGAATTCGAGCGCACTGAATCCCGCCTGCTGGAAATGCAGTCCCGGGAATACCTCGAAGCCCCCCATAAACCATAAGGCGCGTCGGATTACGCTTCGCTAATCCGACCTACCAGAACTTGCCCCAAGTAGGTCGGGTTAGCAAAGCGTAACCCGACAAACCCAAGCGGAAAGAAGCCACCCAAGAGTAGGTCGAATTAGCAAAGCGCAACCCGACAAACCCGACAGGAAAGAAGTCACCCAAGAGTAGGTCAGATTAGCAAAGCGTAATCCGACGAAAAAACTACCAGACAACCAACAGAGAGATTCAGAAATGAGCACAGACAACGTCGTCATCGTAAGCGGTGTCCGCACCCCCATGGGCGGATTCCAGGGTAGCCTGGCCAGTGTCAGCGCCACCGACCTGGGCGCCCTTACCATCGCTGAAGCTGTAAAACGCGCGGGTCTGCAGCCTGCGGATGTGCAGGAAGTCATCATGGGTAACGTTCTGCCCGCCGGCCTCAAGCAGGGCCCGGCACGCCAGGCCATGCGCAAGGCCGGTCTTCCGGATCACACCGGCGCAACTACCATCAACAAACTCTGCGGCTCCGGCATGAAAGCCGCCATGTTCGCCCGCGACCTGATCAAAGCCGGAAGCAACGACATCATGGTTGCTGGCGGTATGGAGAGCATGTCCAACGCCCCTTACATCCTGCAGGGTGTTCGCAGTGGCTACCGCATGGGGCCTGGCCAGGCACCCCAGGATCACATGTTCCTGGACGGCCTGGAAGACGCCGAAACCGGTCGCCTGATGGGCGCCTTCGCCCAGGAAATGGCCGACAAGAAAGGCTACACCCGGGAAGAAATGGACGAGTACGCCATCACCTCCCTCACGCGGGCCAAGAAAGCAATTGAAGAAGGCCTGCTGAAGGACGAAATCGTCCCCGTAACCGTAAAAAGCCGCAAAGGTGACGTAGTTGTCGAAGACGACGAGCAACCCCACAACGCCAACATCGAAAAGATCCCGAGCCTGCGCCCGGCCTTTGCCAAAGACGGCACGGTTACAGCCGCCAACGCCTCATCAATCTCCGACGGCGCTTCTGCGCTGCTCCTGATGCGCGAGTCCGAAGCTGAAAAACGCGGCCTCAAGCCACTCGCCCGCATCGTTGGCCACAGCACCCAGTCCCAGCATCCTTCCGAGTTCACCTGCGCCCCGGTTGGCGCCATCGAAACCCTGTTCGGCAAGACCGGCTGGAGCAAAGATGACGTAGACCTCTTCGAGATCAACGAAGCCTTCGCCATGGTCGCCATGATGCCCATCCGTGAACTCGGCCTGGACCCCGAGAAAGTCAACATCCACGGCGGCGCATGCGCACAGGGCCACCCGGTCGGCTCCACCGGCTCCCGCCTGCTGGTAACGCTCATGTACGCCCTTCAGCGCTACGGCAAAAAGAAAGGCATCGCAGCCCTATGCATTGGTGGTGGTGAAGCGACCGCCATGGCAATCGAGATGCTCTGATCCGGCTTCGGTTAGCTCTTTGCTTCGGTGCTTCGATAAGGGGCGACAGCCTTTCTGAAACACGCCGTGAATACGTCCCTGTAGGCTTGACGGCAGCATCCCTGCTGCCGACAGTTTCAGAAAGGCTGTCGCCCCTTATCGTCGTACCTTGGGAATGCATTTCGAAGTTCTGGAAGCAGAAGTGGACGTTTCGTCCGGATTTGACGAGGTAGGGCTCGCGGCCTTCGATTTAGCTACGGGCGCTGCCGTCGGGGGGCTCTTCCCGGGAATGTCGGCGGCCATGGATGGCCGACGCCAAGCGCACATGGATGTGCTCGTAGCGGTTCCCGGAAGCCCCACCCCGGCGGCAGTGCTTGCTCCCACGGTTAAAACGAAAAAAAACCACCAAAACCAAAGTGGTTGCATCCAAATTTGTTGTCTATAGTGATTCTGTGCGAAGAAACCCGGCAGCAAGCGGCGGTAATAGAGGTGTGAGAGCAAAATCATACTTTTGACTGATCAAAGCGCCCGAAGGCGTTAGCTATAGTGCCAACATCACGAGCACTGTGCATGAAGCCTCCAATACATCGTGAACACCAATAATCAGAGCAGCGACTCAGAACAACAATGGAGTAGCCTTCCAATGACAAGAAAAACACATCAATGGCAGCGTTGGACAAAATTACCGCTGGCCGTGGCAGTGGCAGCCGGTATGTCCGGTCAGGCAACCGCCTATTCGTTTTATGTGGGTGATGTGGAAGCCCAGTTCAACACCACGCTGTCTGCGGGTGCAGGTTGGCGAGTTGAAGATCGGGACAAGCGACTGATCGCCCAGGGTAACCTCGGTCCTGAGTACGCGCCGGGCGGAGCGCTGGAAAACATTGGCGCCTCCACGAACAACTACGACGACGGTAACCTCAACTTCGAGAGCGGAGACACCTACTCCAAGATCGTCAAAGGCAACAGTGAACTTTACCTCAATTATTACGTCGATAACCCCTATCTGACCCGGGTCGGCGGTCTTCTGCGTGGTCGTTACTGGTACGACTTCGAGCTCAAAGACGAGAGCAGGGCCGTAGATTACGTTGGCCAACAGCGCGAGCTGAACCCCGAGGCCAAGGACAATGCGTCCGGTGGTGAGATTCTTGACGCCTACATCTTCTCTGACTGGTATTTTGGCAACGTCCCTGTGAGCCTTCGCTACGGCAAGCAGGTAGTAAGTTGGGGTGAAAGTACCTTTATTCAGGGTGGCATTAACGTCATCAACCCTGTGGACGTCCCCGCCTTCCGCGCACCGGGTTCCGAGCTGAAAGACGCTCTGCTGCCGGTTGAAATGTTCTACATGTCCGCCGGTGTTACCGAGAACGTCACGGTAGAGACCTTTGTTCAGGCAGATTGGGAGCCCATCCGTCCAGACGATTGCGGCACCTTCTTCTCCACCAACGATTTCGCCCCTGACGGCTGTGGCCCGGTACTCCTTGCTGGCCAATTGCCGGATTCCCAGGCGCTTGCCCAGGGCCTGGTATCGGATCGGGTAGGCGATCGTGAGGCGGATTCCAAAGACCAGTTCGGTGTTGCTCTGCGCTGGTATGTGCCGCAGTTGAACGATTCCGAGCTTGGCTTCTACTACATCAAGTACAACAGCCGTCTGCCATACGTGAGCGGTATTGTGCGGGATCCGGCCAATGGCCAGAACCTGCCCCTGTACTTCATTGAGTACCCGGAAAACATCAACCTTTACGGTGTGAGCATCAACACCACCACCCCGGGTGGCTGGTCGCTGGGTGCAGAGTACTCCTACCGTGACAAGATGCCCCTGCAGTGGAACGCTTTCGAACTTCTGTATGGCGGTAACGAAGTCGTGAACCCGGAGACCGGGCTCCCAGCCAGTCAGTTGCAGGTTATTCGCGAAGCGGAAGCCGGTGGAGCGTCTCTTAACGGCGAAGCGGTAAGAGGTTGGGATGAGTACGGCGTCTCTCAGGCACAGTTCACACTGATCAAGTTCTTCGATCAGGTGATGGGCGCGAGCCGTCTTTCTCTGATTACCGAGTTTGGTGCAACTTACGTTCATGACCTCCCGGATTACGACACAGCCCGTTACGGCAGATCCGGCACCTTTGGTATTGGCCAGTTGCCAGGTGGCGCCTGTGATGGCAGTGGCTCAACCGGAGCGGCTTTGAACATCAACACCAACTACTGTAACAACGAAGGCTTCACAACTGACTTCTCCTGGGGTTACCGTACCCGGCTGGTATGGAGTTACCCGAACGCGCTTGCCGGCGTGAACCTCTCACCGCAGCTGGCGTGGAGCCACGACGTGCAGGGTTACAGCCCGCAACCTGGCGGTGCTTTCAATGAAGGCAGCAAGGCCATTGGTCTTTCGCTGGAAGCGGTGTACCAGAACAAGATTACCGGTGAGATCGGTTACACAAACTTTTTCGGCGGCAAGCCGTATAACGAGTTGACTGACCGCGATTTCGTGAGTGCTAGCGTTTCGTACTCATTCTGAACCCGGAAAGAATTCGTTGAACGAGGGAATTTAAATGAAACTGAACAAGAAACTACTGGCCACGGGCGTACTGGCAGCGAGCATGTTTGCCGGCCAGGCCTGGGGTGCGGTTTCTGCTGAAGAAGCGGCCAAGCTGGGTAACTCGCTGACACCGATGGGCGCAGAAAAAGCCGGTAACGGCGGTGCGATTCCTGCCTGGACAGGTGGTCTGACGACTCCGCCGGCTGGTTACAAAGGGGATGGCATCTATGTGAATCCGTTCGCGGATGAGCAGCCAAAATTCACCATCGATCAGAGCAACGTCGAGCAATACAAGGACAATCTGTCCCCGGGTCAGGTTGCCATGATCAAGCGTTACGACGACTACTTCATGCCAGTGTATGAAACCCATCGTACCGCCGCCTATCCTGAAGATGTGATGGAGCAGACCGTTGAGAACGCAACCACGGTTGAGCTGATCAAGGATGGTAACGGTCTGGGCAACTATCAGTCCGCCACTCCGTTCCCGATTCCCCAGAACGGTCTGGAAGCGATCTGGAACCACATTACCCGCTACCGCGGCGGTTCTGTGCAGCGTAACGTTGGTCAGGTAACCCCCACTGAGGGTGGCCAGTTTTCAGTCGTGAAATTCCAGGACGAGCTGACCTGGCGTACCTACCTGTCTGATTTTGAGCCGGGCATGGATCCGAACGTACTGTTCTACTTCAAACAGGCCATTACCGCGCCGGCACGTCTGGCGGGTAACGTCCTGCTGGTACACGAGACCATCGACCAGGTTGCTGAGCCCCGCCGTGCCTGGGTATACAACGCCGGTCAGCGTCGTGTTCGCCGCGCGCCACAGGTTGCCTATGACGGACCGGGTACCGCGTCTGACGGTATGCGTACCTCGGACAACTTCGACATGTTCAACGGTGCCCCTGACCGCTATAACTGGGAGCTGGTCGGCAAAAAGGAAATGTACATTCCGTACAACTCCTACAAGCTGACTGATCGCAGCCTGAGTTATGACCAGATCATCAAGGCTGGTCACATCAATCAGGACTACACCCGTTACGAGCTGCACCGTGTATGGCACGTGCGGGCAACCCTGAAAGATGGCGCCCGTCACATCTACGCACAGCGTGACTTCTACATTGATGAAGACTCCTGGCAGGCATCCGTCATTGATCACTATGACGGTCGTGGCGAACTCTGGCGCGTAGCCGAAGCCCACAACATGCAGTTCTATGATCAGAACGTGCCCTGGTACGCCATTGAGACCCTGTACGACCTGCTCTCTGGCCGTTACCTCGCGCTTGGTCTGACCAACGAAGAGTCCAACCCGTACGAGTTCGGTGTTGAGCGTCGCTCCAGGGATTACACGCCGGCCGCACTGCGCCGCGCGGGTACCCGGTAAGCGTTCTTCAGAAGACTCAAAAACGGCGGGCCTCTGGGCCCGCCGTTTTTTTTACACCTGAGAAAACCCTTTCACGTCAAAATTTTGCAGCCCACCCCTCAATTGGTTTAACCTTCCTATCATACTAAAGGCGTACCCGATGCTGGTCGCCGATAAAAAGCGTTAGCGAGATCCACTTTTCCGGCGGTGCGAGGCAGTTCAGGCCGGAGTTAAATGGGGCAGTGCGTGAAACCATTCAATGATGGCTGTGCAGCCAACGATGAATTTCAGTCGGCGAATAGTGGTCTTCAGCGAGGTGAGCTGGTCAGGGATCTTCTCAGACAGCGGGTTCAAATCCCCCCGGTTCCATCTGATTCACTGGCCCGGCCGAGGCTTGATGGCAAGATTTCTGAAGCACTGACGTCCAGGAGCGTTCTGTTTGTAGAGGCGCCCTGTGGCTACGGAAAATCCCACGCCGTGGTCAATGCCTTGGGCAGCGCAGACATGACCGCTGATCAGGTTCGGTGGGTTGCCCTTAACTCCCAGGATAATGCGCCCTCCCGCTTTCTGACCTTGCTTGCCATCGCCCTGGACCTGCCAGAAACCCCTGAACAGGGCTTGCAGAGTGGTGCGACCTTCTCGGATACCCTGTCGATGATGCAAGTTGCGCTGGCCCGCAAGAACTCCGGTCAGCCTCGGGTACTGGTGCTGGACAACCTCCAGAACCTCAGCAACCCCGCTGTTGTGGATCTGCTTCAGCAACTGGTTACTGATTTTCCGGCAGGCTCATCCATTGTACTGATATCGCGCAAGGCACTGCCTTTCGAAACACACAGTCTCGAGCTGGAAAATCGGTTCATCCGCATAGGGCCAGAAGCGCTCGAGTTCTCCCGTTCGGAAACCTTCGAGTTTTTTCGGTCGGCCACGACAAACAGCGAACTCACCAGTGTTGCTGTCGACAATCTCTATGACATGACCGAGGGCTGGGCGACGCCGTTGGCCCTTTATCGCCGAGAGGTCTACCAGAATATTGAAAGGAAACCGATTCAGGAAACACCAAGCGTTGAACGATTTCTCAAGGAATCGGTCCTTGGCAACCTGACACCCGGCCAGATGCGTTCGATGCGAGGCATTGCCGAACTTGAGCTTTGTTCCGATGAATTGTTTCTGGCGCTTGAGCCGCTCCTCCCGGAAACCGGTTTCGTTCCCTCCCAGGCTGTTGAGCGTGGGCTGCCGCTGAAGTCCATGCCGGGTCGTGGGCGTTGGTACCGTATTAATCCTTTGTTGCAGGAATGGTTGAAGTCACCGGTAATGGCGGGCTATTCCGAGCGAATGCTGCAGGCGAGTCGGTGGTTTGGCATTCGCGACCAGTTCCCGGAAGCGCTCAAATACGCACTATTGGCTGGCGATGCCGAGGAAGTTATCCGCATTGCTTCGGAAGGGTCAGAGGCTTTGTTACTGGGGCAGGATACCGCGTCACTTCTTCGCCTTCGCAAGAGTCTGCCGGTACAACTGCTGGAACGGAGTGTTCGGCTGAGGATTGTCTATAGCTGGGTTCATGCCATTGGCGGCCAGTTCCGCCAGGCCCGAGCCCTGATTGACGGCCTGGCCGAGCCTGACCAGAAAGAACAGGCGGCACGCATCTGTGCTCTGAGAGCCTTTATCTTGCGGGGTGAGGGCAGTGTTGGCCCGGCCCTGGAAATGGCGGATCGGGCCCTGGCGGAAGGTGAGCTCAGTACCCAGGGCCAGTTGGTGACCCAGATGGTACGCTCCAGCGCCCTGTGTGCGGCGGGTCGGTTCCAGGAAGCGCGGGAAGCCAATCGCGCAGCGTCGAGACTGGCCAGGGAAGCAGGGGATTCCGGTTCAGAAGCCCTGGCGGTTTACGCCCATGCCCGGATCGAACTGGGCAAAGGCGCCCTGAAACACGCAGAGCAGTTGTTGCGCACCGGTCTAGATACCGCCATGCAGGAGCTCTCCCGCCCCGCACGAATTGGGGAGACCCGGCTGCAGTTGAATCTGGTGTTGGTGCTCTGGCACCAGGGCCGGGAAGCGGAGGCCGACCGTTTGTTGGTTACCTGCGGACGCCATGCCGAACAGACCCGCGATTTGGGTCTGCTATTGGCAATGACGATCCGCGTGTTGATGTGCCGTGCCCAGGGCCGGCTCGAGGATGCCTTTGTCTGGATTGGCCGGGCGGAACGTACCATGCATTCCTGGCAGGTTGACGAATCGCTGTTCGTACCCGTGCTCGAGGCCCTGAAAGCCAATTGTTGGCTGTCCCAGAACCAGATCGACAGTGCCGACCAGGCGGTTCGTAAGCTGGCCCCGTATCGGGAGGCTGGCTGCGTGCCGGAGCTGTTCCCGATGATGCCGGGGCTTTTGGACTGCCTGCAGGTGCGGGTCGATCTTGCCCGTGGTGACCTTGTCCGGGCCCGGGAAACCCTTCAGGGAATCCGGGAGCGCTACGAAGGAGCTATTCCCTGGGGCGTGGAGTTGCACATGCGCTTGCTGGAGGCAGTGATCGTTCTGGATGAAAAGGGGCCGGTGGTTGCCGTGAAGATCCTGTCCACCGTGGTTACCGAGGCGGCGGCAGAGCACTTCATCAGTCCCTTCCGGGAACTGCGCAGTGAGCTCCAGGAACTGATGGTAAAAGGCTTTGGCCAGATGCCGGAGGGTGCTTTCAAAGAGGCATTGGGCGAGCTGTTCGAGTTGCGGGCCAGTGCAGCCGGTGCTGACACCCTGGCGGAACCGATCAGCGAGCGGGAGCAGGGCGTGCTTGAATTGATTGCCAAGGGGCTGTCAAACCAGGAAATTGCCGACAAACTGCACATATCCCTTCACACGGTGAAAACCCACGCTCGCCGAATCAATGCCAAACTGGAAGTGAAATCCCGGACTCAGGCTATTGTCCGGGCCCGGGAGCTGGGGCTGCTTTAAGCTCATCAATCCTCGCATCCTTCTCGGCCCAGATCTCACTCACCCAGCGCTGAAACGCGACCCGGGTCTCCCGGTTGTTTTCGTAATCCATCCCCAAAAACTCGGCGGGAATTTCGCGCGTCCGCACCTCAATAATAATCCTGCGGATCCGCCCACACAGGTAATCCCAGAAGCCTGCGCGGCCGTCGGGATACACAATAGTGACATCCAGCATGGTATGGATCATCTCGCCCATGGCGCCCAGTACAAACGCGGTACCGCCTGCTCTTGGTTTCAAGAGGTGCTTGAAGGGTGAATTCTGGCGGTCATGCTTCTCGGGTGTAAACCGGGTGCCCTCCATGAAGTTAAAGATCGTCACCGGAGTGTAGCGAAACTTTTCGCAGGCAGCCTGGGTGGCCGCCACATCCTTGCCCTTGAGCTCAGGGCGTTTGGCAATCTGTTCTTTGGTGTGGCGGTGCATGAAGGGAAAGTCCAGTGCCCACCAGGCAACCCCGAGAAACGGCACCCAGATCAGCTGTTTCTTCAGAAAGAACTTCAGCAGGGGGATCCGGCTGTTGAGCACATACTGAATGGCGGGAATGTCGGCCCAGCTCTGGTGGTTGCAGGTAACAAAATACCAGTGCTCCCGGCTGAGGTTTTCAACCCCACGCACATCCCAGTGGACCTTGTGCAGAAGATCCATCAGCAGGTTGTTGAATCCGATCCAGACCCACGCGATGTTGTTCAGGATCACCGTGCAGCCCTTGCGAATGGCGGTAATCGGCAGCACGAGTTTAAGCAGGGCGAATACCAGAAGAACAGGAAACAGCACCAACGTGTTACACAGGATAAGCAGGGCCGCCAAAGTCCCCTTCAGCGGCGCGGGAAGAAAATCGAGCATGGGGTAGGGTCTCTAACCTTCAGCCGGGTTGGTAGTCAGTGATGATTGGCGGGGCAACAAGCCGGTTGCCGCTTCCGTGGAGGCCAGTTGCTCAAGGCTGCCCGGCTCCAGGTTACGGACCACGTTGCGGAAATCGTCGTCATAGAATTCCAGGTTGTTGTAATGAATCATTGCCCGGATCTCTTCTATATATTCTTCGCCCCGTTCGGAATAGCCGAGCAGGCCTTCAGCAAGTTCCAGGCCGGACAAAGGAGCATTGTTACGGCGGTCTTTTAGCCGAACGTCCCGCAACAGCTGGTAGGTGGGGTGGCGGTTCAGGTTCTGGATGTAAGCTCGAACCGACCGGTAAGGCGAGGAGAACTTGGCCACCTCATGGCTGGCGCCATCGGCACGACTGAGGGGAACCAGACCGCAGCCTTTGGAAAAACACCATTGGCCGAACAGATTGTTGCCCTTGGTCGCAAAACGGGAGGTGCCCCAGGCAGATTCGTTGGCAGCCTGGGCCAGGATCAGGGACGGAGGAATTACGTCCAGGCGCTTGCGTAAAAGCGCAAACTGCTCGTCGCTGCCTGGCTCGGCGTCCACCCTTAACCGCTCGGATTGCTGGGCCAGCCAGTTGTATTCTTTGCTGGTCAGCTTGTCCTTGTCAGCAAGGCTGTCCAGGTAGTCGCGTTCAATCAGGATCCGGGAATTGGCCAGCACAATCCGTGGGTATAGAAACGAGAAGAACGCGGCTTTTTTCTCGGTGGTGTCCCGGTACTGTGAGAAGTCGGGCAGATCGTCATTGGCCCAATGGGGCAAAGGTGGCAGGGAGGATAATGCAGGTTCGGATCCAGAGTTATCAGAATTGCCCTGGTCAACGTTCGCCTGAGGCGTATAGAAACCACCCCCGATCGCAAACGCAATCAGGGGAATCATCAGCATGACTGCCCGTTTACCCGCAGACATAAAACCTCTCGTTAAAGTCGATATGGCAAGAATTATAACAGGTTATACGAGAGCGTCTGCCTGTTGGGTTTTGTCCCCTGGTTCTGCGGTCAGGGCAGGCGGGTCGCAATGACCAGGCCGATCTGCTCCTCGTTGCCTTCGGTGGTCCGGAAGCGCAGGTAGAACTGATCCTGGCTGTCGGTATGAAAGCCCTCCAGTACGAGGTTCCCGGCGGTGAACTGCACCTGGCCATCGCCGGACTGACTGTAGGTCAGGGCGATGTCCGGCAGGTTCTCAAGAGCCGGCTTTGTAACCGTCTCGTTGGCGACGGAATGGGTACTGGTCAGGGCGACTGGTGAAAGCGTCGCGGCACTGGAGGAATCAATGGTCAGCAACGCATTGTCAAAATGCCGGATGCGGTTTGTATCCGGTGACAGGGCGAAGGCTATGCCCTGAAGCCGGAAATGACCCGTGGCGGGTGCACTGTTGCCGGTTTGCTCTGCCGCGATCAAAAGTCCGTCACCGAGGGGGCTGTCGTCCAGATTGAACGCCATCAGGGTGCCGTCCGGTGTGCTGGCGCCTACACCGATGTCTGGTTGCGAGAAATCACCGGATGCGGTGGTGATGTCCAGGTTCAGCCGGCCAATATCCACATCGCCTTTGCTGAGCCGCGAAGTTCGGTTGCTCAGGGTCCAGGATTCTGTTCGGGTGCCGGTGGGGTCCGTGGTGACATTGCCTGAGTTACCGCGTTGCACCGTTGTAAAGCTCTGTGATTGGCTGACCGTGCCGCCATTAATCTGCCATTGGCCCACGCCTGCTTCGATGGCCAGGGGCGTTGTCTCGCTGCTGAACCGGGTTCCGAGGTACAGGGTGTTGTATTCGCGCCCACTCAGAGCGTCCGCGTCGAAGCCTTCCTTGCGAAGCAGATTGATTTCAAGAACCGACAGATACTGGTCTTCCAGAGTAGCCAGCCGCCGCAACTGGTCGCCGTCAGCTTCCAGCTTGATAGCCTTGCCAGCACTGAAATAGCCGGTGATTACCCGGTCCGGGCCCGTGGTTTCATCCACGGGAGCGCTGGTGAAGGCATCCAGGTAGTAGGGATTGCGGGTCCAGCCAATGATTTTCGAGCTGCCACGGCCGGTAATGCTCTGGAACAGTGCCCGGCCGGCCAGCAAGCGGGTATCTTCCAGTAATGTGGCCGCCCCGGGTGAGGATGAGTGGGTGTTGCGTTCCCAGTCTTCGGAGCCACGCACGAAGAAATTGTTACCCTCCTGATGAATCAGGGCTTCCCGGTCGTAAGGGATATCGTTTGCCAGAGATGTAACGCGGATATTGAAAGCATCGAAACTGGTGAGCGTCAGGGCCGGGTAAACATAGCCGGTGCCGTTAACGTCCGTAAGCACCTCTTCCTGTGCGGTGCGAACGCCCCATTGTCCCGACCCACTGATGGAAGGCTCCAGAAACGTCTGCCCCAGCTCAATGCCCAGGAATACCGAGTTGTAGTCCGCGGAACTGGCGCTGATCTTGCCCGAGGAGGTCTCGTCCAGCACCGCGTAATCGGCCATGGCGCTCACGTACCGGGCGAAGTCTCCCCGGTTTTCCAGAACATCCAGGGCACCACCAAGCCCAACATTCGAAGGAATATCAATTTCAAAGTCGTGCACCTGATCGGCCAGGGTAGACCAGACATACTTGTTGAGGCACAGCTCGCCACCCTCATCGGCAACGCAATCCATAATGGTCTGGAACTCACCTGCCGTGTAGCTACTGAGAGTGTTGCGCACCAGATACTCGGAAAATGGGTTCACCTTCACATCCCGGTCGGCATCGGCGGCCAGGGCACGCATGCGGGTATTGCCGTAACTGGCATCAATAATCACATCCGGCCCCAGGGGCAGACCGTTGGTGAATTCGATAATGGTGAAGCCTTCGCTGTCGGTGCGGGTGGAAATCGCGGGTTCATCAAGCACAGACAGGGCCTGGTTGGTGTAGTAAACACTCACCCTGTCCGGCTGTACGATTCTCAGGTTGCGGCGGGTAGGCTCGCCCTCGCTGGTGACACCACCCGGTACTTCCATGGTCACCCGGACTTGATTGCTGGCAAGGCCACCGGCGTTGTTGGAATCGCCGGTGCTACCGGAGCTGAAATCATCAACCGGATTCTTGTTTCCAGCGAAGTCGTTGGGCTGGCTGGCCGCGCCCTCAATGGCGTCTTCGCCACTTCCGCATCCGGCGGTGAGCAACAGAGTTGAGGAGAGCAATAAACCGAGTGTGAAACGCATGCCTGGCCATCCGTGCAGAAAATACAGGCAAACAGTCTAACAGTCGGATTCTCGGGAAAGCGTGAGGAAAAGCACGAAAGGGTTATGGAGAGAACAGGAAACGGGCCTACAAGACGAGGCCCGTTTCGGAAAGGCCGGGAATCAGAAGAAAATCTTCATGCCCGCCATAACGCCTTCATCAAGGTTAACGTCTCGTGAGGAGTTCTCGATATCGGTGTTCAGATAACGGTAGCCGGCAAAGAGCTCGGCGTTACGGATAACGCGATAGCTGCCACGCAGCTCCAGGCTGGTCATATCGTCGGAATCGCCGAACGAGAGAATGCTCGGCGCGTAGTGCAGGCCACCGGTAAATGACAGGCCGGGCACATTCGGGATGTTCACGGTGGCGAAACCACCGAGACCCAGAGCTCCACCGTCGGCACGGCTCTGATCCCAGAAGATGCCACGCATACCGATGCCGGCAGTGGTCGGCAGGTTACCGATAGCAGTGCGGCCCTGGGCGTGGAAATCTGCGTTGAAGATGTCGCGGCCACCTTCGTGATAGGTGTAGCCGGTGCCAAGCTGGACATCATTGTTGGTGTTGAAGAAATTCACCTGGCCTTTCACCGAATCGTTGGTGAGGCTGAGGTCGACATCACCTGCAAAGGCAGGCGCGGCAGCCAGTGAGAGAACCATCAGGGAAATCCGGGACGCTTTCATATGTGTGCACCTTTGTTACGTTTTTAGCAGAATTGGCGGTATGTTAACGGGGTGTACCGGGCCACTCAACTTAAATGCCAGTAAGTCCCCGTTAACTTTCATTTTTCGCAGGTCAGTGCCGGGTGGTCTCGCCGCCCTGGTCCAGATCCTCTGGTGATGCGTTCTCTGCGGGTACCCGGTATTCCTCGTTGGCCCAGGCCCCCAGGTCGATCAGTTTGCAGCGCTCGGAACAGAAAGGGCGCCAGGGGTTGGTCTCGGTCCATTCCACGGACTTTTTACAGGTTGGGCATTCAACGTTCATGGTTGCCTTCGGGGTTTGGAAACGTGTCTGGATGTCTGTGCCCTGATTCAAGCAAACAGCTTTCAGGAGGCAGCAGACGCCTGACAATATTGTTCCAGTACTGCCCGCAGCATTTCAATATTGACAGGCTTGGCAACGAAAGAATCCATACCGCACCGGCGGCAGCGTTCCTCATCTTCTTCCATGGCACTGGCGGTCAGGGCGACCACGGGGATTCGCACGCGGTTGTGGGTTTTCTCCCACTCCCGGAGGCGGCGGGTGGCCTCAAAACCATCCACGCGGGGCATTACACAATCCATGAATACCAGATCGAAGGGATGCCACTGCCACAGGCTGGCTGCGGCCTCGCCGTCGTTGGCGGTCATCACGTCGCAGCCGAGCTTCTCGAGCAGTCGGCGAGTCAGGGTACGGTTAACTGGATTGTCCTCAACCAGCAACACCTTCATGCGGCCACAGGGAAGTTCCCGGCGCCGGGCCGTGTCGCTAACCGCCTGCAGGGAAAACCGGGTCAGGAAACGCCGTTCATCCTTGGCAGCATCGGCAAACAACTGGTTAAGAATGGGAGTCAGGCAGGATTCCCGCAGCGATTTGCTCAGGAAGGCATCGGCGCCGGCCTGCCGGAAATGCTCGGCATCGCCCCTTTGCGGGTTGGATGACAGAATCAGCAGGCGCATATCCGACCACAGCGGATTACTACGGATCTGCCGGCACAGCAGGTCGCTGTCCATATCCGGCACAAAACCGTCCAGGATAATCGCGTCGAAGGGCTGCTGGCCATCGAACGCCGTGCGCAGGGACGTCAGTGCTTCGCCGGCGGACTTCACCGCCTCAATGTGCACCTCGTGCCGGGACAGCATTTCCAGTGTGATCTTGCGGGACAGCTCATAGGAATCCACCACCAGAATCCTGCGATTCTTCACCATCCGGGTGTCCGGCCGAACCCGGGCAGCGTTCTCCGGGGCCACGGGCAGGGTCAGCTCCATCCAGAAAGTGGAGCCCTCGCCGGGGCGGCTTTCCAGATCCATAGAGCCGTCCATCAGGCCAACCAGCTGGCGGCAGATGGTCAGGCCCAGGCCGGCACCGGGTAACTGGCGCTGGAATTGCTGGCCAAGCTGCACATAGGGCTCGTAAACCAGGGGAACATCTTCCGGGTTAATTCCCACACCGGTATCTTCCACTGCGATCCGAAGGCGCGCCTTGTCGTCCCGGCGACCCAGCACCTCGATACTGATCAGCACATGGCCGGAATCGGTAAACTTAATGGCGTTTGAGGTGAGGTTCAGCAGGATCTGGCGGAGTCGCACCGGATCGCCCTTCAGGGCCCAGGGCAGGTTCTCGTCAATTCGAAGCTCCAGCGCCAGCCCCTTTTCCCGGGCGCGGGCGCCAAGCATGTGCACCAGATCATTCAGGGTTTCCCGAAGATCAAAGGGAATGTCGTCCAGTATCAGCTTACCGGCTTCCATGCTGGAAATATCCAGTAAGTCATTGATGATGGCAGAGAGGCTTTCGGAGGCACTCAGCAGCGTCTGCACATACTCCCGCTGCTCCTGATCCAGGGGCGTGTCGGTCAACAGGTTGGCGTAACCCAGCACGGATTGCAGCGGAATGCGCAGCTCGTGACTGACATTGGCCAGGAACTGATTCTTCGCGTGGTTGGCCCGCACCGCCTCGTCCCGCTCACCCTGGGACTGGATCGTGGTCTGGCGCAGGGAACGGGTGTCCTCGAGGATCTGCAGGCGCATCTTGTTCAGGGCCTGCTCCAGCTCCGAAAGCTCGTCCGGCGTTTTCCGGCTTTTGCGTTTGAGTTTCAGCGGGTCCACCAGCGCGTCCAGGTTCAGACGGGCGGCGTAATCGGCCATGGCTTCCAGGTGCCGGGATAGCGTCAGACGAACGATTACCAGCAGCCCCAGGGTGCCGAGCATGACCACAATGGACTGGAACAGCAGGTTCAGCAGGGCACGGTTGCGCAGATCTGTGTATATCTGGTCGATGGAGGAGGTAACCGTCAGTGTACCCACGTTCTCCGGGCTGCGGGTACTGGAACGGTCGAACACAAGCGGGAAAGTCTGGGAAAGCACCCGGCCCTCCGGATAGGTGCCGGTACTGAATGTTTCACCAGTGCTGGTCACCACCCGGCCATACTGGACAGCGGGTACCGCCTTCATATCATCCAGGCTGTTAGCCACCTCGCTGAAATTCATCAGCCAGATGTTGTTGCTCATACTCCCGGAAACCAGCTCCGCGGCTCGGGTCTGGTCGTTCAGAAGATCAGTCTTC
The DNA here is from genome assembly GCF_002933275.1 of Marinobacter maroccanus. GTDB lineage: Bacteria > Pseudomonadota > Gammaproteobacteria > Pseudomonadales > Oleiphilaceae > Marinobacter > Marinobacter maroccanus. The sequence continues at coordinate 286,298 of NZ_PSSX01000001.1, forward strand.
CGCCGCTCGAATTCGCCGATCAGCTGAACGCCGGTTGCCACCAGAGACAGAAACAGACTGAACAGCAATACGTAGGCGAGCAACCTTGCCGCCAATGGCCGTATTCCCAATCGTTTGAAGAGCCGTTTTGAAGGCAAGGCACAAATTCCCTGTGTCGACTACAAAATCACCAAAAGCAGTTTAACAGACCGTCAGCACTTCGACACGTTTCCGTGAATGATCATTCACGAATCGAAATCGCACGTTCAGATCGTACAGATGCGCACCGTAAATGCGCTCTTCATCCCGCCCTCTGCGAAAGGAGGGGCGTGGATCGTATGCGACCACATCCTCGATCAGCGGGCGCAGTTCCGGATAGTCTTCCGATGAGAGCTGACGGATCTGCGTCTCCGCTTCCGGCAGAAAAACCACCTCCAGCCTTTCCGTGGGCGGAGAATCTGCCCAGCCCAGGGTGGCCTCGGGCACGGAATCGGCAAAGGGAAGGTAGGGTTTGATATCGAGGATCGGTGTGCCTTCGATCAGGTCATGATCGCTGATGCGGAGTATGAGTTCGCCATCTCTGCGAATCAGCCCCTCATTGCGCACCACCGACAGACCAAGACTGTTGGGTCGAAACGGTGAGCGGCTGGCAAACACCCCCATCTTGCGGTTGCCGCCCAGCCGGGGAGGGCGCACCACCGGCCGCCATTCAGCGCGTACAGCTTCGTGAAACTGGAAGGTCAGCCACAGGTGGCTGGCGGTCTCCAGCCCCCGGAACGCATCTTCCCGGTCAAACGGTGGCTGGATGATCAGGTCGGCCCGGGCATGACGGGTCAGCCCCGGTTGACGAGGCACCCCGAACTTGTCCTGAAAGCAGGAGCGTGTGACGGCAACTGGCGTAAGGGTAAGGGCCTCGGCCGCTGGCTTTGAGGGGTGTCTTGGCATTACAAACGATCATCCTCGATAGTACCGGAGAAAAACATCTCCACCCGGAACACCACAGAAGCCCGGTCTTTGAAACTTTCCTCCCGAGGGAATTCCAGAGCGGGAATTAGCTCCGCGTATAGCCAGTTGCTGTGCAGCCGGTAGCGAAATGTAAGATCCGTAAACGCGGAGGTGGTGCGCCAGGAAGGTTTGCTCTCCCCAAGCAGGCCCAGCCTCGGTGTTACAATCAGCCGGTTATTCATGCGCTTACGCATGCTGAAGATCTGGCCCGCCACAAATTCCTTGTCGTTGTGCACCCACTCCAGTTCCGAAGACGAGCGGAAATACCAGTCGTTGCCAACCGGGCGCCCAACGCCAATCCAGGTTCGCTCGCCCCAGCCGTCCTGATGAAAGTAGTAAAACCGCTGCTGAGCGTTCAGAATCCACTTGTCGTCCAGGCGCCAGCGTTTCTCCGCCGTTGCCCGCCAGAAGGCATCCGGAGGGAGCCGCAGGCGCACACCCACGTCGTTGGAGAAATTGATGGCATCGCCAATTTGGGTCAGGTAACGCAGCGCGCCCGTGGCCTCCGTATCGGAGCGTTCCGGCTCGGTAAGCTGCCGGTCCCGCTGGCGCTCCCCGAGAGGAATCAGGTCTTCGCTTTCGCTCTCAATAACGAGCCGCAGCTTTCGCTCGGTGGTAGGGATATCCAGCCGAAATCGAGCCTCCGGCTCAAACTGTGCCGGGTCTCCATATTCGGATTCCGTCGCAAAGCCAACCCGCAGATAGCTCTCATTATTGGGGAGGCTCTGGGCGCTGCCGGAAAGCGTCCGGTCTGCCCACTGGCCAACCGACTGGATCTTCTGCCCGTGAAGGCGCTCCTGCCGCAGCACCCAGTTGCTGAATTTGAGCCAGTAGGAATCCCGCCGATCCGCCCAGTATTCATCCGGCTCAAACGTGTAAAAGCCGATCGGAAGCTGGACCGGAGACAGAAGCTCAGCCACAGAGCGCTCCCGAATCTCAAACACCGGCTCGATGCTGTAGGTTGGGGAAGAGAGTGTCAGGACAAGTGCAGCCGCAAGACCTGCAAAACGAGAGCGGAAAAACCAATCAGCCAAATTCCACCAGCAACCTTTCATGCAGTTCCCGCACCTGACGCGTTACATCATCCAGAGGGCGGTCATTATCAATCACCTCATCGGCGCGCGCCAGCCGATCTTCACGGGACATCTGAGCCGCAATGATCCGTTCAACCTGCTCTTGGGAGTTGGTGTCCCGAGCCATGGTGCGTTCAAGTTGAACGTCCTTGGGCACGTCGATCACGATAATGCGGTCAACCAGCTCGTGTTGATCGGTCTCGAGGAGGAGAGGGGAGACCAGAAGCACATAGGGGAGCTGGTAGTTTTCCGGATTCAATTGCCGAATCAATTCCTCGCGGATGATCGGATGCAACAGCGACTCCAGCCAAACTCGCTCTTCCGGCTCCTGAAAGACAATTGTGCGAAGCTGCGCACGATCCAATGCACCCTCGGGCGTGAGAATCTCCTCCCCAAAGTGCTTGGCAATCTCAGCAAGCGCTGGCGTACCGGGCTCAACCACCTCCCGGGCAACATCATCGGCATCCACCCAGTGCACGCCAAGTTCGCCGAACAGGCGAGCGACCGTGGATTTTCCGGAACCAATCCCGCCGGTGAGGCCTATAACCGCCATTGAAACTCCGTGTTAGGATTATTTGTCGGATTACGCTTCGCTAATCCGACCTACAAAAGAAATGCTGCAAGTTCCGCGTAGGTCAGATTACCAGTAGGTCGGATTAGGCGAAGCCGTAATCCGACAACCAACCCCACGTAGGTCGGATTAGCGCAGCGTAATCCGACGCCCCACTAAACTCCGAGGAATCCGTACCAGAGCGCCTGAATCTCAGTCCCGAACCACAAACAGAGCAGCCCGGCAGTTGCCAGATACGGCCCAAACGGAATCGGTACCTCGCGCCCATGCTTCTTGAACACCATCAGGCTGATACCCACAACCGCCCCAACCAACGAGGAAAGCAGAATCACCGCCGGCAACAACTGCCACCCCAACCAGGCGCCGAGTGCGGCGAGCAACTTGAAGTCCCCGTGCCCCATGCCTTCCTTGCCGGTAACCAGCTTGAACAGCCAGTAAACAGACCACAACGAAAGATACCCGGCCACTGCACCCCAGAAAGCACTGTTGAAGTCCGTAAGCACACCAAAGTAATTCAGCACCAGGCCCAGCCACATCAAGGGCAGGGTGATGCTATCCGGCAGAAGCTGAGTGTCGAAATCAATCACGGTCAGGGCCACCAGAGCCCAAACCAGCAGAAGGGCCCAAAGCGCCGATTCGTTAGGCCCGATGACAGCAATGGTCACCACCGAGAAAATCGCGGTAACGGCTTCAATGATCGGATAACGGGGCGAGATAGGCGCCTTGCACGAAGCGCATTTGCCCCGAAGAACCAGCCAGCTGACCACAGGAATATTCTCCCAGGCCCGAATGCCATGGCCGCAGGAAGGGCAGGTGGAAGCCGGTTTGGAAAGCGTAATCCGGTCTTCTTCCTTACGCTGCTTCTCAGGCAGCTCCAGGAATTCCTCGCACTGGCAGCGCCAGTCCTGGTGCATCATTTTCGGCAGCCTCAGAATGACAACATTCAGGAAGCTGCCGATGCAGAGGGAGAAGAATATAACGGAAACGTAAAGAAGCCAGGTTGTCGTCAGGAATGTGTCTAGCGCCGGCATCAACCCACAACCTGACCCATCTGGAAGATCGGAAGGTACATGGCAATGATCAAACCACCTACCAGCACGCCCAAGACCGACATAATGATCGGCTCCATCAAGGCAGTAAGGTTATCGACCATATCGTCTACTACCGCCTCGTAGTGTTCCGCCACTTTGCCGAGCATCTCATCCAGATTACCGGATTCCTCGCCGATAGCGGTTAGCTGAACAGCCATTACCGGGAAGATATCCTGTTGGCGCATGGATGCCTGCAGTTGTGTGCCGCTGGCCACATCATTCTTAATCCGCTCGATAGCGTCGCGATAGACCGCATTGCCGGTAGCTCCGGCGACAGAATCCAGAGCATCCACCAAGGGCACACCGGCCGCAAAGGTTGTGGAAAGAACTCGGCCAAATTTCGCAACAGCACCCTTGTCGAGAATTTCGCCCACAACTGGAAGTTTAAGAACGTATTTATCCACCAGGTCAGAAAACTTTCTGGAGCGGTGTTTCGCTTCTTTGAAGAGGAAAATGGTGCCCACTATTCCAAGCAGAACAACAAACCACCAACTTTGCATCCATTCAGATAAGCCAACCACCATCTGTGTGAAAACAGGCAGTTCGGCCCCGAAGCCCTGGAATAGGCTCTCGAACTGAGGAACGACTTTAACAAGAAGAATCGCCGTAACAATGATCGCGACCACGATAATGGCCACAGGGTAAGTCATTGCTTTTTTGACTTTCTTCTTCAAAATTTCAGTCTTTTCCAGGTAGGTTGCGATCCGGTCCAGCATGGCCTCAAGTGCACCGGCCTTCTCACCTGAATCGACGAGGTTGCAGTAGAGATCATCGAAATGCCGCGGGTACTTGCGAAGCGCGCCGGCAAAGCTCGTACCTGAAGAAATGTCATTCCGAATACCCATCACCAGTTCTTGAAGGCCCTTGTTCTCAAGGCCATCGGCAACAATATCGAAACTCTGAACCAGCGGCACACCCGCTTTCATCATTGTGGCCAGTTGGCGGGTGAGCATGGCAATATCGAAGGGAGTGATTTTCTTGCTGCCGCCGAACAAGGGCTTGGGCTTTTTCTTCACCTTGTCTGGAATAATGCCCTGCTTGCGCAGCTGCGCTTTCACCAGCGCAAGATTAGAACCGGTGAGTTCACCTTTGGATTTATTACCCTTACGGTCCTTGCCTTCCCAAATGTACGATTCCAGCTTTTGTGCTTTCTCTGCCATGCTTAATCCTTCGTCACGCGATTGGCTTCCTCAAGGCTTGTCACGCCCTCGATCACTTTCATGAGTGCGGACTGTCGCAAGTTGCGGAAGCCTTCTGCCTGAGCCTGCTTTGCAATTTTGATGGAGCTGGCTTCTTCCATAATCATGTTCGCCAGCTCGTCTGTAATCTTGACCACCTCGTAGATACCAACGCGGCCCTTATATCCTCCATTGCATTTATCACAGCCCTTGGGGCGGTACAACGTGAAGCCTGTATCAATTTGTTCCTGTGTGAACCCCTCCTCCAAAAGCACGTCTTTGGGAACATCGAAGGCTTGCTTACAGGAATTGCAGAGCCGCCGGCCCAGGCGCTGGGCAATAATCAGGCTTACGGAGGTAGCGATGTTGAACGAAGGCACGCCCATGTTCATCATCCGGGTGAGTGTTTCGGCTGCACTGTTGGTATGCAGGGTTGAAAGAACCAGGTGGCCAGTCTGCGCAGCCTTGATAGCAATATTGGCCGTTTCAAGATCCCGAATCTCACCCACCATGATCACATCGGGGTCCTGGCGTAGGAAGGCTCTCAGGGCCTCCGCGAAACCTAGCCCGACCCTTGTGTTCACGTTTACCTGGTTGATGCCCTCCAGGTTGATTTCCGCCGGGTCTTCAGCAGTGGAAATATTGATGCCCGGCGTATTCAGGATGTTCAGGCCGGTGTAAAGGGAAACGGTCTTACCAGAACCGGTAGGGCCCGTTACCAGAATCATGCCCTGGGGTTGAGCTAGGGCATCCATATAGAGTTTCTTCTGGTCTTCCTCGTACCCGAGCACGTCGATGCCCAGTTTTGCCTGGCTCGGGTCCAGAATCCGAAGCACGATCTTTTCACCCCACAAAGTAGGGAGCGTATTCACCCGAAAATCGATGGCCTTGGTTTTGGATAGCTTCATCTTGATGCGGCCATCCTGGGGCACTCGACGCTCGGAAATATCGAGCTGCGACATAATCTTCACGCGGGCGGAGATCTTCGGTGCAAGCTTGATAGAGGGTCGAGAAACTTCCTTGAGAATGCCATCCGTGCGGTAGCGCACGCGGTAGATCTTCTCGTAAGGTTCAAAGTGGATATCCGACGCGCCACCGCGAATGGCATCAAGCAACATCTTGTTCACATATTTTACGATTGGAGCGTCATCGACATCGCTGGCAGTTACGGCGCCATCGTCATCTTCCTGCTCGCCACCTTCCGTTTCGACCCCTTCAAGGTCAGCATCGTTAAGATCGCCCATCGTCGTGTCATGGGATTCCAGATACTTGTCGATGGCCTCCCGCAATTTTGCGTCGTCTACCAGAATGGCATCTGTGCTAAGGCCGGTATTAAACTTGATCTCATCCAGTGCCTGGATGTTGGTCGGGTCCGAAACCGCAATAAACAGTCGGTTCCCTCGTTTATACAAGGGAAGCGCATTGTGTTTGCGGATCAGCTTTTCGTCCACCACCTTGTCCGGCATCATCTCCGGCGTAAATGCCGAGAGGTCCAGTACTGAAACCCCGAACTCCATCGCTGCGGAAAAAGCAAGCTTCGAGCTATCCGCCAGGTTGTTCTGGGTCAGGTAGGTGATGAGTGGAATACGATTCTGCGAAGCCTGGAGGAATGCGTCCTTGGCGGTGGCTTCATCAAGAAGCCCATCATCTACGAAGCGCCTGGCCAGCCCGGTTAGAGTCACGTTGGTTTTGTTGGTAGACATAAATCGATTAAAAAAAGCTGCCTAAGTTGCTGAATCGGGTGTTTTGTCAATGCCACTGAGTTTAGATGTCTGGTGTTGGTTTGGAAAGGCGCTTTCTGTATTCATTGAGTGACGATTATCTGGAATGAATCAATCAAGCGCTCCTCGGAACTGACAAAAATCGTCACCTGGTGACGTATCCTGTCGCTGCGGATCCGTTTCCATAGGGTCATGTTCGGCGACACTGGGGAGCGTAGAGGACTGAAAATAAAGCCTTAAAGCAGTAAGTTTCAAAACTGGCACGCCAGCTGCTTTGAATCGCTCAGGCTCAAAGACCGGTCGCGGGGCACGGCTCCACCGGGCCCGGGCCATTGAGAGTTGATAACCGTCAAACACAGAGGTCGACAATGAAGAATATTCAAATCAACCACGCCCAGAAGGGTTTCACGCTGATCGAACTGATGATCGTAGTTGCGATCATCGGTATCCTGGCTGCTGTTGCTATTCCTCAGTACCAGGACTACACCGCCCGTACACAGGTATCCCGCTTGGTGGGTGAGCTTAACGCTCTGAAATCCAACGCCGAAAGCATCTTTAATAGCGGTGGCGTTGTTGCCAACGAAGATGATCTTACCGTCAATCCGCGCGAAATCGGCATTGGCTGGACTGGTTCTAACCTCGTCGCCGGCGCAAACACTGCTCCTAACTTTGGTTTGACCATCAACGACGGCAACCTTGCGACCTTGTCCTGGGAAGCCACAATGGGCACCGATGCCTCTACAGCAGTACGTGGTGCGGTTGTCACTGTATCTCGTAGTGCAAACGGCGCGTACACCTGCACCATCACTGCCCCTGCAGCAGGTGGCGGCTGGAAAGACAGCTACGCACCTGCAGGCTGCCCGGTATCCTAATGTAGGATAGCTGAGAAGTAGTCTCCGCCACGATTCGCCAGAATCAGCGCGGAAGGTGAGAAAGCCCGGGTCTACGGCCCCGGGCTTTTTTGTTACGAAGAACGCTACATTAGTTGATTCGGGTTGGGTTCTATCAACCGATTAGCTGGAGGACCAAAAAGTTGAGAGCCAATCAGGTGGTGTCTGTAGTGGCTGGGTGCGCAGTAATCCTCTGTATGTGTGTCGTGATGTTTGCGGATTTTCTCCCCACCTACGGGGGGGCGTACGCGGATCAGCGCTTTCTTTTGGTGGGTTTAGCTGGTTTTCTCTCCTGCGCGGCCACTATTTGGTTCCTATTCAAAGGATTACCGTCGGCTAAGCTCTCGCAACACTTGTTACCTGCGATTGCGTTTATTCTCGGCTTTTCTGTTCTTTCGCTTGGTTTCATTGAAAAGAATTACGCTTTTGTGGAAGCAGGCCTCTACTCGTTTTATTTCGCTGCAATTGTATTTTCGGGGCTGGTTCTGGCTATGCAGGGGCTGGTCCATCGCTACCTCGAGATTTTCGTTTCCGTTGCTGCCGGTTCGTGCTTTCTCTATGGCGCCATGTCGGTCAATGTGTACCTGTTTGCGTTGGCCGATGGCCAGTCAGAACTTTCAGATCTGATTCCATGGGGCTTCGTGAATATTCGGTACTGGAGTCATGTGGCCACCTGGCTTTTGCCAATTTTGCCGCTCGCCGCTCTTATTGGCCCACTGCGAGATTACCGGCTTTGGCGCTCCTTGGTCGCTATTGGGGCAGGGCTCTGGTGGTGGATCATTCTGTTGTCTGCTTCCAGAGGAACGATGGTGGGTGTTGCGAGCGGTGTACTCTTTGTAACACTGTGTTTTGGGCGTCACAGCTGGCCCTGGTTGCGACAATTCACCATTTATCTCCTTGCTGGGATAGTGATCTGGTTGGTCCTTTCTGTGTTCGTGCCATCAGTACTGTTTGGTGAATCAGAGTTGGGTTCGGTCAGCGCAACCAGCTCTGGAAGGTTGCCCCTTTTTATCGAGGCTTGGCACATGAGCTTGCAGCATTTTCCATTTGGTATGGGGCCCCAATCGTGGTTGACCCACGATATCCTCACTGAGGAGTATTCAGCAAGCCGTAAGTTTGGGCATCCGCATAACATGTATCTGATGTGGGCTGCCGAGTATGGGTGGCTGCTGGTCTTCCTGCTCGCCATATTTGCGGTTCAGTGCACTTTCCTTTTCTGGAAGCGCCGAAGCACCTTGCTTTTGGAAGGCAAAACAAAAGATATCAATGTGTTGTGTGGCGTTGTTGCCTCCGTGATTGGAGCGCTGGTACACGCGGGCGTGTCCGCAGTATTCATAGCGCCGGGGTCAATGTTGGTTGGAGTGTTGGTACTGGCCGGCTTCTGGGCGTTAATTGTCCCGTGCGGTTTGTTTGAAGTGCGAGGCGCACAAACGAACCCAAAATCGTATGGGAGACTTGTGGTTACAGTCTTTTTGGCGCCATTGATTGTCCTGCTTTGGCTTTTATGGCTGGGCCAAGTGCACGCCTATTATGTCGATATGAGGACCGATGAGATTTACTACAAAGAGGAGCTAAGGCAGCCCACAATGCCGCGCTTCTGGTTTCATGGAAATTTTCCTCGAACTGACTCTCCGTAAGTCCAGTCTGGATGCGAAGAAAGAGAATCTTTTCCGATTTGCCAACGCTTTGGTCCAATCTTTGCTCCGTTAAAGATGTCGTAGAGTCTGTGGAATACAAGGCATGTCTGCAAAAAATCGTGGTTTTACCCTTATTGAACTCATGATCGTTGTTGCGATCATAGGGATTCTTGCGTCCTTTGCGTTGCCAGCCTACCAGGGGCACGTGATGCAATCTCAAATTAATCAGGCGCTTGGGGAACTAGCCGCCTACAAGTCGGCCGTGGAGGAGCGCCTTGTCCGGAACGGTACGCTCGCAAACTCCGATATCGGTTATTCCCCTTCACCCTTAACTACGGGTACCCCGGCGACTGATATAGCAGTGTTAAATCCTGACGGTTCTGGGCACCTCCAGGTGACCATGGGCGGCAATGCACACGGCGACCTTTCGGGGTTGGTGTTGAGGCTCGAACGCACGGTCAACGGAACCTGGAATTGTGTGGTTGATACAAGCGGTGCCTCAAACTGGAGAGACAGGTATAGCCCATTAGGTTGTACTGTTATTTAAACCTCCACTTCTTCAAACAGTTCAGGCACCTCTGCATCCCAGCCGAATTTTTCGCAAATCCGCTTGCGCATTACGTCACTCGCAACCAGCTCGCCGTGAGTGACGTACACCTTCTCCGGCTTAAGTGAACCTTGCTCCAGCCAGGTTAGAATCTCGTTGTAATCACCATGGGCGGAGAGAGAGTCGAGGTTATGAATTTCGGCTTTCACCGGCCAGTACTCGCCATGAATCTTCACCGATTCCGCACCATTCACTAACGCATCACCACGAGTACCCGGTGCCTGGAAGCCCGCAAAAACTATGCTGTTTCGAGGATTCGGTAGCAGCGTTTTCAGGTGGTGCAGCACCCGCCCACCACTGGCCATCCCGCTGGCAGAAATAATCACGCAGGGATAGCGCACCGCGTCCAGTTTGATCGATTCTTCCACCTTGCGAACAAACTGGGTTTTCTCATCAATCAGCTCACACTGGGCCGCATTCAGCTTGTGTTCCTTATGGTGCTTGCAGAAAATCTCTGTAGCCTTGATGGCCATCGGGCTGTTCAGGAACACGGGAAGCTTGGGGATCTTCCCGTCTCCCATAATCTTGTGTATCACATAAAGCAGCATCTGCGCCCGGCCAACGGCGAACGCCGGTAAAAGCACAATGCCGCCGCGCCCGGCGGTTTTCGTGATGATTTCGGCCAGCTCCGCTTCCGGATCTGTTTCACCATGGGCGCGATCCCCGTAGGTTGATTCGCACACCAGCACGTCGGCTTTCTGCAGCGGCTCCGGCGGCCGCATGATGATGTCGTTTTGTCGCCCCACGTCCCCGCTGAACACAACCGTTCTGTCTGCGCCCTTGTGATGAACGTGCACACAGGATGATCCCAGAATATGGCCTGCCGGAGTAAAGGTTACCTGGAACCCTTTCACCGGCTCGAACGTCTCATGGTAGTGCAGGGACTCAAAATGTTTGAGCGCTTCCCAAGCGTCTTTCTCGGTAAACAGCGGCTCCGGCTTCTCGTGCTTTGAGAACTTCTTGCGGAAGGCGTATTTTGCATCCTCCTCCTGCAGGAAGCCGGCGTCCGGTAGCAGTACCTTGCACAGTTCATGGGTGGCCTTGGTGCAGTATACCTTGCCTTTGAAGCCGTTTTTTACGAGGGCTGGCAGGTAACCCGAGTGGTCAATATGAGCGTGGGTAAGCACCACCGCATCGATGGTGGAAGGATCCACCGGAAACTTCGCCCAGTTTCGCCGGCGCAGGGTTTTAACGCCTTGGTACATGCCGCAGTCCACCAGCACCCGGTGCTTATCATCCGAGAGCAGGTAGCGGGAGCCGGTGACTGTGCCTGTGCCGCCAAGGAAGCGAAGTTTCATAGAGGCGTCCTTCTGGTTCTTTGTTAAGGGAGTGTTACTATTACCCATCATAGTTCATAACGTTTTGATCTGAAGCAGGAAGCGAATCGCATGCATTACAGCTCCGTTCTCCCGGATGTCATCAAGGTAGCAGACGAAGCCAGCGAAAAAGTGCTGCATATCTACCAGTCTGATTTCAAGGTGAGCTACAAAGCAGACGATTCTCCGATCACGGCCGCAGACACCGCCGCCCACGACATCATCACCCACGGGCTGCGCAGAATTAGCCGGGATATACCCATCCTTTCGGAAGAGGGGAAGGATATCCCCTGGGAAGAGCGCAAACACTGGCGCCGGTTCTGGCTGGTGGACCCTGTCGACGGTACCAAGGACTTCACTCAACGCACCGGCGAGTTCACCGTCAACATCGCCATGATTGAGGACGGTGAGCCGGTTATGGGTGTGGTCATCGCTCCGGCCCTGAAAGAAGCTTATTGGGGGGTGGTAGGTGAGGGTGCCCACATGCGTGATCGAACTGGCAAAGTTCACCGAATTCGGGTGGCAGAACCCAAGGTGGTCAAGCGCGTAGTGGCCAGCAAAAATCACCTTAATAAGGAAACGAAAGCTTTCATTGAGGAAAAGCTAGGTGAGCATGAGCTGATTCAGGCGGGAAGCTCCCTCAAATTCTGCCGAATTGCCGAAGGCCATGCCGACATCTATCCCCGCCTGGGGCCTACCTGTGAGTGGGATACGGGTGCTGCTCAGGCCGTTTTGATGGCGGCTGGCGGAAAAGTGGAAACGCTTGATGGCATGCCATTGAAATACGGTAAACAAGATGTGTTAAATCCGTATTTCGTAGCATCGGGAAGCTGGTACAGTCTCCGGCCATGACCTGGTACGCACTTCAACACAAGCCCGCTCAGGGCGACCGAGCTCTTCAGCACCTACAGAATCAGGACATTGCCTGCTTCTACCCGAAAATCAGTGTTGAGGAAATCAAGGGCGGAAAGCGCTCGAAGAAACTGGAGCCGCTGTTTCCCGGTTATCTGTTCGTAAATCTTGAGCAGAGCGATCCAATGTGGTCGAAGCTCCGGTCTACCCGGGGGGTTCTTCGTGTTGTGGGCTTCGCCAACAAACCTGCACCCATCAGAGATGCTGTGATTCAGCACATAAAAGAGAGCCTGGACTCGGTGGCAGAGCTGGGTGGCATAAAGCCAGGCCAGGCAGTGCAATTGAATGAAGGGCCGTTTGAGGGCATTAATGCCATCTTCCAGTCCTACGACGGCGAGGCGCGTGCAATCGTGCTGATAAACTTTATGCAAAAGCAACAAATGGTAAGGGTTCCTGTCTCTGCTCTAAAAAGGTGAGATAACCTGAAAAAACACCTTCCTTCCCGCTGCGGTGGCTGGCAATAATTGCATCTTCAACTCTTTAACAATTCTTTACTGCCGCAAGTCCCTGAAACCATAGTGTCAGACTTTTTGTCACTTGCTTGTCACAGGCGATGACGTAGAATCGTCACGCTTCTGAAACAGAACATTCATCTACCGACAGGGATACAGTTGGGATTCAGTTGTTCCCTCCCTTTTGCCTGTTTCCTGTCATTTTTCAGATAATCTAATTTTGACCTTAAAACACTGGGCCCTGGTCGGTGGGGCGGTAGCGTGCTTGAGAGATTCCAGCTTAAATGAATGACATGTCCCGAATTCAACCTCCTGTTGAGGCCTTGAACAGAGTGTCGCTTAACAAGAGAACTCACGAGTTTCCTCTCGCGCCACAGGCGAGTGGCCGCGTTCAGTTTGCCTTTTGGATGCAATGGGCTGTAGCCACGTTCATTCAGTGCAGCCTGCTCATCTGGCTTGCGGTTGAAAAAACAGGGAGCGATGTAGCTTCGCACTACAGAATGCTGGCAGTAGTTTCTTCGTTGCTCGCCATTCCTCTTTTCGCTGTCTTCCGCGCTTACAGTATTCGTAGTGGCTATCTGGTGGGTATCGCCAGGATTCTTGCCGCCTGGTCGACGCTGGTGGCCATGCTCGCATTCATTGCGTTCGTAACCAAAACCAGTGAAAGCTATTCCAGGGAAGTCATATTGCAGTGGGTAGCAGCAGGCTTCGGGCTCCAGGCGCTGGCGTTCGTACCAGTACACAAGATTGTTCGTAGAATGGACAAGCGCCACCGCTTTGCGAATGCTTCAGTGATTATAGGCTGTGGCGACATTGCACTTACGTTGGCAACCAAGCTTCGTCACGAGCGCAAGGAAAGTATGTTGGGCATGGTTTGCCTGGACGACGAAGACCCTCACAACGGTAACGCCGAGACCCCTTATTATCCGACTCTGGGAACGGTCAGCCAGTTAAGGTCGATTCTTCGCGATAACCGTGTCAACCGCGTCTACATCGCGTTGCCCGCCAAGGAAACGGACCAGATTGAAGGCCTTTATGTTGACCTTCTCGATGCCAGCGTTGATGTGGTCTGGGTGCCCGATTTTGCCAATCTCAAGCTGCTGAACCACAGTATCTACAACCTGGGTGGAATGCCGGCAATCAACCTGAACGAAAGCCCGCTAACATCCTACCCGGGCAGCGCCTTCCTGAAGTCCATCATGGACAGAACCTGTGCGCTTCTTGGTATTCTATTGCTCAGCCCACTTTTGTTGGGTGTCGCCATTGCAGTGAAACTCAGCTCGCCGGGCCCTGTGCTGTTCCGCCAAAAGCGCCATGGCTGGAACGGCAACATTATCGAAGTTCTGAAGTTCCGCTCAATGCGTATGCACGATGATCAGAAAGTAAAGCAGGCCACCAAGGACGATCCCCGGGTAACGCCGGTTGGAAGATTCCTGCGCCGCTCCTCAATCGATGAGCTGCCGCAGCTATTCAATGTGCTAAAAGGGGATATGTCCCTCGTCGGCCCCAGGCCGCATGCTATTGCCCATAATGACTACTATTCCGATAAAATAATTGCCTACATGGCGCGGCACCGCATCAAACCGGGAATAACCGGGCTGGCACAGATAAGCGGATACCGCGGAGAAACAGAAACCATCGACAAGATGCAGAAGCGGGTAGAGCTCGACCTTGATTACATCAACCACTGGAGCTTGTGGCTGGACGTCAAGATTCTCATCAAAACGCCGCTAACACTGATCTCGAAAGACATCTATTAACCAGACCTTTTCGGCTTGAATCAATGCGACGTGTAATAACAATACTGTCTGCGGGTGTGTTTCTGGCAGCCCCGTTGCAAGCTTTTGCCGCCCCCTGGCTTGGGCCCGGAGACGCGCGGGCGCGCCACTCCATCCAGAAACTGTCCGACCGTGGTCACCTCGATGCATCCACAACCACCTGGCCAATCAATTGGGCAGATCTGGAGCAGGGGCTGGATGAAAGCAGTGACAGCTCGGTGGCCACTCAGCGCGCCTATTTGGGGTTTGAGAGGGAACAGCAGGCGGAAACTGGTTTCCGTGGAGAACTGAAGCTTGAGGGCGCCAACGATCCAGCCTTCCTCCGTGGCTTCCACGATCTGCCCCGGGAGGAAGGCCAGCTTACCGCAACGCTTCAATGGCAGGGCGAAGCCTGGGCAGCAGGGATTTCACCATCGGCAGTCGCAGATCCTGGCGATGGCAAGGAGTTCAGGCTTGATGGCTCTTACGTTGCCGCAACCGCAGGGAACTGGGTGCTCGGTGTTGGGGCTATCGACCGGTGGTGGGGCCCGGGCTGGCAATCCACCATGATTCTCTCTAACAACGCCAGGCCCATTCCAGCCGTATGGATTGACAGAAAAAGCAGCCTGGCACCGGAATCGGACCTGCTCTCATGGATCGGCCCCTGGAAGTTGAACCTGTTTCTGGGGCAGCTGGAAGAAGAACGCACCATTCCCGACGCCAAAATGATCGGTATGAGGGTAACCTTTGTACCCATTGAGCGGCTCGAAATCGGGCTTTCCCGAACCATTATTTTCGGTGGTGAGGGCAGGCCCGAGGGGCTCTCTACAATATGGGATGCACTTATCGGCCAAGACAACACTGTTGCCGGAGAGTCCACGCAGGACGATCCCAGCAATCAGTTAGCAACCATCGACGCCCGGTACGGCTTCCCCCTGGGTGAACAAACCATGGGGCTATACGCCCAGATGATGGGCGAAGACGAAGCGGGTTACTTGCCTTCCCGTAAATCATGGCTCTTTGGCGTAGACTGGACAAGCCAGTTGCTCCGTTCGGATCAACAATGGTTTGTCGAATTTACCAACACTTTGGCGGAGGACCTGCTGGGTGACCCTCGTGCGGATTACGCGTACGATCATTTTTTATACACCACGGGTTACCAATACTATGGCAGAGCGATAGGCTCCACCTTCGATGCAGACGCCGAAGCCCTGTCTCTGGGCCTGCTGAATTTCCTGCCGGACGGAAGTAACCTGACAGCTACATTGACCTACGCCAACCTCAACAAAGACGGCGGTAACCGTGTGAGCCAGCCCGACGACGAGGTTTTTTACAACGTACCGGATGGCGCTCAGAAAGTTGCGATAGCCAATCTCGGTTACGGCAACGAAGTGCTCGGTGGGTGGCTGGATCTGAACCTTCAACTGACCGACAAAGAAATTCAACTTCTGGGCGGGGAAAAGGACCGTTGGTCCCTCTCCGCTTCCTGGAAGTACCGCTTCTAATTCAAATTCTATAGGCCCGGATTGAAAACAGTGACGGTTAAAAAACTACTTATTACCCTTGCTCTTTTGCTGCCGCTTGCCAGCTATGGGCAATCGATATCCCCCGCCCAGATCGAGCAGTTCAAGCAATTGCCCAGAGCCCAGCAGGAATCCCTTGCCCGGCAATACGGTGTGGATCTTGACAGCCTTACTGGCAGCAGCAACCAGACACAACGCCCCCAAAGGCAAGATGTGGTTGAGCCTGTTTCCAGGGCTGCCGATGAAGAGAGGGAACGGGCCGAGGCCGAGAAGCAGAGAGAGGATGAGGAAGCCGAAAAGAACGATGGCCTAAGACCATACGGTTACGATTTGTTTGCTGGCAACCCCACCACTTTCGCACCCGTCACCGAGATCCCTGTGCCTTCGGATTACACCCTCGGCCCCGGCGACGTGCTGCGCATCCAGCTTTGGGGCAAAGAGAACCAGAACCTGGAATTGCCCATAAGCCGGGATGGGTCTATCAGCTTTCCGCAGTCTGGCCCAATGAGTGTTGCAGGCCTGAGTTTCGATGAGGCGCGGCAGCAAATCAAAAAGCGGGTTTCCGAGCAGTATATTGGCGTAGAGGCGAGCGTTTCCCTGGGCGAGCTTCGCAGCATGCGTGTATTCGTGCTGGGTGAGGCGAGGAACCCCGGTTCCTATAGTGTGAGCTCCCTCTCTACCATCACGAACGCACTTTATGTTTCCGGTGGCATCAAGCAAACCGGCTCCCTTCGGAATGTCCAACATAAGCGAGACGGCAAACTCCTGGGCACCCTGGATCTTTACGACCTGCTAATGGCCGGCGACAGCTCGGAAGACAGCCGCCTGCAGCCAGGCGACGTGGTCTTCATCCCGCCCGTGGGACAGCGCGCCGGTATAGATGGCGAGGTTTATCGGCCCGCTCTGTACGAACTTCAGGGAACCAATACCCTTGCTGACCTGATTCGTATGGCCGGTGGCCTGACACCACAAGCCTACCCGCAACGGATCAATATTGAGCGTACTAACGAGGATTTCCTGCGGATTATTGCCGAAGCCGATTACACCTCGCCGAAAGGACAAAGTGCGAGAATCCAGGCCGGCGACAGAGTCCAGATACCCTCTATTTCCGATGTCACAGGGCAGTACGTTGAAGTAAAAGGTGCGGCGACCAGAACCGGTAAATTCGCATGGATGCCGGGAATGCGGGTTACCTCACTTATCGATAATCTGAACAGTGATTTGTTGCCGGTAGCGGACAAGCAGTACGCGGCCATCGTACGAACCAATCCGTCCGATGACAGCATCTCTGTACTGAATCTTCGCTTGCGCAAGGCGGTGCGCAACCCTGGGGGTGAGCACGACCTGCAGCTGGAGGAAAGAGACCGTTTGTTCTTTTTCTCAGATGCAGGGAAGGTGGATATTCTCGATAAGGAAGAGGGTGAGACCACTGAGCGCATGAACGGAGAGAAGGCAGAAATTGAGGAAAAAGAAGCGGGGCCTGAAACCTTCACCCGGGAAATTCTTTTTGCTCCGGTTATCCAGCGGCTCAAGGCTCAGGCGAGCCCCGATAAACCGCAACAGACAATCCAGATAACCGGCCCGGTTCGTTACCCTGGTGAATACCCGATGCCGGCAACCCGTAACCTGACCGATGCCATTTTTGTAGCCGGCGGTTTGAAAGACTCTGCCTCGTTGTACCAGGCAGAAGTGGCGCGTTATACCGTTGATGAGAATGGTACCGGCCAAACCCGGATCCTGAACGTGGATCTGGCCGACGCCATGGCCGGAAAAGCAAACCTCAAGCTGGAAAGCCGTGACAGAATCCTGATCAAATCCATACCCGACTTCGCCAAAACCCGTACCGTTGAACTGAAAGGCGAAGTTCGTTACCCGGGCCAATATACCTTCAGAGATGGTGAGACCCTCAGAGAAGTGCTGGAGAGAGCCGGGGGGCTCACAGACAATGCATTCCCAAAAGGCGCCGTATTCTCCCGTGAAAAACTCCGCCAGTTGGAGGCTCAGCGCCTTAGAGAAGCAGAAGAGCGCCTGCAGGGGGATTTACTGGGTGTTCAGCTGGAGGGCGACAACTTCTCCGGCCAGAGCGCCGATCGAACCCAAGAAGTAAAGAGCTTACTTGAAGAGGTCCAAGGCAGTGAACCGGTAGGCCGGCTCGTGATAGATCTTGCAAGTGTTATAAACGATCCCGATTACCAATCCATTCGATTGCAAGATGGTGACACTCTCACGGTACCAACTATCCCCCAGTCAGTAACGGTCTTTGGAGAAGTCCAATTCCCGACCAGCCACCTGCATCAAGTGGGACTAACGGTGGATGACTATCTCGAGCGCTCGGGCGGACCCACTCGCCAAGCGGATGAGAGCAGGGTTTATGTAGTGAAGGCGGATGGATCTGTATTGTTGCCGGAGAAAAGCCGCTGGTTCGGCGGCAGAAGCCAGCAACTGGAACCGGGCGATACCGTTATTATGCCCATTGATGTGGATCGTCTGAACCAGCTCGAACTCTGGACCAACGTAAGCCAGATCGTTTACCAGATTGCCCTTGGTGCCGCTGCTGTGGGGAACCTGTAATGAATCAAGGAACAGAGCAACAGCACTACCCAGACGATGAAATTGACCTTCGCGACCTTTTTCTTACTCTGTGGCGGGGAAAGTGGATTGTTATCCTGACGACAATCGTGTTCGCTGCCGCTGGCGTTGGCTATGCGCTCAACAAGCCCAATATATATAAAACCAGTGTGCTGGTCGCCCCTGCACAAGAAGACGGTGGCCTCAGTGGCCTTGCCGGCCAGTTCGGTGGTTTGGCGAGCCTTGCCGGTATTAATCTGGGTGGCGGCGGCTCCAATCAGATCGTGATTGCCAAAGAGGTGATGCAGTCTCGGGCGTTCCTCACCGGTTTTTTCCAACGCCACGATATGGAAATTCCGTTAATGGCCGTGGAAGGATGGAACGAGAAGACCGGGGATTGGGTGTACGACCGGGATAAGTACAATCCCGAAACAGGCGAATGGCTGCCCTATAGCGATGGTGAAACCCATAAGCCCACGGATTGGGAGATGGTAGAAGTCTTCCGGGAAGACCACTTCGGTGTCAGCGAAAACAAAGATACAGGCATGATCACGGTGAGCGTTCAGCACTATTCTCCTATTTTGGCTAAGGAATGGGCTGAGAAGCTGATGGAAGACATTAATGAATACATGCGCAAGCAAGATGTGGAAGAAGCCGAGGCCCGTATTGAGTATCTCGAGGAAAAGCTGAACGAGATCACGATTGCTGGTATGCAGCAGGTGTTCTACCAGTTGATAGAAAGCGAAACTCGTACGGTAATGCTGGCGAATGCTCAAAAGGAGTACGTTTTTAAAACCATTGATCCGGCAGTGATACCGGAAGAGAAAAGTGAGCCAAAGCGAGCACTGATGACTATCGGAGCAACTGCATTCGGCCTAATGCTTGGAGTTTGTATCGTTTTGGTCAGAGCGTTTATCGGTAACGGTCAGCAAGAAGAAGGGTGCGCATGAAAGTACTTGTAACTGGCGGCGCCGGCTTTATCGGCTCCGCTGTCATCCGTCACATAATCACCAACACCAACGATGAAGTGGTCAACCTCGACAAACTCACATACGCAGGTAACCTCGAAAGCCTGGCGGACGTGAGCGATAGCGAACGCTACATCTTTGAGCAAGCCGATATCTGCAACCGCGCCGAAGTCGACCGTATACTGTCCCAAAACCAGCCAGACGCCATTATGCACCTTGCGGCGGAAAGCCACGTAGACCGCTCTATCGACGGCCCAGCCGAATTCATTGAAACCAACATTGTCGGCACTTACACCCTGCTGGAAGCCACTCGCAATTACTGGGATACACTGCCGGAAGCAAAGAAAACTGCGTTCCGCTTCCACCATATTAGCACCGACGAAGTTTACGGCGACCTCCCCCATCCAAACGACACCGCCGATGCCGAAGAGCATCTGTTTTTAGAGGAAACCCCCTACGCGCCAAGTAGCCCCTACAGTGCCAGTAAAGCCAGCTCCGACCACCTGGTAAGAGCTTGGCACCGCACCTACGGCTTGCCGGTCTTGCTAACCAACTGTAGCAACAACTATGGCCCGTACCACTTCCCGGAAAAGCTCATCCCGTTGGTGATCCTTAACGCTCTGGAAGGCAAGCCGCTCCCCGTTTACGGCAAAGGCGACCAGATCCGAGACTGGCTGTTTGTGGAAGACCACGCTCGCGCCCTCTACAAAGTTGCTACCGAAGGCAAACCCGGCGCAACCTACAACATTGGCGGCCACAACGAAAGACAGAACATCGAAGTGGTACACACCATCTGCGACATCCTTCAGGAACTCCGTCCACAAAAATACAGCTACCGGGACCTGATAACCTTCGTGACCGACCGCCCCGGCCACGATATGCGCTATGCCATAGATGCGAGCAAAATCCAGAAAGAACTCGGCTGGGCGCCCCGTGAAACCTTCGAAACAGGCATCCGGAAAACCGTTCAGTGGTACCTCAATAACGTCGACTGGTGCCAGCGAGTACAGGACGGCATCTACCAACGCGAACGCCTTGGAGCAGCAGTATGAAGGGAATCGTCCTGGCAGGTGGCTCTGGCACCCGCTTGTACCCGATAACACTCGGCACCTCGAAACAACTCCTGCCAGTGTATGACAAACCCATGATCTACTACCCGCTCTCTGTCCTCATGCTGGCGGGAATTCGGGACATCTTAATCATTACTACTCCGGAAGATCAGGCGGGATTCAAGCGAGCACTGGGGACTGGTGAACAGTTCGGCATTAACATTAGCTACGAAGTGCAGCCAAGCCCAGACGGCCTCGCCCAGGCTTTCATCATTGCTGAGAAGTTCATCGCTAGTGATAGCGTGTGTCTTGTTTTGGGCGACAATATTTTTTATGGGCAAGGGTTCACCCCAAAACTACGCGAAGCCGTCCAAAAAACTCAGGAAAAAGGTGGTGCCACCGTATTTGGCTACCAAGTGAAAGATCCGGAACGTTTCGGTGTGGTGGAGTTTGATGAAAACCACAAAGCGCTTTCCATCGAAGAGAAGCCCAATAATCCGAAATCCCACTATGCCGTAACCGGTCTCTACTTCTACGACAACAGCGTGATAGACATTGCCAAGCAAGTGGAACCCAGCCACCGCGGCGAACTGGAAATTACCTGCGTAAACCGGGCTTATCTTGAACAAGGTAGCCTTAACGTAGAATTGTTGGGCCGTGGCTTCGCCTGGCTAGACACTGGCACGCATGAAAGCCTGCTTGAAGCTGCACATTTTGTAGAAACCATCGAAAAGCGGCAAGGGTATAAGATCGCCTGCCTTGAAGAAATCGCCTTTAACCAAGGGTGGTTAACCGCGCGGCAAATGAAAACTCAGGCGGACCAACTCAAAAAAAACGGTTATGGCGAATACCTGGCGGATTTATTAAAGGGTACGGCGAAATGAGCCTTATTAAATGGTTGGATTTCCCAAGTCTTGGAGATCAGAGAGGAAGTCTCGTTGCGGTAGAAATGGGCCAAGATAAAGTTGTCCCGTTCGACATCAAGCGTGTGTATTACATCTACCACACCGAGCAAGGTGTGAGCCGTGGTTATCACGCCCATAAAAACCTGAAGCAGGTTGCCATCTGCTTAGCTGGCCAGTGCCGCATGTTGTTGGATGATGGTACCACCCGGGAAGAAGTCTGGTTGGAATGCCCAACCAAGGGCTTGTTGATCGAGGATCTGATTTGGCGGGAAATACACGACTTTAGCCAAGACTGCATATTGCTCGTCTTGGCGAGTGAACACTACGACGAATCAGATTACATCAGAAGTTACGAAGACTTTCTAAAGTGGGTGAATCGATGATTTATATCCATCCACTTGCAGACGTTGCCGAGTGCACCATAGGCGAGGGTACAAAGGTCTGGCAATTTGTAGTTATCCTCAAAGGCGCGAAAATTGGTCAAAATTGTAATATTTGCGCCCAAACTTTAATCGAAGGCGATGTAATCGTCGGCGATAGGGTGACAGTGAAGTCAGGCGTTCAATTATGGGACGGAACTCGTATAAAAGACGATGTGTTTATAGGCCCGAACGTAACACTCACAAATGACCCATACCCCCGCTCTCAGGAGTATCCGGAAAAATTCACCGGCGTAGTTATCGAAAGCAATGCCAGTATTGGAGCAAACGCGACATTACTTCCAGGGATAACTATTGGTAAATCAGCTATGGTGGGAGCTGGTGCGGTTGTCACAAAAAACGTTCCAGCTGGTGCCGTTGTAGCTGGCAATCCAGCGAAAGTAATTAGGTATATTGATTAATGATTCCCTTCCTAGATCTCAAAACAATCAACGCCCAATACCGAGATGAACTCGTAGCCGCCGCCACCCGCGTAATCGACTCCGGCTGGTACATCCACGGCAACGAAGTAAAAGCTTTCGAAGAAGAGTTCGCCGAATACTGCGGCAGCAAGCATTGCATAGGCGTAGCTAATGGCCTGGAGGCGCTTATCCTGACCCTCAGGGCTTGGAAAGAAATGGGGAAGCTGAAAGAGAATGACGAAGTCATCGTTCCGGCCAACACCTATATTGCCAGCATACTAGCCATCACCGAAAACCGGTTAAAGCCGGTGTTGGTCGAGCCGGACGAGAGCACCTTCAACCTGTGCCCTGAAAAAACCGCTGCGGCCATCACCCCCAACACCAAAGCCATCGTTGCCGTTCACCTCTATGGACAGATCTCCCCAATGTCAGAGCTGATGCGATTGGCGGATAAAAACGGTCTTTTGGTAATGGAAGATGCGGCCCAGGCCCATGGTGCCAGCATAGATGGTCGCAAAGCTGGCAGCTGGGGCCATGCGGCCGGATTCAGCTTTTATCCAGGCAAGAATCTGGGTGCCCTTGGGGATGCGGGTGCTGTTACCACAGATGATGAAGAGTTGGCCAAAACCATTCGGGCATTAGGTAATTACGGCAGCCAAAAGAAATACGAGAACCTCTACCAGGGCGTAAATAGCAGGTTGGATGAGATGCAGGCCGCCCTACTGAGGGTAAAGCTTGGCTATCTCGATGCCGAAACACGCCGGCGCCAAGAGATTGCTTCAGCATATGTTGTCGGAATCCAAAATGATTTAATCATTCAGCCTACAGGGAGGAACGAAACTCGGGATAGGCTCCAAAGCCATGCGTTCCACCTTTATGTAGTGAGATCCACTCGGCGTGATGCGCTATACGACCACTTGCAGAAAGCACAAGTGCATACGATGATTCACTACCCTATACCACCGCACCAGCAGCAAGCCTACAGAGAGTGGAATACCCAAGCCTATCCGATCACTGAAGCAATACATCACCAAGTTCTGAGCCTGCCGATCAGTCCAGTTATGAGCGATCAGCAGGTTCAGAAAGTTATTGAGGCTTGTAACGACTTTGCTAATAGCAATTAATAGATGACACTTATCAAGACCAGCCTACTTAATGGTATTGCGGTAATCATAAAGATGCTAACCCTGCTCGGGTTAAACAAGATCCTTGCAATCTATGTTGGCCCTGCCGGGTATGCAGCTCTGGGCCAGTTCCAGAACGCAGTACAGATGATTACCACGTTTGCAAGTGGCGCCCTCAATACTGGCGTTACAAAGTACACGGCGGAGTACCATGAGGACGAAGCGCGTCAACACACCGTTTGGCGTACAGCCGGCACAATAGCGTTGATAGGTTCACTGACTACATCGTTATTGGTAACTATTTTTAATCGACAGTTGGCCGCCTCGTTTTTAAAAGACGATTCTCTAGGTAGTGTGTTCATATGGTTTGCCCTTACCTTGGTATTGTTTGTCTTCAATACGTTATTGCTGGCTATTCTCAATGGAAAAAAAGAAATACAGCGTTACGTTATAGCTAACATTGCCGGTAGTCTGTTCTCCCTTGCTGTTACCAGCATTATGGCTATCCAGCTAGGGTTATATGGCGCTTTAGTGGCATTGGCAATTTATCAGTCACTCACTTTCTTTGTCACGCTACTCCTGACCTACAAAGCGCCGTGGTTTAAATTTCGCTACCTATTTGGAAGGGTGGATCGGCCTACGGCCAAGAACCTTGCAAAGTACACTGCAATGGCGCTCACAAGCGCAGCCACTGTTCCTGTAAGCCACATTCTGATTCGCAACCATCTTGGCCAAACTCTTGGGTGGGATGCAGCAGGGTATTGGGAAGCTATGTGGCGTCTGAGCACCGCTTATTTGATGCTCGTTACAACCACTCTAAGCGTGTATTACCTTCCAAAATTAGCAGAGCTGAAAAATAAAAAGGACATTAGGCGAGAAATTCTGCAAGGGTACAAAGTAATCTTACCGCTAGCTTCAGCTGTTGCCTTGATAATTTATCTGCTGCGGGATTTTATCATTCACGTTCTTTTTACTCCGGACTTTTTGGAGATGGAGTCCCTATTCGCCTGGCAAATGTTGGGGGATACATTAAAAATTGGTGGTTGGATACTCGCTTATGTCATGTTGAGCAAGGCAATGATTACACTGTTTATTACTTCTGAAATTACATTTGCGGCATTGTTCTATGGATTAACAGTAATCTTTACCGACCAGATCGGCTTAGAGGGGGTTGCACTCGCGCATGCGGTTAATTATCTGGTTTACTGGATTCTAATGGGAGTGTTCATTGCGCGAGTTTTAGTTAAACAGGTCTAAGATTTAATTTTATGATTTTGATCCATTTTTAAGATCTAAAAAATCCGAAAATTATTAAAAATTTCTTCTTAAAAGCTAAGTGGCCCTGAGAAATGCAAACGCAAAAAGAAGATAGCCTAAATTTGACCAAGCCTTTAGTAAGCGTTGTTGTACCATGCTACAATCATGAAGAATATATTCAGGGCTGCATAAGCAGTATCATAGCTCAGGATTACGACAACATTGAATTAATTATTATCGACGATGGGTCGAAAGATCGGTCTAATAGAAAAATTCAAGAATTAATTCCCGAATGCACTCGGACATTCAAACGGTTCGAGTTTAGGAGCAGGGAAAATAAGGGCCTGTGTGAAACCCTTAATGAAGCTCTAGAGTGGTGCAATGGCGAATACTTCACCATCGTAGCGTCAGACGATATGATCAAAAAGAACAAATTGTCTTTGCAAGTGGATAAGATGAGTGCTGAGAATTCTGATGTGGCGGCAATGTTTTCTGGTTATGAGATTGTTGATGCAATGGGGAATATTTCAGCTAAAGTAGAGTATCCCTTGGAGAAGACTCTAACTTTTTCGAAATACTATGGGCGCTCCTGGCTTTGCGCATCTTCGGCACTTCTTCGAATGACCGCCTTAAGAAAGACTGAAGGTTATGATAACAGCTTGCCGTTCGAGGATCTCGATATGTGGATTCGTTTGTTGAAAGAAGGATACAGATTTACCGTCTTAAGGGAATCTCTACTGTTTCTGAGGAAGCACGATAATAATTTTAGCAATAATAGGTGGGCAATTTTTAAAGGGGAGTTAAAAATTTATTGGAAGCACAATGGAACAGTTCTTTTTCCTTTAGCGATTTTTGCTTCGCTCAAAAGATATCTGAAGTCCCTTCTTTGAAATGATGAAGGTTAAAGTCGTAAGCCGTGAACGGATTGGCTTAAATGCCGTAGGCTTTTATCTTATTGCTTTATATCCTTTGTTGATACAATTGAAGAAGGTTTTTGCAATAGATCTTAAGTATTTTTCTATTACACCCATTTCTCTTGTATTGACGTTAGTTTATTTTTTTTTGCTGGCTAGTCGGCCGATCAAAATTGATTTCATTATCCCATTATTGGTTATCCTCGCGCTTGCCTCAAATGCAGTCATCTGGAATGTCGACCAGGGGATATTAAACTCTTATCTCCAGTATTATGTTTTCGAAATATTGGTATACTTTTCTATTCTGAGAAGATTGCAGCTCGACACATTAGTAAAGGCAATACTTTTTCAGATGATTTTGAGTATTGGTTTTGTTGGCCTTGAAATTGCGCTTGCGGGAGGAATTGATCTTAATGCAATTGCTTCACGGAAAATTGGAATTGGCCAAGGCGGTATCACTGGTTTGTTTGATGAGCCCGCTCTTTTGTCGTTCTCATATATGTTGAACATTTTTATAATTGCTTATGGTATTGAGAGAAGGGTTGTAGCTCAGCGCCTCGGGTTGTTTGTTATAATTGTCGCAGTAGCTATAATAGTTCTCACTCTTACTCGTGCGACGCTTCTGTTTTTCGCAATTGTGTTTTTAATGGTTCTGGGTTTTTATTTTTCTTCGCTATTTAATAAGAGCTTGAAACAGTCTTGGTTGTATCAGCAAAGAAAGGCCTTCTTTCTTTGCTCTGGAATTTCAATTTTTCTAGGTTTTCTGTTGAAAGGTTATATAGATTCTAGATTTGGGGACACTTCCGAGTTGACATATATGACAGAGATTCTCTCGGAAAATTTGGGGCTCCCACTTCCGACAATTACGGCAAATTTGATTTACCGTATTGACCAGACCCAAGCCGCTTTAATGCTCATTGCGCAGAATCCTCTCGGTATAGGTCCTTTGAATAGTGTTGATGCGCAGAAGAATTTTTTAATTTTCTCGAATTTTGCTAACTATAACTCTGGTAATTTAATAACTGATTTTTTTGTAAATTTTGGTATTCCAATATCCCTAATATTTTTCTATGTCCTGTTTCGTATGCCAAGCGGTTGGGTTGCAGGGTCAAGTGCCCAAGTACTGATTGTTCGACTGGGTGTTTGGTTCCTAGTCTTCAACGTATTAATCGCAACAAATTTTTTGGTCGCTGTCACTGCTACTGTTGTTGAATTTATGGGGCAAGCTCCAAATATTTACCTTGGTTTTCCCGTTTATGTGGGGCCACGTAATATTGATGGGTTTATTTTTGTCACCTACCTTTCTTTTGTTTTTAAAGCAAAAAGTGAACCTGATCAGGCTGGGGTGTAGAGGTCTGAAGAGATATTTAGTAATCGTGTTAATATGAATTCTCAATTAGGTGCCCTTCTCTTATGCTATATTTTAACTTTCTGTATTCGCCAGATGGTGGTGGCTACCAAAACTCCGCGAGTTTTCTATCTTCGCTTGTCAATTTAAAGTACGACTTCACAAATGTTTGTGCCCTAGTATATAAGGGTACCAGTATTCATGAAATGTGTAAGCGTCATGGGATACAGCATCGCGCAATTAAGAAAAATGTGATATCTAAGCTGTTGTTTGAGCTTTTCTCAATACGTTTCGTAAAGAAAGGCGATGTTGTTTTTTCGATTTTTGGTCCTCCAATGCTATTGTCAAAAAAGTACTCTTTAAACGTTGGTGGTATGGCAATATCGAATGTTCTGTATCCTGATATTGATTTTTGGGCTCATTTGTCGTTTCTGAAGAGAATGTTTAAAAAGGTGAAGGATAGGTATAGGGTTGCTCGGTATCGTAGCTTGGATTATTTTATTTTTGAAACTGAGCTTCTTCGCGAAAAGGCAATTAATCAAATGGGAATACCAAGGAAGAGGACCTTTGTAGTAAATATGTCACCCAGTACTTTAGTTTCCCCTGAAATGATTCAGGCTTCCCCGGCCGCTAATCTGATAGCCGAGCGTAAATTAAGTAATAAGTTTTTATTTCTATGCGGGCCTCATCCGAATAAACGCTTACATGTGTTGCCGGATATAGCGTTAAAGTTGAGTAGTGCAGGCATTGATTTTAAATTTATTTTAACGTGTAAAAGTAGTCCGTATTTGGAATCTGTTTTTTGCCGAGCGAAGTCATTGGGCGTGTCCGATTATTTCCTAAATGTCGGGTCTGTTAAAGCCGAAGATGTTGCTGGCGTTATTGATGTTTGTGATTATTTATGTTGCTTCAGTGTGTTAGAAAGCTTTAGTAATAACTTTGTTGAGGCTTGGGCCATGTCGAAACCTTTGATGGTTACAGATTCTGATTGGTCTCGCTCATCATGTCGGGATGGGGCTATATACCTAGACCTTTCATCGTTGGACGTTTGTGTGGACCAAATTCTTTCAGTAATTTCTGACTCCATTCTCATCAAACGGACTATAGAGAAGGGCCGGGAGGTTCTGCAAGAATATCCGTCTTCGATCAGGAAAGCTGAGGAATACCTTCAGGTTATTGACGTTGCGCGGCGTTCCGGAAAACCACAGGATGCGAGCTTTTTATGATTCGCCGAATACTTGTCGCGTTATATGAGTTTCTTTTGGTTACTGTGTTTAATCTACCCAGAGTTCTTTTCTTTAGTCGATTAAAGGCTTTGATTCTTAGCGTGGTTGGCGCGAAAATTGGGGCGAGACCTGTTATTTATCCGAATACTTGGATATTTCCCGGGAAGGGCTTGGTGGTTGGTGATGACGTTGACCTCGCTCTTGGCGTGATTATCACCACGAACGGCGGAGTATTGATAGGCGATAGGGTGCTAATTGGTTACCGATCCCAAATATTATCTGCAAACCATCGAATTCCAGAAGGCAAAGGTCAGATTTTTGGCTCGGGTCACAATTATGCGGAAGTTAACATTGGCGATGACGTTTGGATTGGTGCCAACGTGATTGTCTTGCCGGGCGTTACGATTGGAGAAGGTGCCGTGATAGCAGCAGGAAGTGTTGTTACCGGTGACGTGCCAGCCTTTTGTATAGCGGCGGGTGTTCCAGCTCGGGTTATTAAAGAACGCTAATTTCATTGGATAATCAGGGGTATTTATGAAGCAGGTAACCCAAACGCTGCGAACCGGTGTAATTGAGGTAAACGATGTTCCCATTCCTTCGCTATTCGATAACTTCGTTTTAGTTCAGAATTCGACCTCTGTCATCAGTGCCGGCACTGAAAAAACGAAAATTGATATGGGTAAAAAGAGCTTGCTTCAAAAGGCGAAAGCTCGCCCGGACTTGGTTAAGCAGGTGGTTAACAAGGTCAGAACCGAAGGCCTTCAGAAAACTCTGCAAACGGTGAATTCTCGTTTGGACTCTCCCTCTGCGTTGGGATACAGCTGTTCAGGGACCGTTGTAGCCGCCGGAGGTTTCGT
This sequence comes from Marinobacter maroccanus, assembly GCF_002933275.1. GTDB lineage: Bacteria > Pseudomonadota > Gammaproteobacteria > Pseudomonadales > Oleiphilaceae > Marinobacter > Marinobacter maroccanus. The sequence goes on from NZ_PSSX01000001.1 coordinate 315,067, forward strand.
TGAGGGTCTTCAGCCTGGTGACCGCGTGGCTTGCGGTGGCGCTGATTACGCCAATCATTCTGATTTCGTTGCTATACCAAAGAACTTGGTAGTAAAAGTTCCTTCCAATGTGTCTGATGAGGAAGCGGCTTTTACGACCGTTGGATCCATTGCGCTTCAAGGCGTTCGTCTTGCGAAGCCCTTGTTGGGCGAAACGTTCCTGGTTGTTGGACTTGGCTTGCTTGGCCAAATTGCTTTGCAGCTATTGAGGGCGAACGGTTGTAATGTAATTGGTACAGATCTTGACTCTTCCTTGGTCGAGCGCGCTGAGGGTTTTGGTGCTGTTGGAGTGGCTCCCGGCGGTGATGTGGAACGTGTTTGCCAGTCCCTCACTGGTGGCCATGGGGTTGATGGCGTCTTGGTGTGCGCAGGCAGTTCCAGCAATGCGATCATTGAAATGTGTGGTGCTGTTACTCGTGAGAAGGGGCGAGTGGTGGTTGTCGGTGCGGTTCGCATGGACATACCCAGAGAGGATTTCTTCAAGAAGGAAATCAGTGTCGTCATCTCCCGGTCTTATGGTCCTGGCCGGTACGATCCCTTCTATGAGGAAAACGGCAACGATTATCCGCTTGCGTATGTGCGGTTTACAGAGCAGCGGAACATGGAAACGTTTCTTAGTCTGGTTTCACAGGGCAAGCTGGATATAAAAAGTCTGATCACGCACCGGTTCCCGGTGGATGATGCGGCAAAAGCCTACGACTTGATTGAAGGAGACAAGACCGAGCCCTACCTGGGCATTCTTCTTCAGTACGATCCGGAGCCCTTTGACCCGGCGGAGTCATCACGGATCCCGGTTGCACCGGAGAAGGTCTCCGGTGACAAGGTAAAGCTCTCGTTCTACGGAGCGGGAAATTACGCAACCGCCAGTTTGCTGCCGCCCTTGCAATCCAGTGGAAAGGTCAGCTTCAGTGGATTGGTCACTGCTAGTGGGCGCTCTGCGCAGGGTGTTGCCAGTCAGTTTGGCTTCGGTTTCTGCGCCGGGAGTTTTCAAGAACTTTTGGAAGCGGACACGGATGCAATCGCGATTACTACCCGCCATAACACCCATGGCGTTGCCGTTCGGGATGCGCTGTATGCGCGCAAGCATGTATATGTTGAGAAGCCGATGGCGATGTCTGTTGAAGAATTGGCAGATATCCATCGTGCGCACTCAGAGTGTGCGGCGGCTCAGGTGATGGTCGGGTTCAACCGTCGGTTTGCGCCGGCTACCCGCCAGGCGGCTGAGCATTTTTCTGGTATTAAAAGCCCTCTTGTGGTGAATATTCGGATTAACGCGGGCCACATCCCAGCAGACCACTGGATCCAGGACCCAGAGATCGGCGGCGGGCGGATGATCGGCGAGGGGTGTCACTTTATTGATCTTGCCTCTGCTCTGGTGGGCAGTAACGCCAAGACCGTCTATGCCGTTGGTACAGGAAAAGCCGAAAAATCGGCACTCCTCAATGATAATCTTTGTCTGTCTTTAACTTTCGACAATGGCAGTGTGGCCAACATTACTTACACGGCCGATGGTTCCAAGGCCATGGCCAAGGAGTACATTGAGGTTTTCGGTGGCGGGCGCTCAGCGCAGATTCATGACTTTAAAGAACTGGTATTGTTTACAGGTGATACCGGTACCAAACGGAAAAAGTTGGGTGTGCAGGATAAAGGCCAGAAATCCATGCTCGCCGCCTGGCTTGATGGTCTGAAGGAAGGTAAACCCTGTGTGGATTATGAGTGCCTTATGGCAACCAGTCTGGCGACGGTAATGGCCGTAGAGTCGCTGGCCTGCGGTATGCCAATGAACGTTGATCCTTCTGTACTTGCCCACGCTGAATAAAGGGAAGCCGGGGGCAGGCACGCCCCAATTCAATTATGGACTCACTTATATTGCTGAACTTCCGCTTGCTGAACAAGCTGCGTGAGGAAGACTTCGCGGGATTTGATCCCTTCGATTCCCTGAATAGCCGGCTCTTATCCGCCACTCCGTTTTACAAAAACAGCTTTATAAGGTTGGCCTGGCTTCAGTTGGGGAAGCGTTCGCCCATTAATCTGAGACCCTTGTTGGGTGTGCCCAGAAGAAGAAACCCAAAGGGAATAGGATTGGTTATTTCCGGGTTGGTCAACGACTATCATCGCACTGGGCAAGGTGAGCTGCTGGCAGAAGCCAGTGAGCTGGCTCAGTGGTTGTTGGAAGAGCGCAGTAACCTTGATGAGTGGGGGCACAGTTGCTGGGGCTATCACTTTGATTGGCAGGCTCGCGCATTCTACGTACCTGCGGGTAAGCCAAATATCATTACTACCTGTTACGTTGCCCGGGCATTGTTTGAGCTCGGCAAGGTTACGGGGAACGAGTCCTTCGTAGCAGCCTCACTGGATGCCGCCCGATTCATCTCCCGGCATTTGTACACCGAGGCGGATGGACGGTGCTTTTACGCCTATATTCCCGGTGAATCGGCATTTGTTCACAATGCCAGTCTTTGGGGCGCCGCCTGGTGCGGTTTTGCCGGCAAGGCGCTAGAAGATGAAACATTAGTAGAGCAGGCCCTTGAGGTTGCTCGTCAATCTGTGAGGGAACAATTGGATGACGGTTCGTGGGTGTATGGGGCCCGGCATCACCATCAATTCAAAGACGGGTTCCACACCGGGTATAACCTCGAGGCGCTAAATCTTTTGCGCGAAGCGGTGCAGACTGACGAGTTTGATGAGTGTATTGCCAAGGGCTACCGGCACTACGTAGAAACTTTTTTCGAGCCTGATGGAACCGCAAAGTATTACGATAACTCTTTGTATCCGCTCGATATGCACAGCTTTGCTCAGGCTATTTTCACCTTGCTGAAGGTAGGCGGACGTGCGGAGGATCTCGCATTCTGTGAGAAGGTAATACAGCGGGCGATTGAGCTGATGTACAGACCGTCTACCGGGCTTTTTATTTACCAGAAGACTCGCCACCTCACCAATCGGATAAATTACATGCGATGGACACAGGCCTGGGCTTACTGTTCCTTCTCTTTTTACAATCGTTTCCGGGCAGAGTTTGAACATGCATCGAATTGATTTATTGGGCTGCCCGATGGATGTGGGCACCATGGACGAAACAGTGGGTGCCATTGACGAGGCTCTGGCGAGCGCGCGTTTCACTCAGCATGTGGTAGTGAATGTCGCCAAACTCGTAAATATGCGCAAAGATCCGGAACTCGATGCCTCCGTTCGAGAATGCGACATCATCAATATTGATGGAATGGGCGTGGTTTTGGGCGCTCGCATGCTGGGGCATGATGTGCCCGAGCGTGTTGCCGGCGTTGACCTTTTCCATGAATTGCTTGCGATGAGTGCGCAGAAGGGATACTCGGTGTTTTTGTTGGGAGCGAAGGATGAGGTGGTGTCGGAAACGGCGCGCCGCGTCCAGCAGCAATATCCTGATCTTAAACTTGCTGGTTATCACCACGGGTATTTCTGGGATGATGAAGAGGCAATGGTCGAGCGCATTCGCGCTTCCGGAGCACAGCTTCTTTTTGTGGCCATTACCTCGCCCAAGAAAGAGAACTTCATCAATAAATGGCGAGACCGGCTGGGCGTTACTTTTGTAATGGGCGTTGGCGGTACCTTTGATGTGGTTGCGGGCAAGGTCCAGCGGGCGCCTGTGTGGATGCAGAAAGCCGGGTTGGAGTGGTTTTACCGTGTACTTCAGGAGCCGGGGCGCATGTGGAAGCGTTACCTGGTTACCAACTCGGTTTTTGCCTGGTTGCTGCTGCGTGAAAAGCTGAAGTTCAAGCGAAAGGCTTGAATACCCCTCTGTTTTCTTTCCTTCCTTTCTATTTTGTCTTTTTCTTTCGTTTTTAAGGAGTCTGTCTGAATGGCGTTCAACCGGATTTCTGTGGTTGGTCTTGGTTATATTGGTTTGCCTACGGCGGCGGTGATTGCTTCCCGTCGTTGTGAGGTGATCGGCTTGGATGTTAGCCCGAAAGTTGTGGATACCATCAACCGTGGGGATATTCACATTGTAGAGCCCGATCTGGACATGATTGTGCATGCTGCTGTGAAGGAGGGCTACCTGAGAGCCACCTTGGATCCGGAACCTGCGGACGCCTTTCTGATTGCGGTACCTACGCCGTTCAAGGCGGAAGATGGGAAAGAGCACGTTCCCGATCTTAAGTACATAGAGTCTGCTGCTAAGGCGATAGCGCCAGTGCTGGAGAAGGGGAATCTGGTCATTCTTGAGTCTACCTCTCCCGTTGGGGCCACGGAACGCATGGCTGAGTGGTTTGCGGAGGCGCGCCCCGATCTGGTGTTTCCGCAAACGGGTGGGGAGGCGTCGGATATCCGTATTGCCCATTGCCCCGAGCGGGTTTTGCCGGGCCATGTTATCCGGGAGCTGGTGTCCAATGATCGCGTGATCGGTGGCATGACACCGAAATGCTCAGACGCTGCTGCCGAGCTTTACAGTCTGTTTGTGGAGGGCGAGTGCGTAAAGACGACCGCCCGAACCGCGGAAATGGCCAAGCTGACAGAGAACAGCTTCCGGGACGTGAACATTGCCTTTGCCAATGAGCTGTCACTGATCTGCGATAAGCTGGAGATCGATGTGTGGGAGTTGATTGAGCTGGCAAATCGCCACCCACGGGTGAACATACTGAAACCTGGCCCGGGTGTTGGTGGGCACTGCATTGCAGTGGACCCCTGGTTTATTGTGAGCGAGACGCCGGAGCAAGCCAGGTTGATCCGCACTGCCCGGGAAGTGAATGATGGCAAGCCACAGTGGGTAATTGAAAAAGTTAAGTCTGCCCTTGGGGATTTCCTGGTGAAGAATCCTGGCCGCTCGGCCAGTGATGTGTCGGTGGCGGTATTTGGTTTGGCGTTCAAGCCGGATATTGACGACCTGCGGGAAAGCCCGTCTCTGGCAATCGCTGAGCAGCTTCATAAAGAGCTCCCACAGCCTTTGCTGCTGGTGGAGCCCAATATTCAGGAGGTGCCCGGGTCTCTGGAAGGTTGCTCCCTGGTTAATGCCGATGCAGCGATTGATAAGGCAGACATCTGTGTCATCCTTGTGTCGCACAAGCAGTTCCGGGGGCTGGACTATTCGGCCATCGCTCCGGGTTGTGTGATTGATGTTGTTGCCAGTGGCCGGGCGTGAACGCCATCGCTAGAGAACGAGTAGGGAGACAGGTTTGAAAGTATTAACGGTGTTTGGTACCCGCCCGGAAGCCATCAAGATGGCGCCCCTGGTGTTGGCCTTGCAGGAAGATAAGCGTTTCGAATCCTTACTGTGCGTTACCGGCCAGCATCGCGAGATGCTGGATCAGGTATTGTCTTTGTTTGAACTGGTGCCGGATTACGATCTGAACATCATGAAGCCGGGGCAAGACCTTACCGATGTAACGACCGGGATCTTGCAGGGCATGAAGGAGGTGCTGAGGGAAGCCCGGCCTGATGTGGTGTTGGTACACGGAGATACGGCAACAACCTTTGCGACTACTCTCGCAGCCTATTACGAGCAAATACCGGTTGGGCATGTAGAGGCGGGTTTGCGAACCGGCAATCTGTACTCTCCCTGGCCGGAGGAGGCAAACCGGAAACTCACCGGCGCGCTGGCAAAGCTGCACTTTGCGCCAACGCAAAAATCTGCCGATAACCTGATGGCAGAAGGCGTTGCCCACAGTGATGTGCACATTACCGGCAATACCGTGATCGATGCGCTGTTCGAGATTGTGGAGCGTTTCGATAAAGATTTTGAGTTGGCAGGCTCTTTGGCAGAGCATTTTCCGTTTCTGGATAGCAGCAGGCGTTTGATTCTGGTCACGGGGCATCGTAGGGAAAGTTTTGGTGACGGTTTTGAACGCATATGTGAGGCTTTGCGCCGCACAGCTGAAGCCTTTCCGAATGTGGATATCGTTTACCCGGTGCACCTGAATCCGAACGTAAGAGAGCCGGTAAACCGATTGTTGCGGGGATTAGATAATATCCATTTGATCGAGCCGCTGGATTACTTGCCGTTTGTATACTTAATGAGCCGCTCATACATGATTCTCACGGACTCAGGGGGTATTCAGGAAGAAGCGCCATCGCTTGGCAAGCCAGTGCTGGTAATGAGAGAGACTACAGAACGGCCTGAAGCAGTGGAGGCGGGCACAGTGGAGCTGGTCGGCACGGATGTCGAGCGCATATGCAATCGACTACAGGTGTTGCTGACTGACCAAAGGGCTTATGATGCGATGAGCCTGGCCCACAACCCCTATGGAGATGGGCGAGCCTGTAAGCGTATTTTGGACATGCTAGCTACTGGATTGTGAATCCTAAGGGTAATTCAAAATACGCATAGCTATCATCAATGACTATCGCTTGGTCGAAACTTGGCAGAAGTTTGGGAAAGGAATTCTTGCATGGTTGAATGGAAGAGTAGCCTCCAGATGAAAGCTTGGCATTGGCCCAGCGCAATCCTCATAGGCGCTCTAATTGGCGTTGTGATCGGGTGCGTTCAACTGCTCGTTTTTAGTGACCAACGGCATACTGCATCACTCAAGCTTTATGAGCGAGTTCTATTCGATGAGTTCTGGGAGGCCGCCCCGCCTTCGTTGTTAAGGGCCGAATTGCGCAGATCAGAACTGTCCAGCCAAGGCTCAGTGAAAAAGGAGCAACGAGACGTTGTTGTTGCAGAGTTGTTGAATGGGTGGTTCAGGCTGATAGATGGAACGCTGTTTCGATTCGCCATTGATGAAGCGTTGAAGTCTGGCTCGATCAGCAGAGATATTCAGCGTTACGCCCGCCTGAATAAGGGGTATGCAGATGGCCTCAACCAGCGTTCTATTTCCTTCCAGGTAGTTGGTGGCGATGAATCGGTTGTTGAACAAGAGCTGGAGCGTTGGGTAGCGAGCGTTCAGGAAACGAGCACCCTGCAAGCCCACTCGGCCGTTAAATCCTGGTTGTCCCGCAAGGCTTCTAGCCTGGAAGCCTTATCGGAAGGAAACGGCGCAGCCCTTTCGGAGGACGCGAGGTTTGAATTCAAACAAATGGCGGCGGAGTTCCACAATGCAGCGGATAGTTTTCCTTTGATCGAACCATTCCAGGCAGCGTTGTCTGAAGTCGAAGTTTACTCACACCCCCGAACATGGGCCCCCAGAATGGCACTTTGGGCTTTGATTGGTGCAGTTATTGGGGGTGTCCTTCTGCTGGGTTTCCGAGCGAAGAGGGCCGGGTGAGTCTGCGCAGTCGGTTCCTGAAGTTGCTGTTCGGTCCGGTTATAACGTTATTGACCGGCATGTTGTCGGGGCCGCTAATCTCCCGCCTTTTTACCCCTGAGGAGTTCGGACGCTACTCGGTTTTATTGGCAATTGTTGGCATTGCTGTTGTTGCCGTTACCATTCGTTTCGAACAACTCATCCCGACCAGTAAAGACCCGGCCGCCAGCTTTTGGATAGTCGTTTTGAGCGCGGTGGTTGGTGCCTTGGCTCTGGGAGGGATAGCCTATCCGTTTTTTGCGTTGGAAGAGGCGCTGTTTATTGCATTGGCTACTCTGGCGGTTGCGGTTTTTAATGGGTTCTATTACCTCAGAGTTAATGCAGATGAACCTTTACGCGCATCTGCCGGCCGGGCAGTGCAGGCAGCCGGGGTTCTTGGTGGTCAGGCGTCGTTTGGAGCTGCGGGCTGGGGAATATTTGGATTGATCTGGGGAGAGCTGGTGGGGCGCTTTGCTTCACTTTTGTTTGTTTTACAGAAAGTAGATGGCCGAAGTGTTGCTGTTTTAAAGCGGGAGTTCGGCGAACAATGGCCCGCAGCGAAATGGCTGCTGCCCGGGTCTCTCCTCGGCGCCCTTGCACTTCAGCTACTTCCTTTAGGTATGGCTATTTCGGTTGGCGCAGCATCTGCAGGCATTTTCTTGCTTGTTTATCGAATGGTAGTCATTCCAAACTCCATTCTTTCGAAGGTTGCAAGCGATACGCTGCTTGTTGAGTTCAGCCGATTGGAAAAGGACGATCTGCCAATTCGCAATGCGGTCGAAAACGGATTTCGCAAGCTTACCCTTACAGCGGTATGTCTGTATGGGAGTTTGGCGATATACGGCGGTTGGTTGTTCTCAGTTCTGCTTGGCGATCAATGGAGCAACTCCAGCGTTTTTATCCCCTGGTTGGCACTTTTGGTGGCATTTTGGTCAATCGCCTCACCGCTTGCCATGGTTTTCGTCTCGCTTCAGAAGACCAGATGGTCGTTTGGTTTGAGCAGTCTGGACGTTCTTAATCGCTGTTTTGCTTTGTTCGTGGGTTTCTTCTATCAGGATGTCTTGGCTGCTGCGGTTTCGCTGGCAATTGGCGGGGCCTTCGTTTACGGAGCTACGGTTGCAAGCGCGATGAGAGTTTCAGGTGCCAGTTTCGCTGGCGCAATTGCCCCTGTCTTGCTCAGTGGCGCATTCGTTGTGTTTTTGCTGATTGTTGCAAACGTTCTCTTTGAAGGCGGTTCATGGGAGCTTTCGATCGTGCCAACAATTCTTGCCTTCAGTATTTGCGGGAAAAAACTGCTTTATGGCTAAAAGGGTGGCTGTAGTTGGTACCTACATGTGGACAAGACGCCTTTCTGCGTTGTTGGAGAAGCACGCGGGGGTAGTCTGTTCTCCTGTGTCAGAGGTTCGACTGCGAGATGTCGTTGGGCTAGTGGGCATGTTCCGTGTTAATACTGCCATCCGTGTTGGCTTCAGGCCCGGCCAGCTACGGCCTAGAGCTCTGATATTGGATCTGGTCTGTCTTCTTTATGTTTTGCTCGGAAAGAATCTGGTGTTTTACTGGACTGGATCAGATGTGCCCAGAACCGCTGGCTTGCTATCTGCCACTGGTTGGTTCTCGAGACTATGGTCGGTTCCCATTACCCGTTTACTCCTCCGAAAGAGTCATCATTGCGCCGCAGCCCCCTGGTTGGTCAATGAGCTTGAGACCCTTGCCTGCAGCGCCGAAAGCTTTCCCTTTCCTACTCCTACAGAACGGTTTGAACGCAAATCGAATGATGGACATGGCTCTTGGCCACACGACTTCACTGTTCTTTCCTATGTACCTGACCACAACTATCAAAATTACTGTGGCGATGAAATTCTGGCTTTGGCGAAAAGAATGCCGCACCTGCAGTTCAGGATAATGGGGGGCGAAGGAAAGTGGTGCCTTAACCCGCCGGACAACCTTTTGTTTCTGGGGTGGACAGATGCATTTGCAGAGTACCAGCGGTGCGTCGTTCTATTGAGAGCGGTGCGTCATGATGCCCTCGGTGGTACTGTAAGAGAGGCTCTTTTGTGCGAACGGTACGTCTTGTACACGTATCCCCATGAGTTTGTAGAGTTGCTTCCCTCGCCGGATGAGTCTATTGATTTTGTTGGGGCAATGGAAAATAAGTTGAATGGGCTTTTCGGTCAGTTTCGGGATGGCCAACTTTCAGCTAACCAAGAGGGTTCTGAGTGGGTGAAGCGAAACCTTTCCGAGCAGGTGCTTGCTAGAAGGCTCGCCAGCCGCTGGATCGAATAGTCGCATGTTTGAAGTTCGCTTGAAGTATTCGATTATTGTAGCGTTATCCTTGGTGGCCACTGCGTTTTTCACTGCTGATTTGTTTGGTATTTTTTATGACACGGCGCTCGCTTCATCTCTTTTATTGATCGTTCTGTGTGTGCCGTTGCTGTCTCGGAACCTTAAATGGTATGAGCCGGTTTGCGCGCTAAATGTAATGTTTGCGCTATTAGCGCTGGCAGGAATCTATCTCGCGTTCACTGGATTTACGACAGCAGAGCATGCTCTCCATCGCTTCCCGTTACTAGCGCAAAGAGCGCCACTGACCCTTTGTTACGTTTCCGTGTGGATTCTTTGCTTCTATGCAGGTTACTACCTCTTTAGAAATGTGCCCGTAGAAGGTTCCGAAGACCGGGCGCTTGTACCTGCCTTGATGGGAAAGCAGGCTGGCGCGATTAGACTATTATCGCTTATCTGTTTCTCATTTGCGTTGATAAATTTGTCTTACAATGTCTGGCTATATAATCCAGTTGACCCTTTTTCCTATTTCACCAGCTTTGGTGTTTCCAGGTATCGGGACCAGGTGAATGAGGGTTTTTATACAACTTTAGGTTACAACCTATTTGTGGTGGCGTTGGTTTTTTATCGCTACTCCTTCCAGGTATGGTCACTAAGAAAATTCATTCTGTTTTCGGTATTGTTGGTAATTTCTTTGATTGCCGTGTTATCTCGAGGACAGATATTTTTTACTTTCTCAATCCTGCTATTTTTGTTTTGTTTGGAATATTTTTTTTCCAGGGATCGAAAGCGGTATTTTCGGTTGGCAACGCGGATTGTGCCTTTGATTTTCGTTCTTATTGTCTTTTCTTATTTTGCAAGGCTTGTAAGTGTTGAACTTTTCCTGGCAGAACAAGCTGGAAATGATCTGAATGTTGTTGAGGCATTTTTCGAGAAGTTTTCGGATTTTGGGGCATTGATTTTTGGCAAAGGTAATGTCCCTAACCTGCCAGCAATGATTGTTTACGAAGATCACTTCGGAAGTGTTGAAGCGTATCTTTACGGTGAGTCTCTTGTCGCCTGGATGGCTGCATTTTTTCCGTTTTTTGATGCTACCTATATTGGATACGGTATTAGTGATACTTGGTATCCAAATAATGTCGGCGGAATCCCCCCGGGTGTTGTTCATGAGATGATAGCAAATTTCGGTTTTTTGGGAGGTTTTCTTTCGGCATTCAGTTTTGGTGTCGTTAGCGTGCTTATATTTAATCTTGTTGTTAAGAAGGCTGGTTTTTTAATTGTTGTTGCTTACTCAGCTTTATTTGTCAGGTTTTGGTTTATTTTGCCAAAAGTTGAATTTTCCGTTCTGAGTAATGCTATCTGGTTATTCCTTCCAACCGCCTTGGTTTATGCAGTCTATTGTTTGGCAAATAAAAATTTTCGTTGGCCGATTAGAGAAAAATTATGATTCATATCTCTAATAACTTTATCAGTAGTACTGTGCACGCGAGTGTTATCTCTGAGTTGTCGAAGACTTTTGAGGATCAGCTGGTAATTGTTCCGATAAGGGAGAAGGCCCAAGAGGGTAAGAATACTGAAGGATTGGTAAATATCCGGTTCAGATTTATTTATTTTAATAATAAGGTTATTAAGTTTTTTCCATTGCTGAAAGTTCTTTTACTGTCGCTAAGAGTTCACTCGCTTCTCAGCGCTGCTGGTAAAGCATGCGGCGGCCGGGGCAAAAAGTTGAATGTTATTGCACACAATTTCTGGTCGGATGGAACGCTCGCTTTTTTCAATTCTTTCTTCATACCGATGCGCTATATGCTGGTTGTAAGAAACACGGACATCAACTATTTCATTGCCAGGTTGCCTCATTACAGATGGCTGATGGCATGGGCTATAAGGCGTTCAGAAGGTTTGACTTTCGTTAGCCGCTCCCACTATCTCCGGTTTAAAGCCCAGTGGCCCAACCTGCTTGCTCATGCCTCTAAGGTAGAGATAATTCCCAATGCGCTCTCGCACTGGTGGCTTGATAACATCGTTGAAAAACGTATTGCCCGTCCTGCACAAGTGTGCTTTGTCGGTCGGTTTGACGCCAACAAAAATCTAGTAAATTTGCTGAATGCTGCCCAGATTGTTCGGGCGGCTATGCCTGATTTCAGGCTGGTACTTGTTGGGGGAGACGAGTCCGAACTTCGGGCGACAACAGGGTATGCCTGTATTCCGGATTTTGTTGAGGTTCGGGGCAGGCTTCAACCAGAGGAGTTGTTGGATGTTTATCGGCGTTCCCGGGTGTTTGTGATGCCCTCTTTTACGGAGACCTTTGGGCTGGTTTATCTGGAAGCTCTGTCTCAAGGCTGCTCGGTAATATGTAGCATCGGGGAAGGTATCGATGGCATGTGGGAAGTGCCTTTCATCCGGGCGGTAGATCCAAAATGTGTTGATGCTCTTGCCAGCGATGTGATTGAGCTGATTAACCGGTTCCCGGAGGGAATACCCGTATCTTGGAGTGTTACTGAAATTCGGCGGTTCGATTGGAAGCGCGTTGCAGACAAGTATTTGGAGTTTTTTTCTTGAAAATTATCTACCTGCATCAGTATTTCCGTACTCCCGCAATGTCCGGAGGCACCAGATCCTATGAGATGGCGCGTCGCCTTGTCGCCGCAGGGCACGAAGTCCATATAGTCACTTCGAGTACCGACCCTGATGAGGCTTTGAATGATTGGTATGAAGAAATGGTGGACGGAATTCATGTTCACTGGTTGCCAGTTCCCTACAGTAACACAATGGGTTTTGCCAAGCGGCTGATTGCGTTTTCTACGTTCGCAAGGAAGGCTGGTAGGTACGCGTCGAAATTGAGCGGAGACATTGTATTTGCAACCAGTACACCCCTTACCATTGCTATCCCCGGTGTTAGGGCCAGTCGCACTTTGAAGGTGCCACTGGTCTTCGAGGTTCGCGATCTTTGGCCGGAAATTCCAATTGCTTTGAACGTGTTGAAATCTCCTATTACCAAATATCTTGCCAGACGCCTTGAGAAGTGGGCATATAAAAATTCAGACAGAGTGATAGGTCTATCTCCCGGGATGTGTGAGGGTGTAGTCAGAGCTGGCTATGATGCTTCGAGAGTGCATTGTATTCCCAACAGTGCCGATCTTGATCTGTTCGCTGTGTCGGAGAAGGCGGGCCAAGACTTTCGTGATAGCCGTGCATGGCTGGGTGACAGGCCCTTGGTGTTATATGCCGGAACATTTGGATTTGTGAATGGTGTCGGTTACTTTGCGGATATAGCACGAGCAGCGCTCCAGCTTGATCCAAAGATTTGTTTTTTGGCGGTTGGTAATGGGGCGGAGTATGAAAAGGTTAAGCAAAGAGCCGCGGAAAACGGGGTCCTTGGGAAGAACTTTTTTATGGAGCCTCCCGTTACGAAAAAAGAGATGCCAGCATTACTCAACGCTGCAACGCTTACGACTTCACTGGTAATTCCTAATCGAGCTCTTTGGCATAACTCTGCCAACAAGTTCTTCGATTCACTTGCGGCCGGCAGGCCCATTTTTGTTAATCACGGGGGATGGCAGGCCGAGCTTCTTGAGGAGGCAGGCGCCGGTTTTGAAGTGCCCCCTGATGATGCTTCGGCATCAGCTGAGAAGATCATAAATTTCCTGAATGATCGGGCCAGAGTAGAATCAGCTGGAAAAGCTGCTCTTGATCTGGCGCGAACGCGGTTCGATCGCTCAGTGCTTGCTGGCCAGCTAGAGAGGGTATTATCTGAAGCAGTGCAGGCAGTTCATGCTTAAGCGGTTTTTTGACATTGTAGTAGCTGGCATCCTCTTGATCGTCTTGGCACCCGCCTTTTTCCTGTTGATTGGGGTTGTCAGGGCGAACCTGGGATCACCGGTTTTTTTCAGTCAGTTGCGGCCTGGGAAAAATGGCAATCCGTTTCGGATGGTTAAGTTTCGTACTATGCTCAACTCTGTTGATCACGAGGGGCGGTCCTTGCCGGATGAGCAGCGTATGACATCTTTTGGTCGCTTTCTCAGGTCTACCAGCCTCGATGAGCTGCCGGAGCTTTGGAACGTTCTGAAGGGCGAAATGAGTCTTGTTGGACCGCGTCCGCTGTTGATGGAATATCTCCCACTCTACTCCAAAGAACAGTTTCGTCGACATGAAGTGCGTCCGGGTATCACCGGATGGGCTCAGGTTAACGGACGCAATGCGATCTCGTGGGAAGATAAATTCAGGCTAGATATATGGTATGTGGATAACCAATCCTTCTGGCTTGATATCAAGATCCTGATTATGACGGTGAGGAAGGTATTGAAGAAGGATGGCATAAGTAGTGAGGGTGCGGCTACGGCGTCCAGGTTCACCGGGAACAAGAACTGATGCGTTTAGCGATTCTTGGGGCCAGTGGGCATGGAAAAGTCGTTGCCGATACGGCAGTTTCGGCCGGTTGGAACGACGTTGTTTTTTTTGATGATGCCTGGCCAGGCGTCACCTGGAATGGCATCTGGCCAGTGGTTGGTTCGACCGGAGACTTGATTTCACAGCGGGGAGATTTCGATGGCGTGGTTGTCGGGATTGGGAATAACTCGACCAGGGCAGTATTGCAGAGAAAGCTGATGGTTGCTGAGCTCAATATTGTCTCGGTATTCCATCCGTCAGCGGTTATCAGTACTCACGCACATGTTGGAAGCGGGGTCGTAGTTTTTGCCAATGCTGTGATTAACGCCTTTGCTCAAGTAGGTGCCGGATCGATTATAAATACCGGGGCCGTTGTCGAGCACGATTGCTCGATTGGTGATTTTTGCCATGTGAGCCCGAACGCAGTCCTTGCCGGTGGAGTGTCTACGGGGTTTCAGGTTTGGGTTGGTGCAGGCGCCTCGGTAAAACAGTTAATTCATCTAGGTAATGAAGTAACGGTGGGTATGGGAAGCGTGGTTTTGCACGATGTTCCAGAGGGCCAAACCGTCGCAGGTGTACCGGCCAGTCCCATTTTTTCTCAGGATTAGGTTTTTATGTTGAACACGACGTTCTCACCCTGGCCATCATTTACCCAGGAAGAAGCCGATGCTGTTTCGTCAGTGTTGTTGTCAAACAAAGTGAACTACTGGACTGGCACGGAGGCAAGGGAATTCGAGAGGGAGTTTGCTGAATTTACAGGTACAGAGCATGCGATAGCTGTGGCCAATGGCACTGTTGCTTTGGACCTCGCTCTCAGGGGGTTGGCAATTGGGCGTGGTGATGAAGTTATCGTAACTTCCAGAAGCTTCCTTGCTTCTGCATCGTGTATTGTTAATGCTGGTGCCAGGCCAGTTTTTGCAGATGTGGATCGCGATTCGCAGAACATCACTGCCGAAACAGTTCGACCGTTAGTGAACGAACGGACCAAAGCGATTATTGCCGTACACCTGGCCGGGTGGCCATGCGATATGGATGCCCTGAATGTGTTGGCACTTGAGCATGGTCTGTACCTGATTGAAGACTGTGCACAGGCCCATGGCGCCACCTTTAAAGGTCGCTCGGTTGGTGGATTGGGGCATGTGGCGGCATGGTCGTTCTGCCAGGATAAAATTATGACAACCGGTGGAGAGGGTGGCATGGTCACCACGAACGATCGGGAGTTATGGTCTCGCATGTGGTCGTTCAAAGATCACGGAAAAAGCTGGGATGCTGTCTACGAAAGGGAACATCCTCCAGGCTTTCGTTGGTTGCACGAGAGTATTGGTACCAACTGGCGCATGACTGAGATGCAGGCAGTCATCGGGCGTATTCAGGTGAAGCGGATGCATGACTGGAACCGTGCTCGGAAGGCGAACTGCGAAAAGATCTGGGCGAGCGCTGCAAAGCAGAGCGGGTTAAGGGTACCTGCAGTGCCAGATGAGATTGGTCATGCCGGTTATAAGTGTTATGTGTACGTGGAGACTGAGCGGCTGAGGGCTGGCTGGAATCGTGACAGGATCATGGCCGCAGTGATTGAGCGTGGTGTGCCATGCTTTTCTGGTTCATGTTCGGAGGTGTATCTTGAAAAATGTTTTCAGGATGCGGGTTTGGCTCCCGCCGCCCGACTTCCCGTGGCTAAAGAGCTCGGGGAAACAAGCCTTATGTTTTTGGTACATCCAACGTTGACTGATGCCGAAATGTTAAAGACGGTTGAAGTGCTTTCCGATGTGTTAGCCGAAGCATCGAAATAAAACAGGGTTTTCAGATTGAGAAATAAACTGATCAACTTTGCTTTACATTTGTCGAGGCCTGAAAAGCGGGCGATTTCTGTGGTGACGGATTTCTTTTTGCTGTCTTTCGCCATTTGGTCGGCATTTGCTCTGCGTTTCGAGAACTCCGCATGGGTGCCCTCGGATAAGCAGTTATGGGTTTCATTGGCTACGGTGATCCTTACCATAGGCGCCTTTGTAAAGCTTGGCCTATATCGGGCGGTTATTCGCTACATTAGTGAGCACGCCTTCCTTGCAATTTTAACTGGGGTTGTTTTCTCGAGCGTTTCTCTCATTGTGCTCGGATTCCTATTCCAGACACTTGTTCCCCGTTCAGTGCCGGTAATCTATGGCGCATTTGCCTTTATGTTGGTTGCTGGTACCCGATTCTGTGTCAGAACCATTGTACGTCGGCGAAGCGACCTTTCGAGGGATGGTGTTCTTATCGTTGGTGCCGGACGAAAGGGCATGCAACTGGCGTCGGCCCTGGCTCAGGGCGTTGAATACCGTCCTCTGGGGTTTGTCTCAACAGTAGAGGGCAATCATAAATCGGTCATTGGCAATCTTCCGGTCTATTCGCTCGATTATATCAATAAGGCAATTCGCGAACTGGGTGTGTGCCGAGTGTTATTGGCAATCGAGGATTCTGAGCAAGTTGACCGCAAGGATTTAATGCGAATTCTCGAGAGTCTGGCCGTTCCAGTTCAGACGGTCCCTTCGATGTCTGAGCTAGTTACAGGGGTTGCCAGGATTAACGATATCCGAGACCTTGAGCTTGAAGACTTGCTGGGTAGAGATCCGGTGAGGCCTGACACCGCGATGGTTTCGCAGGGACTTTACGGGAAGTCGGTATTGGTGACTGGAGCCGGAGGATCGATTGGGTCGGAACTGTGCCGGCAGATTATTCAGCACCGCCCCTCCAAGCTAGTTTTAGTGGAGCAATCAGAATTTTCGCTCTATGCGATTGAACGTGAGCTTCAAGCCTTGAATCGGACTGAGGCGCTCGGGGTAGAAATTCATCCCTTGTTGGGAAGTGCTTCTCATCGTCGCCGCTGCGAGGCGGCAATGCGAAGCTTTGGGATTGACACCGTCTACCATGCGGCTGCATACAAGCACGTGCCCTTGGTTGAGCAAAATGTTATTGAAGGTGTTCAAAACAATGTCTTTGGTACCTTCCACGTTGCAGAAGCGGCCATTGCGGCGGGGGTAAAGCGCTTTGTGCTGATTTCTACCGACAAAGCGGTGCGTCCCACCAATGTGATGGGGGCCAGTAAACGTCTTGCAGAGCTTGTGCTTCAGGGTTTGGCCCAGCGGCAGTCAGATACAATCTTTTCCATGGTGCGGTTTGGCAATGTGCTTGGCTCCTCCGGTTCTGTGGTACCGCTGTTCCGGGACCAGATTCGCGATGGCGGGCCAGTAACCGTGACCCACCCGGATATTATCCGTTACTTCATGACCATTCCGGAGGCAAGCCAATTGGTCCTTCAGGCCGGGACGATGGGGCAGGGCGGTGAAGTCTTCGTTCTCGACATGGGGGAACCTGTAAAAATTGCCGACCTCGCCCGCAAGATGATTCACTTGATGGGTTTGACGGAAAAAACAGACGAACGACCGGACGGGGATATCGAGATTGTGTTCACTGGGCTGCGACCGGGTGAAAAGCTGTATGAAGAGTTATTGATAGGGGACCACCCGCAGGGTACGGCCCACCCTCGGATCATGATGGCCAAAGAAGTCGCGATGCCGTGGGATGAGGTGGAGCAAACCTTGAATCGGTTGATACGAGCAAGTCATGAGTTTGATTGCTGGGAGATCGTTGAGATTCTTAAGACTGCACCCACCGGATTCTCTCATAACGGTGGTGTGGCGGACTTGATTTGGTGTAATGGCGATCGCCAACTTACAGTTTCTCCTTCCGGGGCTGATAAAATAAGGCGGTTCCCTGCCTGAAATATTTTATTGGCCGTTCGCGCCTGACTACAAAGACCAGAGGCACCTGACACCCGATGTTTGAAAACAGCTCCATACTGATCACCGGCGGTACAGGCTCCTTTGGCCATACCTTCGTCCCCATGCTCCTCGAGCGTTTCAATCCCAGAAAAGTGATCATTTTCTCCCGGGATGAAATGAAGCAGTGGGAGATGGCCAAGAAGTTTGCCGGCGATCACCGCGTTCGCTTTTTTATCGGCGACGTGCGCGATAAAGACCGGCTATACCGGGCCCTGGATGGCGTGGACTACGTGGTGCATGCCGCAGCCACCAAGATTGTTCCGACGGCGGAATACAATCCCTTCGAGTGCATCAAGACCAATATCAATGGCGCCATGAACCTGATCGATGCCTGTATCGATAAAGGTGTGAAACGTGTTGTCGCTCTCTCGACGGATAAAGCCAGCAGCCCGATCAACCTGTATGGCGCTACCAAGCTGGCCTCAGACAAATTGTTCGTTTCTGGCAATTCCTACGCGGGTGGCCATGAGACACGCTTTGCGGTCGTGCGCTATGGCAATGTAATGGGATCCCGTGGGTCGGTTATTCCATTTTTCATGTCGGTTAAGGATCAGGGCGTGTTGCCCATTACCGACGAGCGGATGACCCGCTTTATGATTTCGTTGGAAGAGGGTGTGGAGCTGGTATGGCATGCCTTTGAGGATATGGAAGGTGGGGAAATCTACGTGAAGAAAATCCCTTCCATGAAGGTGACCGATCTTGCCCGGGTGGTCTCGCCAGATGCCAAACACGAGATCGTTGGTATCCGCCCCGGCGAGAAGCTGCATGAGCAGATGATTGGTGCCGAGGATTCCTATTACACCTATGAGTACCCGGAGCACTTCAAGATCCTCCCAGCCATTCATGACTGGAGCGCCGATGCTGCGCGCATCAAGGACGGCAAGAAAGTGCCTGAGGGATTCGTTTATTCCAGTGACAACAACACGGAATGGATGTCTCAAGATGATCTGCAGGCCTGGATTGATGCCAACCGGGAAAAGATCGGGAGTATCTGATTGATGATTCCTTACGGGCGCCAGGAAATCACGCAAGAGGACATTGATGCCGTTGTTGAAGTTCTCAAATCGGACTTCCTGACCCAGGGCCCGAAAGTTCCAGAATTTGAGAACACGGTTGCCACTCACGTTGGTGCAAAGTTCGGCGTGGCTGTTAACAGCGCAACGTCGGCCTTGCACGTTGCCTGCGCGGCTCTTGACCTGGAAGAAGGGGACTGGCTGTGGACTTCGCCGGTCACTTTTGTGGCCTCGGCAAATTGTGGCCTTTATTGCGGCGCAAAGGTGGATTTCGTCGATATCGACCCCCGCACCTACAATCTTTGCCCGGATGCGCTTGAGCGGAAGCTGGAACAGGCCAGGGAGCAGGATCGTCTGCCCAAGGTGGTTGTGCCTGTTCATCTGTCTGGCCAGCCTTGCGACATGGAACGGATCAAGGCGTTGTCTGATCGTTATGGTTTTCGCATTGTTGAGGACGCGTCCCATGCCATTGGTGGCCAGTATCAGGGCGAGTTTATTGGCAGCGGCCGGTTCAGCGATATCACGGTGTTCAGCTTCCATCCGGTAAAAATTGTGACAACTGCGGAAGGCGGCATGGCAGTGACCAATGACGCTGAACTGGCGCAGCGTATGGAGATGCTCCGTAGCCATGGCATAACCCGGGACCCCACCCGCATGACCCATGAGCCAGACGGCCCCTGGTACTATCAGCAGGTGGGCCTGGGCTTTAACTACCGTATGACCGAGTTGCAGGCGGCCCTGGGTGTCAGCCAGATGGCGCGGCTCGACGACTTCGTGAAGCGTCGGCATGAACTGGCCCGGCGATACGATGAACTGTTGGCGGATTTGCCGGTACTGAGCCCATGGCAGCATCCGGACAGCTATTCCGGCCTTCACCTTTACGTGATCCGACTGAAATTGGGAGAGATTCGTGCCAGCCACCGTGAGGTATTCGAGTCGCTCAGGAAGCAGGGGATCGGTGTAAACCTGCATTACATCCCCGTCCACACCCAGCCCTTCTACGAGGCCATGGGGTTCGCACCCGATGATTTTCCGGAGTCCATGCGCTATTACAACGAGGCGATCAGCATTCCCATGTACCACGGCCTGACGTTTGAACAGCAGGACGCGGTGGTTGCAGCACTGAAGCAGGCCCTTTCGGTATGAAGGTTGCGGTAATTCCCGCCCGCGGAGGCAGCAAGCGGATTCCGGGCAAGAATATCCGGGATTTCTGCGGCAAACCGATGATCGCCTGGTCCATTGAAGCGGCTCGAGCGAGTGGCTGTTTTGACGAGGTGATCGTTTCAACCGATGACGAGAAGATCGCCGAAGTAGCCAGGCAATTGGGAGCGGCAGTTCCTTTCATGCGTCCTGAGCATCTTTCAGACGATTATACCGGAACACTCCCGGTAATCCGTCACGCGGTTGAGTGGTTCGTAGGTGCCGGCCATGTCGTCGATCTGGCTTGCTGCATCTACGCGACAGCCCCTTTCATCATGCCTGCGGACATTCAGGAGGGCGAAAAGCGGCTTCAATCTGCGGGCTGCAGCTTCGCGTTTTCTGTGACCAGCTACGCTTTTCCTATTCAGCGTGCACTTCGCCTTGCCGATGGCGGCCGGGTAGAGATGATGCATCCCGGGCAGTTTGCAACACGATCCCAGGATCTGGAAGAAGCCTGGCATGACGCCGGTCAGTTTTACTGGGGAACCGCCGAAGCCTGGCTTGAGGAGCGCATGATCTTTGGGAGGGACTCTATCGGAATCCCGATTCCCCGCTACCGTGTTCAGGATGTTGATACCCATGAGGATTGGGAGTCGGCCGAGTATATGTTTGAAGCGTTGAGAGCCCGGGCGCGCAATGGCTGAATCGCTCGCGGTTGCTTTTCGGGTGGATGCATCCACGCTTATAGGGTCTGGCCATGTGATGCGCTGCCTCACTCTTGCAGACGCTCTGGCAGAAGCCGGTGCCCGATGTTTTTTCGTAATGCGGCAGAAGCCGGGAAATCTGGAGGGAGCGGTGCGCAGCAGGGGGCATCAGGTATTGATGCTTTCATCGGGCGGGGCGGAGCAAAGCGCCAACGAATTTGAAAATGAGCCACCCCACGCCGGTTGGCTGGGAGTGAGTTGGGAAGCCGATGCCTCGGACACTCTGCAGGCATTGAAAGGCATCGAGTTGGACTGGCTGGTGGTAGACCACTACGCACTCGATCATCGCTGGGAGTCTGAGGTTGTTGGTTGTTGCCGGCGCCTGATGGCTATTGATGACCTTGCAGACCGAAAGCATCAGTGTGATTTGCTTCTGGACCAGAATCTGGGGCGTAAACCGGATGATTACGATGGTCTGGTACCGGGCCACGCCAAGCGGCTGATTGGCTCTGATTACGCTTTGCTCAGGCCCGAGTTCTCACGGGCACGTGCACTGTCTGTTGAAGAAAGGAAAACCCGGGAGCCCGGGAACATACTTGTTAGTATGGGGGGCGTGGATGCGGCCAATGTTACCGGCGATCTTTTGCGGGTAATGGATACCATCGGGGTTGTTGCCTCTTGCCGGGTTACTGTCGTTCTCGGGGCGGCCTGCCCTCATATCGACGAGGTGATAGAGCAAGCGGAATCAATGCGTCTGGATACACGAGTGGTAGTAAATGCCAGCAACATGGCGGAGTTGATGAGCCAGGCAGATCTTGCCATTGGTGCCGCTGGGGGCTCTGCCTGGGAACGCTGCTGCCTTGGTTTGCCCAGTTTGCTTGTGGTAATGGCGGACAACCAACGGCCGGGCGCTGAGGCGCTGAAACGGGCTGGCGCATCACTCAGTTTGGGGTGGCCGGGCGCTATTGAAGAGACATTGCCCAGGGCGATGCGTGAAGTATTCGCGCCCGGAAGGTTGCTTGAGATGAGTCAGAACGCTGCCGCAATCTGCGATGGCCTGGGTGTGCAGCGTGTGGCTGATGCCCTCCGGGAGGTTTCGGATGAGTAGTGGGCGGCTGAGACTTATGCGCTCCGGGGAC
This sequence comes from Marinobacter maroccanus, assembly GCF_002933275.1. Taxonomy (GTDB): domain Bacteria; phylum Pseudomonadota; class Gammaproteobacteria; order Pseudomonadales; family Oleiphilaceae; genus Marinobacter; species Marinobacter maroccanus. The sequence continues at coordinate 336,779 of NZ_PSSX01000001.1, forward strand.
CTGGCGAGGGTTCTCAGTTGGCGGAATCATCGCGATGTGCGCCAGTTTATGTACACCAGCCATGAGATCTCTCCCGAAGAGCATGAGCAGTGGTTTGCCCGGAACAGTGAAGCCCCCGGTGTGTGTCTGCTGATCTACGAGGTTGATTCGGCCCCTGTCGGCTTCGTTAATATCTCCTCGAGCCGCTGTGCCCAGGTTGCAGACTGGGGCTTCTATCTGGCACCGGATGCAGAGCCAGGAACCGGGCGGTCGCTTGGTGAGGCTGCCTTGAGGTACGCCTTTGAAGAGCTGGAATTGCATAAACTCTGCGGGCAGGCGCTCGGTTTTAACGAACGATCAATCCGCTTCCATGAGCGTCTTGGATTTACCCGGGAAGGCGTTCTTAGAGAGCAACACTGCGATGGCGAGGGTTATCACGACGTTATCTGTTTTGGCCTTCTGGCTGCCGAGTGGAAAAACGCGAAATAAAAGTTTAAGGGCGTGTTTATGAGTGAAGCAAAAATTGTCATTGATGGTCGTGAAATTTCATCATCTCAGACGCCTTACATAATTGCGGAGCTGTCCGCCAATCATAACGGCAAGCTTGAAACGGCTCTGAAGATCATTGATGAAGCGGCCGAAGCCGGGGCAGACGCGGTAAAATTGCAGACTTACCGTCCCGAGACCATCACCCTGGACTCCGATGCTGATGATTTCAAAATCAAAGGCGGGCTCTGGGACGGTCGTACCCTCTACGAGTTATATGAAGAGGCTCACATGCCCTGGGAGTGGCACAAGCCTCTATTTGAGCGGGCGCGGGAGCGGGGGATTACGATTTTCAGCTCCCCGTTTGATACCACCGCTGTTGATCTGCTTGAGGAACTCGGCGCACCTGCCTACAAGATCGCCTCGTTTGAGGCTGTAGATCTGCCATTGATCGAGTACGTGGCCCGCACCGGCAAGCCGATGATCATTTCCACCGGAATGGCGGATGCGGAAGAAATCCGGGAGGCCATTGATGCGGCGCGCGGAGCTGGCTGTAAACAGCTGGCGATTCTTCACTGTGTAAGTGGCTACCCGGCGCCGGCAGAAGACTACAATCTGCGGACCATTGTCGACATGCAGCAGCGTTTCGGCCTGGTAACAGGGCTTTCCGATCACACCCTGGACAATACAACGGCGATTGCCAGCGTTGTACTGGGTGCATCAATCATTGAGAAGCACTTCACGCTCGACCGTTCTGGCGGTGGTCCGGATGACAGTTTTTCCCTTGAGCCTGAGGACCTCAAAGCGCTTTGCCGGGATAGCAAGACAGCCTGGAGGGCACTTGGCGAGGTGAATTACGGTCGAAAATCCAGCGAGCAGGGTAACGCGCTGTTTCGCCGTTCCCTGTACTTTGTGAATGATATCAAGGCGGGGCACGTCATATCCGGCGAAGATGTACGGAGTGTTCGCCCGGGCTTCGGGTTGGCGCCCAAGCACCTGAAAGCCGTTGTTGGCAAGGTAGCCACGCATGACATAAGCAGGAACTCTCCGGTCAGGGAAGAAGATTTTCGGTAACCGGTAAACGAATAGAAAACCTGGCCGGGGACTGGGGCGGGTTCAGAATTATCAACAAGGACGTTTAAGCATGATTTCGATATCTCACCACGGCGCCACTTCTGGCGTAACTGGCTCTTGTCATGAATTGACTCTGACTCCGGGCATGAAAACGGGGTCTGACCCCATGGGGTCAGACCCCAACTTCACCGCCACAAACTCCGCCGGCATCCTGATCGACTGCGGCCTGTTTCAGGGCCAGGATGAGGGCCGCGGCGCTTCTGCTTCCGATCTCTCCATTGATTTTTCCATCGAACATATCCGGGCCCTGGTGGTCACCCACGTGCATATCGACCACGTGGGGCGCATTCCCTATTTGCTGGCTGCGGGTTTCGACGGGCCCATTATTTGTTCCGAGCCTTCAGCCATTATGCTGCCGGAGATTCTGGAGGATGCCCTGAAAATCGGCTTCACCCGCGACCGGCAGCTGATTGAGCGGGTTCTGGGGCTGATACGTTCCCGCCTGGTGCCGGTCCCTTACGGCCAGTGGCATTCGGTGTTTGCCGAGGGCGACTTCTCGTTATCGGTTCGGCTGCAGAGAGCAGGGCATATTATGGGCTCGGCCTATGTGGAGTGTGATGCGGTAGAGGGGGATGTTGCAGAGCGGATTGTGTTCAGTGGCGACCTCGGGGCGCCCCATGCACCCTTGCTGCCGGCGCCCCAATCCCCGGAGCGGGCGGACCGGCTGGTGATTGAGAGTACTTATGGGGATAAGGACCATGAGGACCGGGAAACGCGGCGCTATCGGCTGAAGGCGGTTTTGGAGCACGCCCTAGAAGATGGCGGCACGGTGTTGGTGCCGGCGTTCAGTATTGGGCGGACGCAGGAGTTGCTTTATGAGATGGAGAGTCTGATCCACGAATTTGGGGATAGGGCTCTGGGTGGGGTGTCGGATTACGCGCCGCATAGCGGCGCTAATCCGACCTACGAAGATGAGTCCGAACCAGTAGGTCGGATTAGGCAAAGCCGTAATCCGACAACCCAAGACAGGCCCGCACCCGTAGGTCGGATTAGGCGAAGCCGTAATCCGACAACCCAAGACAAGCCCGCACCCGTAGGTCGGATTAGGCGAAGCCGTAATCCGACAAAGAAGCTAACGTGGAACGATCTTGAAATTGTGGTTGATTCACCGCTTGCAGCGGAATTCACCCGAATCTACCGAGACCTGAAGCCCTACTGGGATGCTGAGGCCACAGACCTGGTACGCCAGGGCCGGCATCCGCTCTCTTTTGAGCAACTCACGGTCATCAATTCCCACGAAGACCACCTGAATGCGGTGGATTACCTGGCCCGCTCCCATCGCCCTTGTGTGGTTCTGGCCGGTTCCGGTATGTGCGCCGGTGGCCGGGTGGTGAATTACCTGAAGGCGATGCTGGGGGATAAGCGGAACGATGTACTCTTTGTGGGCTACCAGGCCGCAGGAACGCCAGGAAGGGATATTCTTACTTATGGGCATCGCGGTGGCTGGGTTGAGTTGGATGATGAACGCTACGATATCCGGGCACGGATTCATCAGGTCGGGGGGTATTCGGCCCATGCGGGGCAATCGGATCTTGTGGCGTTTGTAGCAGGTATACCTGTACCTCCCCGTGAGATTCGAATTGTCCACGGTGATTCGGTCGCCAAACTGGCGTTGAAAAGGTGTTTTCAATCCCTGGCTGGTACAGACATAATTATTCCATCAGAGTAGGGCGAATGATCGCCGGGCTATACTTTCTGGGAAAGGATTTCAAATGAAGAAAATTGCAGTTATTGGTCTGGGTTATGTGGGGCTGCCTCTCGCCGCGGCCTTTGGTGAAAAGCGGGAAATTGTCGGTTTCGATATCAATAAAAAACGGATTGCCGAGCTGAAAGATGGCGTTGATTTCACCCGTGAGGTGTCCCGGGAAGAATTGGCTGCCGCGTCGGGTTTGTCTTTTACCGATAATCTTGAAGGCATTCGTGATTGCCAGATTTATATTGTCACGGTGCCTACCCCGATTGATGAATTCAAAACTCCGGATTTAACCCCTCTGGTAAAAGCCAGCGAAACCGTAGGCAAGGTTTTGAAGCAGGGCGATATTGTGATTTACGAATCCACGGTATATCCCGGCGCCACGGAAGAGGTTTGCGTGCCGGTACTGGAGAAAGTCTCCGGTCTTGCGTTTAACAAGGATTTCTTTGCAGGTTACAGTCCTGAGCGAATAAATCCGGGTGATAAAGAGCATCGGGTAACCAGCATCATGAAAGTGACTTCTGGTTCCACTCCGGAAATTGCCGATGAAGTGGATGCGCTTTATGCCAGTGTTATTACTGCAGGCACTCACAAAGCCAGTTCCATCAAAGTGGCCGAAGCGGCAAAGGTTATCGAAAACACCCAGCGTGATTTGAATATAGCGCTGATGAATGAGCTTTCGATGATTTTTTCGCGTCTGAAAATTGATACCCATGAAGTGCTGGCGGCAGCGGGCACAAAGTGGAATTTCCTGCCGTTTAAACCCGGCCTGGTAGGTGGCCACTGTATTGGTGTTGACCCTTATTATCTCACTCACAAAGCCCAGGCTATTGGTTACCATCCTGAAATTATTCTGTCCGGCCGGCGGGTAAACGACAATATGGGCCCCTATGCAGCAGCCGAACTGGTTAAGGCAATGATTAAAGCCGGGCATACTGTGGCGTCATCAAAAGTGCTGGTAATGGGTCTTACCTTTAAGGAAAACTGCCCGGATTTGCGGAACACCCGGGTGATTGATGTTATTCGAGAGTTGGAGGATTTCGGCTGTTCCGTGGATGTAACGGACTGCTGGGCGGATAATACCGAAGCCGATCATGAATATGGTATTTCTCTGGTGGAGTCACCGAAATCCGGAGATTATGATGCGCTGTTTCTTGCGGTGCCCCATCGTGAATATGCCGCCAAATCTTCAAAAGAGCTGCGAGCTTATTTGAAAGATAATGGTGTTCTGTTTGATCTGAAGGGGGTTTTGCCGTTGGGTGAAGCGGATCTCAGACTGTAAGTACAAAATTTGTACAGAGTGTGATTTAAAAGCCGGTCAACTTGACTGGCTTTTTTATTAAAGGCTCGTAAATAAATAATTTTGCCAGATCACATTTATTTGATTATTATCTTGGTTGACTTTTGGTCAACTCCAATTAAGTTTTTAAAGCCCCTATTTGAATAAGGTTTTAATTCCATGGCAAAGATTAACGACTATTACCAGAAAAAACAGCTTATGGAAAAGCTTGCTGCAGAGCTGGAACAGCTTGAAAAAGATCAGGCTCTGAAAGGTGAACTGGAGTTTGAAAACAAGGTTCGCGCCTTGATGAAGGAGTATGACAAGTCGCCGAAGGATGTACTTCAGATTCTCTCTGCTATTGATCCCTCAGTGGCGGGTGGCAAGACCGATTCAACTGCTGGTAGCCGCCCGAAGCGCCCAATGAAGACTTACAAGAACCCGCACACCGGTGAAGTGGTCAAGACTCGCGGTGGCAATCACAAGACGCTGAACGAATGGCGTCAGAAGCACGGTAAGGAAGCTGTGCAGAGCTGGCAGCAGGACTGATGCCAGCTGGCCCTTCTCCTTTCGAGGAGAGGGGCTTTTAACCCACCACAACCCGATTCCGACCACCTTCCTTCGCCGCATACAACGCCTCATCCGCTTTCTGCATCCACTGCATATAGTTCTCAGGCTCTTCCGTTAACTGGGCAATGCCAATGCTGATGGTATAGCGGATCGGTGCCCCGCTGGTTTCCACCACGCTTTGTTCAATGGTTTCCCGTATTCGCTCACAGATGATGCGTGCGCCTTCGGCGTCGGTTTCCGGCAGTATGATGCCGAATTCCTCACCACCGTAGCGGCCGGCGCTGTCGGATTGGCGGATGGCATTGCGGGTGATGCTGGCGGTGTGTTTAATCACTTCATCCCCGGCCAGGTGGCCGTGGGTGTCGTTCACCGGCTTGAAGTGGTCGATATCAAACATTACCAGGCTGGTGGTGTGGCCGTAGCGGCGGAAGCGTTCAAATTCAGCATCCACCAGGTTTTCCCAGGTGCCCCGGTTGAGCAGGCCGGTGAGGCGGTCTGTCATGCTAAGTTTGGCCAATTGTTCGTTGGCCCGTTCCAAAGCCATTTTACTGCTGGCGATGTCGGTAACGTCGTACACCATCAGGCACACTTTCTCGACTTCCCCATTTGTGCCGGAGAGCGGGCTGATGGTGAGGTTCTGGAACATGTACTCTTCGGTACCGGTGATAGGCCGGGTATTGCGGAACTGGAACAGGTAGGGGCGTTGCTCCCACGAGGTAAAGGCTTTGGTGTTGAGCAAAGCTACGGCGTCCACTTTGCGGGTCAGCCAGGCTTGGGGGATATCCGGGAATACATCAAACAGTACCTGGCCCTGGATCTTGCTGGCGGTGATGCCGCTGTGGTTTTCCATGAATCCGTTCCAGACTTCGACTTTGAAATCCAGGTCCAGCACCACCAGGCCCACTTCCACAGATTCCAGCATGTCCATCAGCCAGTGAAACGAATTGGCTTCAGATTCTTCTATGGCCATGAGTCAGTCCACCAGATATTGCAGGCGATCTTCGAGAAAAGGCACTGAATCCTCGGTGAGGAGGATCAGCATGTCGCATTCGATGTCGCGGTCTTCCAGGGTGTAGCAGATTTCGATGCACAGCAGCTGTTCTTCCCTGGCGCTGTGGTGTTCCAGCAGTTCGTAGATTTGCCGGTGTTGGCCGAGCACGGTGGGGTGGCCCAGGCCAAGCTTCAGGTCCAGCTGGTCGCCGATGCCTTTGAGGAAGGCGCCGAAGAGAATGCTGGACATATCCATCAGCACTTCCACATTCACCGCTTCACCCTCAAGGGTGTCGTAGTGAAGCATCTCTGCCATTTCCCGGAAGCTGGCGTCTGCGAATAGCAGCAGTGCTTCCCCGGCAATACCGGCTCCCGTGAACCCCTGGCACACGGCGGAATAGGTGTTGCTGTCGCTGACGGAGGAAATGGCCATATGCAGTTCGGAGTTGGCCAGGAAGGCGACCTTGGGAATCGGCTGCTTTACGAACACGCGCAACAGGCGGGCCAGCAGATCCGAGGACCGGCCCATGGCGACGTTGGAGATTTCCTGCAGGTAGTCGTTCAGGGAAACGGAGATTTCAGGGGTAGGGCTGCCTGCGCTTTTAAGACTGGTGTCCTGCAGTGCCGTGTCTTCGAGTTCTCCGGGGCGATACACCCCGTATTCCACCAGCAGGTCGAGCACAATGCAGGTTTCGGTGGGTTTCTTGATAAAGTCGAGGGCGCCCAGCTTTTTTACCCGCTCCCGGGCTTCTGGCTGGATATCGCCGGAAACCACGATGGTCATGACCGGCAGATCTTCCTTGCGAACCTGCTCCAGAACCTGATAGCCGTCCATCTCCGGCATGTTCAGATCCAGGAACATCAGCTCGGCCTCGTGCCGGCGCAATTTCTCCAGTGCTTCCACACCGTCTTTCGCGAAGCTGACATCCCCACGCAATCCTTCTGGCAGGGCCCGGGCCATTTGCTTTCTGGCAAGGGCAGAGTCGTCGCAGATCAGTATGCGGGTGGTCATTGATGGGGCCAGGGGGTTGATCATAAGGTGCGAAAGTATACCAGCAGTCTTTGTTGTGTACACGTTTGCTACAGCACTCGTAACAATGAGTAAGAAGCTGTAAGTATATTAAGCCAAAGGTTTTGTGACTGTATTCAAAGTTGGTTGAGTATTACTGAATTGTAAACGGCGATTGTGACTCTGCTCACTCTATTGGCCGTTCTGCCTTGGTTATAGTGTGTTTGCGGCAAATAAAAAATAATGCAAAACCCTGCCGCCTGTGAGTACCGGAAAATCAAAAATAAACCGGGCTGCAGTGGAGTCGGGCGTCGGAAACTGGCTCAAGGGAGCCTCTGACTAACTCCGGATCACCTCTGGCCTACAGAGCGGTTCACAATCAAGGCGCGACTTTGCAGGAAGGCTGGGTGCCTTTCAAAAAGTCGCAACGCGGAGTGTGAATCGCTCTGCAGGCCCCGGAGGGCGAGTTCTGAGGGCTTCATCTGCTACGTTGCAGCTCTTGCCAAGGGCTACGGCCATTGGCTGCGAACTGCGCCTTGCACCTGAAGCCCTCAGAGCTCGCAGAGGTAATTCGGAGTTAGTCAGAGGCTCCCTCAACACTACTTCAGAGACACAAAATATGAGACAGCGAGCGTATGGATACGCTGCCGTCACCCTGTTCTGCCTGGGTATTGCGCCCGTTGCCCAGGCCGAGCTGAAGCCCATTTCTGAGGAAACAATGGGTGAGGTGACCGGGCAGGCTTTTATGCAGATTGAGAACATACCGGGGGATACCCACGCCTTCACGCGTATGACGCTGACCATGGACGTGGAAACCCGGATGAACGTGGATGACGTGCAGGCCGGCGAGATTGATGGCGGTGTGGACTTCGCTGCACAGCATGTTGCGCTGGGCCATATTGCCCGCAACGACGGTGAGCAGTTCAACGGCCGTACCTACAGTGCCGGCGATACCGTTCATTTCGAGGCGTTCAAACCTTATATCGAGCTGGCGGAAGACCCTGCAGAGGGTAAGCTTTCTGGCTTTCGTATGGGGTTCGGGCAGGCGAGAGGTTCAATTTCCTCGCTGACCAGCAGTTTCAGTGGCGATATCGGACTGAAGCTGGTGAGTGATGGCCAGGAATACGACGCTACGCTTTTTGATGAGAACACCCAGGCCACCAATTACCGGGCCAGCCATATCGGCATTGACGATGGAACGGCAGACTGTGCCTCAGGCACTAACTGCGCACCTCTGACGCACCTTCAGTCGCTGTATGTTGGCGAAGAGGGCGCTGATGGTGTTACCGATTTCACCAGCGATTTCTTCATTGGTTTCCAGCGCGAAGGGGTGGACTGGCAGAGCCCGGACGGTGCCAATGTAATCAACGCTGGCAAAGGGGTGTTTATCAATCTGCCCACGAGTATGAAAGTGGATATGAGCCAATTGATTACCCAAGGCGTCGATCGGCTGCAGACCCATCGGGACGATATGGGTACCCAATTGTTTTAAATGCTAAACTCCTGCCAGTGTTTAACCCATTCGGCAGGAGCTTAGTCCCTTGATCCGTTCGTTTTACTGGCACGATTACGAAACCTTCGGGGTAGACCCGGTTCACGACAGGCCTTCCCAGTTTGCCGGCGTGCGAACGGATGCGGATCTTAATGTCATTGAAGAACCGCTGGTAATCTACTGCAAGCCTGCCGATGACTACTTACCAGCGCCAGAGGCCTGCCTGATCACCGGCATTACTCCTCAAAATGTCCTGGAAGACGGTTTTCCGGAGGCCGAGTTTATCGCCCAGATCAACGAAGCTTTCAGCCAGCCAGGTACCTGTGTGGTTGGCTACAACAGTCTGCGCTTCGACGACGAGGTTACCCGCCACACCCTTTACCGCAACCTGCGTGATCCCTACGCCCGTGAATGGCAGAACGGCAATTCCCGCTGGGACATCATTGATATGGTGCGCCTGACCTACGCCCTGCGCCCGGAGGGCATTAACTGGCCCCGCAAGGAAGATGGCAGCCCCAGCTTCAAACTGGAGGAACTGACCGTTGCCAACGGCATTGCCCACGAAGCCGCCCACGATGCCATGTCGGATGTTGAGGCGACTATTGCAGTGGCCAAGCTGATCAAGGAGAAACAGCCAAAGCTCTTTGATTTTGTTTTGCAGAACAAGGATAAACACTCTGCCCGCGCCATGCTGGACACCGCCACCATGAAGCCGGTGTTCCACATATCCGCCAAGTACCCGGCCAGCCGGGGTTGCTGTGCCCTGGTCGCACCCGTAGCCGAGCATCCCACCAACAAGAACCTGGTGATCGTATACGACCTGCGTGAAGACCCCAGCGAGTTGATAAACGCCAGCCCTGAGCAGATTCGTGAGCGGGTGTTTACTTCCCAGGCGGAATTGGGGGAGGGCGTAAGCCGCTTTCCACTGAAAGGGGTGCAACTGAACAAGTGCCCGGTGCTGGCGCCGGCGAACATGCTCTCCACTCTTTCACAGGAACGCCTGGAAGAACTGGCCTTGGATGGTGATACTTTGCGGGCCAACCTGGCCATCTTGCGCAAGGCCCCGGATCTACCAGCCAGGATTGCCGAGGCCTTCGACCAGCCCCACGAAAGCGACCTCACGGACCCGGACGAACAGCTCTATGCTGGCGGCTTTATCAGCAAAACTGACCGCGAGAAGCTGAACTGGGTGCTTGAGCAGCCGGTGGAAACTCTCGGCGAGCTGGAGGTGACCTTCGAAGATGATCGCCTGCATGAACTGTTGTTTCGCTATCGGGCCCGGAACTATCCGGGCAGCCTGATGGGTGAGGAGCTGGAGCGCTGGGAAGAGTTTCGCAGCCAGAGGTTGATGCACCCGAAGAAGGGATGGCGGTCTTTGGAGGCGTATGCCCAGGAGCTACAGCGCCTGGCGGCGGACCCGGAACTGACGCCGGAGAGGCGGCATATTCTTGAGGATTTGCATTTGTATGGGGAGTCTTTGATTCCTTATATCTGAGGATAAGGATGTTGGCCGTTCCGGCCGCCGCTTTCTTTATTGTTTGGGGGGCAAGGTTTAAACTCCAAACACATACCTGCAAGTGATTGAGTAAAGTATGGCTGCAGCTAATGCACTGGAAATGCTGAAAGAAAAACAGGACGAGATTCGGCGGCTTTGTGAAAAGCACCGGGTAATGTCGTTTGGTGTTTTTGGTTCAGCCGCCACAGGGCATTTCAATGAGAACAGTGATCTGGATTTTCTTGTGGATTTTGATCCGGCTTTACCCGCCACCCAAAAAGCTGAGGCGTTTTTCGGGCTAAAAGAAGATCTTGAAGTGATGTTTTCTCGCTCCGTGGATCTGGTCACTGTGTCCTCCTTGACCAACCCTTATTTCAGAGCCTCGGTTCTTGAAGAGCGGCATTCCTTGTATGCAGCGTGAGGCTCTCAAGTACCTTTACGATATTCTTGAAGCTGCTGAGAAGGTTCAGCGTTTTGTTGCTGGTAGCAGTGAAGACGATTATCTGAGTGATGAGTTGTTGCAGTCTGCTGTTGAGCGCCAGTTCGAAATCATCGGAGAGGCAATGGGTAAGTTACACAAGATTGCTCCGGACGAGGCTGAGCGGTTTGTCGATTATAAAAAGATGATCGCATTTCGGAACGTGCTTATTCACGGCTATGCGACTATCGATCCGGTGATTGTTTGGGGTGTGGTGGAAAGCAATCTGAATGACGTTTTGAATCAGGCGCGGGAAGCTCTGAGCGCTGATTAATCATCGACAATTGATATTGGACGAATGCCTCGAAAATGAGGGCAGACGAAAATTGCATCGGCCCCCGGGTTCACGCCTTTTGCTTTGGAATAAGGCGCTTTCTTGTCGGATTACGGCTTCGCCTAATCCGACCTACATGGCTTCCGAGTACGCGCAGATTCCACCCCGTAGGTCGGATTAGGCGAAAGCCGTAATCCGACACCCCAGGCCCGGAGCTAACTCACCGCCGCTTCACGAAATAAACACTCAAATTCTGCCCCATCAGACTCTGCACCTCACTGCCCAGTGCCTCCGCCTGAATCTGCTTCTGAACCGGCCCGGTTGCCAGGCTGTGGCCATCCACATCCCGGGCTTTCACGAGCTTCCATTCCACCTCATTACTCGCCATGGCCATCAACTCTTTCAGCTGGGCTGTGTCCTGCGGCCTGAACCATCTGTCCCTGCAGCCGCCGAGGCTGTAGAAATCGGCATCAGCGGTCAGGTCCTGCCAGGCGGCATCGTTTCTATTGGCCAGGACCATCCGGCGGAGCTGGCGCAGTGTCTGGCGGGTGGGTTGGAGTTGGTGCTCACTGACCAATTTGCGAATCTGTTTGTCACCGGACGTTTGCTCGGCAATGACGGTGTGCATGTGCACCACAGCGCCCGAGCCGGTGGCCTGGTTAACCAGGGCCGCGAGAGACAGGGTGGCCATGGCCGGTGAGGGCAGGCGACCGACTTCGATCCAGTGCACCTGGTGGCCATCTGCGACAAAACGCTGGGCAATGGACCAGGGCCAGAACACGATGTTATCCATGCCCATCTCGTTCGCCATGCGAGTGGCTTTGGCGATGTTGGCCAGGGATTCATCCACAGCGATCACTTCCACATCGTCCAGATAGCTGGCCAGCTCCATCGCCCGCTGGCCGGACTGCGCACCGCACACCATGAGGCGAAGGGTGGCCGGGAGATAGTCGGTTTCCAGCCCTAGTTCGGTGGCCATCAATGTTTTAAGGCTGCTTTCGGTGCGGTAGGCCAACCGAGACCAGGACGGCCATGCCTGGGGAACATCGGTCTTATCCAGGCAGAGCTCCTCGGCTTTTTCATCGAAATTCTGTTTGATCGCCTCTTCCTTGGCGCGATCGTAGTAGCTGGCGGCCAGAACGGGCTGCAATGACAAAGGCCAGTCAACCAGGTTCCATTGGCCAAGTTGCACCGCGAACTGCTGATGGAAGAGGGCGCCATACATCGCGCTGATCATCAGCGAACCGATGAGGCCATCCTGTTCCTCGCCAAGGGCAAACTGGGCCTGGATGCTGTCGTTGATGGCAGAAACCAGTCGTTCTTCATCGTCTTCAGCTGCCAGGCCATAGCCGGTTCTGTCGGCGTATTGAGCGATGGCCAGTGTCAGTCGCTGAAGTTCGTCCCGAAGTTCAACGGTTTGTGCGACTTCGGCAATGATTGCTCGACGCAGCAGGGTAACCAGCTCTTCCACCGCAGGATTGGGCATCAGGGTTTTCTGGAGGGCAAGGGTCAGCAGATCGTCTTCACTGGCGGCCTCAAGGGAAATCTGTGCTTCCGGGTTATCCAGGCCATACTGGTGATGAACAATGGCGCTGACAAACCGGCCCAATTCCTGATGTGGCAGACCATCCCGCTGGAGAAGGGCGATAGCATCCTGGGCCAGGGCGGAATCCGCCTTGTTTACTTCCAGGTGCTGGGCGCAGGTCAGCATGCCGCTGTATACGGAATCCCATTCGGCGCCGGTTTCCAGCAGCTTGCGGTAATGCAGATAGGCCACATCGAACTGCCCCTGCAATCGTTTTGCGTGGGCAACACCGCAGAAAGCGGCGGCAGATTGCCGCTCGCAGTCCAGGGCTTGCAGGAAATACTGCTCTGCAAGCGCCGGCCGCTCGGTTTTGAGAGCCCAGTAACCCAGGTTGCAGTACTGCTGCGCCTGGTCCGGCTGATGGTCCAGGCTGGCATTGAACAGGGTATGAGCCTTCTCAAGCTGCCCGTCGTCCATCTCCACACGGCCAAGCAGCCCCAGGCCACCGGCATTCTCCGGCTCCAGAGCCAGCGCCTCGTTCAGATAACCCCGGCATTCCTGACGGGCCTTTAGCCGCTGGATATGGCTGAGGCCATTGCTGTTGGACTCCCCGTAGGCAAGATTGGCCTGCAGAAGCAGACGGGCAACCTGGGCCTGTTGGGATTGGGATACCTGGACTTGATGCTTGGCTTGCATGGGACACCTCATAAAACCTGCCGCGGCAGTCACTGCGATCGAAACGTAGGTCGGATTAGCCAAAGGCGTAATCCGACATCACCCGGTCTGCCTCATTAACCCTGCAGCAACTGCAGAACCTGCTGTGGCCTTGCATTGGCCTGTGCAAGAACGGAGAGGCCAGCCTGCTGGAGGACCTGGGTTCTGGCCAGTTCGGCGGATTCTGCGGCGAAGTCCGCATCGCGGATTCGTGAACGCGCTGCCGAGAGGTTCTCGGAGGTGGTGCTGAGGTTTGCGATTGTGGATTCGAGTCGGTTTTGGGCGGCACCCAGATCGGCCCGAATCCCACTGATGGTTTCCAAAGCTGCATCAACAATGGCCAGCGCGTCGGTTGCACCTTCAACAGAGCTGATGTCAATGCTGGCCACATCCTCAGGGTTGGACCCAACGGATGTATTTGCTGCCACGCCTAGAATACTCCCGGTGTCAGCACCTCCGGGTGCTGTTGGTGCGGCACTGGACTGGACCGCGAAACTGACTGCTGAATCAAATGTGATTTCACCAGCTACACGTACGCTGTCAGTCGGAGCGGTGGGGCCGCTAGTGAGTTCCGTGGCTGAGGGGTCTGCGCTGCCTTGGACAGCTAGTTGATCGCCATCCGCTGCAGTGAAGTTTTCGATTAAAACGTCTTTGCCGGTGGGATGTACAAGCGTAATACTGCCATCATCTTCAACTTCAGCAGTGATACCTGTGCGCCCAGAGGCAGAATTGATTTCCTTGGCTAGAGGCGAGAGATCGTTTGCATCGGAAATCTGCGCAGAGATGGTTGCAGAGCTCTCGCCGTTGGAAACGGTCAGTGTGATCGTTTGGGGCGCAGTTATCGGTGTTGTAGCCGTATTACTGACACTGACTTCTGTGCGGCCGTTTGCCCCAACACCGGTCGTTGCGGCTGAATTATTGATGGCAGCTGCGATTTCTTCTGCGGTATCTCCTGCATCTACAGAAACAGTCTGTGTATCAAGTGAGCTTGAAATGGTTAGCGTCTGGCTGCCAATTGTGTTTTCTGTGGCGACTACATCTGTTGCTGTTGTCGACGAGCCAGTTCCCGAATTAAGGGTAGGATTGGCGGCATCCAGTGTATTGTTCGCCAGATCTTTGGTGCGTGCACCTTCAATCGAGACCGCTATGGTTTGGTTTTCGTTAGCCCCCGCCTGGAATTTTTGTGCCTGGAAGGTGCCATCTAGAAGTTTCAGACCGTTGAACTCAGTCGTCGTTGCGATTCGCTCCAGCTCTTCTTTGAGCTGGTTGACTTCCGACTGAAGGGCCTGGCGGTCGGAGGCAGAGTTCGTCGCGTTGGCTGATTGAACAGAGAGTTCGCGGATACGCTGGAGGATATTGCCTGATTCACCAAGTGCGCCTTCCGCAACTTGCGCCAAGGAGATCCCGTCATTGGCATTTCGAATTGCCTGATTGAGCCCTTTAATCTGCGATGTGAATCGCTCACTGATCGCGAGGCCAGCCGCATCGTCTTTTGCAGAGTTGATGCGCAGACCGGAAGACAGTCGTTGCAGCGTGGTGTCAGCGTCTCGCTGGGATGCATTCAGGTTCCGTTGAGCATTCAATGATGCAATGTTGGTGTTAATAATCTGAGGCATGTCGATTCTCCCTGCTCAGAGATGCCGCCGCCCCAATAAACATCGTCATCGGTTTGCCGGCGGAATACATTTAATTGCCGTTTTCTCTGGAGTTAGCGAATCGCGTGCCAGTTCTTGTATTTATTTTCTAAAGTATTGTTTTTAAAGTAAGAGATGGCGGATGAGTGACGACGTGCTATGTGGCCAGTAACGAAAGCTTGGCGAGTCCGAAGGCAGTGCTTTGCCGGTTTTTCAGCCGATTTACAATGTTTAACAAAGAAAAAGTGATTTTTTCTAAAGGAACTTTGAGCAGGGCCGTTAAGCACATCAGCAGGGCGGCGCACCCAAAAAATGAAGACGGGCGCCAGACCTCTTCAAAGAGAAAACTTAACGGTTTTAAGGAGAAGCATTATGGCTCTCGGTATTAATACAAACATCGCGTCAATATCTGCTCAAAATAACCTGACGAAGTCACAGTCTATCTCCGATCAGGCGCTCGAGCGTTTGTCCTCTGGCTTGAGGATCAATTCAGCTAAGGATGACGCCGCTGGTTTGGCCATTTCTCAAAGATTTGAGGCACAAATCAAAGGGTTGAATCAAGCAGTTCGGAATGCGAATGATGGCATATCATTGGCGCAGACCGCAGAGGGTGCTCTTGGGGAAGCAGGCACGATTTTGCAGCGCGTGAGGGAGTTGGCCGTTCAGTCTGCTAACGAAACTAACTCATCTTCCGATCGCCGAGCACTTCAGGATGAAGTGAACCAGCTTGTTTCTGAGCTTGATAGGATTGCTTCAACGACTGAGTTTAACGGAAGCAAATTGTTAGATGGGACGTTCGGCACCGCTCAATTTCAGGTAGGTGCGAACGCGAACCAGACAATTCAGGCCACGACTGCGAACTTCAGCACCGATCAGTACGGACTGCAGCGTGTATCGGGCGCCGCTTCATCAGGTGCTGCAGCGGTAAGATTTGAAGGCTCGAACTTAACCATCAACGGCTCAGACACTGAAACCGTTGCGGTCGCCACTACTGACTCCGCAAAGAGTGTCGCTGAGAAGGTAAACAATGTTTCGGATAGTACCGGCGTCTCTGCAACAGCTAGCACGGAGTTGGATATCACATTTGGTGCTACTGGTGCTTATACCCTAAACGTAACTGGTACGAATGCTAATCCGATTGCAGTCTCGTTTTCTATCAGCGATACAGGGACGGCAGATGGCCTCAGTGCCGCAGTATCTGCATTTAATGAGCAATCGTCACAAACAGGAATTACCGCTCAGGTAAATGATGCTGGAAACGGCATTACTCTGACGCAGAGCGAGGGTGAGAATATTTCCTTGTCTGATACCACCACTGCCAACGCAGGTGCGGTGACGGTAGGTGGAACAAGCCTGGCGGCGGACACAACTGCAGACACGGCAGTGATTACAGGTGAATTGACGTTTGATTCGGATAAGTCGTTCAGTATTACAGATGATGGAACGACTGGTACAACGGTAGTTACCGCTGCGAACTCTGTATCGCAGCTGCAATCTGTTTCAGAACTCGATATCTCTGATGTGGACGGTGCCAACACGGCGATATCAATTGTAGATTCAGCGCTGAGTGCAGTTAACTCACAGCGAGCCAAGTTTGGTGCCCTTCAGTCTCGTTTTGAAAGTACGATTTCAAACCTGCAAACTACATCTGAAAACCTCTCTGCCGCCCAGAGCCGTATCCTGGACGCAGACTTCGCTTCAGAAACCGCTAAGCTCTCCAAGGCCCAGGTTCTGCAGCAGGCTGGTATCTCTGTTCTGGCACAGGCGAACGCCCGTCCGCAGCAGGTTCTGTCCCTCCTGCAGTAAGGGGCTAACGGTAACAGCCGGAGCCTTCGGGTTCCGGCTTTACGCCGTAAAGGATAGCGAGGTGAGCTATGAATGACGTTAACCTGAACAGCCCGGGTCTGAAGCTGGTTCGCACCAGTGAGCAAGCTCCGGGTCGGGCATTTTCGTCATCTCAGGCCGAAGGCAGGAATGCCTCCGACCTTGCTGTTTCGTCGTCCGCTGCAAGCCGTGCTCAGAACTCTCAGATTGCTTCAGAAGTATCCAAGGCTGAAAAGCTGCAGTTACGGAACGAAGCGCAAAGAGAAGAGCTGGATGAGGCGGTCAGTCAGCTGAACGATTTTGTTCAGAATGTGCAGCGGGATCTGCAGTTTGAAGTGGATAATGATCTGGGGCAGACCATTGTGAAGGTGGTTGATCAGCAGACCCAGAAAGTGATTCGCCAGATTCCGGACGAAGTGGCATTGAGGTTGGCAGAGAACTTGCAACAGGATGAACCGCTGACGTTGTTTAACATCAAAGTGTAAAGCGTTGCCGCTTTTGCGTTGATGGAACAATGGCTTTTCAGCACCGCCGCACCCGAGAGGGCCCGGCGGTGCTCTGCTTTATGGGTTATGCTAGCATTTTACAAGTTGTTACAAATTGGCGGATGAAAAGGGCAAAGTTTTGCCGCTTTCTGCCGATACACGGATTATTAAACAGGTTCGCTCCCTCGAGGAGACACGGTTATGGCAGGAATTTCTTCATTAGGCATTGGGTCCGGGGTCCTTAATTCAGACCTGGTGGATCAGTTGGTTTCGGCAGAACGTCGGCCGACGGAACAGCGCCTCAATTTCAATCAGCAGCGCACTGAGGCGTTGATTTCTGCCTATGGAACGCTCAAGAGTGCGATCACCGATCTCCGCTTGCCGATGCGACAGCTCAGTTCCCCGGATAACCTCAAGGCGTTTTCGGGCACTTCTTCCAATGATGGTGTAAGCGTTAGCGTTGATTCAGCGAAGGCCAGCCAGGGTACCTACACGGTCACTGTTGATAGCCTTGCCCAGGCTCAGTCCCTTGCCTCCGCCAGCTTCGGCGATCGTGACTCGACGGCTGTCGGTAGTGGGTCGTTGACGATCTCTGTTGGCGGAAAAACCACTACCCTGGATATCGACAGCTCCAACAACACGCTGCAAGGAATCGCGCAAGCTATCAATGACGCAGATACCGGTGCCAGCGCCGGCATTATAGATACAGGTAACGGGTACAGGCTGGTTCTGTCATCTGATAAGACCGGGGCAGATAACGCCATATCGATAGCCGTCAATGATTCCGATGGTAACAGCACGGATACCGCCGGTCTGTCGCAGTTCGCTTTCGATGGCGTTACCAACAATCTGACCGAAACGGTTGAAGCGAAGGATGCAGTCGTTCAGGTAAACGGTATTTCTATCAGTCGGCCGACGAACAATATTGAGAATCTCATCGATGGTGTTTCGCTCGAAGTTTCTGAGGCGGGCGTTACCTCGACAGTCAAGGTGAGTCAGGATCTCGGAAAGGTTGCAGATCGGGTTGGCGCGTTTGTAGAAAAATTTAACGCACTTCAGCAGACGATCAAGGGGCTTTCCGGATTCAATGCGGAAACCGGCCAGGGAGGAATTCTCTCGGGCGACTCGGCCATCCGAGGCATACAGAATCAGATGCGCCAGATTATGGGGCGTGTTGTGCCGGGGTTGGAGAACGCCTCTGTAAGAACGCTGGCGGATGTTGGCATTACCACGAATTATGAAACAGGTGGGCTTGATTTTGATCGCACCAAATTCACCGAAAAGTTACAGGCTAACCCGGACGATGTAACTGCCCTCTTTGCTGAGCAGGGTCGAGCCTCTGATGAGCAGATCGAGTTTATTCGCAGTGGCGTTAATACCTCGCCCGGCAACTATTCCGTAAATATCTCTCAACTGGCTACCCAGGGGTCGTTATCTGGCGCTAGTGTCGGCGCTGGTGATGTGACGATTGATGTCGACAATGATGAGCTATCCTTCCTGGTAGATGGTGAGACTTCGGTGTCCATCCAACTGACGGCTGGCACGTATACCCGGGAGGCTCTGGCCGCAGAAATTCAGACGCAGCTGAATGACAGTTCGGCACTTGCAGCTACCGGGCGGTCGGTTACAGCTGAATTTGACGCAACTTCCGGAGCCATCAAGTTCACCTCTGAAGCTTACGGGAGTGAGTCCAATGTTAACCTGACCTCCGTGGATACGAATTCCGCCGCTACTCTGGGACTGGATGTTTCGACAGGTATTGCAGGTCAGGATGTTGCCGGAACTGTCAATGGACAGCGGGCAACCGGGGAAGGTCAGGTCTTGTTTGTGGAAGGTACTGGCGGTGCTGCCGGTATGCAGCTGCGGGTTACTGGTGGAACTGTTGGAAGCCGAGGGGATATTAACTTCATTCAGGGGGTTGGCGATCGTTCAGTCGATCTGATTTCCAGTATTGTTGGCTTGGATGGTTCCCTAGAAGCTAAGACAAACGGTCTTCAAAAAGATCTTGAGCGTATTTCGGAGGATCGGGCACGGCTTGATTTACGCATTGAGTCTTACCGCGAACGGCTTGTAGCCCAGTTTTCAGCTGCAGACTCACTGATCGCTCGATTGAATAGCACCCAGGACTACGTAAGCCAGCAGCTTGCCGCGCTTGCACCCCAAAACAACCGGAACAACAACTGATCGGCGTTGGCCGGTTAGCGAACGAAGAGGTCTGATATGAACGGTTTACAGGCATACCAGCGCGTAAACACCCAAACCAGCATCACCGATGCCGATCCCCACAAGCTGATCCAGCTTTTGTACAACGGTGCTCTTGAGCGCATCAACATGGCAAAGGCACGGATGCAGGCGAAGGATTACGAAGGCAAGGGCAAGCTGATCTCCAAGGCGATTGAGATTATCGGCGGCCTGCGCAGCTTCCTGGATTTTGAGAAGGGTGGTGATCTGGCAGTTCGACTGGAAGGTCTCTATGATTACATGGAGCGGACCCTTTTCGAGGCGAATGCGAAGAATGATGTTGCCAAGCTCGATGAGGTTGCTGATCTGCTCCGAGCCATCAAAGATGGCTGGGATGGCATCCGCGAAGAGGCCATGGGCCAGCAGCAGGCTGTTTGAAGCACCAAGCTGCTTGCTATGCTATCCCCGGTTGTTGGGCTGGGTAATACCCCGGCCCAATAGCCATTCCCCCCGCTCTCCCGTACAATACTGCCCTTATTTTCAACACATCCATTCTGTTCAGTCTGGAGCAAGGGCATGTCTGATATCAAAAAGGTGGTGCTGGCCTATTCCGGTGGCCTGGATACTTCCGTAATCGTTCGGTGGTTGCAGGATACCTATAACTGTGAGGTGGTGACGTTCACCGCCGACATCGGCCAGGGCGAGGAAGTTGAGCCGGCGCGGGCGAAAGCCGAGGCGTTGGGCGTTAAGGAAATCTACATCGAGGACCTGCGCGAGGAGTTTGTGCGCGATTACGTGTTCCCGATGTTCCGCGCGAACACCATCTATGAGGGTGAGTACCTGCTGGGTACCTCCATTGCTCGTCCTTTGATTGCCAAGCGTTTGATCGATATCGCCAATGAAACCGGCGCCGATGCCATTTCCCATGGCGCTACCGGCAAGGGTAACGACCAGGTTCGCTTCGAGCTCGGTGCCTACGCACTAAAGCCGGGTGTAAAGGTGATTGCGCCCTGGCGTGAGTGGGATCTGAATTCCCGCGAGAAGCTGCTTAAATATTGCGAAGAGCGCAACATCCCGGTGGAAATGAAGAAGGGCAAGAGCCCATACTCCATGGATGCCAACCTTCTGCACATCTCCTACGAGGGCATCAACCTGGAAGATCCCTGGGCGGAAGCCGAGGAAGATATGTGGCGCTGGAGTGTGTCTCCGGAAGCCGCGCCGAATGAGCCGACCTACGTTGAGCTGACCTACAAGAAGGGCGACATTGTTGCCATCGATGGTCAGGACATGAAGCCTCACGTGGTTCTGGAAACCCTGAACAAGCTGGCGGGTGCCAACGGTATCGGTCGTCTGGATATCGTCGAGAACCGCTATGTGGGCATGAAGTCCCGCGGCTGTTACGAAACCCCGGGCGGCACCATCATGCTGCGTGCCCACCGTGCCATCGAGTCCATCACCCTGGACCGCGAAGTGGCGCACCTGAAAGACAGCATCATGCCGCGCTACGCCGAAGTGATCTACAACGGTTACTGGTGGTCGCCAGAGCGTGAGGCGCTGCAGGCGTTGATCGATCAGACCCAGCACTATGTAAACGGCACCGTTCGTCTGAAGCTCTACAAGGGTAATGTGGATGTGGTTGGCCGTAAGTCTGAGGATTCTCTGTTCGACGAGAAGATTGCCACCTTCGAGGAAGATCAGGGTGCGTACGATCAGAAGGATGCGGAAGGCTTTATCAAGCTGAATGCCCTGCGTCTGCGGATTGCTGCTGGCAAAGGCCGCAAGCTTTAAGTCTGCTCTACGGACGCCCGGAACTCTCCGGGCGTCTTCCCCGTGACCGCTTTGAACTTCCGGTGAAACGACGTGGTTTCACTGTATCCCAGCCTTAATGCGATATCCGGAATGGCCAACTCGCTGTTGCGAAGATAGTCCTCGGCCATTTTTTGCCGCACTTCATCTAAAAGTTTTTGATAAGACACACCTTCCTGGCCAAGTTTTCGCTGCAGAGTCCGGCTGGTCATGCCCAGGTCTTCGGCCACCATGTCTTGTCTGGTAATACCGTGCATCAGTTGTTGCTGGATGCTGTGGCGGACTTTCGAAGTCAGGTCGCTGTCGGTATCCAGGGAGGCGAGCTGGCTCAGGGCATGGGCTTCCAGGGTTTTACGGAGCAGGGGATCCGGTTGACGCAGGCGGGTTTCCAGCAGGGTTTTCTTGAGGGTGATGCTGTCTTCCTCGGCCGAGAAAGTGACCGGGCAGTGCCAGCGCTCCTGGTAGGCCTTTTCAAATTCTGAACCTGGCGAGGATCGGCGGAGTTTTACCGAGCTGGGGGAGGCTTCCTGATTATCCGCAAGCCAGCGGGCGTAGTTCACCCAGGAGGCAAACACGTTATCCACCAGTTGCGGCCGGACGATGGGATCGGTGTAGTTGCAGTTCCAGGTCAGTTTGATGTCTTCGCCTTTCATGGCGAGGCTGGTGGTGCCCATGTCTCCGACGAGTTTTTCGAACGGCGCAATGCGTGCCACGGCTTCTCCCAGGGTGGCGCAGCTCATGGTGATGTAGCCAAGTACGCTGTAGGAGCCAGGCTGAACAAAATCGCCGGTTTCCAGGCCCAGAATGGGGTTGGCGGTTTGTTCGCACAATAAATGAATAAAGTGCTGGAACTGCTCGCCGTTGATGCGGCCGTCGTCGGTATCGAGGATGTTCTGATCCAGTTCGGCCTGGTCGAAAAGGCGGTTGATGTCCACGCCGGCAGATTCGGCAGCACGAACGTATTGGCGCAGGGCAGCGACGGAGGCGGTTCCGAGGGTTTTCATGGTTACAGCACTGTTTTTGGAGTCGTTATCGTTGGAGTATAACGGAACTGGTGCGTAAACGTCTGGAGCAGAAAATAAAAAGGCCAGCTAAAAAGCTGGCCCAAAAAACAAGGAAAGAACGAAAGTGCCTGAAAAATTCGTTAATCCGGTGGATTCGATTCCCCATATGGCGGCGGAGGTACTACTCGGCTCCTCCGCCATGGGGGATACTGCTTAAATCCACAATTGCAGAATAAGTCTTCCGGGCTTTCCTGTCTGTTTGTGAAGTGTGTATCAGTGTTACGGAGTGTGTAGCCGAAATGGCGCTTGGTTGGAGGGGTAGTTGTCGGATTACGCTTTGCTAATCCGACCTACGGGTGGCGCTCAAATTCGGGCGGGGATGTTGGTGTCGGATTACGCTTCGCTAATCCGACCTACGGAATTCTGATGAACTGTGAGGGTGGGGGTAGGTCGGATTAGGCGAAGCCGTAATCCGACAAATCGATTATGCCGTTGCACTAACTTCTGGGGCAGTCTCGGTAAACCGCCGGGTATCGTAGGCATCCACCAGCCCCTGCACCGCAGCCCGTTCCATGTCCTGGATTGAGGGCGTGCCGTTCTGGGCGTCGGCTTTGCAGAGCACCATGCCGGCTTCCACGGAAATGTAGCCGGCCGTGGTTTTCAGGGCCTTGTGGTTGATACCGTCGAACACGCGGCGGAAGGCCGTGGTGGTGCAGTGGTCGCTATTGGGGAAGTAGGCAATGATGGCGAACTGGTTGTCGCCAACGCGGCACAGGGCATCAATAGGGCGTATCAGGGTGCTCAGCCGGCGGGCAATGCCGATGGCCAGTTCACTCATCACGGTGGGCGGGTGTTTGCGCTTGAGCTCCTGCCAGTTGCGAATGCCGCACAGTACATAGGCAGAACAGCCGCCTCGGGATTCAGCGTGGCGCAGCATCTTGGTCAGGCGCTCGCGGCCGTACTTCGTGTTGCAGAGGCCGGTTTCCAGATCGATGATGTTGGTGGATTCCAGTTCCCGGTTGTTCTCGATCAGCAGGGAGTTTGCCTTCAGCAGGGTGTTCTGGCGGTCGGCCATTCGGTCTGCGGCAAAGATGCGGGGAATCAGTTGCTTGGTCATGTCGGACTTGTAGATGAAGTCGTCCACGCCCCGGTCGAAGGCTTCCGAGAGGGCCTCAACGCTTTCGCGGGCAGTGAGCAGGATCACGTAGGTGTAATGATTGTTCTGCTCGTCCTGTTGTCGCACCTGGTCCGTCAGTTCCAGGCCATCCATCTCGGGCATCAGCCAGTCGGCAATCAGAACGCTTACCGGGCGCTGTTCGATCAACTGCAGGGCTTCCGGTGCGTTATTCACGATGCGTACGTCGCGATATCCGGCATTTCGCAGCGTGCGGCCAACCACCATACTGCTGAATTTCGCGTCGTCTACTACGAGGATGGGAAGGTCCAGATTTGGCATTGTTATCTACTTTTACCAGTCCGTTGTCAGGTGCGGGAGATGCCGGGGGTTGGTATCATCCCCAGCAAATTGAAGAAGTATACCTTCTTACCCTGTTGGAGAATAACGACCATGCCTTCTTTTGACATTGTTTCAGAAATTGATATGCACGAAGTCACCAATGCGGTTGACCAGGCCAAGCGCGAATTGGGCAATCGCTGGGACTTCAAGAACGTTGAAGCCGACATTGAACTGGACGACAAGGGCATTACCATCAGTGCCGAGCAGGAGTTCCAGCTCGAGCAGCTGCTGGATATGCTGCGGATGGCGTTTGCCAAGCGTAATATCGATGCCCGCGCGCTGGCCGAGGACGGCGACAGCAAGTCCGGCAAGCTGGTCAAACAGCACCTGCTACTGAAGCAGGGCATTGAAACCGATATGGCCAAGAAGATTGTGAAGATGATCAAGGACCAGAAGATGAAGGTCCAGGCCAGTATCCAGGGCGATAAGGTGCGGGTGACCGGCAAGAAACGGGATGATCTCCAGGAGGCCATCGCCATGCTGCGCGAAGCTGAGCTGGATATCCCGCTGCAGTTCAATAATTTCCGCGACTGATCCGGAGGCTTCACCATCTTAACCGGCACCCGCCTGACCCTGATCCGGGACACGCTCTACACCTACACCCGTTGGCAGGTGATCGCCCTGTTATTCCTGGGCTTTTCGGCGGGCCTGCCGTTCCTGCTGGTGTTTTCCACGCTAAATGCCCGTCTCGCGGATGTCGGAGTGGAAACCGCCACCATCGGCTTTTTCAGCTGGCTGGGTATTACCTATTCCATCAAGGTGTTCTGGGCACCGGTTGTGGACCGCCTGAAACTGCCGTTGCTCGACCGGCTGCTGGGCAAGCGGCGAAGCTGGATTATCTTCGCGCAGGCGGGTATCGCCACGGGGCTGTACCTGATGGCTCACGTGGATGCCACGGCAGCGCCGGAAATGATGGCCCTTTGTGGCCTGCTGGTAGCCTTTTCCTCCGCCACCCAGGACGTGGCAATTGATGCCTACCGCATCGAGATTGCCGAGGAACGGCTGCAGGCGGCGCTGGCTGCAACGTATATCTTCGGTTACCGTCTGGCGCTTCTGGTGGCCGGCGCCGGTGCTCTGTACCTGGCGGAATTCTGGTCCTGGCAGGTGTCCTATGAGGTGATGGCCGCCCTCGTGGGCGTTGGCGCGCTTACGGTTCTCATTGTTCGCGAACCCTCCGTGAACCACTTTGCTGCCGCCCAGGATATTGCCCACAAGATCGAGCAGGAGGCGGCCAAGCGCACTCATCTGAATCCGCGCCTGGCGAGACTGGTTGGCTGGTTCTATGCGGCTGTGGCCGGCCCGTTCCTGGATTTCTTTCGCCGGTACAAGGAATTGGCGTTGGTCATCCTGCTCATGGTCGCGGTTTACCGGATCTCGGACATCGCCATGGGCGTCATGGCCAATCCCTTCTACCTGGATTTCATGGGCTTCAGCAAAACCCAGGTGGCGGATGTCACCAAGATCTTTGGCTTCTTCATGACCATTGCCGGCTCGCTGGTCGGCGGTGTCATGGTGGTTCGCTACGGGGTTCGCCGGATTCTTCTGCTGGGGGCGATCATGACGGCCGCCACCAACCTGCTGTTCGTTGTTCTGGCCCAGTACCCGCCAAACATCATTACCCTGGCCGCCGTGGTGAGCGCCGATAACCTCAGTGGCGGCATTGCCAACGTGGCCCTGATTGCCTGGCTCTCCAGCATGACCAGTGCCTCGTTCACGGCAACGCAGTACGCCCTGTTCAGTTCCCTGATGACCCTTCCCGGCAAGTTTCTTGGCGGTTTCTCCGGCATTGTGGTAGCCGGATTTGGCTATGCGGAGTTCTTCCTGGTCTCGGCGGTGATGGGCATTCCGGCGGTTCTGTTGGCTATATTCATGATTCGAAATGGCCATCGATTGGATGCGCTAGCGCCGCGGAATGAATTAAAGCCTGATGCAGAATCAGGAAGTAGGTCGGATTAGCGAAGCGTAATCCGACAAAAGCTGTTGGATTACGCCTACGGCTAATCCAACCTACGATTGCGAGGAGTTCAACTCAGGGCCGTAGGTCGGATTAGCAACGCGTAATCCGACAAGAAACGAGACGCCTAAATCATGTCCGAACCAACAAAGGACCAAAAAATCTGGCAAGTCGTCGCCGCCATCCCGCCCGGCCGCGTCGCCAGCTACGGCCAGGTAGCCGCCATGGCCGGCCTGGGGCGCCAGGCCCGATACATAGGCCGAGCCCTGGGCAAGTTGCCCGCCGGTCACAGTATCCCCTGGTTTCGGGTTATCCGTAGCAACGGCCAGATTGCGTTCCAGGAAGGCTCCGATGCCTACGAAACTCAGGTGGGCAGATTGAAAGGTGAGGGCGTAGAGGTCGTCAACGGTCGAATTTCCATGCGCCGCTTTCAATGGCAACCGTAGGCCAGAATAGCCAAAGCAACCATTATCCGACTTGATAGTAGGTCGGATTAGGCAAAGCCGTAATCCGACAACCCAGAGCTCAAAAGTCGTAGGTCGGGTTAGGCTCAAAGAGCCGTAACCCGACAAGAACCCAACTCATACAAGGACGTATGATGAATTACCGCAGAAACCGCGTACACGGCGGCACCTATTTCTTCACCGTCGTAACAGCCGATCGCACCCCTGTATTCAATTCACCCGCTGCCGTTGCCTGTCTGCGGACGTCGTTCGGCTCTGTCATGCAACGTTTTCCCTTTGTAATAGATGCCATGGTGGTACTCCCGGATCATCTTCACAGCATATGGACATTGCCCGAAGGCGATCATGATTTCTCCAGGCGTTGGCGATTAATAAAGACAGGGTTCACGAAGGGAGCTAAAGACATCCAAGGGCTTCCAATGTGTGGAAATGGTTCGCTGTGGCAGAAGCGGTTTTGGGAGCATACGATCCGGGATGGCCAGGACTTTGAACGGCATGTTGATTACATCCATTTCAATCCTGTGAAGCATGGATATGTTGCGAGGGCTTCGGATTGGCCGTATTCCAGTTTTCATCGATATGTTCGAGAAGGGGTGTTGCCAGTTGATTGGGCGGTTGATGAGGATTTGCTGGTTGGGGTTGGGCGGGAGTAGGTGCTTGGTTGGCAAATTTCGAGCTGGTTGTCGGATTACGCTTCGCTAATCCGACCTACGCCGCTGGCGTGAAGAGGGCTGTCGGATTCCGCTTTGCTAATCCGACCTACCTGTGACGGATGGTGGGGAGTCTGGATTTTGTCGGATTACGGCTGCGCCTAATCCGACCTACGTGGCTAAGCTAATCGGACCTACGGGGTGCCGGGCCGCGGCGCTGCAATTGTAGGTCGGATTAGGCCCAACGGGCCGTAATCCGACATTTGTCGCTCAGCCTTGGTACCAGGTTACAGCCTCAGAGCACCATCCACCTCAAGCATCCGCCCGGACACATAGTCGTTCTCAAAGATGAACGCAGCGGCCGATGCAATCTCTTCCGGTTTGCCCATGCGCTTCAGCGGAATGCCGGCGGTCATTTTTTCCAGGGCTTCCGGTTTCATCGAGGCGGTCATTTCGGTTTCGATGAAGCCCGGGGCGATACCGGCACAGCGGATACCGTAGCGGGCGAGTTCCTTGGCCCAGACGGGAACCAGGGCGGAGACACCGGCCTTGGCGGCGGAGTAGTTGCTCTGGCCCATGTTGCCGGCGCGGGAGATGGAGGCGATGTTGATGATCACGCCCTGGTCGCCGTTCTTGATCATCTGGGTGGCGGCTTCGCGACCGCAGAGGAAGACGCCGGTGAGGTTTACGTCGATGACGGCCTGCCACTGGGACAGCTCCATGCGGCGCTCAACTTCGCCATCTTTCACTTTGACCATCAGGCCGTCCCGGAGGATACCGGCGTTGTTGATCAGGCCATTGAGGTGGCCGAAATCCTTTACGATGGCTTCAAAGGTTTTTTCGACGTCTTCTTCCTTGGCGACGTTGCAGACGTAGCTTCTGGCCTCGGAGCCCGCGGCCACGCAAGCGGTGACGGCTTCGTCCAGCTTCTCCGGCATCAGGTCGATGAGCGCGACTTTTGCCCCTTTGGCGGCAAGGTATTCGCCCATGGCACGGCCAAGGCCCTGGCCGCCTCCGGTAATTGCAATCACGGAATCTTGAAGTTTCATGTTTTGCCCTAACTACTGTTATCAGGTGGTTTTACGGTTGCTGTGCGTCTGTGTGGTTATTTTTGGTGCGCGGAGTATATCAAATACGACTATGGTGGGGTTTAGCCTTGTCGGATTACGCTTCGCTAATCCGACCTACCAGGCTTTGATCATGAAGATGGGGTCAGAAGAAGGCTTTCTTCTGACCCCTGTGCACGTCGGATTACGGCTTTGCCTAATCCGACCTACGCTTGAAGCATAGGCCGGTACTGTAGGTCGGGTTAGCGAAGCGTAACCCGACAAAAAGACACCCAAGATCAGAGCATAACCGAGGTCGGCTAAGCGAAGTACTGTAGGTCGGGTTAGCGAAGCGAAACTCGACAAGATACGAACCAATGGAGGCACTTTGTCCGTATTCCTTTTTCTCTTCATTATCATGCCAATCGCCGAGATGGCGGTACTGATCCAGGTCGGCGGCATGATTGGTGTGCTCAATACCGTCGGGCTGGTGCTGCTGACCGCCGTTATCGGTGCGTGGCTGCTTCGCCAGCAGGGTCTGGCGACGCTGTTGAGGGCCAATCAGCGGCTGAACAGTGGTGAATTGCCCGCCAAAGAGGTTGCCGAGGGGCTGATACTGGCCATTGGGGGTGCCTTGCTGCTCACTCCGGGCTTTATTACCGATACCGTCGGCTTCCTGTGCCTGATTCCGGGAACCCGCCACTGGCTCGCAGCGCAGGCGCTCAAGCGCATGGTGGTGGCTGGCCAAAGCCGCGGAAGCAGCTTCTATTTTCGTGCCGGTGGTGGTTCGAATCCCTTCGGACAGGATCCGTTTGGTGGCCGGGAAAACCCGTTTGGCCCGCAGCGTCCGTTTGATCGGGACAGTAACGGCAACATCATCGAAGGCGAGTATCAGGACGAGACGGAATCCGATCGGGACCGGATCGAAAAAAAGTGAAAAAATTTTCTCTCCGGGGTGTTGAAAACACCTACCAGCTACCCCAAATAGGAACCACAAGTTCGCCGCAGGCTGATTTCCACTGAAAACAGTTGGTTATCCAGCCGGGCAATTTGTCGGATCAGGCTTGGCCTGTCCGACTTACATCAACAATGTCATTGCCACATTAATCTGACTATTGGAGAAACCGAGCAATGAAAATTCGTCCGCTACACGATCGTGTTGTCGTGCGCCGTAAGGAAGAAGAAGAGAAAACTGCGGGTGGCATCGTGCTGCCGGGTAACGCCAAAGAGAAGCCTTCCCAGGGCGAGGTGATTGCCGTTGGTAACGGTCGCATCCTGGAAAACGGCGAAACCCGCTCACTGGCGGTCAAGGTGGGTGACACCGTGGTCTTCGGCCAGTACGCCGGTAACACCGTCAAGATCGACGGCGAAGAGCTGCTCATCATGAGCGAGAGCGACATCTACGGCGTGCTTGAGTGATCGCTGAGGCGAATCGCACGAACTCTCATTAATCCGATTGATTCAACAACTTCGGTTTAACGAACAGGAATAGAAGACATGGCAGCAAAAGACGTTAAATTCGGTGATAGCGCGCGTAAGCGCATGGTCGCAGGCGTCAACGTTCTGGCAGACGCGGTTAGAGTGACCCTCGGCCCGAAAGGCCGTAACGTGGTTCTGGAAAAGTCCTTCGGCGCGCCGACCATCACCAAAGATGGTGTTTCCGTAGCCAAGGAAATCGAACTGTCTGACAAGTTCGAGAACATGGGCGCCCAGATGGTAAAAGAAGTGGCTTCCCAGGCCAACGACACAGCCGGTGACGGTACCACTACTGCAACCGTTCTGGCTCAGTCCATCGTTAACGAGGGTGTGAAGGCTGTTACTGCCGGCATGAACCCGATGGATCTGAAGCGTGGCATCGACAAGGCCACTACTGAAGCTGTGAAGGCGATCCGCGAGATGGCCAAGCCCTGCGACGACAGCAAGATGATTGCCCAGGTTGGCACCATCTCCGCCAACGGCGACGAGACCATCGGTAAGATCATCGCCGATGCGATGCAGAAAGTTGGCAAGGAAGGCGTCATCACCGTTGAGGAAGGCCGTGGCCTGGAAGACGAGCTGGACGTGGTCGAAGGTATGCAGTTCGACCGTGGCTTCCTGTCTCCGTACTTCATCAACAACCAGGACAACATGTCTGCCGAGCTGGAAGACCCGTACATCCTGCTGGTAGACAAGAAGATCTCCAACATCCGCGAATTGCTGCCGGTGCTGGAGTCTGTTGCCAAAGCTGGCAAGCCGCTGCAGATCATCGCTGAAGATATTGAAGGCGAAGCGCTTGCTACTTTGGTAGTGAACAACATGCGTGGCATCGTGAAAGTCAACGCCGTGAAGGCGCCTGGCTTTGGTGACCGTCGCAAGGAAATGCTGCAGGACATCGCGATTCTCTCCGGCGGTACCGTAATTTCTGAAGAGGTCGGCCTGACTCTTGAGAACACCACCCTGGATGACCTGGGCACAGCCAAGCGTGTGAACGTCACCAAGGAAAACACCACCATCATTGGCGGTGCTGGTGCGCAGGCGGACATCGAAGCTCGCGTAGAGCAGATCCGCAAGCAGATCGAAGACAGCTCTTCCGATTACGACAAGGAAAAGCTGCAGGAGCGTGTTGCCAAGCTGGCTGGCGGTGTTGCCGTCATCAAGGTTGGTGCCGGTTCCGAAGTGGAAATGAAAGAGAAGAAGGCCCGCGTTGAAGACGCGCTGCACTCTACCCGCGCTGCGGTAGAAGAGGGTATCGTGCCGGGCGGCGGTGTTACCCTGATCCGTGCCATCGCGGCTCTGGACAAGGTAGACGCTATCAACGACGAGCAGAAAGCCGGTGTGAACATACTACGCCGTGCCATGGAAGCTCCCCTGCGTCAGATCGTATACAACGCAGGCGGTGAATCTTCTGTAGTGGTTGCCAAGGTTCGCGACGGCGAAGGCTCCTTCGGCTACAACGCTACTACCGAAGCCTACGGCGACATGCTGGAAATGGGTATCCTGGATCCTGCCAAGGTGACCCGCTCCGCGCTGCAGGCGGCCGCTTCTGTTGCTTCCCTGATCATCACCACCGAGGCGATGGTTGCGGACGAGCCGCAGGACGAGTCTGCCGGCGGCGGTATGCCCGACATGGGTGGAATGGGCGGCATGGGAGGCATGGGCGGCATGATGTAGTGCGACGAGAGTCGCGCAGGTAGCTAGCCTGGCGGAACTACTCCCTAGTACCCACCGCATGGTTCGGTGGGTACGCCCAACCTCCGCAGAAAATAGCAATTGAAAAACCCGTTATCCGGGTCTCTCTTGATCCGGGTAACGGTCGTCTTCAATGAAGACGTCGTTCACGGTATTGGTGAGGCCAATATCACCTTCCAAAAGAAGGCGGATATTCAGAGCTGCTGCTGTCTACCCGACAGTCGTTAGTCTCGGGGTAATCGCGTTATCAATAGCTATGCTGGCACCTGCCGGCGTAAGCCATTTCTGTCATTGTCTCACCTACTCCATATCTGGAGTCGGCAGCGAGACCTGTTGTTCAGCCAACAGTAGCCTAGGGATAGTGCATCACTGGTAACGGTGTTGTGCGAAGCTTCCTGACAATGTAGCCCCCGAAAGGGTGAGATCGGCCCGTGAGGGCAGTCTCAGAACCTGCAAGCAACATGCGGGTGAGGCGCTAGGCTGGTCGGTATGGTCAACGTAAGTGAACTGCTGATAAACACCGTCAACCGCAAAGAGCCAAAGTTGCTGTCAGGCTTTGACCAAAAGGTGCGTGGCTGGATACCTCTTTTACATCTGGGGGTACGCTGACACACAGCCACCGGTGGATAGGCAGGACCTAACCCGTCCGTGTGATAGATCTGGAACTCGGTAAGCCCGTATTCCCGCCGCAAGGCAGGCCAACCGTAAGGGACGCTGTTGGGAATGCGTGGTAGAGGAGGTCAGAAAAAGCGAATGTCTGGCTGTAATCGCTGGAATAGGGGTTCGAAATTTGCCCTGACCGGAAACGGTGCTGACTTCTGACTGGTCTTTGATCGCGTTAAGGCTTGTAAAGCCAACAAGAGAGGTCTGATCCCCAAGGGCTCAGACCAAACAATGAATCCCTCGTGGGGTGTTTACTAACCCCGCGAGGGGCTAGTGCGCACTGCCGTCCGAGGGTTAACTCTGGAGGACAGCAAGATGTGTACTTCAACAGAAGTATCTGCGTGCTCCCACCTTGCCAATGGATGGCATTCGATTGACTGGGAAACCTGTCATCGAAGGGTGCGTGGGCTACAGGTACGAATCGCGAAGGCGGCTAAGAATCAGCAATGGCGCAGGGTTTCCTCCCTGCAACGAATGCTGGTTCGCTCCTTCTCAGCAAAAGCAATCGCTGTGAAGCGAGTTACAGAAAACCGGGGCAGGAAAACCCCGGGTGTCGATGGCCAAACATGGAGCACTCCCAGCTGTAAGTGGGAAGCGATTGGTCTGTTGGAGCGTCGAGGCTATAAGCCGCGGCCGCTCAAACGAGTCTATATTCCGAAGTCGAATGGCAAACGCCGGCCGCTAGGAATACCAACGATGCTGGATCGTGCTATGCAGGCTCTATATCTGTTGGCATTGGAACCGGTGTCGGAGACTACGGCTGACCGCAACTCCTATGGGTTTCGTCCTCATCGTTCAACCGCAGATGCGATTGAACAGCTGTTTGTGAATCTGGGGCGCCGTAACTCGGCCACCTGGGTTCTTGAGGGCGATATCAAGGGGTGTTTCGATAACATCAGTCACGACTGGCTCGTTGCCAATGTCCCTTTGGATAGGGCAGTTGTCAGGAAATGGCTGAAGGCAGGATACATGGAGTCCGGCCTGCTGAATCCGACTGAGGCGGGTACCCCGCAAGGGGGAATCATCTCGCCGGTGTTGGCCAATCTGGCTCTTGATGGATTGGAAGAGGTGTTGGAAACCCATTTTGGGAAGAAAAACACCAAAGCCAGCTACAAGACCAAGGTCAACTATGTGCGCTACGCGGATGACTTCGTCATCACTGGTATCTCAAAAGAGTTGCTAGAGGAAGAAGTTCTGCCGCTCGTTGAAGCCTTCATGGCTGAGAGGGGGCTGGAGCTTTCGACAGAGAAAACCGTCGTGACGCATATTGAGGACGGGTTCGACTTCTTGGGTCAGAACATCAGGAAGTACGGGGATAAGCTGCTAATAAAGCCGTCCCACGACAACCTGAGAAGCTTTCTTAAGAAGGTAAGGGACGTGGTGAAAGGTAACAAAACGGTTCCGGCGTGGATGCTGGTGGATATGCTCAATCCGATAATTCGGGGCTGGGCGAACTACCATAGACACGTTGTGGCTAAGGAAACCTTCAACTACGTGGACTATCGTATCTGGAAGTTGCTATGGCAGTGGTGCAAGCGGCGGCATTTAAACCGTCGTAAGCGCTGGGTGCGGGAGAAGTACTTCAAGCGCGCTGGGAAGCGAAGCTGGGTATTTTCCGACGTATACCCCGGTGGCAAGATCGCCGCACTGCTTTATGCAAACGACACGACGATTCAGCGGCACACGAAGATCAGGGCCGAAGCCAATCCGTATGACCCATCGGATGAACAGTATTTCGAGAAACGCATGGACTACGCTTGGAAAATCTCGGAGTACGGTCGACGGAGAGTGCATCAGCTCTGGATTCGCCAGTTCAAACGCTGCCCGATGTGTAATCAGCACATCACGTTCGAGACGGGGTGGAATACCCATCATGTTCACGAGCGACACAAAGGCGGTAGTAACAAGCTGGAAAACTTGGTGCTGTTGCATCCGAACTGTCATCGACAGCTCCACGCGACAAAAATGCCACAATATATGGTGCAAAATGGGAGAAAAATCCCTATATGTTGACTTTTGGTTAAAAAGTGTACATGCTTATGGTGCTTGTTCAGCAATGAGAGGCGAGTAGGTATGTCCGGCAAAAATCAGCATGTTGTACCAAGGGAAAATGGCTGGGGTGTTCGCGGC
This sequence comes from Marinobacter maroccanus, assembly GCF_002933275.1. Taxonomy (GTDB): domain Bacteria; phylum Pseudomonadota; class Gammaproteobacteria; order Pseudomonadales; family Oleiphilaceae; genus Marinobacter; species Marinobacter maroccanus. The sequence continues at coordinate 370,422 of NZ_PSSX01000001.1, forward strand.
GAAGGAAACGGCCGAGACACATCCCATCACGCGACGCAGCAGGAAGCTATTGATGCGGCGCGTGAGATCGCAAGGAGACAACAGAGCGAGATGTTAATCCATGGCAGGGACAATAAGATTCGTGACCGTAATTCGTACGGTAACGATCCTTACCCTCCTAAAGGTTAGTCGCTCTGCGCCGGCTTGTTCGTAATCGAACAGGCTTCCAAAGGCTTGAGCCGTATGCGGGGAAACTCGCACGTACGGTTCTTAGGGGAGGGGTGGCCAGCAATGGCTGCTCCTTACCCGACATGCCGGCCTGATCCTGGCCCCTGAAAAACCCCGCGTTGGTTCACGCTAACGCGGGGTTTTTGTTTTTTTGTCATGAACTTGCCCCATGCCTTTGCTAGACTCGGCTTCCGGTCCATTATCTGTGCAACGCCGAATGAGTGACGCTGAACCCAAATCCTTTCTTCGCCCCGGCAAGGTATTTCTGTTCCTGCTGCTGGGCGTTCTGGTATATCTGCTGTCACTGGTTTTTCTGGTACCTGCGGGATGGGTCTGGCAGCAGGCCTCTGGCCATGTATCTTTGCCCGCCCAAGTGCAGGTCCAACAGGTCGCCGGCAAGCTCTGGGACGGCGAGGCCGGAGTTGTTGTTGCTGGCTTCCCGCTACGTGTTGACTGGCGGCTTCACATACCCTCTGTCACCAGTTTCGAGTGGCCAGCCAGAATTTCCGTGGAATCGTCAAAATCGTCGCTCAACGGCAATGTTACGATCGGCTGGCCTGCCAGCGCCCAGCTGGATGCCAATGGTCGGGTTATGGTTGCCGAGTTTGAAGACCTGATCCGCCAGAGCGGCGGCGCCATGATCGAAGGCGAGGTGATGATCGACCGGCTGGAGATGGCCTGGGCCGATAACCGGATCACCCGGGCCGAGGGCCTTGGGCGCTGGGATGGCGGCCTGGTGACCTGGCCAATGGGCGACCAGCGGGGGCAAGCGGAATTTCCGCCCATGCAGGCAACCATGGACACCAGCCAGGGTGGTGTTGCCTTGACCGTTTCCGAGCAGGGCGGACAGGGGCCGGCGGCGGACGCGACGGTAATGTGGAACGGAATGATGGAACTGCGTGTCTACAAGCGCATGGTGGATCTTGCCGGTCAGCCCTGGCCGGATTCGGCCAGCCCCGGCGATGTGGTGTTCCGGGTGCGCCAGCCTCTCGTACCGGGGGCGCGATAATATGGCTCTGTTAAGTACCCCGGCCCAGAGCCGGATTTCGCGGGTCCTCGCGAACCTGTTGTTGCTGGTGCTGGTGGTGTATCTGGCTGTCGCTCTCGCCCGAATGACTTGGTTATTCGCCTGGGACGACAGGCCGGTTCCCAGCGCGCCAGCGTCAAACAGCGCCGGGAACATGGCTGGGGGCAACCGCCTGACGACCTCCATGTCTGTGTATGATTTTTTCGGGCGTTCGGAGCGGCCGGTTGAGGTGGCGGAAGCCGTTCGCCGTTCGGCTCCGGAAACCCGCCTTCGGCTTCGGCTGGAAGGGGTGCTGGTAGCACAGCGCCCGGAGGACTCCGGTGCTATAGTTGCGGGAAGCAATGGTGAAACGGCCTATTACCGGGTTGGGGAGATGTTGCCCGGCAATGCCGAGCTGGCGGAAGTGGAGCCCGGGCGTATTCTGATTCGTCGGGGCGGGCGATACGAGACCCTGACGTTTGAAGAACAGGTAAGCTCAGATCTGGTTGCAGAGGTGGCCGCCGAGCCGGCAGAATCAGGGCCGGATGCATTCCTGGCCAGCGCCCGCGAACAGATTGACAGCCAGGGCATTGCCGCACTGGCGCCCTTCGGGTTGAGCCCGGTGGACGACAGCGGTATGTCCGGGTATGTATACGACGGCTCTAACGCCATGCTCAATGCCGTCAACCTGCAGGCCGGTGATGTGATAACCGCCATCAACGGTCAGCGACTGGGTGATATCAGCCAGGACAAGGCCCTGCTTGAGAACTGGCGGGGCCAGGCCCAGCTGGAAATAGAAATCGAGCGTGACGGATCCATCCTCACCATCAGTTATGCCATACCCGAGCAGTGGCGCTGACCGGGTTCATCGAAACAGGACGAAATCGCCAGATGTATAACCACAAGATCAATCTTTTGCGGGCCATTGTCCTGCTTGTTCTCCTTCCCTTTATGTCCCTCGCGCACGGGCAGGAAGCCGAGACATGGCGGCTGAATCTCAAAGACGCCGATATCCGTGCCTTCGTGACCCAGGTGGCCGATATTACCGGGTACAGTTTTGTGGTGGATCCGAGGGTGAAGGGCAAGGTCACCGTGCTGTCCAGCGCGCCCATGAACAAGGATGAGATTTACGACCTGTTCCTGGCGGTTCTGAACGTTCACGGCTTTACCGCCATCCCCGGGCAGGAAGTGATCAAGGTGGTTCAGCAGGTCGACGCCAAGCAGTCGGCGGAAATCCTGGAGCGATTTTCCGAAACACCCTCCGAGCAGCTGATTACCCGGGTTATCCAGATTGACAACGCCAACGCCCTGGAGCTGGTGCCGATTCTGCGCCCGCTGGTGGCGAAGTATGGCCACCTAGCCGGAGTTGCCGCTGCCAACGCGCTGATCATCAGCGATCATTCCTCAAATATCCAGCGTATCGAGCAGATTGTCCGGGAGCTGGATAGCCCGTCCAAGTACGAAGTCGAAGTCATCCAGCTTAAGGAAGCCTGGGTGGGCGATATGGTTACGCTGCTTCAGGAACTGGCCCCGGATGAACTGGGTCGGGCCGGGGGTGACAATGCCGCCAGAAAGTACAGCATTACCGCGGACGAGCGCAGTAACCGTCTCATTCTGCGGGGCGACGAAACCTTCCGTGACAAGATGCGAGGCCTGATCCGGCAGTTGGATCAGCCTTCAGCCACCGGTGGCGCTACCAAGGTGCTGCGGCTGAAGCACGCCGATGCCAAGAATCTCACTGAAATTCTCAAGGGTGTGATGGGCGAGCTGGTCAAAGAAGGCTCAGGGTCAGGGGGCTCCGCTGGAGGCTCACGGCCGCAAAGCAATTTCGCGGTTTTCGCCGATGAAGGGCTGAACGCACTGGTGGTTCGAGGCGAGCCATCCCTGATGCAGGAAGCGGAACAGATTGTGGCAGCACTGGATGTGCGTCGTGCCCAGGTCATGATTGAGGCAGCCATTGTCGAGATCAGTGACGAACTGGGCCAGGATCTGGGCGTGCAGGTTGCGGTGGGTGACGAGTCCGGCGAATCCACGCCGGTCGCCGGTACCAACTTCGGCAACGTGGGTCGCAGCCTGGGTGAGGTGCTTAGCGCGATTCTGAGCGGATCTGCCATTACCCCCGCAACGGGCGGCATCACCGTTGGGGCCGGCCAGCGAAACGAGAATGGAGTAAGTTGGGGGATTCTCCTGCAGGCGCTTTCTACCTCGGCGGCTGCCAACCTCCTTTCCACGCCGAGTATCATTACCCTGGATAATCAGGAATCGGAAATTATTGTGGGCCAGAACGTGCCGTTCCGCACCGGGCAGTCTACTGTCACCGGCGATGGCACCACCAACCCATTTACCACCATCGAGCGTCGCGATATTGGTCTGACCCTCAAAGTCACCCCGACCATCAGCGCCGATGGCCTGGTTCGACTGGTGGTGGAGCAGACCACGGAGAGCGTGGCCGACAGCATCGAGAATGCCTCGGATATCGTCACCAACAAGCGGGAAATCAAGACCACGGTGCTCGCCGACGACGGTGAGACCATTGTCCTGGGTGGTTTGACCCGTGATGATTATCAGGTCAACAAGAGCAAGGTGCCCCTTCTGGGCGACATACCGTTTATCGGGCGTCTGTTCTCATCGGAATCGGAGCGCCGGGTGAAGCGTAACCTGCTGGTGTTCCTGCGCCCGAAAATCATGCTGGGCAAGGAGGAAGCCGTTGCGGCTACTTCCGACAAGTTCAATCAGCTGTGGGATGTCAATCTGAACATCCGTGAAAAGCTGGGTATCCCCATCGAAGAGCAGCGCCCGACAGTGGACGCGCTGTTCGAAGACGGAAGCTCCCGGGTTCAGTAATTCCTCAGACAGCCAGTGGCGGCATCGGACAATCCATCTGGTCCGCCACCAGTCGCATCAGTTCGTATTCCCGGGTTTCCACTTTCCCGTCGCGGGTGATGCAGTGCCCGCAGGCATCAATGATCGCCGGTTTCAGCAGAGGCGAAAGGCCGTTCAGCGCAGTCAACGCCTCCCGTAACTGGCGCATGGTGACTTTCTCCAGAACAGGTTCAACACCATCCTTCGCATTCATGAAACCTGCCATGGCTTCCCGGTAGAGTTTTTCGGCGTCAGCCCGGGAGGCAGAGCCAGCCCGTGCCATCAGGCTCAGGAGGCGCTGCAGGGCCGGCATGACCGGTTTGTAGCTCTTGTAGCGGACCGGTACTACTCTGGCTGCCTCATCGCCCAGGTGGCGTGACAGGAAGCTTGTCAGAGCCAGTTCGAACAGGGTGACCCGGTTATCCGCGGCGACCAGCTTCTGGACATTGGTGATCAGTATTTCCCGTTCTTCCGGGTCCAGCTTGCGCAGCGCTGGCATGGCCAGCTCAAGAGCAGGGAAGCGGACGCCCTCACCAATGGTTCTCAGCGCCGGCAGCAGTTTTTCCAACAGGTCCGGCTGGCTGCCCAATACCGGGTGAGATGGCAGCAGGTTCAGTCGTTCCATTTGCTGCGGGCGCGGCAGTTCACTGATCAGCATGGCATAGCAAAGCTGTGTTGCTCCCGCGCGGGTGTAGAGCAGGTTTCGGAAGGTGGCTGGCAGTCGCTCCAGGAAGCGCAATGCGAAATCTTCGCTTTGCCGATTGATGGTTCCCACCTGATCTGAAAATTTCCGGCCCGGCTTTATGGTCTTCTCCGGGCTGGATGCGAGTGGCGAGGTTCTCCCGCTCCTACCGGTGACAGACCCGAGGATGTCGGATGCCGCGCCGGTGAACCCCGCTGCTCCGGCTTCCGATGCAGACGCAGATCCGCGGTACAGGCCGGCACCTGGCTCGGTGTCGCGAAGCCGGCTTCGTAGCCTGGCCAGCATTCCCGGTTGAATGGCGTTGATACGCTCATCGATCGGCGGATGGGATGCCAGCAGCGAGGTAAACTTCATCCGGGCACTCTCGCCAAAGCACATGTGGTTCATGTCGCTGGCGTGGCTGGTGGTGTCCAGATAGCCGCCTTTCATGCCGATCTTGAACAGGGCGCCGCCGATACCCTCGGGGTTACGGGTAAACTGCACGGAGGAGGCATCTGCCAGCATCTCCCGCTGCCTGGAGACCGCCGCCTGTATCAGCCGGCCAAAGAAAACCCCCACATAGCCGATCACGAACAGGGCGAGGCCGATAATGCCCATGGCCGCCTGGGCCCGCCCGTCCCGGGACCGGCCCACTCGGTGACCACGGTAAAAGGAAGCCCGAAGCAGGAAGCCACCGATCTGGCCGATCATCAGGATACCGGCGAGCAGGGCAATGAGACGGACGTTCAGCCGCATGTCCCCGTTGAAAATATGGCTGAATTCGTGAGCAACCACGCCCTGCAGTTCGTCTCGCGACAGCTGGGTGATGGCGCCGTGGGTGACGACCATGACGGCTTCGCCGGGCGTATAGCCTGCTACGAAGGCATTGATGCCGGTTTCCTGGTCCATCACATAGAGTTCCGGCACCGAAACACCGCTGGCAATGGCCATTTCCTCGACAATGTTGCGCAGTTTGCGCTCGTCACTGTCCCGGGTATCGGGATCAATCGGTCGCGCGCCGACCATTTTGGCCACCCGGTCGCCGCCGCCGGCCAGGTCAACCCAGCGGAGCAGGGAGCCCAGAACAATCAGGGCGACAACGGTAACGGCCGTCAGAAGGCCATGATTGGAGAGCAGCCAATGATGGAACGCGAGACCGGAGGATTCGCTGCGGGTCACGAAATAGCCGACAAGACAGACGGCGAGCGTAATAAACGCGACCGCCGTCAGGAAAAGGAATACCAGCAGACTGGTGTTGCGCCGGGCGTGGGCCTGGCGCTGAAAGAAACCGGGATGAGCCATGCCTCAGGGCCTCAGAAGGCCACTTTCGGTGCCTGACGGGCTTCCGGTGATTCCAGTTCCAGTTGCGACGTTTCCTTGAACGCAAACATGCCCGCAATCACGTTGTTGGGAAACTGCTCCCGGAAAATGTTGTAGCTCATTACGCCGTCGTTATAGGCCTGGCGAGCAAAGGCGACGCGGTTCTCGGTGCTGGAGAGTTCTTCCATCAGTTGCTGGATGGTTTCATTGGCCTTCAGCTCCGGATAGTTCTCCGCCACGGCGTAAAAGTTGGCAAGGGCTTTGGTCAGCAGGTTCTCGGCGCTGCCCAGGCGCTGGATCTTGGTTCCGTCGCCTGGATCCTTGGCGGCATCCTTTTGGGCGCTGACTGCATTGTTACGGGCTTCCATCACCTGGGTGAGGGTGCTTTTCTCATGGTTCAGATAGGCTTTTGCGGCTTCCACCAGGTTCGGAATCAGGTCGTGCCGACGCTGCAGTTGCACATCTATCTGGGCAAACCCGTTCTTGAACTGGTTGCGCAGGGAAACCAGGCGGTTGTAAATAAAGACCAGATAGAAAACAACGACGGCAATGACAATCACGCCGATAACTGTGGTTCCCATGGCAACTCCTCAGGGTGATGGTTCAGACGTTATTTTCCACGATTTGCTCGTGGAAACCTTTTACAAAGGTCTCAAATTCACGCGGCGGCAACGGCTTGCTGAAGAAATAGCCCTGGGCCAGCTTGCAGCCGCGCTGACTCAGGTAGTATTCCTGTTCGGCCGTTTCCACACCTTCAGCAACCACGGACAGATTCAGACTCTTGCCAAGATCGATGATGGTGTTTGCGATTCGGGTGTCTTCCTCATTGACCAGGAGGTCCCGGATAAACTGTTTGTCGATCTTCAGATGCTGCACCGGCATCTGTTTGAGGTAGGTAAGGGAAGAGTAGCCGGTGCCAAAGTCGTCCACTGCGATGCTGATTCCGGCCTTGTTAAGCCTGTGGAGTTTGGCCACAGCATCTGAAAGGTTGGTCATGAAGCTGGTTTCGGTCACCTCAAGTTCCAGTCGCCCGGCAGGAATCTTGTGTCGTCGCAAGGTGTCGAGGATGTCATCGACGATGGTTTCCTGGCGCAACTGTACCGCTGAGAGGTTCACGGCAATGCGCAGTGGAGTGCCATCGGATGCCCAGCGTGCCGCCTGCCAACAGGCCTGGTCCAGAACCCACTGGCCAATTTCAACAATGGAGCCATTCGTTTCGGCGACGGGAATGAAAAAGTCGGGAGGAACCATGCCGCGAGTCGGGTGATCCCAGCGCAGCAACGCCTCGGCCCCGATCACACGTTTGCTTTCAAGGTTGATCTGGGGTTGATAAACCAGGTGCAACTGGTGGTTGGCCAGCGCCTGGGACAGATCCTTTTCCAGTTGCTTCCGGTCCCGGATTTCCTGATCAATGCTGGCAACGTAGAACTGGAAGTGGTTGTGGCCGTTCTGCTTGGCCAGGGTCATGGTCTGTTCGGCACTCTGAAGTAGCCGGTCTGGCTGGTTGGTGTCAGACGGGTACAGCGCAACGCCCATGGTAGCCGTCATTGAAATGCTCTGCTCCTCGACCAGCATGGGCGCGCTGATACAGGCAAGGATGCGCTCGGCCGTGTCCGCCGCCTGGAACCCGTCCCGGAGTCCTTTCTGAACAATCACGAACTGATCGCTGCCCAGGCGGGCAATGGTAAAGCGGGCGTTGTCCAGCTTGTTGGTCAGCCGGTCTGCGACCGTCTGCAGGATAAGATCGCCAGAGCGGAAACCACACTGCTCGTTCACCGACTTGAAGTCGTCAATGCCGCAGACAATCAGAGACAGCTGAGAGTTGCGTTTGTTGGCCTCCTCAATGTCCCGCTCCAGCAATTCCATAAAGGTATCCCGGCTGGGCAGGCCGGTGAGCTGATCGTAGCGGGACAGGCGGCTTACCCGATCCTCGGCCTCGCGATGACGTTTCTGGCTGTCACCAATGGCGACCAGGAGATTGTTGGTGGCGTTTACCCACAGCCCCAGCTCGTCGCTCTGATGGCCGGGTGGCGTAGTGACCAGGCGGTCATCCGGGTGAGCCGGGTCCACCTGCTTCACGGAACTGACGATTCTGAGAAGTGGGCGCGTCAGAAGCAGATGGAAAACATAAAAAAGCACCATCCCGAGGATGAGGGCCGTCGCTATACCGGACGCGAAGGTGACTGCCGCCCGGTCGAGCCAGGTGCGCGCAGCCGGTGCCGTATCGTAATGAACATCCAGGTAGCCGTAGACATCCTCCGGATTACCTTCCCGGAAAAGAGGTTCCCGGAACATGCGTTCCGCATCGAAGAAGGGATCGGTAACCGGGCGAAAGGCGGTTTGCTGCAAAGGACGGTCGCGATTACCGAGTGGCTCGCCTTCCGGATGAACGATTCGGGCCATGTGTATCGCTTCCTTCGCAAAGAGACCGTCCACCACTTGCTGGGCGAGTTCGGCATCTATGCTGAACACTGCCTGGGTGGCGGCGTCTTTTACCATCGCGATTGTCTGCTCGGCGTCATTGTCCAGCCCCCTGGACACGCGCTGGGCATCCAGAATGACCTGTATGGTGCTGACAATTACGCCACTGACAAGGGCCACGGCAAGAATCCACCGTAAGATTCGATAGCCCAGGCGATGTTCAACCTCGAAGGAGTTTTGCATTCAAGCCTGTCTTATTCCGATTATGCAGGACGATCGTTCCGCACTGCTCAGGGCGAAAATGTCGCACGTCGGGCGATGTGCTTGGGGCCTCACCCTGATTATTGTTGCTAAGTATGGTTCACAGTTGCGATATCTTCATTGAGTATCGGCGATTTTTTCAAAGATTTCAGGGTGTGGTTGTATCAAATTGTAATTGCTCTGGTATGACAGACACAAAAACGCCCGCCGGGGGGCGGGCGTTTCAACACAGCCTGTACAGACTATGTCTGGAAGCGGAGCTTCGATCAGGCCAGGTTTTCGTTCACGAAATCCCAGTTGACCAGGTTCCAGAAAGCTTCCAGGTAGTTCGGACGGGAGTTGCGGTAGTCGATGTAGTACGCGTGCTCCCAAACGTCGACGGTCAGCACCGGTTTGTCGGCGCCGGTCAGCGGCGTTTCAGCGTTGCTGGTGTTAACGATGCCAACACTGCCGTCGGCTTTCTTCACCAGCCAGGTCCAGCCAGAACCAAAGTTGTTGGCGGCCTTGTCGTTGAATTCTTTCTTGAAGTCTTCGAAAGAGCCGAACGCCTTCTCAATGGCTTCCTTGGCTGCACCGGTCGGCTCACCACCACCGTTCGGGCTCAGGCAGTGCCAGTAGAAGGTGTGGTTCCAGACCTGTGCGGCGTTGTTGAACAGCGGGCCGCTGGCGCTCTTGATGATGTCTTCAAGAGACTTGTTGGCGTTGTCAGTACCTTCGATCAGGCCATTGAGCTTGGTGACGTAGGTGTTGTGATGCTTGCCGTAATGGTACTCAAGAGTTTCCTGAGAGATGTGCGGTTCCAGTGCGTTCTTTTCATAAGGCAGTGCGGGAAGTTCAAATGCCATGAGGTCGTTCTCCCTGTCTCTCTGTTTATGTTGATGTACGTGAACCCAATATAGGGTCGATTTGCTTCAGATCAACCCTTTGGTGTTAAAGAACTTTTAAACTCGGGGCTACCGGGCAGGAACTGCGCGCAGTTCTTCACCCGCCACACCAGTTCTTCATAACTGTCGGCCAGTATGTTCACATGGCCCAGCTTCCGGCCCGGCCGTTCACCTTTATTATAGAGGTGAACATGGGCATAGGGCAGTTCGAGAATGCGGTCGATGTCGCCATGCTCGCCGATGATATTGATCATGCAGCTTACGCCACGGGGCGCAACATTCCCAAGAGGGTGTCCGCTCACCGCGCGGATATGGTTCTCGAACTGGCTGGTCATTGCCCCTTCAATGGTCCAGTGCCCGGAATTGTGAACCCTGGGGGCCATCTCGTTGGCTACCAGGCCATCGGCCGTCTCGAACAGTTCCAGTGTTAATACGCCGACATAATCCAATTCGTTCAGCAGTGCCTTGATGTATCGTTCGGCATCTTCCTGAACATGCTTTGCAAGTTTTGGCGCCGGGGCAATCGAGTAACGCAGAATCCCCTCGTGGTGGGTATTCTCCGCCATCGGGTAGAATGCCAGCTCACCGTCTTCAGCCCGGACGGCGATAATCGATACTTCCCGGTGGAAGTCGACAAACTTTTCTACGATCAGGCGCGGGTGGCCGATGGATTCCCAGGCGGCCTCTGCCTCCTCGGGCGTTCTGAGCACAGCCTGGCCTTTGCCGTCATAGCCTTCGGTGTTGGATTTCGCCACTACCGGGCAGCCAAGTTCCTCGGCAGCGGCTTTCAATGAGGCGGCGCTATCGGCAATTTTCCATTCGGGCGTGGGGATGCCCAGTTGGCCGAACAGGGTTTTTTCGGCTTCCCGGTTCTGGCACACCTGCAGGGCGCGAGGACACGGGTGGACCGGTTTGTGGGCGGCGATTTTCTCAGCCACCTCTACCGGCAGGTGTTCAAACTCATAGGTAACGCGGTCGACGCGGGAGAGGAAGTCATCCAGGTATTCGCCGTCCCGGTCGATAATGACTTCACCAAGGCCGGCACTGGGGCTGCCGGACATGTCGTAGAAAACAAAGGTCTTGGCCAGTGGGTATCCGGCCAGTGCCAGCATTCTTCCCAGTTGGCCGGCTCCCAGTACACCAATTCTCATTTGTGTTCTCCTGCCTCTGTTCGGCATTTTTCAAAAGTTGGGGAAGCGGGCGGGGCCGTGTGTCCAAAACTGTAGAGGGCCATGGATGGCCCGAAACAAGCGCACATGGACGTGCTTGTAGCGTGTTTTGGACACACGGCCCCGGGCGCTTCTTGCTCCGAATCTAGCGTCACTGGTCCCGAGGATCAGGATTATCCAGTATGGTCTGCGTTTGGGTAGACCGGAATTCTTCCACGGCTTCCCGTACATTGTTGTCGGAGGTGCCGATAATCTGTGCTGCCAGCAGGCCAGCATTGGTGGCGCCTGCTTTGCCGATGGCCAGGGTGCCGACGGCGATGCCGCCGGGCATCTGGACGATGGACAGCAACGAATCCAGACCGTTCAGGGCTTTGGACTGAACAGGCACACCCAGGACCGGCAGGGCGGTTTGTGAGGCAACCATACCCGGCAGGTGCGCTGCGCCGCCGGCGCCGGCAATAATGACTTTCAGACCGCGGTCTGCGGCGGTTTTGGCGTAGTCAAACAGCAGATCCGGAGTGCGATGAGCCGAGACGACTTTGGTTTCATAGGCCACGCCGAGTTTTTCGAGCATGTTGGCGGCGTGTTCCATGGTGGGCCAGTCGGATTTGGAGCCCATGATGAGTCCTACAAGCGGCTGCATATGCAACAGTCCTGTGATAATTGGAAAGCCGGCCATTGTATGTTTTGCCTACTTACCATGCAACAAAGCCCGGTGCAGGTCGTGGTTGGCATTTCTTTTCCAGAAACCGCTACGAGCACTTCCATGTGCGCTTGACTGAAGCCATCCATGGCTTCAGACATTTCTGGAAAAGAAATCCCAACCACGCCCCAGACCTCAGTGTGGTCTTCCCGTAATGCACCTTTATTTCACCCTGCTTATAAGTATAGGTATTATCGGACCTTATTGTTTTAACCGTCCATAGTCAGGAGCTGTAATGGAACCCATCCGTCCAGATGATGATGAGCTGAGGGCTGAACGACCAATTGGTAGTGCCGAGCAGAAGAAGCCGGCAGTGAAAAAGTCCAGGCCATCTTCCGGTGGGAAAGGCGAGCCGTCGACACCAACGAAGCCTCCCAAAGGTGGCAAGGGCGGTAACGGGAGCAGTGGCGGTAATGGTCGCGGTAGCTCGGCGATGCTGTGGCTGCTGTTGATTGTGCTGGCCGTTGCGGCCGGGGCTGGTTGGTATTCGCAGGAGCAGCGGGTTCAGGCGTTGGAAGGTCAGCTTGAGGAAGCGGATTACTGGGCCCGTCAGAGCAAGCTGGCGCTGGCCCGGTTTGAGGGTGAGCTTTCGGAGACGGGGGAGAACCTGCAGGAGCGGGGGGCGTCGCTGGAGGACCAGCTGGCAGCGAATAAAAAGCGTCTTGATACGGCGGACAGTGAGATCCGGAAGCTTTGGGCGATTGCCAATGAGCGCAACAAGAAGCGTCTGGATGAACAGCAGGAGCGGATTGCTGCGCTGGAATCCGGCCTTGCGGAGGGTAAAAAGTCGATTGGCGCTCTGGAGACGTCGGTAGAGAAGGTTCGGTCGTCGCTTTCAGCGGATATTGCTGCTCTGAAGCAGCAGACGGAGACGTCGATCACAGCGCTGCAGGATGCCAACCGGCAGGCAACGGATCAGTTGACGAAACTGAGTCAGCAGCTGGCGGATGTGGATCAGGTCATCGAGAGCCGCATCCGGCGGTTTGAACAGGAGCAGAAACTCGGGATCAGTGGCATGGAGGGGCGGATTTCGGCCCTGGAGCGGGAGACGGATGAGCTGGCCGGCGATGGCCGGGTTCAGGCGCTCCGGAATGAGGTGGCCAGCCTCAAGCGAACGGTCGAGTCCATCGATGCTTCCCGTTCACAGCTGACTTCCCGTCTGGTTCGGCTGTCTGAAGAGGTGAATCAGCTGCGGAGTCAGGTCAGCGGGCAGTAACTGGCCCGCAGAGCATTTTGGTCTTAGGCATTTCGGGTTTTGTAACGGTTTGTAGCCATCCCTTGCGGTAGCTCTCATTTCTGGCGATTTGCAGTTGTTATGATCAGGCAACTCGCAATCAGGATGAAGAGTTAACAACAATGAAAACCCGAGTGCCTTCCGTTGTTCCCGTTCTCCGGCCGCTGGTGGCGGTATGTCTGTTGCTGGCGGTGTCGGGGTGTACGGTTTATCAGTCCATTGGTAAAAGCGTCGGCTCGTTCCTGCACCCGGTTTCCGGCCATGATTTCGTCCACATTGATAATGACAGCTGGGACCGGCGCAATGCCGTGCTGTATTTCTACCGGACCCATTCCCAATGGGCGGCCGACGAGATCGAAGCGCCCAGTGTCTACATTGACGACACCCACTATTTCAACATCCGCAACGACAGCTTCACCTGGCTGGAGGTAAGCCCCGGGGAGCGCCATATTGCCATGCGCCGGCCGTTGCTGGGGCTGGAGGGGATGAACTCCTTCAGTCTGAGCCTGATCGCCGATGCCACATTGGAAGTTGAGCCAGGCCAGATCTATTACCTGCGTTATAACGAGCTCTCAGAGCCGGGCCAACGGCATCCGGATCTGGATCCGGACCACCCGCTGACTCAGGGCGACCTGCAGCTGGTGACGCGGGAATACGCCATGCAGGCAGAGGAGATTGTTTCCACCCGTTTTCTGAACAGTGATCTGTTGGCACCGAACCACGCGGCTACCTCGATTGTGGAAGTGAACGAAGATCTGGATTACGAGCGGCAACTGGTGTTGCTGGAAGAGGAGCGGGAACTGGAGATCGAGCGCTTGAAGGAAGAGGGCAAGTACGAGTCGGCTTCCTGGTTCTGGCCATTCGGCGGTGGCCCCACGGTTCCCCTGGAGACAGATCGCAAGATTGAGAAACTGGAGCAGGAATACGCGGAACTGGAGCTGGAACGAGAGCGGCGGGAAGAAGCAGAATCCGGCGGCGGCTGGTGGATTTTCTGAGTGCTGACTACACTGACGGCAGGTGAAAGACGCGGGAACTTCAAAAACAATGGCTCTCAAGGATTCTCTCAGACTCAGATTCGAAAAACTGGCAGACGATGTTGTCCCTCAGCTTCTAGAGAGCTGGGGTGATCTGCAGAAACGGCTGGATGACCTGAACTGTTCCCTGGCCAACCGGGCCGTGCCGGAAGACAGGCGCAGCCGTGTCAGCGAGTTGTCCCTGCAGGAGAAAGCGCAGGAGGCGGGACAGGATCGTCCGGTTGTGCGAGCCGTTAAAGCGGCGGGCAAGGGCTCGCGGCAAAAGTGAATTTGCTCAAAAACCGTACGCTTTTGAATGGCTTGCAGGTTTTTTCAGAAATTTCAGGGAAAATATTTGACACCGCCAGCCAAATGCTTAAAATGCGCCTCTCACTTGGTTGAGACAGCAACGCTGGCCAGCAAGTGAGCGCCTTTGAAAGGCTTGAAAGTGGGTGGTTAGCTCAGCTGGGAGAGCATCGCCCTTACAAGGCGAGGGTCACTGGTTCGATCCCAGTACCACCCACCACTTTCAAATGCATCACCGGATCACCCCATCCGGTTTCAGGTTCGGGCCCGAGGGCCGGAATTGATGCGGAGCGGTAGTTCAGTTGGTTAGAATACCGGCCTGTCACGCCGGGGGTCGCGGGTTCGAGTCCCGTCCGCTCCGCCATTTTTATTCAAGAAGTATACCCGGGTGGTTAGCTCAGCTGGGAGAGCATCGCCCTTACAAGGCGAGGGTCACTGGTTCGATCCCAGTACCACCCACCAAAATTCTGAAGAAGGGCCGATCCGCAAGGATCGGCCCTTTTTTTGTGTCTTGGTTGTCGGATTACGCCGTCGGCTAATCCGACCTACAAAGACTTCAAAGACACCCCGTAGGTCGGATTAGGCGAAGCCGTAATCCGACACCGAGGCCCGGTCGATTCTTACTTGCCTATCAAAGACTGCCCGCAAACCCGCACAACATTGCCATTCACTCCATTGGACGCAGGGCTGCAATACCAGGCGATGGCTTCGGCCACATCCACTGGCTGCCCGCCCTGGGACAGGCTGTTCATCCTGCGACCGGCCTCGCGGATGGTGACCGGCATGGCCGCGGTCATCTGGGTTTCGATAAATCCGGGGGCAATGGCGTTGATGGTCACGCCGTTTTTCAGTTGCCGGGCCATGGCCTCCACATACCCGATTACCCCGCACTTGGCAGTTGAGTAGTTGGTCTGCCCGAAGTTACCGGCAATACCACTGATGGAAGAAATGCAGACAATGCGGCCGTTTTCTTTCATAAGCTCGCGCTTTGCAAGTTCCTCGTCGATCAACTCCTCGGCGGTCAGGTTGACCGCGATCGTCATGTCCCAGAAGTGCTCCGGCATGTTGCCCAGGGTTTTGTCGCGGGTAATGCCCGCATTGTGAATAACCAGGTCAACCCCGCTGAAATGCTCTTCGATGAAGTCGGCAATGAGCTTTGGTGCTTTGTCGTCGGTAATGTCACAGGCCAGAGCCTTGCCGTTGATGGCGGAGGTGACCTTTTGCAGATCTTCCATGGCTGGCGGAATGTCGAGGCCAATAACGGTGGCGCCGTCCCGCGCCAGGGTCTCTGCAATGGCGGCCCCGATGCCACGGGAGGCGCCCGTGACCAGTGCGACTTTTCCGGTCAGTGGGGCGACGGGGTTGGTCGTGGGCGCTGAATCGCTTTTGCCGATCTTGACGACCTGGCCGGATACATAGGCAGAGCGGGCAGAGAGGAAGAATCGCACGCTGGAGCCCAGTTGCTTCTCTGCTCCCGGCGCCATCCACAGCAGGTTTGCCGTGGAGCCTTTTTTGCCGATTTCCTTACCCACGCTGCGAACAAATCCTTCGAGGGCCTGCTGTGCAGCGGCCTGGGGCGCTTTTCTGCAGGTGGCGGGGTTCTGGCCAATGACCAGAACGCGAGCGTTACTGCCGAGTTTTTTGATGGTGGGGTGGAAAAAATCGTAAAGGGCCCGGAGGTCGTCCGGTCCTTTCAACCCGGTGGCGTCGAACACCAGGGCCGAGAATTTGTGGTCGATTTCTGACCCCAGATCCAGTGGTCGGGCTTTGTTCCCGGCTTTGGATGAGTCTTTCAGGCGGTCGTTGCCGCTGGCGTGGTGCAGCGTGGCGGCACTGGCGCTGAGGGTGCTGCCAATGGTCGCGATGGCTTTGCCGCCGGCTGCCGCACCAATGAGCACGTCACCTTCAATAAAGGGCTGGTCGGTTCGCTTGAGGCGCTTCAGCGGTACTGGCGCAGGCAGGCCGAGGGATTGTGCGGCGGTTTTGCCTACCGGGGTGTTTACTATTCTAAGATAGAGGTCAGACATGGGTGGCTTCCTTGTGTTTGCATTCGGGTTGCTGGATGCGAATCGTCCTACAGGGTAAAGAATCGGATAGTTTTTGGATTGACTCAATGCCTGTAGGGTGTTGTCAGGGGTGCCAATGAGGCATTGTCGGTTGTCGCTACACTTGTTTTCAGGTTGGGTTCAGGGAGCAATGGGGTTGGGCTTCCCAAAACACGCCCATGAATACCCCTGCGGGGTCCAGCCAGCAATCACAGATTGCTGTCGTTCGGCTGTCGCATGAAGCTTCGCTTCATAAGCGCTCGGCCTCACCGATGTAGGGCTCGGGCGCGCCATCCCTGGCGCTCCACGGTTCTGGGAAGCCTTCCCCCAATGTTCCCCCGGACATCACGGTTACTTCAAAACGGATGAATTGATCATGGCAGAAGCATCGAAAACTCCAAGTAAGAAAACCGCTACATCAAAAAAGACCACTGTCGCCCCCGCAGGTATTCGCCGCGTGGCGGTGATGGGTGGTAACCGGATTCCGTTCGCGCGCTCCAATACAGCGTACAGCAAGATCAGTAATCAGGAGTTGTTGACGTCGGCGCTACGGGGGCTGGTGGATCGGTACGGTCTTGAGGGGCAGCGGCTGGGTGAGGTGGCTGCCGGGGCGGTTATCAAGCATTCTCGGGATTTTAATCTGACCCGTGAGGCGGTGATGAGTTGTGGGCTGGCGCCGGAGACGCCGGCGTACGATATCCAGCAGGCCTGTGGCACGGGGCTGGAGGCGGCTATTCTGGTGGCCAACAAGATTGCCCTGGGGCAGATCGAGTGTGGCATTGCCGGAGGAACCGACACCACGTCGGATGCGCCGATTGGCGTGGGTGAGGGGCTTCGGGAGATTTTGCTGGATCTGAACCGGGCCAAGACCGCGGGCGAACGGCTTAAGATTCTGGGGCGGTTCCGGCCGGGCCATCTCAAGCCTGAGGTTCCGGAAAATGGCGAGCCCCGCACCGGTATGTCGATGGGCGAGCATGCCCAGGTGACGGCAAAGGAGTGGGATATTGCCCGTGAGGATCAGGATAAGCTGGCCTTTGATAGCCACCAGAAGCTGGCAAAGGCCTATGAGGAGGGTTTCTTCAACGATTTGCTGACGCCAATGGCGGGGCTTGAGAAAGACAACATTCTGCGGCCGGACACCACATTGGAGAAACTGGCCACGCTCAAGCCGGTTTTTGACCGGGAAAACGGCACCATGACGGCGGCCAACAGCACGGCGTTGACGGATGGCGCCTCATGCGTGTTGCTGGCCAGTGAGGAATGGGCGAAGGCTAATAATTACGAGGTCAAGGCCTGGCTGACGTTCTCCGAAGTAGCTGCCGTAGACTTCGTGGACAAGAAGGAAGGTCTGCTGATGGCGCCCGCCTATGCGGTGCCCCGGATGCTGGAGAAAGCGGGGCTGACTCTCCAGGATTTCGATTTCT
The DNA here is from genome assembly GCF_002933275.1 of Marinobacter maroccanus. GTDB lineage: Bacteria > Pseudomonadota > Gammaproteobacteria > Pseudomonadales > Oleiphilaceae > Marinobacter > Marinobacter maroccanus. Next base: position 387,959 of record NZ_PSSX01000001.1, read on the forward strand.
ATGAAATTCATGAAGCCTTCGCCGCTCAGGTACTCTGTACCCTGAAGGCCTGGGAGGATCCGGCCTTCTGCAAGGAGCGTCTGGGTCTGGACAAGCCGCTGGGCAGCATTGACCGCGACAAACTCAACGTCAAAGGCAGCAGTCTGGCCACCGGCCACCCCTTCGCGGCCACCGGTGCCCGCATCGTTGCGACGCTGGCCAAGTTGCTGGAGGAGAAGGGCAGCGGTCGAGGCCTCATTTCCATCTGCGCGGCCGGTGGACAGGGGGTTACTGCGATTCTGGAAAGGTAAGTTTGCGGAAAACTGGAACTTTCCTTTGACAGTGTCGGTCTCACCCCTTATCATGCGCGCCACGTTGATCAGGGGTTCCCTGAGAAACAACCAGTTTGATGCGGGGTAGAGCAGTCTGGCAGCTTGTCGGGCTCCCAATCCCGAGAAAGCCGGAGGGAGTCATCGACCTTCGGCTTATGAGCCCGACCAAGAGGCGGACTCATTAGAAAGAATTGATGAAAAGTTTGATGCGGGGTAGAGCAGTCTGGTAGCTCGTCGGGCTCATAACCCGGAGGTCGTTGGTTCGAATCCAGCCCCCGCTACCATTATTGAAGTCAAGCCCGCTTTTGCGGGCTTTTCTGGTTTTTACTCTAGAGATCATCTAGAAGCCCTCGGGCCTCAAAAACCCAGCCAGCCCGGCCTCTTCCAGCAATCCGGCAAACCCGATCGTAGTCAGATCCATCCCCGGTGCACCAATAACCTGAACATTGAAGGGCAGGCCCTCTTTCGTCCGTCCAAGGGGCACAGAAGTCGCGGGCAGACCCAGCAGGGTGGCGAAGGCGATCCAGCAGAACTGGTCCATGTAAGCCCGTGGCTGGCCGGCAACGGTGATTCGGCGTTTGAAGACCGGGTGGGTGTGGTCATGCCGGATGGCGGTGGTTGGCGTTACCGGGGTAAGCAGGACATCCACTTCCTGAAATAATGACTCAATTTCAGCCCGCATTTTCTCGCGCATTTCGCTCCAGGCCATCCACTGGTAGACCGGCTGATTTACGCCTCGTCCGTATTCACCGATAAACGGCGTCATAGGACCCAGGAATTTGAGCCAGTGTTCCAGTCGGGCGATCCATTTCATCTGCCTGCGCTGGGCGGGTTTCAGGGAGGTGCTCAGTAGAGCGCCGAGCAGGTTGAAGTAAGCGGGCAGGATGTGCTCAAGGCTCAGTAAAGGATGGCTGGCCTCGGTAACCATAGCGCCCCGTTCAGACAGTGACTTGCCCAGGGCCTGATAGCCCTCGGTCAGCTCCTGCTCTACCGGGCACAGGGGGTCTTCCAGCCATAAGCCGACCCGGGCCTGGTCGAGGCTTTTAAGTTCTGATGGTGCCATTTGCAGCGCCCAACTGCGCTCGTCGGCTGGCCGGGGGCCGGCAATGACGTTCAGCAGAAGCGCCAGATCCTTGGCATTGCGCGCCATCGGTCCGCCCTCGACCAGGTCCGGTCGGGATTGGGTGCCGGGCGGTCCGGGAATGTGACCGCGAAACGAGACCAGGGAGCGGGTGGGCTTGTGGCCGAAAACGCCACAAAAATGGGCCGGTGTGCGTATGGAGCCTGCCAGGTCGCTGCCCACTTCCAGGGGCGTCATGCCGGCGGCCAAGGCAGCCGCCGCGCCGCCCGAGGAGCCCCCGGGGGTGTGCGCCGGGTTGTGGGGGTTGTTGGTTACCCCGAACAGCTTGTTATAACTCTGCAGGTCGGTGGCATAGATGGGCACATTGGTTTTGCCCAGGATAATGGCGCCGGCGTCTTCCAGCCTCTGCACAACATCAGCGTGGCTTTCGGGAGTATGGTTTCTGAGGGCCGGCGCACCCGCGGTACAGGTCAGGCCCGCCAATTCCCAGGTGTCTTTCAGGGTGAGGGGCAATCCGTGCAGCGGCCCTTTTACTGTGTTGGCTGCACGTTGTTCATCGGCCTGACGGGCACTGGCGAGTGCCCGCTCCTCATCCAGGGCGACAACGGCATTGATGGCCGGATTGTGTTCGCGGATCCGGTTCAGCAGGGCAGTGGTCAGAGCCTCGCTGGTCAGGGTGCCGGCCTCAAGTTGTGCCAAAAGGTCATGGGCGGATTGGTAATGCAGTGGCAATTGCGATGCATCCATGGATGGTCTCTTTATTGTTGGGTTTCTGGAAATCTCGCCAGTTTGTCAGGGCAACTCGGATCGCCAGTGTTTTACCTTTACCTGCCCCTTGATCGCGTCGATGATTTCGATAATCAGATGGATCAGCGCCTCGTTCTGGGCCTCATCGGTTTTCACTTCACCGGGTGTCGGCAGGAATACGTTCACGATGTCTTCAATGAAGGCGTGGTTGGAGGCCGAGGCCAGATCTTCGAGAATCTGGTGTATAACATGGGCTACGATGTCTCCAACGGCCTCTTCCAGGGTTTCCTGAATGGTGGGACCCACCACCGGCAGATACTTCAGCCGCGACAGTTCCAGATTCTGCTTGAGAGCGTTATCAACCCGATCCTCCAGATAGCTGCGCAGCGCTCCGCGATTGGGTACATAGCCTTCCTGGGCCGCCTCGGCAACCCGCCTGGAGATCCAGTCGGAGAGCATGTCCCGCCGGGGGTAGAGAATATCCTCCTGGATCTTGTCGAACAGGGGGGAGCCCCGTTTGACTTCCTGCTGCACGCCGCTCAGTACCTTGAGCACGATACGATCAGAGAGCTCTTCCATAAAGGCTTCGTAATAGAAATTCACGAAGCGGTAAATCTTGCTATTCGTGACATCAATGATTTTATACTGGTGCAGTCGATAGATGATCGAGATCACCCGAAGTATACGGAGGAAGCGCAGGCTTCCTACGGGAATACAGCCCACCAGGTCATACCAGTGTATGAACGGGTAAAAGTACCAGCGGTCATAGATTTTGGCCTTGATGGCGTAACCCCAGCGGACAAAAAACTCGGTCAGGAAGATGCTGACAAAGATCAGATCGTAGAAGATGAAGCGTTCGTGAATGGGGTGGTAGGCGGACTGGATGGCCGGGGCATGTTCTTTCAGCAGATTCTGAACGGCGACAAAATTGTAGATCGAGTCCCAGATAATGAACGCCAGGTTGATGATCAGCAGCCCCAGCATCAGGAAATCAATGATGAACCAGACAAGCTGGTGGCTGGATTTCAGGTTTTCTCGATTTATCTTCAGCATTCGCCAAGGTCCGGTCTGTTGCTAAGTATCTGACAGGTTAGCGTATTTCGAGGCCACAAACGACTCGCCCTGCCGCCGCCCAAAGCATGCCGGAAGGCCAACCATGGATTAACTTGACCGTCTGCCATTAAACTCCCACGCTTGAACGGAAATCCTTCTTGTTACCACCAACACTGAAATAGCCGGATGCTATCAATCTACCAAGTCGTGAATTCGGGCCGAGTCCGGCTTTTCATCGCTTTGCTGTGCTGTCTGCCTGCGTGGGTTTGCGCGCAACAGGTGGTTGTGAACATGGAAGGAGACTATCCGGCGCTGAAATCAAATGCCGAAGCCTTTATAGGTGACGTTGAGGGCCGGAGTGCGGGAAACCTGAGGCGTTACGCCTCCACTGCTTTGGGACAGGCCCGAGAGGCCTTACGCGCTCTCGGCTATTACAGTCCCTTGATTGACTGGCGGATCGAGCAGGGCGATTCGGACTCTACCGCCAGGCTGATACTGTCGATTACGCCCGGTGAGCCGGTGCTGGTTAAGTCCCGTGTCGTTGAGATCAGGGGCGCGGCAGCCTCTGATGACCGGTTTACGTCAAATCTTCCCGCGCAGCCTGCCGAAGGGGATATCCTCAATCATGGCCAGTATGCCAATCTCCGGGACACCATTCAGACCCGTGCCCGCCGGCGTGGATATTTTGACGGAACCTTTGTCACCAGAACCCTGGAAGTGGATCCCGCGACCCGTAGTGCCACTATTACTCTGATCTATGAAAGTGGCGAGCGGTATCGTCTTGGAGAGGTTACCTTTGAAGACGGCCACTGGTTCGAGCTTGGACTGCTGGAGCAGTTCGTCACCTTCGAACCCGGCATTCCCTATCATGCGGATGAGGTAGCCAGGCTGAATCGGGATCTTCAGAACAGCGGCTACTTCAGTGGGGTGGATATTGACGCATCGCCGAGCAGTGCCGAAGAGGGTGTTATTCCTGTGCGCGTGGAGCTGACTCGGCGAGAGGCCCGCTCAGTGTCTGCAGGCGTGGGTTTCTCGACCGATGTCGGGCCACGGTTCCGGGGTAACTGGCGGGAACACTGGATCAATCCCATGGGCCACAAGCGTGGTGCGGAAACGGAGCTTTCGGTGCCAAGGCAAAATCTGAGTACCTGGTACGAGTTGCCTCTGGATCCACCCATGACTGATCTGATCCGGCTCACCGCCGGATATCAGCGGGAGGACATCGAGAATGTCGAATCAGAGCTGCTGACCTTTGGCCAGCAATGGCAGCATCAGCTCGATAACGGCTGGCTTCAGGTTCTTTCACTACGATGGGAAGGTGAGCGTTTCAACATCGGCAACGACGAGAAAGGCACAAGCAAACTTCTGCTGCCGGGCGCTGGCTACTCGAAGATTCACGCAGACTCCCCGCTGGACCCCTCCCGTGGCTATCGCGTGCAGTTCGATGTCACCGGTTCGCACCGGGCGGCCCTGTCCGATGTGGATATCCTGCACGTTAACGCTCTGGTAAAAGGGTTATTCACGTTTGCGGATCGGCACCGTTTCCTCGGACGCGTCCAGGCAGGCGCGGTGGCGACCAACCGGTTTGCTGACGTGCCGCCTTCCCTGCGTTTTTTCGCAGGCGGCGACCAGAGTGTGAGAGGCTATGGCTATGAAACCCTTTCGCCAGAGAACGACAACGGAGTGCCTGTAGGTGGGCGCTTCCTGATGGTTGGCAGTGGCGAATATCAGTACCAGTTTGCGGATAAATGGCGTGCCGCGGTGTTTGTGGATCATGGCAATGCCATCAATGACCTGAACGACCCCCTGGCAACTGGCGCCGGGATCGGCATTCGCTGGATCAGCCCGGTCGGTCCGTTGCGCCTGGACATTGCCAAAGGTCTGGATAGGGAATTTGGCGGGGACTGGCGGATTCACTTTTCCATGGGGCCCGAGCTTTGACGCAGACACCAGAGAGATCGGAAGACAACCACCAGGAGCCACGGACCAGACCGCGTCGGTTTCGCTTCTGGTTGATGGTATCTCTGGGTGTGTTGATCCTCGTTCCCCTGGTATTGCTGGCGGCAGCTCTGCTGGCCCTGCGTTCCGAGACCGGGACCGCCTGGGTTATTGACCAGGTGCCGGGACTGCAGGCGGAGAATGATCGCGGCTCGCTGTTTGGCCAGTGGCAGGCTGACCGCCTGCAATGGCGTGGCTACGGGGTTGAAGTAATCGTTGAATCGCCACTCGTGGACTGGTCGCCTTCCTGCCTGTTCAGAAAACAGCTTTGTGTTGAGAGCCTGAAGGCGGAAACACTCGGGGTCACCCAGTTGCCGCCGGCAGACAAATCCGGGGATGGAGGAGCAATCACACTGCCGGGCGTGGATCTGCCTCTGGGGCTGAATATCAGCGGCGTCCGGATGGGGCCTTTCACTTTCAATGGCAACAGGATCTGGGACCGGCTTGAGCTGGATGCCGGCGGGTCGGGCGCTGACTGGACCATTGACCGCGCCTGGTATCAGTTGGGCGATTACACGGTCTCTGCCAACGGCCGGATCGAAACCCGCCGAGACTGGCCCATCAATCTGGAAGTCAGGGCAGATATCCCGCCGCCGTATGGTGACAAGTGGGTTCTCGACGCCACGCTCTCCGGCAGCGTTCGGGACCTGATGGTAGACGTCACCAGCCGCGGCTACCTGAATGCTGAACTCTCGGGGGAAGTCGAGCCGCTGGATCCAACCTTGCCGGCCAGACTCCGGATAACCTCGGGACAGTTCCGGGCAGTTGAGGCACTGCCGGAGACCCTGGTGCTCAACGACTGGTCTGTGGAAGCCCGTGGCAGCTTGCAGAAAGGTTTTCGCACCCAGGCCCAGGCGAGGTTGCCCGGCACAACGGGGCCGGTGAGCCTGGCGCTGGAGGGCCTCGTGACCACGCAGGCGGCTGAGAACATCCGTATTGAACTGGCCACTGATGGGAGCAATGGCAGCGAACGGAGTACGGTGGTGGCTAACGGGCGTGTGGCATGGAGCCAGGGCCTGGATGCCAGCGCGGATGTCCGCTTGCGTGGGTTTCCCTGGTATACCCTGGTCCCGGGCCTTGAGCCGCCGATAGTCGCGCTTCGGTCGCTGGATGGCAGCGTTTCCTGGCGGGAGGGAAGCTACCACGCGGAGCTCGAAGCCGGCGTTGATGGTCCTCAGGGCCGAGCCGAGCTGTCGACCACTGTCGATGGTGACACCGAGCAAACCACGCTGACCGATCTGACCGTCAGCACCGGCGCCGGCTCGCTTGCCGGGAAGGGATCGGTGAACTTTTCCGGGCCGCTTTCCTGGCAGGCGGCACTGACTCTTCAGGATTTCAATCCCGGTTACTGGGTGCCAGTTCTTGAAGCCAGCCTGAGTGGTGATGTCACTACTGAAGGCCAGCTTGGGGACGGCCCCATACCCGCCATGAATGCCAACTGGAACCTGGAGGGCGAATGGCGTTCCAATCCTGCGTCGCTCACAGGGCGCCTTGATACGTCATCCGGTAGCTGGGAGTTGTCCGGGCTGAGTCTGGCGATTGGCGACAACCGGGTAGAGGGACGTGGCACCTGGGGCAATCTGTTGCAGGGGGATCTGGTTCTGAATCTGCCCGAACCGGAGATTGTCCTGCCCGGTCTGAGTGGCAACCTGCAAGCGACTCTGGCGGCAGAGGGAACGCCGGAGCGACCTGAGGGAGAACTGAAAGCGAGTGCTCAGAACTTCGTCTGGCAGGATCAGCTGAGTATTGAAACACTGAGTCTGGAGGCCAATCTGGAAGAAGGGCTACGCCTTGTCAGTCGCTTGCAGGCGGAAAACCTCCGGGGCTTCGGGCAAGAGCTCGAAACGCTTACTCTCGGAGCCAGCGGTACCCAGGGGCAGCACACGCTGACTGTTCAGGCCAACCATTCCGAAGCGGCTCTGGAGCTGGCTTTTGCGGGTGGGGCTGGCTCTGAGTGGAAAACCTGGCAGGGGGAGCTTTCGCAGGGGCTGATCAATCTCCCGGAGCAATCCCAGCGATGGAACCTTGAGTCGCCTGCAGCGCTCGCATACAGCGACAATGGTGAATTGACCTTTGGCACTCACTGCTGGCGCTGGCAACAGAGCACTGTCTGTGCCGATGACCAGACACTGCTCCCGGTCCCCCGCATTGCCTATCGGATTGACCGCTTCCCGACGGTGGCCCTGGCCCCGTTGCTACCGGAGACTGTTCGCTGGAATGGTCGAATAAACGGAGAGGTCGACTTTACCACCGTGGCGGACGGGCCGGATGGAAGAATTTTCCTGGACGCCGGTGATGGTGAATTCGAACTGCTGGTGGACGGAGAATGGGAAGCTCTCACCTATAACGCTCTGACTACCGAAGTCAGTCTAAAACCTCAGCAAGCAGACCTTGCGTTCCGGCTTTCCGGCCCGGAACTCGGCGAGTTTGTCCTGAATATGGGACTGGACCCGAATTCGGAGAACCGTAACGTAGAGGGGTCGTTCAGTCTGGAAGGGCTGGATATTGCTCTTGCAGGGCTGCTTTCAGGGCTTGATGAGGTCGCCGGTCGGGTAAACGGCCAGGGCCAGCTCTCCGGCCCGTTGATGAAGCCGGCCGTGACCGGAGAATTGAACCTGGTGGATGGCCGGGTTTCAGATCCCCGGTTGCCGGTGCCGATTGAGGAGATGATTGCCAGCCTGCAGTTCTCCGGCTATTCGGCGCGGATCAGTGGCAGAATCCAGAGCAATGCCCGCAGCCAGACCATTGTGGATGGCGAAATCGACTGGCAACAGGCTCCCCGGGGAAAAATTACCATTTCCGGAAGTCGTGTTCCTTTTAACTTGGAGCCTTATGCGCAGCTTGAGGTTGAACCGGATCTGAACATTGTCTTCCGGGAGGGGACACTTGAGGTAACCGGGCAAGTCGGCGTACCCAGGGGCGACATCGAGATCAAGGGACTACCCGAGCAAGCGGTGTCGGTGTCGGAAGATGAGGTTATTGTTGGCGTTGAGCGGGAAGAGCCGGTTGTCCGTTCATTGAACATGGATGTGACCGTATTGGTGGGGGAAGACCAGGTAACCTTTGCCGCGTTCGGTGTTACCGGCGATCTCAAAGGCTCTCTCAGGATCGGAAACGACATGGATACCCGGGGCACGCTTCAGTTGGTCAATGGCCAATACGAAGCCTATGGCCAGGAGCTTGAACTCAGACGTGCGAGACTGCTGTTTGTCGGAAACCTGACCCAGCCTTATCTGGATATCGAAGCAGTTCGAACAGTGGGTACCGTGGTTGCCGGTATTCGCCTGACAGGACCTGTTCAATCGCCCCAGACGGAGGTGTTCTCGAACCCCGACATGCCGCAGACGGACGCACTCTCCTACGTGATTCTGGGCAGGGCGCCCCAGAGCCGGGGTGATGAGGGGCAGATGAGCCGGGCGGCACTGTCACTCGGGCTGACCCAGGCCAGCAAGGTGACCGGGCAGATTGGTGAGGAGTTCGGGATTCGCCAGCTGACACTTGAGGCAGAAGGTTCCGGCGACCAGACTTCGGTGGTAGCCAGCGGCTACCTGACGGACGAGTTGAGCGTGCGCTATGGTGTCGGCATCTTCGAGCCGATCACGACCGTTGCCTTGCGCTACGATCTGGGCCGCTACTTTTACCTGGAGGCTGCCAGCGGGCTGGCGGCCTCCCTGGATATTTTCTACACCCGGGATTTCTGAACTCAATCAAGTTCAAAGGTTGCGGTCACCGAGGCGCGGATCTCGCGCTCGCCCACGCTGGAAACGGCATCTGACATTGATTTGGCTTCCGACATCATCATCGGCACCGGTCGATGCCCGCCATTAATATTGATGGTGACTACATCGCCGCAGGTCTGGTCGAGCCGGCTCGCCACAAATCGGCACCTGGCCTGGGCGTCGGCAATGGCTCTGGCCAGTGCTTCCTGTTCCATGCCGGCTTCATCTGAGTGGAAGAACTGATGGGGCCCAAGCTGGTAATCCAGACCCACGGCCTGGGCCTCCCGGATCAGCGGATTCAGCAGGCTCAGATCATTGATGCTGAAGCTTATGGTCTGTGAGGCTACAGCCTGCTTTTCCGGTTCCTTGCCGCGCTCAGGCGCAGGCAGCGTGCGGGTGTACAGGTTCACCGTTGCGTCGGAATAGTCGTTGAGCCGATCCCGGTAGTCGGAAATGCTCTCACGCCACTGTGCCATCAGTGCAGCCACCCGCTCGGTAGCCTTCTGGGGAAGGGCATGCTCGGCACTGGCAGTAAACTGCAGCCGGGCGCTGTCCGGCTCATAACGAACGCTGCCTTCGCCGGTGAGCGTCACTTCGCCCGCCATGGCAACTGTCGGCAGGATGAGCGCCAGGGAAAGAATAAAACGGGATTTCAGATGTGAACGTGGCTTGAGGTTCCGTCCGTTCATGGTATTTCCTCCTTTGGAAACAGTGAGATTATCAGGCATTGTCGGCGTCCGGTTCCAGGCGGGCCAGCTTGTATCGGCGGGCGGCATCCACGAACTGGCCAAAGATGCGCCGGTGCCCGCCGTGGTAGAGCAGGTATTCCGGATGCCACTGGATGCCTGTCAGCCATTGGCGCCCGGTGCTTTCAATAGCCTGTACAAAAAGATCATTGTCCACGGCCGTCACCCGCAGATTGCGGCCCAGGCGCTTGATCGCCTGACTGTGAATCCGGTTGGCGCCGATTACCGGCGAGCGCATGGCTTGTTCAAGCCGGCTGTGCGTGACCAGGCGGACGGTTTGCAGAGGGAGTAACAGGGGGCGGTGCCGGGTGTTTACCCTCAGCGGAGTCACGTTCTGGCACAGGGAGCCACCATGAAAAACATTGATTAACTGTGCACCTCGGCAAATCCCGAGCACGGGAATACCTATGGCCTCAGCCTGCTCGAGCAGCGACTGATCGGTAGCATCCCGTTTGCGATCATAGTTGGCGGTAACCTGGGGTTCCTGGCCGTATCGCTCTGGATGGACATGGGTGCCGCCGGAGAGCACCAGGCCGTCCAGCATGGCTACGGCTACCCGTGACCCGGGACGAATGTAGTGGGTACGGGCGCCGTGGAGACGCAGTCCGAGGCTGATCAGACGATGGGCCAGGCTTTTCCTGGCGGGGCCGCTGATGCCGATGGTCAGTCCGGGAACCTCAAGCTCCTGTTCGGGATGCTGTTCAGACATACCCGCTCTTGGCCAACCAGTCGTCGGTGGTTTCCTGCCAGCTGTGGGTCAGGTTATGCAGGTTGAGTTTCCGCCGCTCCCGGAAAAGCCGCCGCATGTCGGCCAGGTCGTCCGGATTGTTGGCCAGCTGCTCCAGGACAACCCAGTCGTTCCACACGGTTGAGAAATGCCAGCCGGGATTGTCGATATCGCAATCCGGCAAGCGGTAGTGCAGGGTTGGCCGGCTTTTGATCCTCGGATCCTGAACATGGCGTTCAAGACGCTCCCTGTCCAGATGGGCAAAGAGCGGGAGCAGATCAAGGGCACGGTTGCGGGTCGGATTGAATTCCAGGTAGTCCTCCATCAGCTCGCCGAGGTTTGGCTGGTAGTTATCTTCCATCAGCAGCTCTGTGTAGCGGCCGTGCCAGGGTTCGATATAGGTGGTGAATTTACGGCTGACATCCAGTTGGTGCCGGTGTTTGAGCCAGTCGTATAACGCCGCAAACGCCTGGAAGTAGCGGACCAGTGTCTCTGGGTTGAGATCGGGCAGTTCCGGGTTCAGTTGCAGGCCGAAGGCAAAATAGATGGCATCCCGGCTGCCCAGCGCACCGGCCTTCCTGAGGTCATCAACGAGCAATTCGATGGCAGCCAGGCTGGAAAATGGCAGGGGTGGGCTGATTATTTCGAGAGGCACAACACGCTCGGCCGCTGCATCGATCACATCCATCGCCTGGCCACCCAGTTCCCGGATTGATTCCGGAAGCCGCCCATCGGTCAGATCGAGATCCTTGATAGGGTCGGAATCCAGTTCCACCGTAAATTCGCCGAGTTCTGTCTGCAGTGCTGTCACGTACCGTGACTGGAGTACAGGGGTGCCTTTCAGCAGTCTGGCGGCCAAGGTAACCAGCTCATCGTAGCCCAGGCCGGACAGCTCGATCTCGACGCCAACACGGCGCTCCTTCCCTTCGTTTGTCTTCAGAATGTCAGGCATCCTGCAGGCACTGGCTTGGGTCATGCTTCTCCCTGGTTCATAAGGACTCGTGCGCTCACCATATCACACCGCCGTTAATCCTCATTGTTAAGCGAATGCAAGAAAATCATGGGCCTGACTTTACACTGGATAAAACACTGTATATAGTCAGTTTACTGTATATAAAAACAGGGCACCCGGAACGGCCTTTCCAGCAGAAAGTTCGGGCCCGGGCCCCGATTAAGCGGAGTAGCTTGATGAAGCTGACAGCAAGGCAGTCACAGGTACTGGACATCATACGCCGATACGTCGATGAGACCGGCTATCCGCCAACCCGCGCCGAAATTGCGGCGGAACTGGGTTTTCGCTCGGCCAATGCAGCAGAGGAGCATCTTCGCGCGCTGGCACGGAAAGGGGCCATCGAGATGGTGCCCGGGGCCAGCCGCGGTATCCGTCTTCCTGAGGCTGAAGAAGATCTGGGTTTGCCGGTTATCGGGCAGGTTGCGGCTGGTAGTCCGATCCTCGCCCAGGAACATATTGAGGATCACTGCACTCTCCGGCCTGAGTTCTTCTCGCCCTCGGCTGACTACCTGCTGCGGGTTCGGGGCATGAGCATGAAGGATATCGGCATTCTTGACGGCGATTTGCTGGCAGTGCACAGCACTCAGGATGTTCACAATGGCCAGGTGGTTGTTGCCCGGGTTGGCGATGAAGTCACGGTAAAACGTTTCCGTAAGGAAGGCTCGAAAGTCTACCTGATTGCCGAGAACGAAGAATTCGAACCCATTGAAGTGGACCTGACAGAGCAGGAATTGTTCATCGAAGGTCTGGGTGTCGGTGTTATCCGCCGCTCTGATCTGCACTGATCAGTCCGGATAGCCTCAGATAGATTGAAAACGGGTGAATTATGGAACAAATGAGCTTTAATCAGAATCTGGCCTACAATCCCAATGCTCTGTCCTGTTCAGTGCCGGCAACCGCCGCCCGCGAGCGACGCTCTGTCATTCGCGCCCGACGCTCTCAGGAACCCACCGAAGCCAAGGTTACCGGTAACGTCACGGAAATTATCCTGCCCGAAGGTCAGGTGGAAAACTTCCAGCTGCTGTTGCCCATGCTGACCCAACTGAACCAGGAAAAGCGTTGGCTGGCCTGGATCGACCCGCCTCAGGCATTGGTCAGCAAGTGGCAAAAAATGCACGGGATCGTGGCTGGTGAGTTGCTGGTGCTTCGTTCAACACCGGACCATCCCGCGCAGGAGCTTGCCGAGCGAGCCCTCAGTGCGGGTACGTGTCATGCGGTGGTCATGTGGACCCGTAAACTGGGCCGTGCTGCCCTGGAATCCCTGCAAAAAGCGTCTGCCGAAGGCCGCAGCCACGGGGTTGTTCTCCGGCAGCGTTAGGTCACTCAGTGGAGAGTGTAGGAGGGCTGGGCGTCTGAAGCGTCCAGTTCGTCATCTTCCCAGTCGATATCATGGGCAACATTGCCGACAGCCTCAATGCCTGCGGCGATCATTGCTTTGGCGACGGACATATCACGGTCTTCCATCATTTCCCGGGCTTCAGCCGAGAAAGAGATTTTTACCAGCGGCGCACTGTCATCATCAATGCGGCGCAGGGCGTAATCGCCGTTGGTCAGTTGCACGATTTCAAAAAACGATGGTGACATTCAGTAAACCTTCAAGTTAATTCGATCTGGAGCGCAGGCGGTTGGAGTGGCTTACCACTCGCTGTGCTGGTCTTCCAGATCGTCAGCAAAATGTTTGGCGGCATTCAGTGTTTTCAGCAACGCCGTCGCGGATCGATCCGGGCCGGAATCGGCGGACACCGCAATGATGTTTTCCGCGCTGACGGTTTTTTTGGTCGCCGGTGGTTGGCTCTGCGAGCGTTCCAATTGTTCCATGTGGTTCCACCAACTTCCGGAGCGCTGTTCCAGCTCTCTTAGCCGACCTATTTCATTCGGTTCCGTTCCGATCAGAAAGGCCAGTTCATCCAGAGTTGCAGGTTCTTCTGATTTTCTCTGGTACAGCCTGGCAATCATTACCAGCAATAGTTTCCGGGACCTGAGGAGGAGTTCAATCGCCCCCTGAATCGCTGCCTCCCGGCGCAAGGCCTGTTCCGCTTCGTTAGGAGATTGCCCTTCAGCCTCGACCGTTGGCCGATCCAGTTGCCCCAGCAGAGTGCGGGCGAGAAAGAGTTTTTGCGAAACCAGCGAGTGCCATTGCGAGGCCATGGAATACTTTTAACCCCCAGCGCGGGTGTAACCCCGGAAAATTAATTCATCACTATACCATTTTCGGTGACAAATTTCTTCAATTGTCTGTGCAGGCAGGATTCACAATAAAATACAAACAATCACTTGAAACGACCGTTTGAATTTGGCAAAAAGGCGCCCGGCTGTGCGAGTTCTGATCGTTGCGGCTGCCCAACTGCATGAACTTCTGGAGGTGTAAGGGATGCGAAGCCACATCGTTGCAGGTGTCGCCCTGGTTTTTTTCGGTTTTTCCGGACAGGCTCTGTCCAAAGTCACGACCGCCGAAGCCGAGCGGCTGGATGAGGACCTCACCCCGGTTGGAGCCGAGAGGGCGGGTAATCGTTCAGGCAGCATTCCAGCGTGGACCGGAGGTCTTACCACACCTCCGGAGGGCTGGCGCAAGGGCCAGGTTGAAATCGATCCGTTTCCGGAGGACCAGGCCCTCTTCGTCATAACCTCCGACAATCTTGACCTGTATCGGGACAAGCTCTCAGATGGCCATATTGCGATGCTGGAAAAGTATGGGCCTGACTTTTTCATGCCTGTCTACCAGACTCGCCGCACGGCGGCGTTCCCGGAGCATGTCTACGACAAGTTTCGTGAGAATGCCCTCACAGCGGAGCTGCTGGACAATGGCAATGGTGTGCGAGACACCATAATGACCAGTCCGTTCCCGATTCCCAAAGACGGCCTGGAAGTCATCTGGAACCACATCCTGCGTTACCGGGGCGAAGAGATCTCCCTGCGCAGCGCATCCGCGACACCTCAGAAGGATGGCTCCTACAACCCGGTGGTCAACGACTACGACTACTTTTTTGCTTACAGCCAGAAAGGAGCGGAGCTGGCGGAAATCGATAACAAGATTTTTTACCTGAAGACAGACACCATCGCACCGTCGTCCTTGGCTGGCACCATTACGCTGGTCCACGAGACCCTTGATCAGGTGCGGTCGCCGCGCCTGGCCTGGCGGTATGATTCCGGTTCCCGGCGGCTCCGCCGGTCGCCCAACCTCGCCTATGAGACTGATCTGCCGAATTCATCGTCCCTGCGTTCGGTAGACCAGAAAGATATGTATAACGGTGCGCCTAACCAGTACGACTGGGAGCTGAAAGGCAAGCGAGAGCTGTTCGTGCCCTACAATGCCTACAAGCTTCACGGTCCGGAGGTGGAAGCCGATGACGTGATTCGTCCGGGCCACATCAATCAGGAACTGACCCGGTATGAGCTTCATCGGGTGTGGGTAGTGGAAGCGAAACGTCGGACCGGAATCAGCCACATCTACGATCGTCGCGTGTTCTATGTGGATGAAGACAGCTGGCAGATTCTGGCCTCGGAGGAATACGATGCGGACGGAAACCTGTGGCGTGTGTCTGAGGCCCACAACATCAGCTATTACAGTGAGCCGGTGTTCTGGACTACCATGGAAATGACTTACGACCTGAAGGCGGAGCGTTACTACATTGATGGGTTGGATGATGGTTTCCCGGCGTATGATTTCAGTCCCGGGTTCCGCGGCGGTGAATTCACCGCATCAGCCGCCCGTCGGGCCGCTCGCCGCTGATTTCCAAGGAGACCGATATGGCAGACCCGCAAGTTCACCTTGATCATCTCGACCAGCTGATGGCCGATCTCGGTCGCGCGCTCGCAGACAAGGACTGGGAAGCGATGACCAGTCTTAATGAGAAGGTGAAGCCGGCAGTCGAGCCCCTGATGGCTGCCCTGGAAGCGGGAGAGGTTGAGGCGGAGCCGGTGAGGCTCCGCTTGCAGGAGCTGCAGCAGTTTATTGACGCCGCGGATGAATCCGCGCGCATCGCCCGCAAGGAAGCGGAAGATGGCCTCAAGGGGGTCAACCGGAATCGGAGCGCGGCAAAGGCCTATCAGAACGTCTCTTCGAATCGACCAAAATAGCGTCATAAAATTGACTCTGCCGCCCTTACAGTCTTAAATACCGCACAAATCCCTCAAGAGATTCGGTTGAATGTCTAAAAATAACAAGGTGCTGGTGCTGAGCGAGGATGATTCAAGATTGCGGGACATGGTCACCATTCTTGAGTTCATCGGCGAGGAGCAGGTCCTTGCCGGCGATGAAGCCAGGGCACTTTTGAACAGCGGCGACGAGGACAGGCTTTCAGATGTCGCGGTCGCGGTGGTGAACGGAGAGGATGCTGGCGCCACCGAGGCCATTGCGGTTGTGAGCAATGCCGTTCAGGGAGTCCCGTTGCTGGTTGTTGGACATCCTGAACTCAAGGGCCTGTCCGATGATGCCAGCGCCCGTATTATTGCCCGCATGGAATGGCCGCTGAATTACACCAAGTTTGTTGATTCCCTCTACCGGGCCCAGATCTACCGGGACCAGTTCAGCCGTTCCCGGGAGCGGGGCCAGCAGCGGGGACTACAGCTGTTTCGCAGCCTTGTGGGAACCAGCCGCAAGGTCCAGCAGGTACGCCAGTTGATGGAACAGGTGGCCGATAAGGATGTTAGCGTACTGATTACCGGTGAATCCGGCACCGGCAAGGAAGTGGTTGCCCGCAACCTGCACTATCATTCTTCCAGACGGGACAAGCCGTTTGTGCCGGTGAACTGTGGCGCCATCCCGGCTGAACTTCTGGAAAGCGAACTTTTCGGCCATGAAAAAGGCGCCTTTACCGGTGCCATTACAGCCCGGGTAGGGCGCTTCGAGATGGCGGAGGGCGGCACCCTGTTTCTGGATGAGATCGGCGACATGCCGCTCAACATGCAGGTGAAGATCCTCAGGGTTTTGCAGGAGCGTACCTTTGAGCGGGTGGGTAGCAATCGCACCCAGTCGGCGGATGTCCGGGTCATCGCCGCCACTCATAAGCATCTGGAGGACATGATCGAGTCCGGGGATTTCCGGGAAGATCTTTATTACCGCCTGAATGTATTTCCCATCGAGATGCCGGCCCTTCGCGATCGGGTGGAAGATATTCCGCTGCTGATCAACGAACTCATTTCCCGGATGGAGAAGGAGAAGCGGGGCTCGCTGCGGATGAATTCGGCGGCGATCTTGAGCCTTTGTCGCCATGACTGGCCCGGTAACGTACGTGAACTGGCCAATCTGGTTGAACGCCTGTCGATCATGCACCCCTACGGCGTAATCGGCGTTCAGGAGTTACCCAAGAAGTTCCGCTATATTGACGACTACGATGAAAACCGTCCGGTAGAGGACACCGGGATGCCTTCCGGTATTCCCGGTCTGGTGGGTCTGGATGCCCCGGCGTTGCTGCCGGTGAACGGTATCGACCTCAAGGATTACCTCTCCAACCTTGAAAAGCAGCTGATCCAGCAGGCACTCGACGAAGCCGGCGGTGTAGTGGCGAGAGCCGCCGAGAAGCTGCGGATCCGTCGCACCACTCTGGTGGAGAAAGTTCGCAAGTACGGGCTACGGGAAGAGGAATCTGAGGAATCCTGAGCTGGATCGTCCGGATTTTGAAGCTCGTTAAACGGCGTCAAAGGTTCGTAACCTGAGGCGCCGTTTCCATTTCCGACCGACGTAAAATTGTCATCCCTCTCTTTCCGGATTCTCTTTCCTGCTGAAATATATAGAAAAAATGAAGTTGGCACGGTGCTGGCTTAACAACCTGCAAACGAAGTATCCGAACTATTGGGTCCGAACCCAAGGGCCGATCGGGGAGTCAGGTTATGAGTCAGGCACAGTTTGTTCTTCAGTCCGGCGCGGGCGGTGCGAAAGCCAACGCTGCGGCGGATGTAAACGACAAGGTTACGGCCCTGTTTCCGGAACAGGACGACGCGGCGGTGGATTCTGCCCTGGAACTGTTCAACCGGATGTCCCGACAGATTACCGACTCGTATCGAACCCTTGAATCGCGGGTTAACCAGCTCTCTGGCGAACTGAACCAGGAATCGCTTCAGCGTCAGCAGGAGCTTGAAGAGAAAGAGCAGTTGGCGGACCGCCTGTCTACTTTGCTGAACGCACTGCCTGCCGGCGTTGTGGTTCTGGATAGCCAGGGCGTGGTGACGCAGACCAATCCCGCGGCCATTGCGCTTCTGGGAGAACCCCTGGATGGTGCCCGATGGGTGGATGTCATCCATCGCTGTTTCGCGCCCCGGCGGGACGATGGCCACGAAGTGTCTCTGAAAGATGGTCGCAGGGTCAGCATTGAGATCCGGACCATGGAAAACCAGCCCGGCCAGTTGATTCTGCTGACCGACCTCACTGAAACCCGGCATCTGCAGGCGCAGCTGGCCCACGCCCAGCGTCTGTCTGCCATGGGTAAGATGGTCGCATCCCTTGCTCACCAGATTCGCACCCCGCTGTCTGCCGCTATCCTTTATGGCGGTCACCTTGGCCAGGAAGACCTCGACGAAGAAATGCGTCAACGCTGTGCTTCGCGTTTGATGTCTCGCCTGACCCACCTGGAACAGCAGGTGCGGGATATGCTGATCTTCGCCCGGGGGGAAACCCGGCTGGCCGAGGAACTGTCTGCGGGCAAGCTGGTTTCGGCACTGGCTTCGGCCGTGGAAGGGCTGAAGCCGGCTCCCGGCGCAGAAGTCTGCCTCCAGAACGAAATCTCCGGCGACTGTCGTCTCATGTGTAACCGGGACGCCCTCGTAGGCGCCTGCACCAATCTTGTGAACAACAGTCTTGAGGCCGGCGCGACCCGTGTTGCTGTTCGGGTAACCGAAGAAACCGGCGAGCTGGTCATTCGTGTTGTGGATAACGGACCTGGCTTCGAATCCTCGGACACGGCGCGTTTAACAGAAGCATTTTACACAACCAAGTCCCATGGCACGGGGCTCGGTCTTGCGGTGGTGCAAGCCGTTATCAAGGCGCATCAGGGGCGGTTTTCCATTGAATCGCCGGACCAGGGCGGCGCCATCGCTACCTTGCGGCTACCGCAATTACGTAACAGAAACTGATCGGAGGCACCCATGGCTAAGGCCCAGATTCTGATTGTTGAGGACGACCATGACCTGCGGGAAGCGCTGGTAACCACCCTTGAACTGGCAAAATTCCGGGTGCGGGAAGCGTCGAATGCCAGCGAAGCGCTTGAGCGACTGGCAGAGTCCCCGGTGGATATGGTGGTCAGTGATGTCAACATGCCGGGCCTGTCAGGACATCAGTTGCTGGCTGAGGTTCAGCGGCTGTATCCGGGGCTGCCAATGATGCTGATCACGGCCTATGGCCAGATCAGTGATGCGGTGTCTGCCATGCAGGCCGGAGCCATCGATTACCTTGTCAAGCCGTTCGAGCCACGGTTCCTGGTGGATGCTGTCAGCAAGATTGTTGGCGGCGGACGTGAAAAAGCCAGCGATGAGCCAGTGGCCGAGGATCCGATCAGCAAGCGCATGTTCCAGCTGGCGACCAAAGTGGCCGGCAGCGACTCGACGGTCATGATCTCCGGTGAAAGCGGAACCGGTAAGGAAGTGCTTGCCCGGTATATTCATCAGCAATCTCCACGGGCGGATCAGCCGTTTGTGGCTATAAACTGTGCAGCGATTCCCGAAAACATGCTGGAAGCCATTCTGTTTGGGCATGAGAAGGGCGCCTTTACCGGTGCCGTCGCCTCCTCGCCCGGCAAATTCGAGCAGGCCAATGGTGGCACCATTCTTCTGGACGAGATTTCTGAGATGGATCTGGGGCTCCAGTCCAAGCTGCTGCGGGTCTTGCAGGAGCGGGAAGTGGAGCGGGTTGGCGGTCGCAAGACCATCAGTCTGGATGTCCGGGTGGTGGCGACCACTAACCGGGATCTGGCGGATTACGTTCGCGAAGGCAAATTCCGGGAAGACCTTTACTATCGCCTGACGGTGTTTCCGATGCACTGGCAGCCGCTCCGGGAGCGCCCGCTGGATATCATGCCGCTGGCCACGTCGCTGCTTAAAAAGCATTGCCGGAAAATGAAGCTTACCGGGATTACCTTTGGCCAGGACGCAAAAAGCGCGTTGATGAATCATCCGTGGCCGGGCAATGTCCGGGAGCTGGATAACGCCATCCAGAGAGCGCTGGTACTGCACCAGGGCAATGTCATTCACTCGGGCGATCTGTGTCTGGAGCTGGGCATCACCGGCCGACCGGACCTTCGCAGCGTGGAGCCGGCTTCGCCATCCGCAATCGGTGGCAACACAGCGGAGGCAGCTGGCATTTCAGACTCCGGTATTTCCGCCTACGATCAGCCGCTTCATGGGCAGGTCGATGAGCCTGACAGCGCGGCTTCGCTGGGAGATGATCTGAGGCAGCAGGAATTCCGTATTATTATCCAGACACTTCGGAAAGAGCGTGGACGTCGCAATCGGGCCGCAGAGCAGCTGGGCATCAGCCCCAGGACACTCCGCTACAAACTGGCCCAGATGCGCGACGCCGGAATCGATCTGGACGCCGAAATGGCCTTGGTCTGACCCCCTGCAAGACGAACTCCTTCATTGGCACCCCTCGGGGTGCCGTTTTTTTATATCTCGTCAAAAGTCCGTCAGTGATTTCTTCTGGATCAGGAAGAAATTTCCTAACTGTATGATATTTAATATTAAAAACTACTTGGCCTGCCAATTGCTTAATCCGGACTAACAGCACCCCAAGAGCAATGCCGTCCCGGGGAGGGCGGAGCCAGGAGAGAGTTATGGTTCAACGTGCCGACATTAACAGTGTTTTGTCCGATATCCGGTCCCTGCGTTCCCAGATGATGCAGAACCAGCGGGTCGAACAGGATCAATCGGTTCGTGGCCGTATAGACGGTCCCCGTCAGGTTCAGGAAACTCAGGAGACGCCCAGCTTTAATGACATGCTGAGCAATGCTGTGAACAACGTGAACGACCTCCAGAAAACCGCGGGTGATCTGAGAACCGCATACGATATGGGCGATCCGAACGTGGACATCACTCGCGTGATGATTGCCGCCCAGAAATCCTCTGTCTCCTTCGAAGCACTGACCCAGGTACGTAACCGGGTGGTTCGGGCCTACGAAGACATTATGAACATGCCGATCTGATAACGGAGCAGAGTCATGGCCAGCGTACCTGCAGAAACCAACGCTTCCAACATGCCGACAGCCCGGGAGGGCGACGCGCCAGAGAGCCGCAGCGACCTGTTCATGGGGTTCAACCGGCTCAACCTGTTGCGCCAGATCGGCCTGATGGTGGGGCTTGCCGCAAGCGTAGCGCTGGGCCTGGCAGTTGTACTCTGGGCCCAGGAGCCGAACTATCAGCCTGTGGTGGGTGATCTCTCCTCCTACAACCCCCAAGATGTGACCACCATCCTGGAAAGCAACGGCATCGACTACAAGATGGATCCGCGCACCGGCGCCTTACTGGTTCCTTCGGATCAGGTCTACAACGCACGGCTGAAGCTGGCGGCAGAGGGCGTCACGGATCGCCAAACCATGGGCTACGAGTTGCTGGACCAGGAACGCGGTCTTGGCACGTCCCAGTTCATGGAAACCATCTCTTACCGCCGCGGGCTCGAGGGTGAGCTTGCCCGCACCGTCGCCAGCATGCGCGGTGTCCGGAATGCCCGGGTGCACCTGGCAATACCGGAGCGCTCCGTTTTTGTCCGCGATGCCCGCGATCCGTCTGCCTCGGTATTTCTTGAAGTCTTTGCTGGCCGCCGGCCGGAACAGGAACAGATCAATGCCATTGTAAATCTGGTTGCCGGCAGCGTTCCCATGATGAGCAAGGAACATGTAACCGTTGTTGACCAGAACGGCAATTTGCTGACCGGCAAGGAAAGTCAGACCAATGCCGACCAGATGGCGGACCAGTATGAGTACACGTCGAGAGTCGAGGAGCGCCTGACCCGTCGGGTGGCTTCCCTGATCGGACCGATTGTGGGTGATGGCCGTTATCGGGCTGAAGTTTCGGCGGATCTGGACTTCTCCTCGGTCGAACAGGCAGAGGAATTGTTTAACCCCGAGCAGCAGGCGGTGCGCAGCGAGCGCGAGCTCACTGAGCAGCGTTCGGCCGGTGCCCAGGGCGGTATTCCCGGAGCATTGGCGAACCAGCCCCCGGCCGATGCGACGGTGCCCGAGCAGGCTGCCGGTGGCGATGGCGAAGGAGCCGCTCCCGCGCCGGTAAATGTGCGTCGGGAATCCACGCGGAACTACGAAATGGATCGCACGGTCAGCTATCGGCGTCAGGAGCTGGGCAGAGTCAAACGGGTAACGGTAGCTCTGGCCGTGGATGATATGAAAGTGGTGAATCCCCAAACCGGCGAGGTCAGCTATGAGCCCTGGCCGGAGCAGGAGCTGCAACGCCTCAGCATGCTGGTGCGCGACGCGGTGGGTTATTCTGCCGCCCGGGGTGACAGTGTTACGGTAATGAACACCGCGTTTGCGCCGGAAGAAACCGTTGAATATGAGGCTCCTTCCTTCTGGGAACAGCCCTGGTTCTGGGACCTGATGAAGCAGGTGCTGGCAGGCCTGGTCATTCTGGTGCTGGTACTCGGGCTGTTGCGTCCCACACTGAAGAGCCTGTCCGGCGGTGGCCAGAGCGAGCGCGGTCTGGATTCCGGTAGCGGCGGCGGTTACGGTGGCCTTGACGATATCGAGGGCGGCGATGAATTGCGCAAGGCCATGTCCTCCCAGGATGATCTGCTTTTGCCGGGTGCCACAGACGGTTATGATAGGCAGCTGAACGCATTGAAAGGTCTGATTGCCGAAGACCCGGCGCGGGTCGCACAGGTAATGCGCCAGTGGGTGAATGTCGATGACTGAACAAGCCAATCAACAGGGTGGCAATGAGCCGAAGAAGCCACAGCGGAAAATTCCGCGCGTGGAGCAGGCTGCTATTCTGCTGATGTCACTGGGCGAGGCGGATGCGGCTGAAATTCTCAAGCACATGGGGCCCAAAGAGGTCCAGCGTGTGGGTGTGGCCATGGCCCAGATGAAGGATGTCAGCAAGGATGAAGTCACTTATGTGATGAACCAGTTTGTTGATGCCGTGGGTGGCCAGACCGGTCTGGGCGTGGGCAATGACGACTATATCCGGACGATGCTGACTCAGGCCCTGGGCGACGATAAGGCATCCAGCCTGATCGACCGTATCCTGATCGGCGGCAACACCACCGGCCTGGATACCCTCAAGTGGATGGAACCCCGGGCTGTGGGTGACATCATTCGTTACGAACACCCGCAGATTCAGGCCATTGTTATCTCCTATCTTGATCCGGATCAGGCGGCTGAAATTCTCGGCACTCTGGATGAAAAAGTGCGCCTTGACGTCATGATGCGGGTGGCATCGCTGGAGAGTATCCAGCCCCAGGCGCTGCAGGAACTGAACGATATTCTTGAAAAGCAGTTCTCCGGCGGCGCCGCCTCCCAGACCAGCCGGATTGGTGGTGTCAAACGGGCAGCGGATATCATGAACTTCATGGATCGCAGCATTGAAGGCAATCTGATGGATTCGATCAAGGACATGGATCCGGACCTTGCCAGCACCATTGAGGATCTGATGTTCGTGTTCGATAACCTCAAGGAAGTGGACGATCGCGGTATTCAGGCACTGTTGCGGGAAGTGTCCTCGGAAGTACTGGTGGTGGCACTCAAAGGCGCCGACGAAGAGGTTCAGAACAAGATCTTCAAGAACATGTCCAAGCGTGCAGCAGAGTTGCTGCAGGATGATCTTGAGGCCAAGGGGCCAGTCAAGGTCAGCGAAGTTGAATCGGCCCAGAAAGATATTATTACTATCGCCCGCCGGATGGCCGAGGCCGGTGAAATCTCCCTCGGCGGTGCCGGCGAAGAAATGATGTAATGAAAGATTCCACCCGAGACGTCAACCGGATTCCCAAGGAGCAGCTGACCGCCTACGAGCGCTGGGAGTTGCCCCTGCTGGATGCCCGTGGCAACGAAGTGCCCCGGGAGGAGGAGCGGGAGGTCAAGCCCCTGACGGCAGCCGACATTGACGAGATCCGTCAGGCAGCCCGTGAAGACGGTTACAAAGAGGGGCGTGATCAGGGTTACGAGGACGGTCTGAAAGCCGGCAAGGAAGAAGGGCACCGGGAAGGCCTGGAAACAGGCCTTGCAGAGGGCAGGGAGCAGGGCAAAACCCAGGGCTACGACGACACCCGCAAGGAAATTGACACCAAACTCGACCGTCTCGAACACTTGCTGGGTGAACTGCTGCTACCAATCAGGCGGCACGAGGACGAGCTTGAAACCTCGCTGGTCAACCTGACCACGGTTCTGGCGCGGGCGGTGGTCTACCGCGAGCTGACCATCGACTCCTCCCAGATCCGCCATGTGGTTCGCCGAGCGATGGAAGCTCTGCCCTCCACCGCGGAGAACATCCGCATCCACATCAATCCCGAAGATTGCGAGATGGTCCGCGAGGTGACTGCCCGGCTGGAAGCGTCCGCTTCCGTCATTGAAGATGCCAGTATTCTGCCCGGTGGCTGCAAGGTGGAAACCCGCCACAGCCTGGTGGATTTCACCGTCGAAAAACGCTTCCAGCGGGCCGTTCAGAGCATGCTGGACCAGCAGATGAACGACAGTGAGGGCGGAGAGACCGAGGAGCTTGATTCCATGATGGAAGACCTGACCGGTTTCCATCGAGAGGTACTGGATTCTCACGAGTCCGGGGGCTCCGCAGACGACCCGAAGCCGGCGCAGGATGAAGGTGACGGTGATGACCTCGAATCTCGCTGATCGCCTCAACCGCTTCCAGGGCTTTCTGGGCAACGAACCTGAACCTGAGCTCTCGGGCCGACTGACCCGTATGGTCGGCCTGACACTGGAATGTGTCGGTTGCCCCATGGTCGTCGGTGACCGCTGCGTGATCTTTGGCCAGAACACCGGCAACGTTGAAGCGGAGGTGGTGGGTTTCGAGGACGACAGGGTGTATCTGATGCCCCTGACAGCGATTGAAGGGCTCAAGCCCGGTGCCAGGGTAGTGCCTCTGTCCGCCGCCAGTCGTGTTCCGGTGGGGCCGCAGTTGCTTGGTCGGGTAGTGGATGGCAGTGGCGAGCCCCTGGATGGAAAAGGGCCCCTGCAGGCCGAAGCCCGCGTTGCGCTCACCGGCGATATCATCAACCCGCTGAATCGTGCGCCGGTGCGACAGTCCATGGACGTGGGTATCCGGGCGATTAACGCGTTGATGACCGTCGGCCAGGGCCAGCGTCTCGGTCTGTTTGCCGGCAGTGGCGTGGGCAAGAGTATGCTGCTGGGCATGATGACCCGCTTCACCGATGCCGACATCACCGTGGTGGGCCTGATTGGTGAACGGGGTCGCGAGGTTAAGGAATTTATCGAAGACATTCTGGGCGAGGAGGGGCTTTCCCGCTCGGTAGTGGTGGCCGCGCCCGCTGATGACTCGCCTCTGATGCGGCTGCGTGCCGCCATGCTGACCACCCGAATTGCCGAGTATTACCGGGATCAGGGCAAGCGGGTGCTGCTGCTCATGGATTCCCTGACCCGCTATGCCCAGGCCCAGCGGGAGATCGCTCTTGCCGTGGGTGAGCCGCCGGCCACCAAAGGTTATCCGCCTTCGGTGTTTGCCAAGCTGCCCCAGTTGGTGGAGCGAACCGGCAACGGCCGCCCCGGTGGTGGCTCGATTACCGCCTTCTACACCGTGCTTACCGAGGGTGACGACCAGCAGGACCCGATCGCCGATGCTGCCAGGGCGATTCTGGACGGCCACATCGTACTGTCCCGTCGGCTCGCCGAAGAGGGGCATTATCCGGCTATTGATGTGGAAGCCTCGATAAGCCGGGTCATGCCTCAGGTCACCGAAACCGAACATTTCGCCCGTGCCCAGCGGTTCAAACAGGTGTATTCCCGCTATCAGCAGGCCCGGGACCTGATTTCCGTGGGTGCCTACGTCAAGGGCTCCGATCCCGAGACCGATTTTGCCATCACCCACATCGGCAATATGCGCCAGTTTTTACAGCAGGGGCTCAATGAGAGCGCTCCGCTGAAAGACAGTGTCGAGCAATTGCTGGCAGTGGTGCCGGAACGTCGGTCCCCCGAGCGGCGCAAGTCGGCGGTTCCGAATCCGGCAGCCGGCCCCGGCGGCGGTGACGCCTGATGCTGCGATCCCGGCGGCTGGAAGTGGTTCTTTCCCTTGAAGAACGCAAGGAACAGGAAGCTCTGGAACGAATGGGCGAAGCCCGAAAGCTGGCTGAACAGCAGCGCGAACAGGTGCAGAACCTGAACCGTTACCAGCAGGAGTACCGCGATCAGATCCGTAACAGTCAGCAGGGCGTGGTGCAGGTTTCCCGCCTCCAGGCCTGGCAAGCCTTTATCGCGCAACTGGATCAGGTGATCCGGCAGCAGCAGAAACAGCTGGACCAGGCAGAGAAGGTCTTTGAGGCGCGTAAACAGGAATGGCAGCAGGCCTGGGAGCGGCGGCGCGGCATGGAAAAGTACATCGAAACCTGCCGGCAACAGGAACAGAAAGAGCAGGATCTTCGCGAACAAAAGCTCTCGGACGAGGCCGCCGGGCGGGCCTTTAACCGCCGTCGACGCTGAATCTTGCTACGCATCAAGCAAATACGGGTGCAAAATCAGGCCACTCAGCTATCCTTACCCGAAGAAGGACTGGTGAAAAACGCCGGTTGAATGCTGCTCTAGATACCTTGGGAGGTTGAGGAATGCCGATTCAGACGCGCCGCGATGATGACGGTCAGACCCTGGTTATCAGAATCGAGGGGCGGTTTGATTTCAGCACCCATCAGGCATTCCGGGATGCCTACGAGCATGGTGATCCGGATATCCGCTACTACATTGTGGACCTGTCGGACACCACCTATCTGGACAGCTCGGCCCTTGGTATGTTGTTGTTGCTCAGGGATTACGCCGGGGGTGACAGCGCCCGCATTGTGATCGAAAACTGCAATAACGATGTACGCCGCATTCTTTCCATCTCCAATTTCGAGCAATTGTTCAACATCCGCTGATGCTCGCGGACTGCCGGAGTAGTCATGGATGATTCCGTTGCAGAACACAACAGCTCTCTGAGAATACTCATCGCTGACGATTCGGACAGCGACCGCCTGATCCTCAAAACACTCCTGAAGCGCCTCGGGCACGAGGTTCTGGACGTTGCCAACGGACTGGATGCAGTCTCGGTATTCCAGCAGGAGTCGCCGGATCTGGTTCTGCTCGATGCCCTCATGCCGATCATGGACGGTATGGAAGCCGCCCGTCAGATCAAATTCCTGGCCGGCGAGCGGCTGGTCCCACTGATCTTCCTGACCTCCCTTTCTGAAGCTGGCGCGCTGGCCCGTTGCCTGGAGGCGGGTGGTGATGACTTTCTGGGCAAGCCCTACAACCGGATTATCATCGAAGCCAAGATCAAGGCGTTCAACCGGATGCGGCTGATGCACCAGACCCTCTCGGATCAGCGGGATCTGATCCGGGAGCGGAATCGACAGTTGACCGAAGAGCAGGAAATCGCCAAGCGGGTATTCGACAACGTCGCTCACTCCGGTTGCCTGGACGCCGCCAATATCCGTTATCACGCCTCGCCCCAGTCCATTTTCAATGGCGATGTGCTGTTCGCCTCGCCACGCCCTGCAGGCGGGATGCTGATCTTCATGGGGGATTTCACCGGCCACGGTCTGCCGGCGGCCATTGGCGCCATGCCAGTTGCCGAAATCTTTTACGGCATGGCCAACAAGGGCTTTAACGGCCAGGATGTGTTGCGCGAGATCAATCAGAAACTCAAACGGATTCTGCCTACCGGGATGTTCTGTTGTGGCGCCATGATCGAGGCGGACTTCAAACTTAACCAGGCGCAGATATGGAACGGCGGTTTGCCCGATGGCTGGCTGATCCGACCCTCAGGAGAGCATCTGGCGCTGCCATCGCGGCATTTGCCACTCGGTATTCTCTCGCCCGATCAGTTCAATGCCGATTTCGAGAGAGTTGGTGCTGCCCCGGGTGATCGGGTGCTGATGATGACTGATGGTTTTCTGGAATTTTCCGACAGCGCCGGCAACGTCTTTGGCGAACAGGGAGTCACTGGAACGCTTGATCGGCTGGCTGCAGGCGACCACCCATTTGACGCCATGATGTCTGCGGTTCACCGGTTTACCGGTACCTTTGAAGATGGCGACGATCTGACGCTATGCTGTCTGGAAATGATGGACGAAGCCGGACTTTCTACTCTGCCAGATCGTGCCGCACCGTCAGCACTTGCCGGGCCGGCCGAATGGCGCTGCACCTATGAAATCCGTGAAAGGACGCTTGGCGAGTTCAGTCCCCTGCCTCTGTTGCTTCACATCTGCATGGAAGTGCCGGGTCTTCGCCGCAAAAGTGGAGAAATTTATACCTTGCTGGCGGAACTCTACAACAACGCGCTGGAACATGGTGTTCTGGAATTGCCGTCTGAATGGAAACACTCTCCGGAGGGCTTTGGCCGCTATTATGCCGAGCGCAATCGGCGGCTGGCTAACGTGGAGGGGCACTACATCCGGTTTACACTGCATCATTCCCTGAAACCGGATGGCGGCCGGCTTCGTGTAGTTTGCGAGGACAGTGGCCAGGGGTTTGATTTCCGGAATCATCCCAGTGTGGCCTCCGGTGTCTCCCCGGCGATGAGTGGGCGGTATGCAGGGCGGGGCCTGCTGCTGTTGAAACGCCTGGCTGAGACCATCAGGTTTCATGAACAGGGCAATCATGTTGAAATTGTTTATGATTGGCAGTTCGCCCGTACAGCGGAGAATCGAGATGACTGATAAACCACACCTGGACGAGGAGGCACTGGCTGAGCTTCGAGACGTCATGGAGGATGAGTTCGAAGTGCTGATACAGACCTATCTGGCAGATTCCCGGGACAGAATCCTGGCTCTGCGGGAAGCCCTGAAGGCTGAGGACAGTGATGCCTTTGCGAAGACAGCCCACAGTTTCAAGGGCAGTTGCATCAATATCGGCGCTCCCAGACTTGGCGAGATCTGTCTTAAAGCCGAGATGGCCGGAAAGGAGTCCCGGCTGGAAGACGCGCCGGATCTGCTGAATGAAATTGACCGGGAATTCGAGCAGGTGATTGAGCGCCTGGACGGATTGCTGGTTCGATAGTTTTCGCCAACTCAGGCCTTTGGCCAGGCAGGGCCAGCGTGCTCTGGCATCACAATTGCTTTGTCTTTCGCAGTGAGTGTATTAACTGCCCAAACACCGGCCAGGTCCGGCAAGGTGAGGGCGACAATGCGATAAAAGCGGCAAGAGGTTGCCATGGCCCAGATGGTTCTCCCCCAAACCCCCGCGCCCGGGACACAGAAAGATCCCGGCCCGTCCAAATCCGGAAACAGCCGGGATCCGGCTGAAAGAAAAAACGATTTTGAATCTGTCTCCCAGGCGGAGCAGAAGCGGCTGGACCGCCAGAAAGCGGATCGCAACGCCGAGGCAAAGTCTGCTGATGAATCCCGTTCCGCCCGGGACAATGCGCCCGATGCCGACGCCAGGGCAAAGTCTGGTGAGAAGCCCGATGCAGCCTCCGGGACCGAGCCTCGGGAATCCGGTGAGCCGGTCGTTGCCAGTGATGAATCCGGGGCAGAGCCCACCGCACTGCCACTGACGTTTGCCGAGTTACAGTCGTGGCTGAGCCCGCAAGCCGGTCGTTCCGGTGAGGCGACCTTCTCGGCAGCCGGCACTGGAACCGGCGCCAGTGCTTCGGCTGGTGGGCCTGGCCAGGCTGCTGCCGTGGGCGGTATATTCAATGGCATTCTCTCGTCCGCACCCGGGCAGAGCGGGCAGGCCTCTGCTGGCGTCGTCACCGGCGATGCCACATTAACGGACGCCATGAAGGCTTCGGTACTCACCGATACTGGTCGAAACCCCGATTCCGGCTCTCTTCTCAGCTCTGGCCGTTTCCAATCGGCCATGGATCTCGTCTCCCAGCAGGTGGCCAGTGGCACTAATGGAGCGGCTAAACTGGCGGCTGAGAACGCTGCGCCTCTTCGAGGTTATGCCACCTCCATCGATGTGCCGGTTGGTCATGCTGAATGGGGTGACAAGCTGGTGGGCAAGCTCAGCTGGCTGACCGCCCGCAACATGTCGGTTGCAGAGATCCACCTGACCCCGCCGGACATGGGCCCCATGGAGGTCAAGGTTCGGGTGCAGAACGAGCAGGCAAGCATTACTGTCCATTCTGCGAATCCGGTGGTCCGGGATCAGCTGGAACTCCACTCTCACCGGCTCCGGGATATGCTCGGTGAGCAGGGGCTTTCACTGGCCGGCTTCGACGTTTCCGATTCGCCACGGCAGCAGGCCGGTGAACAGGGAGCCGGAAACGGTGATGGCTCCGGCGCGGATTCGACGTCGCTGCTCGTTGCCGATCAGGACGATGAAAATGTCAGCTCCGGCAGCCTTGACCTAAGCTGGAAAGGCGAAGTTGACATCTTCGCCTGACGCCTGTCGATATTCTCCTCTAATCTCTTTTGCCCATCCTTTCCGGCAACGCTAAACTGCTGTTCTGAACGGGAAGGTTGGGTGTTCTGGCCCGCCCTTTGCATCCAATCCTGAAAAGTCACGGAAAAACCCTCCGTCTGACGGATTTCTGGCAAATCGAAGACTATGGCTGAAAATAACGAATCTGAAGCGGCTCCCGCCAAGAAAGGGAAACTGAAGCTGATCATCATGCTGGTGGTGGTGGTAATCCTGGCCATTGTGTTGTCTGTGGTGGGTACCCTGTGGTTCCTGGGTGACGGTTTGCCGGGCCTGGGGGATGGCGAAGGCGAGATGGCCGAAACCGCAGAGGAACGATTTGTACCCAGCAGCTACCACCTGATGGACAAGGCGGTGGTAACCACCGTTCAGGCGGAAGGTCGCCAGCGGTATGCCCAGGTTTATCTGGCGCTTGAGTCCACAGATCAGCAGGCACTGGAAGCTGCCAAGTTGCATATGCCCTTGATTCGAAGCCAGTTGGTAACGGTTCTTGGGAGCAGCAATTTCAATGAATTGCAGACGCCCGAGGGGCGGGGCAGCCTTGCCGAGCGGATGCTGACAACGGTAAATCAGGTGCTGGAGCAGGAAGGCGAGCCCGCCATCAAACGGGTGTTATTCAGAAATTTTGTCGTGCAATAGCGCACGGGCCACGGTACTTCAGGGGCAGGACTACGTATGCAGGACTTGTTGTCACAGGATGAAATCGATGCCCTCCTCCATGGGGTGGATGACGGTGACATTGATACCTATGAAGAGACTGACGATACCGGCATAAAGTCCTACGACCTTGCCAGCCAGGATCGCATCGTCCGGGGCCGGATGCCGACCCTGGAAATGATCAACGAGCGGTTCGCCCGCTACACCCGGATCAGCCTCTTCAATCTGATGCGTCGCAATGCCGATGTCTCTACCGGCGGCGTGCAGATCATGAAGTTCGGCGAGTACATCCACACCCTGTACGTGCCCACCAGTCTCAACCTGTGCAAAGTCCGCCCGTTGCGCGGCACTTCTCTGTTCGTGCTGGATGCCAAGCTGGTCTTCAAACTGGTGGACAATTTCTTCGGTGGGGAAGGGCGACACGCCAAGATCGAGGGTCGCGAGTTCACCCCGACCGAGACCCGCATCGTGCAGATGGTTCTGGATCAGGTGTTCCATGACATGAAGGAAGCCTGGCATGCGGTCCTCAAGGTGGATTTCGAGTACCTGAGCTCGGAGGTCAACCCGGCCATGGCCAACATTGTCAGCCCCAGTGAAGTGGTCGTGGTCAGCACCTTCCACATTGAACTCGACGGCGGCGGCGGTGAACTGCATTTTGCCTTGCCCTATTCCATGATCGAGCCCATTCGCGACGTGCTCGATGCCGGGGTGCAAAGTGATATCGACGATGTTGATGAGCGCTGGGTGAACGCGCTTCAGGAAGACATCAAAGAGGTTAACGTACCGATCAACACCACGGTTTGTCGCCGTCGCATATCGTTGCGGGACATTGCCAAGATGAAAGCCGGCGACATCATCCCGGTGGAGGTTCCCGAGTATCTGACGGTTACTGCCAACGGAATCCCGATCTACAAGGCTACGCTGGGAACCCGTGACGGAAAACTGGCACTGCGAATTCATGAACGGGCATCAGTGCCCAAGGTAAAGAAACAACTGAAGGTGGGACGCAATGGCTGACGACGACAAGAAAGACGAGCAGGAACTCAGCGAAGACGAAAAGCTGGCTGCCGAGTGGGAAGCCGCCATGGAAGAGTCCGGTGATGAGGGCGAACGCGAGGACGAGTGGGCCGCTGCGATGGCAGAGGCCGGCGAGACCGATGAGGCTGAGGACGACGTTCAGACTGCCCCCATGGAGGAATTCGATACCGGAAGCGAACCCGCCCAGGGTGGCGGCCCGGCTCCGGATATCGACGTTATCCTCGACATACCGGTCACTATTTCAATGGAAGTAGGCAACACCCAGATCCCGATACGGAACCTGCTGCAGCTCAACCAGGGCTCGGTAATCGAGCTCGACCGGCTGGCGGGGGAGCCTCTGGATGTGTTGGTCAACGGAACGCTGATTGCTCACGGCGAGGTGGTCATGGTGAACGAGAAGTTCGGCATCCGTCTCACCGACGTGATCAGCCCGGGCGAACGCATCAAGCGGTTGCAGAAGTAATATGTGGTCCAGACTGACTGCGGCACTGGCGCTGCTTGTGATCAATCCGGTCGTCGCCCAGGAAACGGCCAAGACGGTCGCGCCTGATTCCCCGGTGCGAGCCCCGGACACCCTCGGTACCATTGTCAGCCTGGGGCTGGGTCTGGTGGCAGTCGTTGCCGTGATCTATGGCTGCGCCTGGATCATCCGGCGGATGAACGGCATGACCGGCATGAACAACAACGCCATCAAGGTGGTGTCGGTGATGGCCATCGGCGCCCGGGAGCGTATCGCCTTGATTGAGGTGGGCGGCCAGCAGATTCTGTTGGGGATTACGCCATCGGCGATCCGGACCCTGCATGTGTTTGACGAGCCGGTTGTTGAGGCCGGCAGCGCCGGTTCCGGTGATTTTGCCCGTCGCCTTCAGGGCATGATCGGCAAATCCTGGACCTCCCCGACAAGGAACGACTAGCCCCATGCTTGCCGCAACCATCAAGCGAGTTCTTCCTTCCCTGATCGTATTGGCAGGCTTTTTCTGGGCGCCTCTGGCTCTGGCTCAGGAACCTTCCGGTATCCCTGGTATACCGGCCTTTACCGTAACGCCCGGGGAAGGCGAGGGCGCTCAGGAATACTCGGTAACCCTGCAGATCCTGGCGCTGATGACAGCGCTCACCTTCCTGCCAGCCATGCTCATGATGATGACTTCGTTCACCCGCATCATCGTGGTATTTGCCATCCTGCGTCAGGCCATAGGCCTGCAGTCCACACCGTCGAATCAGATACTTCTCGGGTTGGCCCTGTTTCTCAGCATTTTCATCATGAAACCGGTGCTGGAAGAGGCCAATCGGGTCGCATTACAGCCCTATATGCAGGAAGAGGTGACCTCCCTTGAGGCGGTTGAGCTTGCCAGCCAGCCGTTCCGGAAGTTCATGCTGGAACAGACCCGCGAGAGTGATCTGGCGCTGTTCATGCGAATCTCGGACACACAATACGAGACCCCGCAAGACGTGTCTTTCTGGATACTGATGCCGGCATTTGTGACCAGTGAGCTCAAAACCGCGTTCCAGATCGGGTTTATCCTGTTCATCCCGTTCCTGATTATCGACATGGTGGTGGCCAGTGTTCTTATGGCCATGGGTATGATGATGCTGTCGCCAATCATTATCTCCCTGCCGTTCAAGATCATGCTCTTTGTACTGGTGGACGGCTGGGCCCTGATCATGGGCACCCTGGCTGCCAGTTACGGAATATAGGAGGCGTCATGACTCCGGAAACCGTTATCGACATCCTGCGCGAAGCCCTCTGGATGATTGTCCTCCTTGCTTCAATCATCATCGGCCCCGGTCTGGTTATCGGCCTGGTGGTCAGTACCTTTCAGGCAGCAACGCAGATCAACGAGCAGACCCTGAGCTTCCTGCCGCGCCTGTTGGTCACGCTGATCGTTATCATCGTCTGGGGGCCCTGGATGCTGACGCAACTGCTGGACCATGCCAACCGGCTGTTCGCCAATATCCCTTACCTGATCGGCTGACGGATGATACCGGCGGAGATCAGCGCAGACGTTATCGGCCAGTGGGTCGGCCAGCATCTCTGGCCTCTGTTCCGGCTGGCCAGCTTCCTGATGGTGATCCCCATATTCGGTACTCAACTGGTGCCAGCACGGATACGCCTGGGGCTGGCTCTGTTGATGACCATTCTCATCGCACCCATGATTCCGCCCGTGCCTCAGGTAGAAGCGCTGAGCGCTGATGCGGTAGTGATCACGCTGCAGCAGATTCTCATTGGCGTGGGCATGGGCTTCGCGCTTACGGCGCTCTGGCAATTGTTCGTGATTGCCGGTCAGATGATCGCCATGCAGATGGGGCTGGGCTTCGCCTCCATGGTTGACCCGGCGAACGGCGTTAACGTGCCCGTACTGTCCCAGATCTACACGATCACCATCACCCTGCTGTTCCTGGCCATGAACGGACACCTCGTTGCCTTCGAAGTCTTTATCGAAAGCTTCCGCACCCTGCCCATCGGCATGGAAGGCCTGGGACAGACCGGCGTCTGGGAACTGGCTCACCGGATCAGCTGGATGTTCGCCTCCGCCATGCTCCTGGCGTTGCCCGCAGTTACGGCCGTGCTGATCGTCAACATCTCCT
This sequence comes from Marinobacter maroccanus, assembly GCF_002933275.1. Lineage (GTDB taxonomy): Bacteria > Pseudomonadota > Gammaproteobacteria > Pseudomonadales > Oleiphilaceae > Marinobacter > Marinobacter maroccanus. The sequence goes on from NZ_PSSX01000001.1 coordinate 422,149, forward strand.
TTGGCGTTATGACCCGTGCCGCACCCCAGATGAACATATTCGCCTTGGGTTTCCCGATTGGCCTGATTTTTGGATTGTTTGCCATATGGGTGCTGCACGCCAATTTTCTGCCGCACTTCGATCAGTACACCCGAGAGACCTTTGATTTCATGCGGGGACTGCAGGGGCAGCCGTAAAGACTCATGGCCGAAGAAAACGACAACAGTCAGGAAAAAACGGAAGAGGCCACCCCCCGAAGGCTCGAAAAAGCCAAGGAGGAGGGCCAGACTGCGCGCTCTAAAGAGCTGGCCACCATGGCTGTGCTCCTGGCCGGCGCCGGGGGCATGCTGATGTTTGGCGCCAGCCTCGGTGCGTCGCTGGCGGCCATCATGCGCGACAGCTTCGTGATCGAACGCTCCGCCATCTTTGACATGCGACACATGAGCGTCCAGCTCATAGAGTCCGCCAAGGAAGCAGCCTGGGCCCTCTCACCCATTCTGGTGCTATTGCTCATTGCCGCCATTTTCGGCTCTATCGGCATTGGGGGTCTGTTGATAAGCGGCAAGGCTGTTGCTCCCAAGCTCAACCGCATGGATCCCATCAAGGGCCTCGGTCGCATGTTTTCCCTTCGCTCACTGATCGAGCTGGTAAAGGCCATCGCGAAAGTCGGCCTGGTCATGGCGTTGGCCATCCTCATCCTCGATCTGCGCACGGAAGACCTCCTGGCCATCGCGGAAGAGCCGGTGGTACCGGCCATGGAGCATGTTCTCTGGACCATCGCCTGGAGTTTTTTCCTGCTGTCCTGCGCTACCATCATCATCGCGGCGATCGACGTACCCTTCCAGATCTACGATCACCAGAAAAAACTGCGCATGACCAAGCAGGAGGTGAAAGACGAGTACAAGGACACCGAGGGCAAGCCGGAGGTGAAAGGCAAGATCCGCCAGCTCCAGCGCGAAATGGCCCAGCGCCGGATGATGCAGGACGTGCCCACCGCAGACGTGGTGATCACCAACCCGACCCACTACGCGGTGGCCCTGAAGTACGACCAGAAGGCCATGGCCGCTCCCATTGTGGTGGCAAAGGGGGCCGATGAGGTGGCCTTCAAGGTCATGGAAATTGCCCGTGAAAACAAAGTCGAGATTCTGAGAACGCCGCCGCTTACCCGGGCGGTGTACCACAACACCGACATCGGCGAAGAGATTCCCGATGGCCTCTACATGGCCATCGCCCAGGTGCTCGCCTATGTGTTCCAGCTCCGCCAGTTCCGCAAGGGGCGTGGGCCCAAACCGGGTATGCCTGATTTCCCAATTCCCTCTGATTTGCGGCGCGACGTCTAGTTTGGAGTTGGAGTCCTGTAAGTAGCCTGCGATTTTGGGGGTAAGCGTGGTCGTGGGCGGCCTTTTCAGGACACGCTACGAGCACCCCTTCGGGGTCCAGCCAGCAATCACAGATTGCTGTCGTTCGGCTGTCGCATGAAGCTTCGCTTCATAATCGCTTGGCCTCACCCATGTGCGCTTGGCTGTGGCCATCCATGGCCACAGACAGTCCTGAAAAGGCCGCCCAAGACCACTTATCAAACCCATCGATATCGCTGAAAAATTCCAATGTTGACCGTAGGTCGGATTAGGCGAAGCCGTAATCCGACAATGCAGGTCTGGCTCTGATCCCATTTGTTGGATTACGGCTTCGCCTAATCCAACCTACGTGGTTTTGGCGGATTCCCGTCAGGTTGGCGAGGTTTGTGGGGTTGCCTCCCAAAAATGTCGGCGGCCAAGGATGGCCGACGCCAAGCGCACATGGATGTGCTCGTAGCGGTTTTTGGGAGGCAACCCCACAAAACTCTTACTGCTAAATCATCAGGCTAGGGCAGGAGTGGAAGGCAAGATCAGCAGCCAGCCTCAATAACCCGAACCATCGGCTCCCCGCGGCTTTCGGGAATAGGCAGCACCCCATACCAGGACCGCGGATCGTGCACAGTGGTCGAGGTAAAGCCGCAGGAGAGAAAGTGCTCCCGGGCCTGCTCGTCGGTCTGAAAGTGAAAGGATACTTGGCTACGCGTAGCAGCCCCGAGGACGCCGCCGAGTGCTTTGAGGGTAGTGTTCAGCAAGGGCTGTCTGGGCTGGTAGTAGCTCTCGGACAGGTAAATGGAGCCGGGGCGTTTAGCCATGGCGGCGGCCAGTCGGCGCCAGAACTCGCTGATGGTTTCCAGTGAAAAGTAGCTGGTCAGGCCTTCGGTGATGATGATCACTGGTTCTGAGTTTTCGAATACCCGGTCGATCACTTTTTCCAGTTGGTATTCACCGTGCTCTGCGAGGATATCAATCGGTGTTACCTGATGGTGTTCGCCCAGCCGGCCCGTGGCCATCAGGCGGAGGGCTTTGCGGGCGGCCATGTCGGGCAGGTCGGCTTCGACCATGTGGAGCAGGGGGTGTTTCTGGCGTAAGCGAATCCCCCGGGGCGACATGCCGCAGGCGATTTCCAGCACTTGTGTAATGCCCTTGTCGCGGATGGCCTGGTCAATCAGGTGGTCGATGATCAGGTGGCGCTGCAGGAGGAAGGTGCGGATGTTGCCGCCGATGGCCGCTTTGCTGGCGGCTTCGAAGGGGGTCATCAGTCGGTAAAGCCAGCGGCCTTTTTCTGTGGCCAGGGTGTCGTCAGAAAGCCCGTACCGGTGCCAGACGGCACCGGTATAGAGGGCAGTGAAACTGATGCCGGAGCTGTCAGTCGGCTTTCTGCTCATAAACGGCTTTACCCCATGCCTCGCGGCTGCCGGGGAGTATCAGGTTCAGGATGATGGCAGCCACCGCGCACAACGCGATGCCTTCCAGGTGCCCGAGCACCATGCCGCCGATACCGAACACCAGAGTGACACCCACGATGACCAGGTTGCGAGACTGTGACAGATCCACCTGGTGGCGGATCAGCGTGTTAAGGCCAACCACGGCAATGGAGCCGAAAAGCAGGCACAGGATGCCACCCATGACAGGCACCGGGATGGTCTGCAGTGCTGCACCGAACTTGCCGACGAACGCCAGAACGATGGCAACGCAGGCCGCCCACCACATGACCTTCGGGTTGAAGTTCTTGGTCAGCATCACCGCGCCGGTGACTTCCGAATAAGTGGTGTTGGGCGGCCCGCCGAGCAGGGAGGCGGCGCTGGTGGCCAGGCCGTCACCCAGCAGAGTGCGGTGCAGGCCCGGCTTCTCCAGGTAGTTCTTGCGGGTCACGTTGCCGATGGCCAGCACGTCACCAATGTGTTCGATGGCCGGGGCAATGGCCACCGGGATCATGAACAGTATGGCGCCCCAGCTAAAGGCTGGCGCAACAAAGTTGGGAACGGCAAACCAGGCGGCTTCCTGGATCGGGGTGGTATCCACGATGCCGGCAAAAGCAGACAGGATATAGCCGGTGATCACGCCGAACATGATCGGAATCAGCCGGAAAATGCCCTTGGCCCAGACCGACATGATGATGGTCACGGCCAGCGAGATCATGGCGATCCAGATGGCGGTGTCATAGGGGATCAGCTGGTTGGCGCCGTCACCGGTGCGCCCGGAGGCCATGTGAACCGCAACCGGTGCCAGGCCGAGGCCGATGGTCATGATCACCGGGCCGATAACCACTGGCGGCAACAGGCGGCGGACAAAGCCGGTGCCTCGCAGGCGCACCAGGCCACTCAGGAAAATGTAGAGAATACCCGCTGCCATCAGGCCGCCGAGGGTCTCTTCCATGCCAAACCGGCCTTTGGAGGCAATCACCGGAGCGATAAAGGCGAAGGACGAGGCCAGGAAGATCGGGATCTGGCCGCCGGTGACTATGTGGAATATCAGGGTGCCAAGGCCGGCGGTGAAGAGGGCCACGTTGGGATCCAGCCCGGTAATCAGGGGCATCAGAACCAGCGCACCGAATGCCACCAGCAGCATCTGGGAGCCGGCAATGGCCTGTTTCCAGACCGGGTCGTTGGTATGATCCTGCATACTTAAACGTCCTTCTGCTTGGTGCCGAAGATCTTGTCACCGGCATCGCCGAGACCCGGAAGGATGTAGCCTTTGTCGTTGAGACGCTCATCGACAGAAGCCGTATAGATAGACACGTCCGGATGTTTCTCCAGAACTTTTTCAACGCCCTCAGGTGCTGCAACCAGAACCAGAGCCCGGATCTCGGTGCTGCCCGCCTTCTTGAGCAGATCGATGGTGGAGATCATGGAGCCCCCGGTGGCGAGCATCGGATCGACAATCATGGCCATGCGCTGGTCCAGTTCGCCCACCAGTTTCTCCAGGTAGGTGCTGGCCTCGAGGGTCTCCTCGTTGCGGATCTGGCCGACAACACTGACCCGGGCCACCGGAATCAGGCTCAGCACACCGTCTAGCATGCCAAGACCGGCCCGCAGGATCGGAACGATGGTGACTTTTTTGCCGTGAATCTGCTCCACGTTGACCGGTCCGGCCCAGCCTTCGATGGTCTTTTCCTGCAGATTGAAGTCCTTGGTGGCCTCGTAGGTCAGGAGTGCACCAACTTCCTGTGCCAGCTCCCGGAAATTCTTGGTGCTGATATCCGCACGGCGCATGATGCCGAGCTTGTGGCGGATCAGAGGGTGTTTTACCTCGTGGATTGGCATGGGGTCACCTGTGTGTCTGGTTGGAGATTTATCGTCGCAATCAAATGGCGCAAGGATACCGCATCTGGGAAGGGGAGTCAGGCCGCAAATGGCGGGTTCACGGAAATCCACTAAGGGGTGGTACGGATCTTGCGATAACCCTTCCATACGACGCCCCGGTGTCAGATTTTCGACCCTTAGAACGCCTGCAGGCACGGCCAATCGGAGAAGTATCCGGCATGGACAGAGCTTTAGTCCTCAATAACGTCAAAACCCTGACGCGGGGAAACCTTGGCATTCCCATCATGCTGATGGGTTTGCTGGGCATGATGATCCTGCCCATGCCGGCGTTTCTGCTGGACGTGTTCTTTACCTTTAACATTACTCTGTCGATCGTCATTCTGCTGGTGTGTGTTTACGCCCTCCGGCCCATGGAGTTTGCCTCTTTCCCGACGGTTCTGCTGGTGGCCACGCTCCTGCGTCTCGCCCTCAATGTGGCCTCCACCCGGATTGTTCTGCTGAATGGCCACGAGGGCGGTGACGCCGCCGGTAAGGTGATCGAATCCTTCGGTGCGGTACTGATCGGTGGTAACTACGCCGTGGGTCTGGTGGTGTTTGCGATCCTGATGATCATCAACTTCCTGGTGGTGACCAAGGGTGCCGGCCGGGTGTCCGAGGTGAGTGCCCGCTTTACCCTGGATGCCATGCCCGGTAAACAGATGGCCATTGATGCGGATCTCAACGCTGGCCTTATCAATCAGGACGAAGCCAAGCATCGTCGTTCCGAGATCGCCCAGGAAGCGGATTTCTACGGCTCCATGGACGGTGCGTCCAAGTTTGTGAAGGGCGACGCCATTGCCGGCCTTCTGATTCTTGCCATTAACATCATCGGTGGTATTGCCATCGGCATGCTCCAGCACAATCTGGATTTCGGGCTGGCCATGGAGCGCTATGCACTGCTGACCATTGGTGACGGCCTGGTGGCACAGATTCCCTCGCTGCTGCTGTCCACATCCGCAGCGATCATGGTAACGCGGGTTACCTCCAGCCAGGACATGGGCGGGCAGATCCTCCAGCAGATGTTCAGCGCGCCCAAGGCCCTGTCGATTGCTGCCACCATCCTGATCATCCTCGGCCTGATTCCCGGCATGCCGCACGTGGCCTTCCTGGGTCTGGGTACGCTGGCAGCTGGAGCGGCCTGGTATATCTGGAAACACCAGAGGCAGATCGTCGAGGAAGACGGGGCATTCCCGGCCCGGGGCACTGGCGGGGCGGCACCGCGTCCAGCAGGCCGGGATCTGCCGCCGGGCGGCGACGCAGGGGGCGATCAGGGTCGTCAGCTGCCAGCACCCGGCGAGACCAAAGAGCTGGGCTGGGACGACGTGTCCACCGTCGATATCGTTGGTCTCGAAGTGGGTTACCGGCTGATCCCGCTGGTGGACAAATCCCAGGGTGGCCAGTTGCTCAGTCGCATCAAGGGGGTTCGTAAAAAGCTCTCCCAGGATCTGGGTTTCCTGATGCCCTCGGTCCATATTCGCGACAACCTGGATCTGATGCCCAACGTCTACCGCATCACCCTGATGGGCGTGACCATCGCCGAGGCGGAAATCCATCCAGACCGCGAACTGGCCATCGATCCTGGCCAGGTATTCGGAAAGATAGAGGGCATTGAAGGCAAGGATCCGGCGTTCGGTCTGGATGCCAGCTGGATTGAGCCGGACAAGAAAGACCAGGCCCAGACCCTGGGGTATACCGTGGTTGATGCCAGTACGGTGGTCGCCACCCATCTGAACCAGGTATTGCAGAAACACGCCCACGAACTGCTGGGCCACGAGGAAGTCCAGAAGTGGCTGGATCAACTGGAGAAGATTTCTCCGAAGCTGGCCGAGGAGCTGGTGCCCACGACTGTTTCCATCAGCCTGCTGTTGAAAGTGCTGCAGAACCTCCTGAAGGAGGAGGTGCCGATCCGGGATATGCGGTCCATTGCCGAGGCCATCGTGAACGTGCATCCGAAGAGTCAGGATCCGAAGCTGCTGACCACGGTAGCCCGGCAGTCCCTGCGCCGGATGATTGTCCAGAGTATCTGCGGCAACGAATCGGAAATCCCCGTCATCACCCTGGATCCGGATCTGGAACAGTTATTGCTAAAGTCAGTTCAACAGAGTCAACAATCCGGCGGTCAGGAAGATATTGGCCTGGTTCTGGAGCCGAATATGGTTGAAAAGCTCCAGCGCTCTCTTCAGGAGAGTGTTCAGCGCCAGGAGATGCTCGGTAAACCAGCCATTCTGCTGGTGTCCGGGCCCCTGAGGCCGGTACTGGCGAAGTTTGCCAGTTATGGGGTAGAGCGCCTGCACGTGCTCTCGTACCAGGAAATTCCGGATAACAAACAGATTACGATCGTGGCGTCCGTTGGCCAGTAACGGCGCGGATGACAGAGCGGACAGCGCCGGCACGGCGTTGCCGGTGGAGGAAGAGGCATCATGAAGGTAAAACGGTTTTTTGCTCAGTCCATGGCAGAGGCGCTGAAACAGGTCAGTGAACAGATGGGGCCAGATGCCGTGATTCTTTCCAACCGTCGGGTCGATGGCGGTGTCGAAATCGTCACGGCGTTAGACTATGACGAAAACATGGCGCGTCAGCGCCTGGGCAATCAGGCTGAAGAGGCCACCAACGGTTCCCGACTTGCGGAAATGCAAGCCGACCAGCATCGCCGTCTTGAAGATGAATTGGGCCGGTCCCGTGATCGCATCCGTGAAGTCAGGGAGAAGCGTGCTTCCCAGGGAGCCAGCTACGCAGGATCGTCGTTTGCCGCCGTTCAGGAAGCCGTGGGTGGTGGTTTCGGTGACATTGAACCTCTGCCCCAGGCGCCCAGGGAGGCCTATTCCGATGAGCTGGCGCAGATGCGCGCCGAGATCAGCTCCCTGAGAGACATGATGCAGGGTCGTCGGCCGCAGCCGGAGCCGGAGGTTTCGGCAACCACCGCCGTTCAACAGAGGCTGGCTGAGCGCTTGCAGGAATTTGGCCTGGGCACGGAACTGGCGGGCTCGATTTCCCGTCGCCACAAGGCCGGGCGTCTCGAGGACGGCTGGAAGCAGTCCCTCAAAATGTTGTGCACTGGTGTCCGGACCTCCCGTATGGAGTGGCTGGATGAGGGTGGCGCCTACGCGCTGGTGGGCCCCACCGGTTCCGGGAAAACCACCACCATTGGCAAGCTGGCCGCGCGCTACGTGCTGAAGCACGGCTCCGACTCCGTGGCACTGGTGACCACCGACCGCTATCGGGTGGCGGCCCACGAGCAGCTGTTCGTGTTCGGTCGTATCCTGAATGTGCCCGTTCGGGTGGTGGATGAGAGTCATAGCCTGGATGATATTCTCGACGAGCTATCAGACCGTCACCTGGTACTGATCGATACCGCGGGGCTGACAAGTGCGGATAAAGGTTACCAGGAACAGCTGGCCGAACTGGCTCGCAGCCATCACAATGTCAAGACGCATCTGGTGGTCTCGGCAACCAGTCAGCCACGTATCATGAAATCCGTCTGGCATTGCTATAAGATGGCAAATCTTGCGGGTTGTGTGATGACCAAGATCGATGAGGCCCTGACGCTGGGTGAGTCTCTTGGCTTTGTGATGGAAACCGGTCTGCCGGTCGCCTATTACACGGACGGGCAGAAGATACCTGAAGATCTGCACCACGCAGAAGCTGTTCCGCTGGTGCGATTGGCCGTGGATCGGCTTAAAACACTCCAGCAACAGCAGGCGGTCGCAGAGGGCCTGAAAGAGCACGCCTGAGACCGGACAGATTGACAGCAGGCGCCGGAAACGCACCCGGCGAAACGTGGCGAGAGACAAATAACAGTATGAGCAGAGCACATCCGGTACAGGTGATTGCAGTTTCCGGCGGTAAAGGTGGAGTCGGCAAAAGTAACGTGTCGGTGAACCTCGGAATTGCCCTGGCGCAGAAAGGCCGGAGAGTGGTGCTGCTCGACGCCGACCTTGGGCTGGCCAATATCGACGTATTGCTGGGCATTACCGCCAACCGTAACCTCCAGGATGTTCTGGCAGGCGACTGCGATCTCAAGGACGTTCTGGTGAATGGTCCTGGCGGCATCAAGATAGTTCCTGCCTCTTCCGGCACCCAGAGAATGACCCAGCTCAGCCCCATGGAGCACGCTGGTCTGATTAACGCGTTCAGCGAACTGGGGGACCAGATTGATGTCCTGATTGTGGATACCGCCGCTGGGATCTCCGAATCGGTTGTCAGCTTTCTCAGGGCGTCCCAGGAGTTGTTGCTGGTGGTCTGTGACGAGCCCACGTCCATTACCGACTGTTACGCCCTGATCAAACTCATGAACCGCGAATACGGCACCAATCGTTTCCGTATTCTTGCCAACCAGGTACGGAACGAGCAGGAAGGCCGGCATCTGTTCGAAAAACTGACACGGGTCACCGAGCGATTCCTGGATGTGGCACTACAATATGTTGGAATAGTCCCCTACGATGAGGCTGTGAAAAAAGCGGTCCAGCGACAGCGCGCGGTGCTGGATGCCTACCCCAGAGCAAAAGCCTCCCTGGCCATCAAGGCGCTGGCGGACAAGGTAGACAGCTGGCCGTTGCCGTCTTCTCCCCGCGGGCATCTGGAATTTTTTGTGGAGCGGCTCGTCGAAGTCTGAATCGGATCCAGTCAAACAAGAAACCGGATACATGACATTGGCGAAAAACCTCGGAATCTATAACCAGTCGGGTGCGCAGAAACCGTCTCAGCTTGTTGAGCAGCATGCGCCGCTGGTCAAGAAAATTGCCCTTCACCTGATGGCCCGCCTGCCGGCTTCCGTTCAGCTTGAAGACCTGATGCAGGCCGGCATGATCGGCCTGCTTGAGGCCGCCCAGCGATACAGTTCCACCAAAGGTGCCACCTTCGAGACCTACGCCGGCATCCGGATTCGCGGTGCCATGGTGGATGAAATCCGCAAGGGCGACTGGGTTCCCCGCTCTGTGCATCGCAACGCCCGCCGTATTTCCCAGGCCATCAAGGCCGTTGAAGATCGTCTTGGTCGTGAAGCCCAGGACCTGGAGGTGGCCGAAGAGCTGGGTATGGGGTTGGCCGAATACCATTCTTACCTTTCCGATTCCAACAGTGGCCGACTTTTTAGCCTCGATGAGCTCAATGAATCCGGAGAGCTGCCGATAGAACAGACAGAGACGCAGGATAATCCCCTTGAGGGCTTGTCCTCCGATGCCTTCCGGCGCAGCCTCGCTGAGGCCATTGAAGACCTGCCGGAGCGGGAAAAACTGGTGTTGAGCCTGTATTACCAGGAAGAACTGAACCTCAAGGAGATTGGCGCCGTGCTTGGCGTCAGCGAAAGCCGGGTAAGCCAGATTCACAGCCAGGCTGCTCTGCGCCTTCGGGGACGGCTGTCGGACTGGTGCCAGGAATCGGACAGCTGATTGCGTTCTGTCTGTGTCCGCGAAGAGGCAGTCTGTAGTTTTTGGTAACCGATGCTTTACAACCGAAGCAAAGGTCTGACAATAAGCGGTTAAAACAGCGGCCTGCTAGACTTTGAGCGCGAAGGTCAAACGAATTCCGGGTGTTACTAACTGGAGGTCCCATTGGACAAAAACATGAAAATCCTCATTGTGGACGACTTCTCCACGATGCGACGGATCATCAAGAACCTGCTGCGTGATCTGGGCTTCACCAACACCGATGAAGCAGACGATGGCAACACGGCGCTGCCGATGCTCAAGAGCGGCAAATACGATTTTCTGGTCACCGACTGGAACATGCCGGGCATGTCTGGTTTCGATCTGCTCAAGGCCGTTCGGGCTGATGAAAATCTTAAAACCCTGCCGGTGTTGATGGTAACGGCAGAAGCCAAGCGGGACCAGATTGTTGCCGCTGCCCAGGCGGGTGTGAACGGCTATGTGGTCAAACCGTTTACTGCCGCGGTGCTCAAGGAAAAGATTGAGAAAATCTTTGAAAGAATCCAGTAACCAGAGGTCGGATGGCTCTCATGAGCGATAGCAAAAAGAACCATCGGGGCCTTGAACCGGAGGTGACGGAAAAGCTCCAGCGGCAGGCAGCAGAACTGGCAGAGAGTGTTGATGCGGGGGATTATGCCAAAGCCATGACCCTGATCAATGAACTCAGTGAGGTCAGGGATCAGAGTCTGTATCGCGAGGTAGGGCGATTGACCCGGAGCTTGCACGAAGCAATCCGGAACTTCCAGATTGACCCCCGTAACGCCGAACAGCAGGAAGCACTGTCAATGATGACAGATGCCTCCGATCGCCTCGAGTACGTTGTGCAGATGACTGGAGAGGCCGCCAACCGGACCATGGATCTGGTTGAGGAAACCATGCCGGTGGCCAATGCCCTGAGAGACGAGGCCGCCGCCCTGCGTGACGAGTGGCAGCGTCTGCGTCGCCGGGAAATGCAGCCGGCGGAGTTCCGGGAACTTTATGGCCGGATTGATCGCTTTTTCGTCAGTATGGCGACCGATGCCGACACCATGTACAGCAACCTGTCGGAAATCCTGCTGGCTCAGGATTATCAGGATCTGACGGGGCAGGTTATTCAGAAGGTCACCGCCCTGGTGAAAGAGGTTGAGGAGCAGATGCTCAGCCTGGTGGTGATGGCAAGCCATGTGGACCAGCTCACGGGCACGGTGCACCAGATTGAAGAAAAAGAAGAGTCTGCGGAGAAGGGCGTCGGGCCCCAGATCAAGGCCGATGAGCGTGAAGATGTAGTCTCGGGACAGGATGACGTAGACGACCTGTTGTCCAGTCTCGGTTTCTGAATGAAGAGGGTAACGCATGGCGTTTGATGCTGATGAAGAGATTTTGCAGGACTTCCTGGTAGAAGCCGGCGAAATCCTCGAGAAGCTGTCAGAGCAGTTGGTAGATCTTGAGCAACATCCTGATGACAGTGATCTGCTCAACGCCATCTTTCGTGGCTTTCACACAGTAAAGGGTGGCGCGGGCTTCCTTCAGCTTGACGCGCTGGTGAATTGCTGCCATTCCGCCGAGAACGTGTTCGACATCCTGCGCAATCACAAGCGCAAGGTGGACTCTGAGCTGATGGACGTGGTCCTGGAAGCCCTGGACAACGTCAATGCCATGTTTGAGCAGGTCCGCAATCACGAGGAGCTGACACCGGCCCCGGACGAACTGATTGAACGCCTCGATGCACTGGCCCAGCCAGAAGGCGAGAGGGCATCCGCCGCTGCTTCTCAATCCGGGCACGAAGAGAGCGAACCGGCAGAAGACGGTGGCGACATCACCGACGACGAATTCGAACAGCTTCTGGATGCCTTGCAGGACGAAAAATCTGAGGACACCTCACCGGCGACAGACACCGGATCGCCGGGCGGCGACCAGGAAAGTTCTGGCGACGATGAAATTACCGACGACGAATTCGAGGCGCTGCTGGACCAGTTGCACGGAAAAGGGCAGTTTGCCGGTGCGCCTGCGGGCGAGGAAGAAGCTGCCAACAAAGATGAGAGGCCGGCTGCCAAGGCAGAGGGCGGTGGCAGCGACGACCTGATCACCGACGACGAATTTGAAAAACTGCTGGACGATCTTCACGGCAAAGGCGGAAGCCCGACAGCCGGGGGAGAGCCTTCAGCTTCGAAAGAGCCCTCAGCGCCGAAAGAGCCCTCAGCGCCGAAAGAGCCGGCCAAGCCGAAAGCAGAGGCGCCTAAGCCCGAGAAGTCGAAGCCAGCCGAAAAGCCGGAAGCCAAAGGCGCTGCGGCACCCGCTATGCCCGCCCGCGAGAACGCGCCTGCTGCGGAAACGACGGTACGTGTCGACACCAAGCGCCTTGATGACATCATGAATATGGTGGGCGAACTGGTGCTGGTGCGTAATCGCCTGCAGCGTCTGGGCAACGAAAGCGAAGACGAGCACATGCACAAGGCGGTGTCCAACCTGGATGTGGTCACCACCGATCTCCAGTCTGCCGTGATGCAGACCCGCATGCAGCCGATCAAGAAGGTGTTTGGCCGGTTCCCAAGGGTGGTGCGTGATCTGGCCCGGAACCTCAAGAAAGAGGTCAACCTGGTGATGCACGGTGAAGATACCGACCTGGACAAGAATCTGGTCGAAGCGCTGTCCGATCCGCTGGTTCACCTGGTCCGGAATTCGGTCGATCACGGCATCGAAGCCCCGGAGGTGCGCGAGAAAGCCGGTAAACCTCGCCAGGGTACCGTTACCCTGTCCGCCGAGCAGGAGGGGGATCATATCCTTCTGTTCATCGAGGATGATGGCGCCGGTATGGATCCGGAAGTGCTGCGCCGGAAGGCAGTTGAGAAGGGGATTTACGACCAGGATGCCGCTGATCGCCTGACCAATTCTGAGTGCTTCAACCTGATTTTTGCGGCCGGATTTTCCACCAAAGACCAGATTTCCGATGTCTCCGGCCGTGGTGTCGGCATGGATGTGGTTAAAACCAAGATTGGCCAGCTCAATGGCCAGTTAAGCATTGAATCGGAACTGGGCAAGGGTTCCCGGATTGTCATCAAGGTTCCGCTGACACTGGCCATCATGCCCACTCTGATGATCATGCTGGGGGATCAGTCGTTCGCGCTGCCGCTGGTCAATGTGGTCGAGATCTTCCACCTTGACCTTACCAAGACCAATATCGTCGACGGGCGTGAGTGCATTGTGGTTCGGGAAAAGGTATTCCCGCTGTTTCATATCAAGCGATGGCTGGTTCGTGGCGGTGCTTCCCAGGACGTGCCTGAAAACGCCCATGTGGTCATCGTGGCCATGGGGACCAAACAGGTTGGTTTTGTTGTCGACCAGCTGGTCGGACAGGAAGAGGTGGTGATCAAGCCCCTCGGGCGCGCCCTTCAGGGTACGCCGGGAATGGCCGGCGCCACCATTACCGGTGATGGCCGGATTGCGCTGATTATTGATGTGCCAAGTCTGTTGCAACATTACGGCTGAACCGGGCCTTCAGGTGACTGTGGCGGTAGAAGGCCGAAGAACTATGGATTGGGTAGGAGAAGTGGATGACAGTTTCTGTCCTGGTCGTTGACGATTCAGGGTTTTTTCGCAAACGGCTGACGGAAATCCTGACCAGCTCCGGCCAGATCAAGGTGGTTGGTGCAGCTACCAATGGTCGGGAAGGCGTGGAGCTGGCTGAGAAACTGCGTCCCGACGTGATCACCATGGACTACGAGATGCCGGTAATGGATGGGATCTCTGCCGTGCGCGAAATCATGCGCAAGCATCCGACACCGGTGCTCATGTTCTCTTCGCTTACCTATGAGGGCGCCCGGGTGACCCTCGACGCGCTTGAGGCAGGTGCCGTCGATTTCCTGCCCAAGAATTTCGAGGAAATCGCCCGGGATAACAGTCAGCTCCAGAAAATTCTCATCGACCGGATTCTCGACGTGGCCCGCAGCCGGCCGGGAAACCGGCCTGCGGCCCCGGCCCGCACTGAACCCTCGGCGCCCGCCCCCCGGGCACCAGGCACCTCGGCGCGTCCCCGCCCGGACAGCACGCTGCGCCAGCGCCCAGACACACCCAGCCCTGCAGCCCCGGCCGGCTCCCCGAGTGACGCCGAAGCACCGAGGCGTCATGCCCGCCGAGGCGCTGCCAAGCATTACGCGGTGGTTGGTATTGGTACTTCGACGGGCGGACCGGTTGCCCTGCAACGGGTATTGACTGCGTTACCCGCCGCTTTTCCGGCACCCATCGTACTGGTGCAGCATATGCCGGCCAGCTTTACGCCGGCCTTCGCCGAACGCCTCAACAAGCTCTGCCGGATTGAAGTGCGGCAGGCGCAGGATGGCGATGTGTTGCGGCCCGGGCTTGCTTTGCTGGCACCCGGCGGCAAACAGATGATGGTCGAGAATCGCGGTGGCCAGGCCAGGATCCGTATTCTGCCGGGCGACGAGCGGCTCAATTACAAGCCTTGTGTCGATGTAACTTTCGGTTCCCTGGCCAGGAGTTTTCCGGGCAAGACGCTGGGCGTCATTCTTACTGGCATGGGCTCGGATGGCAAAGAAGGTTGCCGGATGATGAAACAGAGTGGGTCCGACATCTGGTCCCAGGATGAGAAATCCTCGGTTATCTACGGTATGCCCATGGCGGTTGCGAAGGCAGGGCTGACAGATGATGTGCTGTCGCTGGACGAAATCGGGCCGCGCCTGGTCGAAGGTGTCTGCTGATGGATATCCTGAGTCTGCTCGGGGTCATACTGGCCTTTGCCGCCATACTCGGCGGTAATCTGCTCGAAGGCGGTGCGGTTAGTTCCCTGTTCAACGGGCCGGCAGCCATTATCGTCATTGGTGGTACCCTGGCGGCGACCATTCTGCAGACCTCCTGGCCCATGCTCAAACGGGCTTTTACCCAGGTGCGTTGGGTGTTCGTCCCGCCGTTCATCAACCTGGAAGACGGTATTGGTAAGGTCATTGACTGGAGTGTCAAAGCCCGGAAGCAGGGTCTGCTGGGCCTTGAAGGCCTTGCCGAAAGAGAGCCTGAACCCTTTGCCCGCAAGGGGTTGCAACTGCTGGTGGACGGGGCCGAAACCGAGACCATCCGAGGCATCATGGAGGTGGACCTGGAGTCCCGTGAGCAGCGTGATCTGGAGTCTGCCAAAGTGTTTGAGGCCATGGGCGGTTACTCGCCGACTATCGGCATCATCGGGGCTGTGATGGGTTTGATCCAGGTGATGACGAACCTGGAGGATCCTCAGTCCCTGGGCAGCGGGATTGCGACCGCCTTTGTGGCCACCATCTACGGTGTGGCCCTGGCCAACCTGCTGTTCTTCCCGGTCGCAAACAAGATGCGCGGTATCGTGCGGGAACGTACCCGATACGAGGACATGATGATCGATGGCATTATTGCCATTGCCGAGGGTGAAAATCCGAAATCCATCGAATTGCGGCTGCGGGGCTTCCTGCAGTAAGCATGCGCAGGCCAATGTATGCGGCGCCGTAGGCGACAGGACGATGATCTGCACAACAAAGAGCGGTGGCTGATTTCCTACGCGGATTTCATCACCCTGTTGTTCGCCTTTTTTGTGGTGATGTATTCGGTATCGTCCGTCAACGAAGGCAAGTACAAAGTCCTTTCGGAAACCCTGACCGGTGTGTTTAACGCGCCCCAGAGGTCCTTTCAGCCCATTGAGATTGGCGATCAGCCGCAAAGATCACTGAATGCGCCTGCAGAGAATGTCATTCCGCCGGCAGTGACCGAAGCCCCCCGTAATCCGGAGATGGACGCCCAGGCCCGAACGGAAGCGCTGCGGGCCATGGCCGACCAGCTGTCGATGGAATTCGATGAGCTGATCAGCCAGGGGGTGGTGTCACTGGAGACCAGCGACCAGTGGCTGGAGTTGAATCTGCCCAACAGTCTGTTGTTTGGCAGCGGCGACGCAGAGCCCCATTACGACGCGTTTGATGTTGTCGAGAAGATCGCCACCGTCCTGAATAACAGGGACAACGCGGTCAAAGTGGAAGGCTTCACCGATAACCAGCCGATCAGTACCTCCCGCTATCCCTCCAACTGGGAACTGTCTGCGGCCCGGGCGGCGTCGATGGTACGGATGTTGGTGATGGAGGGCATCGAGCCGGAGCGTCTGGCGGCCGTGGGCTATGGCCAGTATCAGCCGGTTGCCCGCAATGACACAGAAGAGGGGCGGCGCAGAAATCGCCGGGTGGTATTGCTGATTTCCCGTGACGCCAGTATCCGCGGCGCTATGCGCTGAACAGCTCGTCGGCAGATGCGTATAGAGCCATTGGCACGGTTCCTGTATTAATCCCTGTTAACAAAAAGGCGCCGGCAAGAGCTTGCCGGCATTCCCCAGTGCGATTTGTTCAAGTTGCCCGGGGAATGGCCGATAACCGGGACTGTGGCCACAGTGATTGCCGGCCACACCGATGTGTTCTCTGGAGAATCGAAGCGTGCGAATCTGGGCAGTAGCCAATCAAAAAGGTGGTGTCGGTAAAACCACGAGTGTTGTTGCGTTGGGCGGCTTGCTTGCCGAGCGTGGCAAGCGTGTTCTCGTTGTGGATCTCGACCCCCATGGCTCGCTTACCAGCTGGTTCGGATACGACCCGGACACCATTGCCCACAGCGTTTTCGATCTGTTCCAGCACCAGGGCAAGGTGCCCGAGGGACTTCCGGCCCAGCTGATTACCGAAACCAGTTGCAAGGGTCTGTCCCTGCTCCCGGCGAGTGCGGCCCTGGCCACCCTTGAGCGTAGGATGATCGGTGTTGAGGGCATGGGGCTTATCATATCCCGGGCCCTGACCCAGCTCTGGGACGACTTCGATTATGTCTTGCTGGACAATACCCCCTCGCTGGGGGTTCTGATGGTCAACGCGCTGGCGGCGGCCCAGCACCTGATTATTCCCGTGCAAACCGAATTTCTGGCCATCAAGGGCCTGGAACGCATGCTGCATACCCTGAAGATGATCATGCGTTCCCAGAAAAACGAGCTGTCCTACACCATTGTGCCAACCCTGTATGACCGGCGTACCCAGGCATCGGTGAAGAGCCTGAACCTCCTGCGAAAAACCTATCGTGAATCCCTGTGGCAGTTTGCCATTCCCGTGGACACCAAGTTCCGGGATGCCAGCCAGGGCGGTATTACTCCCTCTGCGCTGGATGCGGAAACCCACGGTGTCCGGGCCTACAGCCATTTGCTGGACGATCTCATGTCCCGGGTGGGCACGGTGAAGGAGCGTCAGCATGGCTGACGATAAATTGACAAGGCTGGCAGACCCGGAAACCGCCATAGCCAGTTACCTTGACGAACTGCTGCACACGGCCACTGATACTGCGCTACGGGAGGAAGCCGCCGCGCCTGAACCGGTGAAGCAGGCACCTCAGAAGCCTCAGGTAGCAACCCGACCCAGCCCGGCCCCGGTAACGACTGTCGAAAAACCGGCGGCAAGGCCCGAAACGCCCAGACCGGCCCCGGAGAAGCCCGCAGAACCAGCGCGGCCAGTGGTGCGTCAGGCGCCCGAAGCGCCTGTGCCCAAGCCAAAAGTGGAGGCTCGGCCTGAGCCACAGCCAGAGCCAGCTGCGCCACCCTCGCGTCCGGAATGGTCAGAGCAGCCTTTCGAGTGCCTGATATTCACGGTTGCGGGTCTTCAGCTGGCGGTACCACTGATTCTGCTCGGTGCCATCCATCGGATTGAGGAAGAGATTCGGCCCATTCCGGGCAGCCCGCGCTGGTACATGGGCATCCGCCCGGACCGGGACCATAACCTGAGGGTGGTGGATACGGCCGAATGGATCATGGCGGGGCGGGTGCCACAGGATGCACGTGACAACTACCGGTTCGTGATCCGGCTTGATAACAGCGACTGGGGGCTGGCCTGTGATGATGTGGCCCAGTCCTTTACGCTCAGGCCGGACGAGGTTCGATGGCGGACTGCCCGCAGCAAACGGCCCTGGCTGGCTGGGACGGTGATTGACCAGATGTGCGCGCTGATAGACGTGCGTACCATGGCTGACTTGCTGGTGCGGGCGGAAAGAGAGCACCATCTGGATCTGAGCTGACGTAAACAACGGTTACTGAATGAAACCGAGCCGTGCTGGCACGGTTTGTGCCCTTAACTATAGTATTGGGCACTGATGATATTTTTTTGACGATCAGGTTGCCCGCCGGGCAGCCCAATAGGAGAAACATCGCTATGGCATCCCCGAGCGGACAAACCAATCAGGCCCAGGACGATCAGGTACTGCAGTACGTTACCTTCCGGCTGGATGATGAGACCTACGGTCTGAATGTCATGCAGATCCAGGAAGTGCTGAGATACACGGAGATTGCTCCGGTTCCGGGCGCTCCGGATTATGTGCTCGGCATCATCAACCTTCGGGGTAACGTGGTTACGGTCATCGACACCCGCCGGCGTTTTGGCCTGGCGGATGCGGAAGTAACCGATGCCACCCGGATTGTGGTAATGGAATCCGCCAACCAGGTAATGGGCATTCTGGTGGACTCCGTGGCCGAGGTGGTGTACCTGAAAGCCAGCGAAATTGAGACCGCACCGAACGTGGGTAACGAGGAAAGTGCCAAGTTTATCCAGGGCGTGTGCAACAAGGATGGCGAACTGATCATTCTGGTCGAGTTCGACAAGATGCTGTCAGACCACGAGTGGGCTGAAATCGCGGCACTGTAATCCGGGATACCCCGTTACAGGCCTGAAGATGGATGCCTTCCGTGGCAATTAACGGGAGACATCCGTCATGTTTGCAGAAATTCCTTCGTATCTTCCCTGGGCGCTGACTGTGGCAGCCTTGTCCCTGGTTTTTGTTCAGGGCCTGGTGCTGGGGCGCCAGGTACGTAGCCTGAGAGTAACCCTGAAAGAACGCTGCGATACCCTTGGCCGGGAACTGCATGCCACAACCAGTGGCAGCATGGGGGTAGGGCAGCGGTTGGTCACCTGTGAACGCCAGTTGCACGAACTGCGGACCACGCTCGATGAGATGCGTCAGAACGATCCGCTGCGAATCTCTTATGATGAAGCCTCTCGACTGGTTGATCTCGGCGCCGATATCGACGATCTTATGAACACGTGCGGAATTTCCCGTCCCGAGGCCGAGCTGGTGTCAGCACTCAGAAAACGTCAGGCGGCCTGATACCACGCCGTTACGGACGCTGCTGAATGAAGAGAGTTTATCCGAGGGCCCTTGAGGCCCTCCGATCTGTATCCCGCCATGATTTTGTTTCCGGTTCTGATCTGGTTCCCTCGATAACCGGCCACTCCATTCCCCGCGAAGAAACCGTCAGTCATATCCTGTCCCTGCTTCCGGAGATCGAACCGGATCAGGTGGTCATGCACGTGGGCGGCGGTTCCGGATATCTGGCTGCCGTGCTTTCAGGCCTGGCCCATCGGGTGGTCTACGTTGAAAGAAATGCGATTGTTGCCGAAGCGGCCAGAGAGCGGTTTTTCCGACTCGGTATGCACAATGTCGATGTAGTGGTTGCCAATGCCGAAGACGCTCCGGCGCCTGACCCGCTATGCGATTTTGTCCTTTGCACATCGTTTGTTAAAGAGCCCCGCAGCCTGGTTCATCTATTCCGCGAAGGCGGTCACCTGGTTTGCCTTGAGGGGCGCGCGGGACCGGTGCCGAGCCTCGCCATGTTTGTGCGCCATAACGATGGACTGGATCGGGTGCGAACCCTCGGCTGGGTCGACTTCAACCGTAACGTGGAACAGATCCTGATCGACCAGGGCCTTGTGGATGAAAACATCCTCGTGGAGGCAAAGGCGGAGGCTGCAAAACAGAATTGTCGACTGCTTGATGTGCTTCGGCGCAAGCTGAATCTTGAAGAGATCGATCTCTATCGCTCTCTTGCGCGGCAGCGCGGTATGACCTTCACCGACGCGGACGAACTTCTTCCGGATCTTCACCCGGCGCTGTTCCGGCGATTCTCACGCACATTTCTGGACCTTTCACGACTGATTCCAATTGCCGAAGAGGATGGCCGGATCACCGTTGTGACCGATGATCCCGATGCCAGGACAGATCAGCTGGAGCGCCTGAGCCCGAATCAGGTGGTTGATTGCCTGCTGGTGACACCGACGGATTTTCGCCGCCTCTGGTCGGCGCTGGATCTGACCGCCAAGGGCCGGAGCTTTGCAGCGGATCACGGGTCCGGCCCGGAGCAGCAGGCCAGTTCGACCGGCACCACCGATCAATTGCTGGGCAACGATCCGAAAAACAAGCACGTCAGTCCCTACCTGGTGTCTGTCTACGAAGCCATCCTGCTGGATGCGGTGAGCGAGAAAGCCAGCGACATTCATATCGAACAGTACGGTGACCGGATTCGCATCCGCCTGCGGGTGGATGGCGATCTCCATGATCTGCCCCAGTACCAGTTGTCGCCCCGGGAGATCAAAGGGGTGATCAACGTGATCAAGCTGCGGGCGGAACTGAACATCGCCGAGCATCGGTTGCCCCAGGGCGGACGATCCCGGCTTCAGCTTGGCGACATGGCTTACGACCTGCGTATCCAGACCCAGCCCTCCCTGCATGGCGAGCATGCCATTGTCCGGCTGTTACCGCAGACCGGCCGCGCCATGACCATCGCCGAGCTTGGCATGTCACCGATGATCGGGGCCCGTTATCAGCGACTGCTGGATAACCCGGCCGGGCTGGTGCTGGTGGTGGGGCCGACCGGCTCCGGCAAGTCCACCACGCTGTATGCCGGCCTGCAGACCCTGGCTGATGATGGTCGCCGAAAAGTGATTACGGTGGAAGATCCCATCGAGTACTCCATCGATAACATCCAGCAGACCAGGGTTCGGTCGGAGATTGGCTTTGGTTTCGCCGACGCCATGAGAGCGTTTGTCCGGGAAGATCCGGATGTGATTCTTGTGGGCGAGATTCGGGACCAGGAGACCGCGCTGGAGGCGATCAGGGCCTCCCAGACCGGGCACGTGGTTCTGTCTACGCTGCACTGCAACGACGCGGTCGATTCACTACAACGTCTCTACGATCTGGGTATCCACCCGAATTCCATCGCCGGTGAGCTGCTGGCCGTCATAGCCCAGCGTCTGGCCAAGCGCATCTGTAAGCATTGTAGTCAGCCCGCGGAGCCGGATCCGGTGATTCTGTCTGAGGTGTTTCCCGATGGGCCGCCCGCGGATTTCCGCTGTTTTGAAGGCGCCGGCTGCGATAAATGCAACGGTCGTGGTACCCAGGGTCGAGTGGCAATTGTCGAGTACATGGAAGTTGATTCGGACATCCGGAACGCCATTTCCAGCCAACCGCCGATCGGGGAGTTGCGCTGGCGTGCTCTCGATGCCGGCCTGGTGACCATGCGGGACAGCGCCCTGGATCATGTGATTGAAGGCATTATTCCGCTTTCCGAGCTGCCGCGAATTCTCCCGAGGGAACGCATGGCCCCGGAAGTTCGTGGCGGCCGCAGGAGTCAGGAATGAGCAACAAGCAATCTGTTAACAAGGCGGCCCAGCGGGAGCCGGTGGAGGTGGTCTACTCTGTTGAGCTGGACAAGCTCAGGAGTATGGATCATGGCCCGGTGCCTCCCGGCTGGTTAATGTCACCCCGGGCGGTGGAAAAGTTCGTGCTGGGGGATGAGAAGCTCGGCATTGAACGGAAATTCGTTGCCGACCGGGCCATGGTAGTCCGGATTATCATTTCTCTGTGCACCAGCCGTGGCTGCCTGCTGGTCGGTGAGCCAGGTACGGCCAAATCCTGGTTGTCGGAATTGCTGGCGGCCGCCACTTCGGGCAGCTCCACGTTAACCTTGCAGGGTGGCGCGGTGAGCAGCGTCGGGCAATTGCTGTATAGCTGGAACGAAGCGGTTCTGCATACCGAGGGACCCTGTCTGAAGGCGTTGGTACCCAGCCCCTTGTTGAGAGGGATGATGGAGGGCCGGATGGTTCGGTTTGAAGAGATTGCCCGTTGCCCCCAGGCGCTGCAGGATGCGCTGCTCTCCGTGCTGTCCGACAGGGTGGTGGTGATTCCCGAGCTGGCGGGTGACGATGGTGTGGTGCTCGCGCGTGAAGGCTTTAACGTCATCGCCACGTCCAACAGCATCGATGAGGGCGTTCATCGGATGAGCGCCGCCCTGAAGCGGCGGATGGACTTTGAGGAAATTCGCCCGATCCGCAATCTGGCTGACGAGATGGCTGTGGTTCTCCGGGAGGTTCGCCGGGCCAACAGTCGGGCCGGAATTGAGGTGGCGCTTGAAGAATCGGTCATCGAGATCCTGGTGACCATGTTCCACGAGCTGCGCAATGGCCAGACCCTCGATGGTCGCAGTACCGACCGCCTCGCCGGCTCGGCGCTGTCCACGGCGGAAGCTGTGTCGGTCGCGCATGCGGCCAGCCTCAACGCCTGGTATTACGGCGGGGGAAGCATCACGGTGGAGCAGTTGATGCACCACATCATCGGCTCGGCCCTGAAGGATCAGCCCGAGGACCGGCGCCGGTTGCGCCATTACTTTGAAACCACCGTAGCGCCAAGGCGTGGTGACAACTGGCAGCAGGCCTGGGCGCTGCGCTCACTGATTCACTGAGTCATCCGGTGGCGTGCCCGGTTTGCGGTCTTCGGGAGTCAGCCCCCGAATGTGGAAGGCAAACGCCAGGATTTCCGCAATCACCCGGTACAGCGACTCGGGAATTTCCTCGTTCAGTGACAGGCGCGCCAGAATGCTGGCCAGCTCCGCATTTTCATAGAGGGGAACATTGTTTTCCCGGGCGATGCGGATGATCTCCTCGGCCAGCTCGTGGGTGCCGGTGGCGCTGATGGTGGGCGCTTTCTCGCCATCGTACTTGAGCGCAACGGCGGCTCTGCTTTGCTGTTCGGTCTCTGATGTCATGCCCGGGTATCCACCAGTCTGTGTTCGAGTCGGGTAACGCTGCTCTGAGGCGTGCCGCGGCGGCAGTCCAGGTCAGTCACTTCCAGGCCCAGGTCGGTCAGGCTCTGTCGCAATGCGGGAAGCTCCTGGTTCACCTGGCGCAGGGTTGTCTGTTTCTCTGCCCAGACCCGGGCGCTCACTGCCTGTTGGCGAAGGGCGACATCGAAATGCAGGGGCCCAGCCTCATCCAGATCCATGGACAGTGAAAGCCGCCACTCGGCTGTGGCGGTTTTCGCGGATCTGGTTTCCGATTCCCTGTCTTGGGGATATTGTTCGATCCGGACCTGCGCCAGCCTCGGCTCGTTCTGCGGTGTCAGCCATGGCAGATCGAGCACAAGGGTCGACGTGGGTGCCGGCCCTGCTGCATCACCCCCGCCACGGGCAGTGAGCACCTGGCTGTGCAATTGGTTGACGGTGATCCGGTTGAGCATTCCGGCCAGCAGTCGGAGCATCTGCCCCACGCTGGGCGCCTCGCCACTGCCGGGGGGCTGGGGAGTGGCCAGTGGTTGCGGAAACTGAAGTGGCGCCTGCATGAGCTCTGGCGTCGAGATAGGTGTCAGCCGGTTGAAGTGTTCCGGTGTGCTGCCTTGTTGGGCAAGCAATGCGGTAATCACCCTGGCAAGCGCCAGCTTGAGATCGGGTAACTGGGCAGAGGGTGTCTGAGCCAGGCGTGACTCGGCGAACAGGCCACTTTCCGAAAGCCATTGGCGGACCTGTTGCGATGTTGTGTCCTGGCTGCCAGCACCGGGCGTCAGGCTGTTCCCAGAAGGCAGCCTCGCCACCATTTGTTCAATAGCCTGCCTGGCGGCTTCCGGAAGCGGTTGGGGGGCTCGCGATGAGGGCAGTTGGCCCGGCAGAGGGTCTTGCCGGAGGCCCTGTGTCAGCGTGCCCATCAGTCTGGCCAGGCCAGCGTCGAGGGTTTGCTGCCAGGGCAGTCGCTGGGCGAGGGCCCGGGCGATACCGGCTTCGGGCGCGGGAGCGAGTTTGCCCATCAGCTGCAGCTCATTGCCAGCCCGCATCACTTTTACCCAGTCACCGGTCGCCAGTTCGGTCTTGCCGACGGCGGACTGGACGAGAAGAGACTTGCCCCTGATATCCAGTAACAGATCCGCACTGCTGCTGCCCTGACGGTTGATTATCTCTGCCACCCGCGCCAGGGTGGTTTCCCGGTTTGTCAGCTGTAGCTGGTCGAGCAGCTGCCGTGCTGATGCAGCCACGGGCTCGCGGGCCGCTTCGGTTGTGACTGCAGGCCGGGAAGTCTGCGTTGCAGGCTGGGCTGGAGGTGTCGGGGGCTGTTGTCCGTTGGGTAGTTTCATCGTCACTGATTTGATGTTGGACAAGAGTAATCCGCCGGCGCTTTCGTTATAATACGGCGCGCCGGCAGGTCATGCGCGAACAATGATCATGGCCGCCGCTGTCACGAATGCACCCGATGCCGTCTTCACGCGCATCGTCCTGGTTACGGGGCCCTGATGTCTGAGCCGTTATTACAGGCTGTCGATCTGCAGTGCGAGCGGGATGAACGGATCCTGTTCCGTGACCTGTCGTTCTCCATACTGCCCGGTACGGTCACCCGTGTCGAGGGGCCTAACGGCTCCGGCAAGACCACGCTGTTGCGAATGCTGGCCGGCCTGAATGATGCCTGGTCCGGCAGTCTGCTCTGGTGCGGCAAGCCCAGGTCTGCCCAACGCGAAGAATTCCTCCGCAATACCCTGTATCTTGGCCACCGGCCTGGCATCAAACCATTGCTGACACCCATGGAAAATCTCCGGGCACTGACGGCAGGGCGGCGGCCGCTGCCGGAACCGGTTCTGCGCGAGGCGCTGGATGGTACCGGGCTGACCTGGTTTCAGGATGTGCCTTGCCGGAATCTTTCGGCAGGGCAGCAACGGCGAGTGGCCCTGGCGCGCCTGTTGATCGCCGATGAGCCGCTCTGGTTGCTGGATGAGGTCTTCACCGCCATTGATTCTGGTGGTGTCAGCGCTATTGAGGACCTCCTCCAACAGCGGGCCGCAGAGGGAGGCGCGGTGGTAGTGACCACCCACCACGATCTGAATTTACCCGGTATGCAGCGTATTGTTCTGGGTGGAGGGGCAGCCAATGAATGCTGATTGCCGACCAGCGCTGACTTTGCGGCAGGATACGGTCGGCGCACTGGCGGCGATGCAGGCGGTGTTTGCCCGGGATATGAAGGTAGCCTTCCGGCAAAGGCAGGACTTGCTCAATCCGCTGTTGTTCTTTGTCATGGTCGTAACCCTCTTTCCCCTCGGGGTTAGCCCGGAAGTGTCATTTCTGCGGGAGGCCGGAGCCGGTATCCTGTGGGTAGCTGCGTTGCTATCCGTGTTGTTGTCGCTGGACCATTTGTTTCGCCATGATTTTGATGACGGCACGCTTGAGCAACTCGTGCTTCAGCCCCAGCCCCTGTTTTTACTGGTGTTGGCGAAAACCGCGGCGCACTGGGTGTTAACAGGTCTGCCGCTGGTGGTACTAACGCCGGTTTTGGGCGTAATGGTTCATCTTGACGGGAACTCCATCGGAGTTTTGTGTCTAACGCTGCTGATCGGTACACCGGTGTTGAGCCTTATCGGGTCAATCGGCGCGGCACTGACGCTTGGATTACGGTCGGCAGGGGTACTCTTGTCCCTGCTGATCATTCCGCTGTACATTCCCGTCCTGATTTTCGGAACAGGTACGGTGGCTTCGGCCGCGGAGGGTGCTCCGGTGGGTGCCTATCTCGCTTTGATGGGTGCATTTCTGGTGCTGGCACTGACTCTGGCGCCCTTCGCATCGGCAGCGGCGCTGCGTATCAGCCTGTCTAACGGGTAAAACAAGG
The DNA here is from genome assembly GCF_002933275.1 of Marinobacter maroccanus. Classification (GTDB taxonomy): domain Bacteria; phylum Pseudomonadota; class Gammaproteobacteria; order Pseudomonadales; family Oleiphilaceae; genus Marinobacter; species Marinobacter maroccanus. Next base: position 447,915 of record NZ_PSSX01000001.1, read on the forward strand.
TAACGGTAGGACGGTGACCATCTGATGTGGCAATTTTTTCACAAGCTGGGTTCTCCCAAATGGTTCTTCGGGATTTCGGCCCGGCTGATGCCCTGGCTACTGGCAGGTGGCATCCTGCTGTTGATGGCGGGCATTGTCTGGGGGCTGGCCTTTGCGCCCAAGGATTACCTGCAGGGTAACAGCTATCGGATTATTTTCATCCACGTGCCCACGGCCTTCCTTGCCCAGTCGGTCTACGTGATGATGGCGGTGGCGGCTGTCGTCACTCTGGTCTGGCGCATGAAGCTGGCCGATGTGTTTGTGAAGTCTGTCGCGCCGGTGGGTCTGGTTCTGACCTTTCTGTCACTGTTTACCGGCGCTGTCTGGGGTAAGCCTACATGGGGAACCTGGTGGGTCTGGGATGCCCGTTTGACCTCCATGCTGATCCTGCTGTTCCTCTATGGCGGTGTCATTGCCCTGGACAGGGCCATCAATGATGAAAAATCTGCTGCCCGTGCCGTATCTGTGCTTGTGCTGGTCGGGGTGGTGAATATACCGATTATCCAGTACTCCGTTGAATGGTGGAATACGTTACACCAGCCGTCGACATTCAAATTGACGGAAAAGCCGTCAATGCCGGCAGAAATGTGGGTGCCGTTGCTCCTGTCTGTACTTGGGCTGTACTTGCTGTTTGGCTGGCTCGCCTGTTTGCGTATGCAGACAGAGATTCTGCTACGTGAACAGAGAACGCGCTGGGTTAAAGATTACGTGTTGGCCGGGAGGGGCTAGATATGGCATTTGATTCCTTTTCGGCATTTATGGTGATGGAAGGCCACGGGCCCTATGTCTGGTCCTGTTACGCTGCATTTTTTCTGCTGATGATCGGCCTGATGGTCTGGTCTCTGCGCCGCAGAAAAGCGGCCATTGAAGCCTGCCGTCGCGGCTATGAATTCCAGGCCGGGCGGAATGATCAGCAGGCGGCATCGGCCTCCGCAGCGTCCTTCAATCGCGTCAAGGTTTCCCAAGACTGAAAGGCAGATATCTGATGCATCCAATCCGAAAAAAGCGGCTGACAATTGTCTTGTTCCTGTTGGTGGGACTGGCCATTGCTGTGGGTCTGACGACTTATGCGCTGCGCCAGAACATCAACCTGTTCTACGACCCCACCCAGATTTCCGCCGGTGAAGCACCGGTGGATGTCAGAATCCGGGCCGGTGGCATGGTCGAGGAGGGCTCGGTTCTGCGTGATCCGGACAGCCTGATGGTTGAGTTCAAGGTGACTGACTTCAACGCGTCTGTGCCGGTTCAATACACCGGTATCCTTCCGGATCTGTTTGCCGAGGGGCAGGGTGTGGTCGCCATGGGCCGACTGGATGAAAACGGCCGCTTTGTGGCCGATCAGGTTCTCGCCAAGCACGATGAAAACTATATGCCGCCGGAAGTCGCGGATGCACTGGAGAAGGCCTCGAAGGGCCAGCACAAAGCCAGTGGCAGTGCGGAAACCGTGTCCTACTAACCATTTTATCTAACAGCCTGGTTTCTGGAGGCCTTTGATGTATCCCGAACTCGGACAGCTTGCACTGATTCTCGCGCTGTTGTTGGCAGTGCTCCTTTCCGTAGTCCCCCTGGCCGGTTCTTTGACCGGCAGGGACAATCTTCAGGCGTTCGCCAGGCCACTTGCATCCGGCATGTTTGTGTTCGTGGGGCTTGCCTTTGCCGTCCTGACCCATGCCTTTGTGACTGACGACTTTTCAGTGGCCTACGTGGCCAATAACAGCAACAGCCTGTTGCCCTGGTATTACAAGTTCAGCGCTGTATGGGGCGGTCATGAGGGCTCGTTGCTACTCTGGATACTGATGCTGGCGGGCTGGACATTGGCGGTCGCTATCTTCAGCCGTCGACTGCCGGCGGTGATGATCTCCCAGGTGCTATCGGTGCTGGGTATGGTCTGCGTCGGCTTCCTGCTGTTTATCGTTATCACCTCCAATCCGTTCGACCGTTTGCTGCCCAATGTGCCCGCCGATGGCGCGGATCTGAACCCCTTGCTCCAGGATTTCGGGCTGATCGTGCATCCGCCGATGCTCTACATGGGCTATGTTGGTTTTGCCGTGGCCTTTGCCTTTGCCATTGCCGCCCTGATCAATGGCCGCCTCGATGCCGCCTGGGCCCGCTGGTCGCGGCCCTGGACCACGGTTGCCTGGGCGTTTCTTTCCCTCGGTATCGCCCTGGGCAGCTGGTGGGCCTATTACGAGCTTGGCTGGGGTGGCTGGTGGTTCTGGGACCCGGTCGAGAATGCTTCACTGTTGCCCTGGCTTTCCGGTACCGCCCTGATGCATTCGCTGGCGGTCACCGAGAAGCGCGGTGTGTTCAAGAGCTGGACGGTACTGCTGGCCATAGTCACCTTTGCACTCAGCCTGCTCGGCACCTTCCTGGTCCGGTCTGGCGTGCTGACATCGGTTCACGCCTTCGCTTCGGATCCGGAGCGGGGAACCTTCCTGCTGGCCCTGCTGGCAGTGACCGTAATAGCAAGTCTGGCGCTGTATGCGTTCCGGGCACCGGTGGTGCATGTCCGCTCCCGTTATGGCTCTTTGTCCCGGGAAGTGTTCCTGTTGCTCAACAACGTGCTGCTGGTATCCGCCACGCTTCTGGTAGCAGTCGGCACGCTGTATCCGCTGGTTCTTGATTATCTGGAACTGGGCAAGCTGTCGATCGGTGAACCGTTCTTCAACCTGACGTTTAGCCCCCTGGCCGTGGCGACCGGCCTGTTGCTGGGTGCCGGCATTTTCTCCCGCTGGAAGAAAACCGATGGCGGCTGGCTGGCTCGAAAGCTTCTGTGGCCCCTGGCAATCAGTATTGTGGCTACCACGGCGGTTCTGATCGGTTACGGTGGCTTCAAGCCCTGGGCGTTCCTCGGTATTTTCTCCGCCATGTGGGTAACGGTTGCCACTTTCTGGGATCTCTGGGACAAGTCCTCTTCCCGAAAGGGCCGACTGTACGGTCTCAAGCGGCAGTCGCGCAGCTATTACGGCATGGTACTCGGGCATCTGGGTCTGGCCATTACCATGGCAGGCGCTACGGTTGTCTCCAATTACGGCATTGAGCGTGATGTCCGTATGGTACCCGGCGATGTCGCGACCGTCGGCGATTACCAGTTTGTGTTCCGGGATATCGGCGCGCGTCAGGGACCGAACTTTACGGCTCAGTACGGCACCTTTGATGTCATGCTGGACGGCGAGCGTATTTCCGTGCTCCATCCCGAGAAACGCCAGTACTCTGTCGGCATGAGCGTCATGACTGAGGCCGATATCGACGCCGGTCTGTTCCGGGACATCTTTGTAGCTATTGGTGAGCGCATCACCGACGAAGCCTGGGCCATCCGGCTGCAATACAAGCCGCTGATTCGCTGGCTCTGGCTGGGCTCCCTGTTTATGGCCGCCGGCGGCTTCCTGGCCATCGCTGATCGCCGCTACCGGATTCGGGAGGGAGCTGACAAGAAGGTGCAGGTCGGCACTGCCGCGCCCGAGACAGGTTCTGCGACGTCCGCTGGAGCTGCCTCATGAAGCGGTTCCTGCTGTTTCTGCCGCTGTTGATCGCCCTTGTTGTCGGCATAGTGCTGTTTGCCGGTATCGGTAAGGATCCAACCAGGCTTGAATCGGCCCTGGTTGGCAAACCGGTTCCTGAATTCATCCTGAAAGATCTGCACAACCCGGAGACCATGCTGGATCAAAGCCTGTTTCAGGGGCAGGTTACGCTGTTGAATGTCTGGGGCACCTGGTGCCCTGCCTGCAAGGATGAGCACGACGATCTGATGTGGCTTGCCGAGGAGAAAGGCGTCAACATCATTGGTCTGAACTACAAAGACAACCGCGAAGATGCTCTGGTTTGGCTCGATCGTCTGGGTGACCCGTACCGGAAAACCATCTACGACCCACGGGGCACCCTCGGATTTGATCTGGGGGTTTATGGCGCGCCGGAAACCTTTGTGATCGATGCCAATGGCATGGTGCGCTTCCGCCACGTGGGCGTGGTCAATGAGACGGTCTGGGAACAGACATTGCTGCCTGTGATCAATGACGTTCAGGGGAATGGCTGATGGTCAGGATCATTTTTTTGGTGTTGGCGCTTTTGCTGCCCGGTGTCGCTGCAGCCGATGTGGCCGATGTGTACGATTTTTCGGATCGGGCCCAGGAGCAGCGCTACCAGAACCTGATCGCGGAATTGCGCTGCCCGAAATGCCAGAATCAGAACATTGCCGACTCTAACGCGCCTATCTCCAAGGACATGAGGGCCGTCGTCTACCGGATGATGAAAGACGGTGCCAGTAACGAGGAGATCATCGAGTCCCTGGTTGGCAGGTTCGGAGAGTTCGTTCGCTACAAGCCCGAGTTGGACAGCCGGACTTTTCTGCTCTGGGCGACACCGGCCATTGCGGTCTTCGGCGGGCTTCTGGTGGTGGCCGGTGTGGTCATCCGCTCCCGACGGGCCGGGCCCGAAAGCCCGGCACTGAGTGCCGAGGAAAAAGCCCGGGTCGACAAAATGCTGGCAGACGAGGACAAGCCGTCCTGAAGCTGGCTTTGCCCGGGATATCCTGGCTGCTACCTCATTCTTAATTCTGAACCTGTGACTGATACTCCATGACTGACACTTTCTGGATTGCCGCAACGGTACTGATTATTCTTGCCCTTTTGTTTGTGTTGTACCCGGTCTTCTTTCATCGGCTTGGTGCGAGGAAGCAGACGGACCTGAAAAACCAGAATCTGATGGCCTACCGCTCCCGGATGAAGGAGCTTGATAGTGAATACGAGGCCGGTATTCTGGATGATGAAAATTATCGCCAACTCAAGGAAGAGCTCGCCGGAAGCATGCTGGACGATGTTCCCGAGCAGGAACCGGTGAGGCCCATGATCAGCGGTCGCAGGAGTGCCATGGCAGTGGCGCTGGTGTCGATTCTTCTGATCCCCGCGGCTACCGTTTACCTGTATGAGCGTTGGGGAGCGATGGACCGGGTTGAGCAGTTCATCACCATGCAGGAAATGGGCGCCACCGACGGTTCCAGACAGGCCCAGATGATGGAACTTTCCGGGCAGCTGCGAGAGCGGCTGGAGGCCAGCCCGGATAATCCGGAGGGCTGGGCGATGCTGGGGCGCACCTACATGCGCCTGGAGCGCTATGACGATGCGGCCTGGGCATTCAGGCAGCTGGCCGGCAGTGTGAATGACGATGACAGGGCCGAAGCCGTTGCCTATGGCCTCTCTGCCCAGGCGCTGTTCTTCGGTAGTCAGGGTGCCATGACGCAAGAGGTTACTGCAGCCATTGAACAGGCTCGTGAGCTGAACCCGGACGAAGTTAATGCTCTTGGGTTGTTGGGCATCAATGCCTTCAGCCAGGAGAATTATCGGGAAGCCATAGAGTACTGGGAGCGAATACAAACCGTTGCACCAGACCACCCTCAGATCGCTTCAATCCGGGAAGGGATTCGTGAAGCCTACACCCGTCTTGGCGAGGAACCACCGGCACAGGTGGCCGAAGCGCAAGCATCCGGAGCCGGAGTGACCGTTCGGGTGACTCTTGCCGAGGACTTCCGGGATCAGGTGCCGGCCGATACCACGCTGTTCTTGTTTGCCCGTCAGGCCAATGTTCGGCAGGGTCCACCTCTGGCCGTTGCCAGGCTGACGGCCGACCAGCTGCCGGTGGAAATCCGCCTGGACGACCGGTATGCGATGTCACCCAAGGCTACCATTTCCAGTGTTAACGAGGTCGTCGTGACGGCCCGTCTTAGTCGTTCCGGCAATGTCAGCGCCCAGGCGGGTGACTGGCAGGGCAGTACCGACGCGCCCATAGCGGTAAACGAAAGCCAGGACGCGCCGGTAGCGGTTGTAATCGATCAGCAACTGATCGATTAATACTCAGGAGAGGCCCTTCGGGTAGAGTGGCGGCAGATCGGCGCTGGTTTGGGCCTGTCTTTGTTTCCGTATCTTCTCAAGGGCCCGCGCCAATGGCCGACCATCCCAGGTGTCGTTCTCGTGTCCGGGCGCAAAAAGCCGGGCCTGCAGCCTTCTGAGTTCCACGGCCAGTGTCTCATCGGCGAAATGATCGACAACGTCAGATGCAGAACGGAAGCCGTGGCCGGGCGAGTGCAGATTTGCCCACTCCACCACAAGTTCCGGTGTCACTGCTGTGCCGTCCCTCGCGGCCTTGATCAGACGGTCGAACGCGGCATCTTCATCCCGGCTGTCAGTCTGTGCCGGAGTGGCTTTCCGGCCTTTGCCTGACCACCACCATGCCACTAACGTCCCGGCCCAGAGAATTCCCAGTGCCAGGGCGAGCCACTGCCAGGGTCCGGTTTCGTCCGATGCCGGGTTAACCGGGGGTTCAGTGGTAGCGGCATCCGGTTCCGGGCCTGACTTGCCCTGGTCGCTTTGCGAAGACGTATTAGCGGCAACGGCATTCGGGTCTTTCACCGTCAGTGTTTGCTCCGGGATCACCGCAACCCGTTCCCGGTCCGCTTCCGTATCCCACCAGGCGATGCGAATGGCGGGCAGGGTCATCTGGCCAGCCTTAACAGGCACCAGAGCCACGGACTGGTTCAGTGAGGATGTGAGGCCAGCGGGCGTGGTTTCGGTCTGGCGCTCAGGCTCTTCCGGATAACTTCTTAATCCGTCCGGTACGGTATCAGGCAACGGTGGCAGGGCCTCTGCGGGCAGGCCCGCCGCCGTCAGCTTGATTTCCCGGGTAATGTTTTCACCGGTGGCGACCTCCAGAGACGGTGGAAGCCCGGACTCGTCAAGCGCTACGCCAGTTGCCGGCAGCCAGGTTTCACCAGAGAATTGTGCAGGTACATCCTTGACCGGAACTTCAAACAACTCCTTGCTGTCCCGCAGAAAGCGGAGGCTGCCGGAAGCGTCTCTGGCCTGGCCCTCGAACCGGATCGGAGGCAGTTTCAGGGTCCCCGGACGCTGGGGGAATAGCGCGTACCGGCGTTCCACAACGCGATAGCGAACACCGTCGCGATAGCGTGAAAATTCCTGCTGCCTGCCCAAAGACTCGATAATGACATGGGGATGGGTAGGCTCGGATAGCTCTCCACGAATAAGGTTGCCCCGGAAAAAAAGCCGAACGGTCAGTATCAACTGTTCCTGCACATACACTTCATCTTTGTCGGCAGACAGCTCGATAAAGCTGTCCCGGCCAGGAGCGGTCTGATCCGGTGGTGAGCCATCCACCACCTCTACGGTAACCGGCTCTGAGACTGCCCCTTTAAAGGTGAGTGCCGGGATGGTCAGCTCGCCGGTGGTTTTCGGTGCAAGCTGGTAGGTCCAGGTAATCTCGCCCATCATCTGGCTGTTAACGGTGCGGATACTGTATTGCTGGTTCTGGGCCAGAATTTCAAAATCCGGTTCCACTTTCTCGATATCCGGCTTGGGCAGGCTGGACATGTCGAAGTCAAACAGGTTGCCCAGGTTGATATCGATCTCCATGCTGCCCTTCACGGTCAGTGTGAGGACCTCACCCTCGTAGAGGCGGGTCCGGTCCGGCTCGACCGTCAGTTGCTGTGACTGTGCCTGGGCCGGCAGCCAGATTACTGTTAAGAGTACCGTCAACAGAAACAGAGAGACGGCGGGTGTAATCAGCCGTTTTACCATGGTGTATCGCCCTCATCGGATGGAGTCTGGCGTTGTTGATACTGCTGCAGGAACTTGCGCTGAAGTAAGCCGCCCGGGTTATCCGGGACTCGTCTGAGCCATTGTTCCTGGCTCTGGGTCAGCGGCGTTTCAGAAATAGGGGCGGGTGCCTGCGCCTGGCCTGACGGTGAGTCCCTCTCGCCGGATGCCTGCTCGGGATTGCCTTCCTCGCCGGGCTCCTGCTGGTTCTGCTCATCGCCTTGATTGTTCTGCTGATCTTGTTTGCCGGTCGAGGACTGGCTGTTTTCAGGGTTTTGCTGTTGATTATTCCCTGAGTTGCCGGAATTCTCGCTCTCACTGTTTCCATCCTGATTCTGACGGTTTTGTTGCTGATCGCCTTCGCCTCCCTCGTTGCTGGAGGAGTCCGACGAATCCTGCTGGCTGCCTTCCTGGCTCTGGTTCTGCTGATTCAGAAGTTCCTCGACAATCTTCCGGTTGTGTCGGGCATCCGCCATGTCAGGCGCTTTTTCCAGGGCCGCATCGTAGGCGGCCAGAGCCTCTTCCAGTTTGCCGGCACGGGCCAGTGCGTTGCCCCGGTTATAACTGGCACGCGGGCCCTGTGACCGGGCAAACGCCTGGGCCGCGCTATCGAACTGGCCGGAACGATACAGTGCGGAACCCCGCCATTCCGGGTCGTCCAGCTGCCGGGCGGCTGTTTCCGGGCTCTTCTCAATCAGCTCAGGGGCTCTCTGATCCTGCCGTTGCCAGAGTTCATCCCAGCTTATGGCGGCAGCCGGCTGTGGCCAGATCGGCAACAGGATCAGGGCGAAGGCACTGAAGGCACCGCGGCGCCAGCCAAGCAAAACCAGGGGAAGGGCGAGCCAGAGCAGCCAGTAGCCGTCATCCTGCCAGCGACTGACCGTTAGGCCGTCTTCTGATGCCTGCCAGTCGTCACCGTCCTTCGGGCTCAGGTTCAGGGATTGAACATCGGTATCATCCAGGGTCAGCTCATGGCTCTGGCCGCCGGTGCTGCGAGCGAGGTCCGCCAGCGCCTCCGGGTTGGCCCGACTGATAACAATATCGCCGTTCTCGCGGATAAATCCGCGCCGGGCCAGTGGGATGGGGCCACCTCCCTCGGTCCCGACAACGAGAGTATTAAGCGCGTAACCGGTGCCAGAAAGGGTGTCCCGGATGGTCCCGGCGTAACGATCGTTGATGTCGTCAGTGATCAGCAGAATGCGGCCTTCCCCCGGGGCCCCCTGCTGAAGTAACTCCTTTGCCCGGGCAATTGCGAGATCCGCCCGGTTCCCTGTGGCTGGCATGATGACCGGATCCAGTACATTGAGCATACCTTCAATGGTGCGGCCATCATCCGTTAATGGTGTCACCACGTGGGCGTCGCCGGAAAAGACAAGCAGGCCGGTCAGGCTGCCTTCCCGAAGCTCAAGAATGTCCCGGATTTTCCGTTTGGCCCGGGTCAGGCGATCCGGCTCTACGTCTGTGGCCAACATGGACAGGGAGAGATCCAGTGCAATCACAAGACTGTCGCCCGGTTGTTTCAGGGGGGTGGGTGCTTCCCGCCAGGCAGGGCCGGCCAGCGCCAGGGACAGAATGATCAGGGCAGCGGAGGCCGTGGCCAGAGGCGAGTTTGTCGCTTTTCCCGAGCGGCCGTCATGACGAATCAGCGGCGCCAGCAAACGGGCCGGAATAAGCCGGGACCAGCCGCTGTCGCCCAGACGCATTTGCCGGAATGCCAGATACAGGATCGGTAACAGCAGGAGCAGCAAGAGCCAGAACGGCCGCAAAAAATGAAAGTCAGCCCACATTTGGTTCCTCCTCCTTCCTGCCCCGCCGGGAGTCAGCAACAAGCTCCCGGCCGTGGCGAACCAGGAACAAAGTCAGCCACAGGAGCACTGCCAGGCCGGCGGGCCAGACATAGAGTTCGGTCACTGGCCGATAGAACTTGCCCTCCAGCTCGATAGGTTCGAGTTGATCAATGCTCTCATAGATGAGCTCCAGCTCTGGCAGGCTGCGTGCGCGGAAATACTCTCCGCCGGTTTGCTGGGCCATCCGGGTCAGCAGGCTCTCGTCCAGATCTCTGGAGGGGTTAACCCGGCGCGAGCCCAGCAGACCGCGCTGAACCATGGATTCGGCGCCAATGCCGATGGTGTACAGTCGAATGCTGGCGGCGGCGGCGATTTCGGTGGCCTTGTCGGGGGTAATTTCGCCGGCGGTATTGGCGCCATCGGTCAGCAGGACCACAACGCGCTGGTCCTGGGGCCGGTTTCTCAGCCGCTTGGTTGCCAGACCCACCGCGTCGCCAATGGCGGTGGCGCGCCCGGCCATTCCCAGACCTGCCTCCCGCATCAGGGTTCTGACGGTTTCAAGATCAAAGGTGAGGGGAGCCTGAACGTAGGGCTCGGTACCGAACAGGATCAGACCGAGCCGGTCACCCTGGCGGCGAGAGATGAAGTCATCAAGCACCCGTTTGACCGCCTGCAGGCGATTAATGCTCCGGCCCTGAAGGACCATGTCCTGCTCATCCATGCTGGGAGAAATGTCGACAACCAGCATCAGATCGCGGCCGGAAACCGGCATCTGTACCTGCTCGCCGACATGCTGTGGCCGTGCCAATGCAATCACCAGAAGCGTCCACATGACAAACAGCAACAGTTGTTGCCAGAGTGGAACAGCATTGCCCCGACGACTCACGCCGGGCAGGTCCGACAGCCAGTGGCCAACCGGCAGCACCGGCGCGTCGACCGGTTGCCCTCCGGGCTTGCGCCATTTCAGGATCAGCGGTAACAGCACCAGAACCAGTACCCAGGGCCAGGCAAGATTCAGCATTTCTGCCCTCCCAGCCACAACCGGGCGAACGCCAGTGCCTCGGTGGGCTCAGCGGAAACTTTGGGACGCCAGGCACTGGAGACCAGTGCCTCGGCAACCGGTCGGGAGGCAATCCGGTCCCTGGGGGCGGTGGCCAGCAGAAATTCCACCCAGGCATCGCCAGACAGTGCTTCCGGGTGTTGGTCCGGGTAGCGCTCACGGGCGGCCTGCTTGAGCAGCATGTTCAGTTGTACGAACCACCAGGGCTCGGACGCCGCAATTCGCTCCAGCCTGGCAAGTTCGGTCCGTGCGGTCCGGAACCAGCGATTCCTTCTCCGTCGCCTGATCAGCAGGCAGATGAGCGCCGCGAGGCCGGTGACGATCAGGATCGCCAGAACCCACCAACCCGGCGCCGGCGGCCAGAAACCACCGGTTTCGGGCAGGTGAATATCCCTGAGCTGGCTGAGCGGATCCTGCGGGTTCATCCGATCCGCCCTCCCGGCCCCAGCAGTGACTTCAGCGTCACCGCGGGATCTTCCGCAGTGGATACCTCTGCCATGGTAACCCCGGAGGTACGAAAACATTCCTCCAATCGATGTTCATGGTTGGCGACTTTCTCATGCCAGGCCCTCTGGAAACGGGGGTTTCCGGCGTCAAACCACACAGGGCCGTCCGGACCGGCCACCGCGAAGCGTCCGCTTTTCGGCAGCTGTTTTTCTAATGGGTCCACGATTCTCAAGGCGCTGACGGCATTATGGCGGGCCAGGGCACCGAGCAGGGTGCCCGTCTCCGGCGAGATATCCAGAAAATCGCTGATTACGAAAATTCGGCTGCCGGTATGGGCGACCCGGCGGGCCTCGGTGAGGGCCGTGTCCAGCCGGCACTGGCGGGGCTGTTCGTCCTGTGCCAGCGTGGGGTTATCCCTACGTTGCTGCACGCCCAGAGTGTCCAGGAACCGCAGCACCGACTTCTTGCGACGGGCAGGGCGGAGGACGCTCAGGGCCTCGCCATTGAAAACAATGCCGCCCACCTGGTCCCCGGACCATAACGCCAGCCAGGCCAGAATGGCGGCGATCTGGGCACAGCGAACCTGTTTGAAGGCACCGGTGCTGGCAAAGAACAGGCTGGGGCCAAGATCGCACAGGAGCAGCACGGGCCGCTCGCGCTCTTCCTCGTAGAGCTTGGTGTGTGGCGCCTGGCGCCTGGCCGTTACCCGCCAGTCGATGCTGCGAATGTCATCTCCGGGCTGGTACAGCCGGACTTCGGCAAACGCCATACCTCGGCCGCGCTGGGGCGAGCGCTGCAAGCCCGCCTGCCGCGAACGCACCGGGCGGGCAGAGGGCAGTTTTAGTGCCCGGGCGTCTGCCTGCAGGCGGATCAGATCCGGTAGGCCGATGTGGGTTAATGCTTCGGTGTTGCCCATGCCTGACGGCTCCCGTGTCTTGCTTCCGTCGATGGCTTCAGGCGCTCACCGGCACACGTTCGATCAGCCGCTCGATGACGGTATCGGCGGTCATGCCTTCGGCTTCTGCTTCAAACGTGAGCAGGATACGGTGGCGGAGCACGTCGAAGGCCATGGCGCGTACATCGTCCGGCGTTACGTAGTCACGGCCGTCGAGCCAGGCCAGTGCCCGTGCACAGCGGTCCAGGGCGATGGTGCCACGGGGGCTGGCGCCGAAGGCGGTCCAGCGGGCGAGTTCCGGATCCAGTGCCGCCGGATCCCGGGTTGCCAGTACCAGGGCCAGCAGGTATTGCTCAACCGGTTCTGCCATATAGATGTTCGCGACTTCCGCCCGGGCGTCGAACACCTGGTCTGCGGTCAGGCGAAGGTCTGTTTTCGGCAGGCCATGGCGATAATCGTTCCTGGCCAGTTGCAAGATGGCCTTCTCCGCCTCCGCCGATGGGTAGTGGATGACCACGTGCATCAGAAAGCGGTCCAGCTGGGCTTCAGGTAATGGGTAGGTGCCTTCCTGCTCGATCGGGTTCTGGGTCGCCATAACCAGGAACAGCCGGTCCAGGGGGAAGGTGCGCATACCTACGCTGATCTGTCGTTCGCCCATGGCTTCCAGAAGGGCGGACTGTACCTTGGCGGGTGCGCGGTTGATCTCATCCGCAAGCACAAGATTATGGAAGATCGGGCCGCGCTGGAACTCGAACTGCCCCGTTTCCGGCCGGTAGATTTCACTGCCGGTAACGTCGGAAGGCAGCAGGTCCGGGGTGAACTGGATTCTGTGAAAATCACCTTCGAGATGGTCGGCAAGCGCTTTTATGGCGGTGGTTTTTGCCAGTCCCGGCGCACCTTCCACCAGAAGGTGGCCGTCGGCAAGTAGCGCGATCAGCAGACGATCCACCAGCTTTTCCTGCCCGATTATCCGTTTGGCTAACTGTTCCCGTAACTCACCGAACGTATGCTGTAGCGACATTGGAAATGACTGCTCTCTGTATCTGAGGATTTTCCGGAGAAACCCGTATCGTGCGTAGGTAGTTGCCGAAGTTTTGGCGTCTGGCCGGCAAAAATCAAGGGTTTGACTATGCTTATGTGACGATACGCCGATTACGTTTATTTCACACTAACTGAGGTCGACCATGAATGCGCTGACAGTGGCCAGCAAGGATCAATTCTTTGAACAGTTGGCTGACGCTTTCGCAAAGAAGATTTCTAAAACCGAAGCCAAGAAAATCAGCGAATTTGCCAAGCAGCATTATGCCCATATTCCTCTTGAGGAGCTGGTCAGTCGACGATTTGCAGATACCTACGGTGCCGTCCTTGCGGCGTGGCAGTTTCTGCAGAAGCGGTCTGCCGAAGAAACGCCCGTTGCCGTATTCAATCCTGACCTGGAGAGCGACGGCTGGCAGTCGACCCACACCGTGGTGTTTATCCTGCACCCGAATATTCCGTTTCTGATCGATTCCCTGCGCATTGCCATTAACCAGCGCGAGATCGGGACCCATTCCATCCAGCACTCGATCCTGCAGGTGGAGCGGGCCGAGGACGGCAAGCTCAAGAAACTGCACACCACGAAAAAGAAAGCCTCTGGCTCGGCCTACGAGGCCTTCATTGTCCTCGAGATTGATCGACACAGTAATCCCGAGGATCTCCGGGATCTGGAAGATGCGCTCCAGAATGTGCTGCATGAGGTGCGGATCGCAGTCAGCGATTTCCCGATCGTCACCGAGAAGGTGAATGAGATTCTGGGCGAGCTCGACAGCACCACCGCGGGCATCAGTGAGGAGCAGAAAGAAGAGGCGCGGGAATTTCTTGAATGGCTGGCCCGGGATCATTTCACCTTTCTTGGCTATGACGAGTACGACTTTGCCAAGGATAAAAGCGGCATGGTGGTCCGACGGGTTGAGAACTCGGAACTGGGTATCCTCCGGGTCAATAACGAACGCCCGGACCGGGTTCGCCTGAATGAACTGCCGCAACGTACCCGCCATGAAATGACCCGGAGCGATGATATTTTTATCTTCGCCAAGTCGGCCCAGCGTTCGCGGGTACACCGCCCTGCATACCCGGACTACATTGCCGTCAAGAAATTCAACAGCAAGGGTGAGGTGGTCGGTGAACGCCGTTTTCTCGGCCTTTACACTGCCCGGGTCTACAACGAGCGGCCCGACGAGATTCCCCTGCTGCGTCGCAAGTTCCAGAGCGTAATGAAGCGGTCCGGGTTTCTCCGTGATGATTACGCCGGCAAGGAACTGGAGCAGATCCTGACGGTGTATCCGAGGGACGAGCTGTTCCAGATTGAGCCGGACGAATTGCTCAAGGTGGCGAAAAGCATCCTGTATATCCAGGAGCGCCGCCGCATCGAGTTGTTCATGCGGGAAGATGTCTACGGCCAGTTCGTTACCTGCCTGGCGTTCTTCCCGAGGGACATCTACAACACCGAATTGCGGCTGAAGGTAGAGCAGGTGTTGGTAGACCGGCTGGAAGCCGAGGACGTTGAGTTCGTAACGCACTTTTCCGAGTCGGTGCTGGCGCGGGTTCAGTTCACCATCCGGGTACCCCAGGTTGAAAACCGCCAACTGCCCACGGCGGAGATCCGTGAAAAAGTCATTGAGCTTGCCCAGTCCTGGCGTGACGGTCTTTCCGAAGCCCTGAGCGAGGCTTATGGTGAAGAGCAGGGCAATGAACTTTACCGGCTGTGGGCGGGCGGTTTTCCGGCCAGTTATACCGACATGTTCTCGCCCAGGCGGGCGGCCATTGATCTGGAGCACATCGCGGCATCGGCTAACAACCATGATCTCGCCATGAGCTTCTACCGGGCTCTGGAAGAGGACGAGAGCACGCTGCATTTCAAACTCTTCTATCCGGACGAGCCGTTGCCCCTGTCGGATGTTATGCCAATCTTCGATAATCTTGGCTTCCGGGTTATTGGTGAGCACCCCTTCGAGGTGACCGACCGCCACAACAAGACGGTCTGGATCCACGATTTTACCCTCCAGGCCCACACCGGTAATGTCGTGGACATTCACCGCATCCGGCCAATCTTCGAGGAGCTGTTCCGCCGGGTATGGTACGGTGAGGCGGAAAACGATGCCTTCAACCGGATGCTCCTGTCGTCTTACATGAGCTGGCGGGAAATCGCGCTGCTTCGGACCTATGCCCGTTACATGCGTCAGATCCGGTTCTCCAACAGTCAGACTTTTATTTCCAACACTCTGGTCAATCATGTTGAGCTGACACGGCTGCTGCTGGAGTTTTTCGAGATTCGCTTTAACCCGGAGCGCTATCAGAGCCCGGGTAAAAGCCAGGCGGCCCAGCAGAAACTGGAAATCGAATTCAATGCCGGTCTTGAGGATGTTGAGAATCTCAGTGAGGACCGGGTACTTCGGCTGTATCTTGAGCTGATCCAGGCAACCTTGCGCACCAACTACTACCAGCTCGACGAGGCTGGTGGTCCCAAGCCCTATATCAGTGTCAAGTTCGATCCATCCCGGATTCCGGACGTCCCTCTGCCTCTTCCGATGTTCGAGATTTTCGTGTATTCACCCCGCGTTGAGGGCGTGCATCTCCGGGGTGGCAAGGTCGCCCGCGGTGGCTTGCGCTGGTCTGACCGGTTCGAAGATTACCGCACGGAGATTCTGGGTCTGGTCAAGGCCCAACAGGTCAAGAACGCGGTCATCGTGCCGGTGGGCGCGAAAGGTGGTTTTGTGGCCAAGCGCCTCCCGGATCCGTCAGACCGGGAGGCTTTTCAGGCCGAAGGCATAGCAGCCTACAAGACGTTCATCCGGGGGTTGCTGGATATTACCGACAACCTGGTGGATTCGGGAATTGCGCCGCCTGAACGGGTTATTCGCCACGACGAAGATGACCATTACCTGGTGGTCGCAGCTGACAAAGGTACGGCAACCTTCTCGGATATTGCCAACGGACTGGCCGCGGAATACGGCTTCTGGATGGGAGATGCCTTCGCCTCTGGTGGCAGTAATGGTTATGACCACAAGAAAATGGGCATTACTGCGCGGGGCGCCTGGGTATCGGTAGAGCGTCACTTTCGGGAGATGGGCATCAACCCGGCACTGGATGAATTCACCGCCATCGGCATTGGTGACATGGGAGGCGACGTCTTCGGCAACGGCATGCTGTGCTCGGAGAAGACCAAACTGGTTGCGGCCTTCAACCACGTGCATATCTTTATTGACCCCTCGCCGGATCCGGAGAAAAGCTACAAGGAGCGCAAGCGCCTGTTTGGTCTTGCCCGCTCCGCCTGGACCGATTACGACAGCAAACTCATTTCTAAAGGGGGCGGCGTATTCAGCCGGAATGCCAAGTCTATCCCGGTCAGCCCGGAAATGAAGAAGCTGTTGGGTATCAAATCGGACCGGGTACCGCCAAACATGCTGATTTCCCATATCCTCAAGGCCCAGGTAGATCTGCTCTGGGTCGGCGGTATTGGCACCTATGTGAAAGGTGCCAGCGAATCCCATAGCGACGTGGGTGACAAGGCCAATGACGGTTTGCGGATCAATGGTTCGGAACTGCGCTGCAAGGTGGTCGGTGAGGGCGGCAACCTTGGCCTGACGCAGCTCGGTCGGATTGAATTCGCCCTCCGTGGCGGCCGTCTGAATACCGATTTCATCGATAATTCCGGTGGCGTGGACTGTTCCGACCATGAGGTCAACATGAAGATCCTGCTCAACCGGGCTGTGGCCATGGGCGACCTCACCAACAAGCAGCGGAACATCATGCTTGAGGAGATGACTGACGACGTTGCCGATCTGGTGCTCAAAAACAACTACCGCCAGACCCAGGCTATCAGCATCGCCAGCGAGGATGCGGCCACCCGGCTGGAGGAATACCGCCGGCTGATGAATACCTTTGAGAGCGAGGGCAAGTTGAACCGGGCCCTGGAGTTCCTGCCGGATGATGAAACCCTGTCCGAGCGCAAGCTCGACAAGAAGGGGCTGACCCGGCCGGAATTGTCGGTTCTGATTTCCTACGTGAAGGGCGATCTGAAGCAGACGCTGAACAACAGCACTCTGCCTGACGATCCCATGCTGGCCGGTGAGATGTACAAGGTCTTTCCAAGGGACCTGACCCAGAAATTCTCGAAGGAGTTGGGCGAACACCAGCTGCGTCGTGAAATCATCGCGACTCAGATTGCCAATGACATGGTCAACCACATGGGGATTACCTTTGTGGAGCGCCTGAATCAGTCTACCGGCGCCGATGCGGCCTCTATTGCACTGGCCTGGATCATTGCCCGGGATGTGTTCCGCATTGATAACTGGTGGGACAGGATTGAGGCCCTTGATTTCCATGTGCCAGCCCAACTACAGATGGAACTGATGCAGGACCTCATGCGCCTCATGCGCCGGTCGGTGCGCTGGTTGTTGCGTAACCGCCGTGCAGAGCTCAGCATTCAACACCATATGGAGCGCTTTGCCGACAGCGTCTGGGCGATTACTGCCGGCTTGCCCGAGTATCTTGGTGACCAGGCCAAAACTACCTGGGAAAAACGACATCAGGCCCTGGTGGATGCAGGCCTGCCTTCAGAGTTGGCATCCGTGGTGTCGGGCACAGGCCACCTGTATTCGTCGCTCGGCATAATAGAAGCCCATGAAGCCTCAGGCATGCCACTGAAAACGGTTGCCAATCTGTATTATGAGCTGGGTGATCGTCTGGATCTGAACTGGTTTGCCAGCGCCATTGCCGCTCTCACACCCGCGTCCCATTGGCAGGCACTGGCCAGGGAGAGTTTCCGTGAGGACCTGGACTGGCAGCAGCGGGCGCTGACCACCGGCGTTCTGAAGCTGGCGGAAAAACCGGAAGACGTTCCTGCCTGCGTGGAGAGCTGGCTGTCGCGCCATCAGCAGATGATTGATCGCTGGAAATCCATGCTGTCGGAGCTCAAGGGTGTACGGGAGCCGGAATACGCCATGTTCTCGGTGGCCCTGCGCGAACTGCTGGATCTGGCCCAGAGCACAATGCATCAGCCGCATGCTGAGGCAGAGGTTGAGACCAACTGAGTATTGCTTTGAAGTCCGCATTCCCGTTCAATCGATGATCGGGAATCATCAAACGGAGTGGGATAATGGGTCAGCTTGACCATCTTCTGGAAAAAAACCGGGCCTGGGCGGATGGCATCAAGGCCCAGGATCCGCAGTTTTTTCACCGCCTGTCGAATCAGCAGGCACCGGAATACCTGTGGATCGGCTGTGCGGACAGTCGTGTACCGGCTAACCAGATTGTTGATCTTCTGCCAGGGGAACTGTTTGTTCACCGGAACGTGGCCAACGTGGTCGTCCACACGGATTTCAACTGTCTGTCGGTACTGCAGTTCGCCATTGAAGTGCTGAAGGTGAAGCACGTCCTGGTGGTTGGTCACTATGGCTGTGGTGGTGTGAGAGCAGCATTGCTCAATGAGGGATTTGGACTGATCAGTAACTGGCTCCGCCATGTTCAGGATGTCCGTGATCGGCACCAGCGGGTGCTGGATGACCTGCCAAACGTCCAGGACCGGGTCGATCGTCTGTGTGAGCTCAATGTCGTTGAGCAGGTAGGGCATGTCTGCCAGAACAACATTGTTCAGGAAGCCTGGAAGCGGGGCCAGCCACTCACGGTGCATGGTTTTGTCTACGATGTGGCTGACGGGGTTCTCCGGGATATGGGGCTGTCGGTCGCCAGCGAAGAAGATCGTGAGCAGGTCAGGCAGAACAGTATCGACGAGTTGGTACAAAGGCCGGTACGCTCGGGGCGTCAGAAAAGCGTCCAGTGAAGAATGTAAAATTGCGTCAAAAAATCGTGATGGGCGTCACTTCCTGACCCTCGGCGTCATCACAGTTGGTCACCTCCTGCTTTGCTAGAGTAGATCCTGCAGTAAGCGAGGAGGTAGACCATGAAAGAACTGATGCAAAAAGCCCTGACAGCCCTGAACCAGCGTAAAGACGTTACTGCCGGCCCGGAGCATCGTAGTCGGGGGCGGAAACCCTCTGACGCCAGTCAGCCGGAAGATTGGGGTATGTCCCCCGAGGATGCCTTGCGGGTTGGTACGGTTGCCCGCTACAAGTGACTGAGTTTGTCATGGTATTTACCCTCTGAAAGCCCTCCGGTCTCCGCCTGGCAGGGGAGACGCGAGGGCTCATTCCGGTTAGAGTATCCCGTTTCCAGACCATCCACGCGGGATCAGCCAATCAATGTCATTGCCCAACTCCCATGAAGTCCTGTTGCGAAACCGCCACCTTTTGCAGGGCCGGGTGGCTTTGTTGGGCGTAGCCGCCAGCGGGCTGCTTGCTGATCTGCCTGCCGGCGGTATGGCCATGAGTGAGCATGTCGGTGTCTGTGCCGCGCTTGCCGGGAACGAGGGTTGGCAGATCTGTTTCGGCTACGACGATCCGGCACTGGCAGCCGGCACCTTTGACACCCTGGTTGTGTTTCTGCCCAAGGCCCGGGCGGAGCTGGATCTGCGCCTCGCCCTGGCGCGCTGGCTGGCAATGCGGGGCGCCCGGCTGGTGCTTGTCGGAGAGAAAAAAGAAGGCATTGCCGGAGCCGTCAAACAGCTAAAGGCCGTGGCGCCGCAAGCGACCAAGATCGACAGTGCCAGGCATTGCCAGGTCTGGTGTGCCGAGCCTATCGAGCCGCTGCCCGAATTTTCGCTTCAGCAATGGATGACCTGGACAGGCATTGACTGCAAGACAGTGCATCTGGAGGTCGCCGGGTTGCCGGGCATTTTCAGCCTCGGCGAGCTGGATGAGGGCACTCGCATGCTGCTGGAGACGCTGGACGAGAATCCATTGCGTTCCGGCTCTGTTCTGGATTTCGCCTGTGGCGCCGGTGTCCTTGGTACCTGGCTGCATCATTGGCATGAGCAGCATAATCAACCTCGGGTAACGGTTGACGGAATCGACGTTCAGTCCCAGGCGGTTGTTTGTGCCCGGTCCAGCTATGAGCGTAACGGCGTTTCCGGGCGCATCCTGGCCTCGGACGGCCTTTCCGGGGTTGAGGGCACCTGGCCCGTTATTCTCAGCAATCCCCCCTTCCACAGTGGCGTTAGAACCGACCTGTCAATGACCGAGCGCTTTCTGCGGGAAGTGGTGCGTCATCTTGAGCCGGGTGGAGAAGTGCGCCTGGTCGCAAACAGCTTTTTGCCATACGAGCCCATAATGAAGCGCTGTATCGGCCCGGTTGAGCGTCTGCGGGAAGATCGGCGGTTTACGGTCTATCGCGCTTTTCGCCGTCCCTGAACGAAAAAAGCCCCTGGGGTGAGGGGCAAGAGGTTCGCGTCCAGAACAACGGAGCCAACCGGAAAAGGGATGTTCAGCGTGAACACTCTCCACGTTAGGGTTAATTTCTAGAATAAACAGCCTAGAATGGCGCTTCTGTGACAAAAAGCCTCCAGGATGCCCGAAATGACAACTGCCGAACTGGTTTTCTCTCAGGGCAGGCTGACCCTCAGCCGCCCGGGTACCGCTGATCCGACTCTGAGGGCGTGGGATGCAGCGGACGAGCTTCTGCTGGAGGCTGCTCTTGATGCCGCGGCCGGCTTTGATGAACCCCGGGTCCTGATCGTGGATGACCAGTTCGGGGCACTTGCGTTGGGGCTTTCGCGGTTTTCTCCCACCATCGTTGCCGACAGCGCTGTGTTGCCCGTCGCGTTGGCAAAAAATGTTTCATTCAATCCCGCTTTTCCTGTCGCAGAGCCGGTTTATAGCTGGATCAATCCGCCAGCGGGCCTATTCGATCTGGTGGTGTTGAGAATACCGCGCCAGGCTGACTATCTGGCCTGGTTGCTACGTTGGCTCAACGGCGTAATATCTGATTCCGGTGTGTTGCTGGCAGGGGGAATGATCAAGCATCTGCCGGCGAAAAGTGTCGAGGTTTTTGCCGAGGCGGTGCAGACGGAGCAGGTTTTGCCCGCGAGAAAAAAGGCGCGGGCAATTCGTTGCCGGAAAGGTGCTGCGAGTCTGGCGGGCTGGCCAGGTGCCTGGAAGGGGTATGCAGTAACCGGACGGAACGGCGACGTGGAAGTGGAGGCATTGCCCGCGGTATTCGCCAGGGAAAAGCTGGATATCGGCAGCCGCTTGCTTGTGCCTCATGTGGCGAAAGTGGCGTCGACTTTAAAGGCCGGCGACTCGGTGCTGGATCTGGCCTGTGGCAACGGTGTGCTGGGTCTGACGGCGCTGGCGGAAAGAGACGACTTACAGTTGGGTTTCAGCGACGTTTCAAGCCAGGCTGTGCTCAGCGCCCGCCATAATGTTGAACAGGCTTTCCCGGGGGCAAACGCTATTTTCTCGCACTGCGACGGCATTGATGCCGGCACGAACGCTTGCGACCTGATCCTTCTGAACCCACCTTTTCACGAGGGCGGTGTGGTCGGTGACCATATTGCCCTGCGGTTGTTTGAGCAGGCTTCGCAACACCTCAGGCCAGGTGGTCGTTTGCTCATGGTGGGAAATCGCCACCTGGGCTATCACCGAAGCCTGCGGCGCTATTTTTCTTCAGTGGAACAGCTGGATGCCAGCCCCAAGTTCGTGGTGTTCCGGGCTGGCAACCGCTGAAAGGTCCCATAAGTTAAAGCGTCGGTGCCGGGCGGTCGTAACCCATACGGGCCAGCGTGTCCACGATGGTCTGGGTCTGGCTGTCTATTTCGATGTTCACCCTTTGACCTTCTTCACAGGTGCCAAAGGTTGTCGCCCTCAGGGTCTCCGGAATCAGATGGATATTGAACCGATTGCCTCGAACTTCGCCGATGGTCAGGCTGGCGCCGTTGATGGCGATGTAGCCTTTGGGAAAAATGTAGCGTGTCCATTCGTCGGGCACTTCAAACCACAGGGTGACGTTGTTCTCTGGTCTTAGGATTTCGACAATCCGGGCAGTCGTATGAATATGCCCTGACAGCAGATGGCCGCCAATTTCATCTCCGATCCGGGCGGCCCGTTCGAAATTGACCTGGTCTCCGGTTTTCAGATCCCCCAGCGTGGTCAGTCTCAGGGTTTCCTGCATGGCATCGAAATAAAGCACGCTGTCTTCCTGGCGGGTAACGGTCAGGCAGGTGCCGTTAATTGCCACCGATGCGCCAATGGACACGCCGCCTGCTTTATCTGATGGCAGCCGGATAGCAAAAGTGCTCAGTCCGGGCTCGGCAGTGATGTCTTCGATGGCTGCAATGCCCTGGACAATGCCTGTGAACATAATCCTGACCTCGTTTGATGTGGTATGCGGTTGCCTTTCCGGCAGGACCGCCAAGGATAGCGAGCGGACTCATCAATGCCAAGGTGGAGGAGGGGAGAATTCAAGTATCCGATGAGACGGTCGATACCTGTTTAAACCCCTGATTCCGGACAATCTGCCATGGCTGAAAATCAGAGTAAGGCTGCTACCCAGGAGAATGCGCCGACGCAGGCCCCGGTACTGAGGCCGGGCCGGGCGGCCGATCCTGTGCCAGCGCCCGTTATGACGGATGCCCAGGCTCCTGCACCGGTATCAACCAGCCAGGCTACAGAAACTGCACCATCCGGTCAGGCGCCAGGCACCGGTCAAGAGCCTGATAAATCGTCGGACGGTGATGAGTCCCGAAATGCAGGTAGTCGCGGTACCGAGAGGGTGTTGGCCGAGTCCCGGCAACGCAAACTCCGGTTGATGCTGCGACAGTGCGACCGGGTGCTGTTGATGGACTTCGACCTGTTGGCCATGAACGGTTGGCCGGACAACTTTACAATGGCCGAGGCGCGTCGGGGGCGGGACCTCTGGTTGTTCAGTGCCTTGATTGCCGCAGTCATCTTTCTGAGCGGTCTGACCGGATTTGTGCCGGCATGGATTGCAGGCGGCGGCTTTGGTGCCTTCGTGATCATTCTGTTACTCGGGGTACCGGCGGTACGCAGAATCTACACCAGCAAGCCCTCGTATCTTGATCTGATCATGACCCGCCAGCGGATGCTCCGGGAGGCAAGGCAGCACGTTGCCCATCTGGAGGGCTCGGATGGCCTGATCTGGCAATGTGTCAGGATGGCCGATTTCAACCCTGCGCTGAAAAATACCCGGTTCAGTCACCTTCTGAGGTTGTCAGAGAACCGCAGCCTGTCCCGGCAGTTGACGCGTCGGGAGCATGTGCGTCTTTACCTGATCTATCTGCTGGAAGCAGAGAAAGCGTACAGCCGAGTTCAGAAAGCCTTTTTCGAGGGCAATCAGGAAGCGATTGATCAGGGATGGGAAGAGGTGGCTGCAGAGCCTGAGCCCAGAACTTGACACGGATGCGCTTCAAACGTATGTTTCAAACAGACGTTTGCTAGAGGCATTGATAACAAAATGGCGCAGTCTGATACCGTTGACAGGATTCTCGATGCAGCCGAAGAGCTGTTCGCCGACCGGGGTTTTTCGGAAACCTCGCTCCGAATGATTACCAGTAAGGCTAAAGTAAATCTGGCCGCTGTCAATTACCACTTTGGTTCAAAGAACGCCCTGATTCACGCCGTTTTCGCGCGCTTTCTGACGCCGTTTTCAGCAACGCTGGAGAACGCCTTTGATGAGCTTGAAGAGCGGTGTGATGGTAAACCGCCGACACTGAACCAGACACTCTGGGCGCTGACGGAAAGTGCGGTACGAATGCCCCAACGCAACGAGAAGGGGATCTCCATCTTCATGCGCCTGCTCGGGCTTGCCTACACCCAGTCCCAGGGGCATTTGCGCAAGTTTCTGGAACAGGAATACAGCGAGCCCTTCAGCCGTTTCATGCGGCTACTCAAGGAAGCGACCCCTCAACTGTCCTCTGTGGATCGATACTGGCGCATTCAGTTCATGTTGGGGGCAACGGCGTTTACCATGTCGAGCAGTGATGCGTTAAGGGATATCCTTCAGAACAAGTTGGGTGTGGAAACCACCGTCCAGGAAATTGCTGCCCGACTGGTCCCCTTCCTGGCCGCCGGCATGCAGGCAGAAGACGCCATGCTGATTCCGCCGGCCGGCAGCAAGGTCTCGGTTGCCTGAGTTCCTCTCTCTCGGTTAGGCTTTCTCTTTAACTCCAAGGGAGCCTGGCCGGTTTTGACGCATCCTGCATCACTCCGCATTGACATCGATCTGGACCTCCAGCGCCTGAGGCTTGAAGCCGAAGGCGGAGAGCTTGTTGCCTCCTATCCGGTTTCCACCGGGCTCAACGGGCCGGGTGAGAATGATGGCAGTGGCTGCACCCCTCGAGGCGAGCACTATATTCGCGCGAGTATTGGCGCCGGACTTCCAGTGGGAACGGTATTTCGTGCCCGGCGCCCGACAGGCGAAACCTATAGCTCCGAACTTGCCCGGCAACATCCTGAGCGTGACTGGATCCTGAGCCGGATTCTCTGGTTATGCGGCCGCGAGTGGGGCAAAAACAGGGGCCCGGGTGTCGATACTTTCCGCCGCTTCATATACATTCACGGCACACCGGACAGCGAGCCTATGGGAATGCCTCTGTCCCACGGCTGTGTGCGAATGCGTAATGAAGACATTATTGATCTGTTTGATCGCGTTGGTCCGGGAACCGCCGTTTCCATTCGATAAACCTACAAATACCAGAGGGATCCGATGATCGGGGATGTTATGGCCGTGGTGAATGGCTGGATCGAGAATTTCGGGCTTCTGTCTGAAGCCTGGCGCGTCGGAATTGTCGTTTTTGCGCTGGTTTTCGGAACGGCCACGGTGGCGTATATCGCCAGCCACATCATCGGCGCTCTGGAGCGTAAGTTCAGTCAGACCAAAAACCTCTGGGACGATGCACTATTGCATGCCGCCCGCAAGCCGGTGGTGGCGTTTGTCTGGCTGCAAGGGGTGTACTGGGCTGCAGAGGTGGCTCATCGCTACTCGGACGCAGAGGTCTTCAAGGTCAACGATTCGCTCCTGCAGCTCGGATTTGTGTTTGTGCTGGTGTGGGTTGTCCTGAGACTGATCAAGGAAGCAGAGGGGATTCTTGTTTCTCCTCTGAAAATGAAGCAGCCGATGGACTACACCACCGTTAACGCGGTGAGCAAGTTGTCGCGGGCAGTAGTCATCATTACTGCAGTGCTGATTGCTATGCAGTCCCTGGGCTACAGTATATCCGGGGTCCTGGCGTTCGGTGGCGTGGGTGGTATTGCCGTCGGCTTTGCCGCCAAGGACCTTCTGGCCAACTTTTTCGGTGGCTTTATCATCCACCTGGATCGGCCGTTCAAGGTCGGGGACTGGGTTCGGTCACCGGACCGGAACATTGAGGGCACGGTTGAGCATATCGGCTGGCGCCTGACCACCATCCGCACCTTCGACAAGCGTCCGCTTTATGTGCCGAATGCAGCGTTCACCACCATCGCAGTGGAGAACCCCTCCCGCATGACCAATCGCCGGATCTATGAAACGATTGGCATCCGGTATGCCGATGTCGGGCAGATGGCATGCATTGTTGACGACATCAAGACCATGCTGAAGCAGCATGAGGAGATCGACAGCGACCAGACCCTGATCGTGAACTTCCTGGCGTTCAACGCGTCTTCTCTGGATATCATGGTGTACACCTTCACCAAGACCACCCAATGGGTGCCGTTCCATGAGGTTAAGCAGGACGTGCTGCTGAAAATCAGCGACATTATTGAGGGTTATGGTGCCGAAGTGGCCTTCCCGACCCGCACCCTGCACCTTCCGGGCGGCGTGCGCCTGTCCGGATCGCAGTCCGATGAATCCTCGGATAAGCACGCGGAAGCTTCTTCCGGCAAGAATGCCGAGAAGTCGCAGAATCGTCAGACAACCGGAGATGTGGAAGACTCAGGAGATTCAGAATGACGTCACCGGAGAAAATGCACCCGGTTGGCATTATCGGCGGCACCGGCTTGACCACGCTGTCCGGCCTGGAAATCACCGGTGAAAAACAGGTTGGAACGCCGTGGGGAAATCCATCTGCGCCACTGATAGAGGGGCTGCTTGGCGATCAGCCGGTTACCTTCCTGTCGCGCCATGGTAATCCGCACCGTATTCCACCCCATCAGGTGAACTACCGGGCGAATCTCAAGGCTCTCTACGATGCCGGTGTCAGAACGGTGGTCGGTGTCAACGCCGTGGGTGGTATCCACCCGGATATGGGGCCTGCCCATGTCGTTGTTCCCGATCAGATTATTGATTACACCTGGGGTCGTGCCAGCACCTTCTTTGAAGGTGACCTGGACTCGGTGACCCACATTGATTTCACCTGGCCTTACGATGAGAGTGCGCGCCAGATTCTTATTGATGCTGCCGGCGCTGAAGGCGTGCCGTTTTCTGGTTTCGGAGTGTATGGCGCAACTCAGGGACCGAGGCTGGAAACCGCGGCGGAGATCATCCGGATGGAGCGTGACGGCTGTGATCTTGTGGGCATGACCGGCATGCCGGAAGCGGCTCTCGCAGCGGAACTGGGAATTCGCTATGTCTGTCTCGGGCTGGTAGTAAACTGGGCGGCCGGCAAATCCGACCACATTATTACCATGGAGGAGATTGAGGCGGCCATCGAGCAGGGAATGTCCGGTGTCAAACGGATTCTTGAGGTCTCAATGGCCGGCCTTGGGGTGCTTACTCCGTTGCCTCAATCTTCTTGAAGAACACCAGCACGCCGACAGTGGGGGAGTCCAGGAAATGGATTTCCTCGCTGCGCATCCGGCGGGTTTCCCGAATCCACGTCAATAGCTCCAGCGGGGCGGGCTCAGCCAGAACCGTAAGTTGCTGAGCTGCAGATTCACCGTCGGTGGCTGCGGCGGTTGTGTCCTGAGTGCCAGATGCCTCTGCGGGTGAGGGCGTTTCCTGGGACATGTCAGCCGCAGCGTCTTCAGGCAGCGCTGGAGCTTCTTCCGACAACTGCCAGTGGTTGAGATGAACATTGACGTGCAGGTAGCGTTGCCGGTCGATGGTAATGTGGCCTTCCACCTCCCGGGTGCGAGCTCCTTCGATCCAGTTTCCCGCTTCGACCCGTAAAGGCGTGCCCTCGTAATCCGGCGGAAATGCCTCGTACCAGCCCGCAGCCACGAGCACCCGGTACCGGCCGCTGCGCTCAAGTCGCGCCGCGGCGCTGGCAAGGCGGAGATCCTGCCGGGGCGCCAGTTCCAGGGTGGTTTGCGTGGTGCCATTCTCAAGTGCTGACCAGAGAACCTCTTCCGTATCCGTCGGCTCCTCTACCGTACGGCCAGACATCCGCTCATTCACGGCCTCGGGCTCTATGATCCGCTCAAGAATCACGATCTCGGCCCGGTAGTAGTCGCCGGGAATGGGGGTGCCGGGCTCAAGGGGTAAGGTTGCCCGGTCAGGCTGCTGGGCAACGCCCTGGACGGCATAGCTCAGCAGGAGGGCTGCCAGGATGGCCCGGGTCGGGTATCGGCACCAGCGAATTCCATCAATTTGCAAGGGTCGTACTCCACATGTTGGTCGGCCGTTCAAGAGCCGGATGCGTGACTCTTGGCAGGCTCCAACTCGCCAAGCATCCGGGAAATGCCGTCGAGTTTACCACCGGTTGTGGCATCCTTCAGCCGAAAACGGAAGCTGTTGGCACCTTCGAGCCGGTACTGGTCCGGTGCGGATTGCACTTTTTTAACCAGAACCAGCGGATCCACCGGAGTCGAGCTGCCAAACTCGAGCCTCGCCCATTCCTTGCCAGCATCCACTTTCACGATGCCCAGGGCGTCCGCCCGGAGCCGAAGTTCGGTCTGGCGGATCAGATTTTTGGCCGGATCCGGTAACAATCCGAACCGATCAATCATTTCAACCTGAAGTTCTTTTAATGCTTCCGGGCTGTCCACGCTGGCGATGCGCTTGTAAAGCATCAGGCGGTTATGGACATCCGGCAGGTAATCCTCAGGAATCAGTGCAGGAATTCTCAGGTTCATTTCCGTGCCGTGGCTCAGAGGCAGGTCGGCATTGGGTGTTCGGCCTTCCCGGATAGCCTTGACGGCTTCGTCCAGCAGCTGCATGTAGAGGGTGAAGCCGATGCTCTCGATCTGGCCGCTCTGTTCTTCACCCAGCAACTCGCCTGCGCCCCGGATTTCCAGATCGTGGGTAGCCAGCATGAAGCCGGCACCAAGGTCCTGCGCCTCCGAGATGGCGTCCAGCCGCTTTTTGGCGTCCGCCGTAATCGATTTAGGCGGCGGCGTCAGCAGATACGCATAGGCCTGGTGGTGAGACCGGCCCACCCGGCCGCGGAGTTGATGCAGCTGCGCCAGGCCGAATTTGTCCGCCCGCTCGATAATGATGGTATTGGCGCTGGGAACGTCGATACCGGTTTCGATGATGGTTGAGCACACCAGCACGTTGAAACGCTTGTGGTAGAAGTCCGACATGATCTTTTCCAGATCCCGCTCCCGCATCTGGCCGTGGGCTACGCCCACCCGGGCTTCGGGAATCAGCGTCCGGAGATCCTCGGCGGCTTTTTCAATGGTCGCCACATCGTTATGGAGGAAGTAGACCTGACCGCCACGGAGAATTTCCCGCAAAATGGCTTCCTTGACCATGGCGTTGTCTTTCTGGCGCACGAAAGTTTTCACGGAGAGTCGGCGTGCCGGGGGCGTTGCGATAATCGAGAGATCCCTCAGGTGCCCCATGGCCATGTTCAGGGTGCGCGGAATCGGAGTTGCGGTCAGATTGAGCATGTCCACTTCTGCCCGAAGCGCTTTCAGCCTTTCCTTCTGCTGAACGCCAAAGCGGTGCTCTTCATCGATGATGACCAGGCCAAGATTCTTGAACTTGATGTCGCCCTGCAGCAGTTTGTGGGTGCCGATGACGATGTCCGCCTTGCCATTCTCCACCGCCTCCAGAGCTTTGCTGGTCTGGCCAGCGGTGCGGAACCGGCTGAGTAGCTCGACCTGAACCGCGGTGTCCGAGAAACGGTCCCGGAAGGATTCGTAATGCTGTTGGGCAAGCAGGGTAGTAGGAACCAGAACCGCCACCTGTTTGCCAGACCATGTCGCCAGGAACGCCGCACGCATGGCGACCTCGGTTTTTCCGAAACCGACATCACCACACACCAGGCGGTCCATCGGTCGCTCACTGGTCATGTCCTCGAACACTGACTGGATGGCGACCTGCTGGTCCGGCGTTTCTTCGAACGGGAAGCCGGCGGCAAAAGCACGGTAGGCCTCCTTCGGATCCTCGAAGCTGAACCCCTTGCGCGCTTCCCGGCGGGCGTAGACGTCCAGCAGTTCGGCAGCGGTATCGCGGATTTTCTCAAGGGCCTTCTGCTTGGCTGTGCTCCAGCGATCCGTTCCCAGTTTGTGCAGCGGCGCATGCTCGGTGTCATTGCCTGCATAGCGGGAAATCAAATGCAGGCTGGATACCGGCACGTAGAGCTTGGAGCCGCCGGCGTACTCAAGCATCAGAAATTCGCTGGCTTCACCTTCAACAGTAATGGTCTCCAGGCCCCGATAGCGGCCCACGCCGTGGTCGATGTGAACCACCGGCGCACCAATCCGCAATTCCGACAGATCCCGGAAACCGGCATCGTCGGTTTCAGTGGGTTTTTCACGGCGGCGGCGCTGCAGTACCCGCTCTCCGAACAGGGCCGTTTCGGTAATCAGGGCGACGGAATGCTCGGGTAGCACCAGGCCTTGCTCCATTGGAGCAATGGTGATGGCCAGCGGGCTCTCTTTATCTTCAAGGAAGGCCTGCCAGCCAGAGAGGGTTTTCATCTCAACGCCCTGCTCGCTGAGGTTCTCCATCAGGGCTTCTCGCCGACCGGATGACTCGGCGCAGATCAGTACGTGGCCGTCGAACTCGCCGAGAAACCGCTTGAGACGGCCGGCAGGGTCTGCGGCTCGACCATCCATTGCGATATCCGGCAGGTTTCTGGTCGGGCAATTCACCGACCCGGCCGATTCGTGGATCTCTGAGGAGACCGTCACTCTCGGGAAGGCTTTCAGGTGTCTGAACAGCTCTTCCTGCTGCAGAAACAGGCGGGTGGGCGGAAGAATAGGCCGCAGGCGATCGTGGCGCCGGTCTTCGTACCGATTGCGGGTTTCGCTGTCAAAATGGCTGACCGCATCGTTCAGTCCGTCGGCGGTGAACACATGGGTCGCCCCGGGCAGGTAGTCAAACAGGGTTGCCGTCTCGTCGAAAAACAGTGGCAGGTAGTACTCGATGCCAGGCGGCGTGATGCCATGTGTGACGTCCTGGTAAATGGGGGTGTCCTTGTCGGCATCCGGGAACTGTTCGAACCAGCGGCTGCGGAAGCCGGAACGCGCCTCTTTATGCCAGGGGAATTCGAAAGCGGGCAGCAGCTCGATACGGTCAATGCGGTCGATCGAACGCTGGGTTTCGGGATCAAAGGTCCGGAGCGTTTCGATCTCATCATCGAACAGGTCAATCCGGTAGGGCTGGCTTGCGCCCATGGGAAAGATGTCCAGAATGGCGCCGCGGACCGCATATTCGCCGTGCTCGTAGACATTCTCGGCGTGCCGGTAACCCGCGGCCTCCAGCTGCATGCGCCAGTTCTCTATATCCAGGGACTGTCCCACTTCCAGGAGCAGAGTGTTGCCCTGCAGATAGTTAACCGGCGGCAGCCTGTGCATCAGCGTCCTTGCCGGAACCACCAATACGCCGTGGCTGGTTGACGGCAACCGGTGGAGTGTCCGGATTCGACGGGAAATAATGTCCTGATGGGGCGAAAACAGATCGTAGGGCAGGGTTTCCCAGTCGGGCAGTGAGAGCAGCTCCAATCCGTCATCGCTGACGGCCGGGCCATCCTCTTCCGGCGGCAGCCCGAGGAAGAAGCGCATGGCCTGTTCAAGGCGGATGGCATCGGCAGTGCTGCGGGTAATCACCAGAGTAAGGCCCTTGTGGGCGCGCGCACTTTCACAGATTGCCAGCGCGTCACTGCTGCCGTGCAATTGGCCCCATGTCCTGTGATCGGCCGGCCGTGACGGGAATTCCGGGGCAATCATAGATCGGGATGACGGGCGTGTGCT
The DNA here is from genome assembly GCF_002933275.1 of Marinobacter maroccanus. GTDB lineage: Bacteria > Pseudomonadota > Gammaproteobacteria > Pseudomonadales > Oleiphilaceae > Marinobacter > Marinobacter maroccanus. The sequence continues at coordinate 478,697 of NZ_PSSX01000001.1, forward strand.
GGCACCTTGGCTCATGGGCGGTCGGGTTCTCCTGCTGTGGGTGTCCGGGCGGCGGTGTGGCGCGTATTCTAACGCTCGCGCTTGACACTGTCATGGCGCCGATGTTCGGGGCGACGTTTGCGTTACATTCAGAGGCGGGAGCTATACGAAGGTCATGGGCTGGCGTATTTGCGGTCGGCCGGATTAAATTGGATAATGTGCGCCCCAATTTCCAAGTGCCAACTGCAGAGGTCAAAGCGTGAGTCACGAACAGATCAATCAGCACCTGTCCAACTGGACAGAAAGAGAATCCACCGCGGAAGCCATGATTCCGCTGATCGGCCGCCTCTACCGCAAGAACAATGTGGTTACTTCTGTATACGGCCGCGCCATCATCAACCAGTCGGTTATCGATATTATCCGTGCCCACCGTTTTGTGCGCCAGGTTGAAGACAGCGAGCTCTCTGTTCACGACACCCTGCCGATTCTCCAGGCCATGGACAAGCTTGACCTGGGCCGCGCCCATGTGGATATCGGCAAGCTGGCGGTCAAGTTCAAAGAGGAAGGCGGCGATCTGACCGAATTCCTGAAGCGTGAAATTGGCCCGGTTGTGGGGCAGTACGCTGCCCAGTCCGAGGAGGATGCTAACAACGACACCAAAGACGTGGTTCTGTACGGCTTTGGCCGTATTGGTCGTCTGCTGGCGCGTATTCTGATCGAGAAGGCCGGTGGTGGTAACAACCTTCGCCTGCGCGCGATTGTGGTTCGCCAGGGCGGCGCGGAAAACGACCTTGAGAAGCGTGCCAGCCTGCTGCGCCGTGACTCCGTGCACGGACCGTTCGATGGCACCATCACCGTTGATGAGAAAGAATCCGCCCTGATTGCCAACGGCAACTACATCAAGGTGATCTATTCCGATGGTCCGGACAAGGTGGATTACACCGACTACGGCATCAATAATGCCATCGTTATCGACAACACCGGTAAGTGGCGCGATGAGGCAGGTCTTGGTCTGCACCTGAAATCCAAGGGTGTCAGCCGCGTTATCCTGACCGCGCCGGGCAAGGGCGATATCAAGAATATCGTTTATGGCATCAACAACGACTGGATCACCGACGAAGACAAGATCCTGTCAGCAGCCTCCTGTACCACCAATGCCATCACGCCGGTACTGAAGGCGATCGAAGACGAGTATGGCATCGAAGATGGTCATGTTGAGACTGTCCACTCCTACACCAACGACCAGAACCTTATCGACAATTACCACAAGGGAAGTCGTCGCGGACGCAGTGCCGCCCTGAACATGGTAATTACCGAGACAGGTGCCGCCAAGGCCGTTGCCAAGGCGCTGCCGGTTCTGAAAGGCAAGCTGACAGGCAATGCGATTCGGGTGCCGACGCCGAACGTCTCCATGGCGATTCTGAACCTCAACCTCAAGAAAGACGTTGATGTGGAAGGCGTGAACGACTATCTGCGGGATATGGCGCTGCATTCCGAGCTGCAGAAGCAGATCGACTTCGTGAATTCCCCGGAAGTGGTTTCCACCGACTTTGTCGGTTCCCGCCATGCCGGCATCGTTGATGCCCAGGCCACCATCGCCAGCGGCAAGCGCCTGATCCTGTACGTATGGTATGACAATGAGTTTGGCTACAGCGCTCAAGTAATCCGCGTGGTCAATCAGATGGCCGGCGTAAGTTACCCGATCTTCCCCAAACGTGCGAGAGACTGAGCAGATCGTACCGATCCGGTGAAGTAACGGTTCTCAAAACCCCGACAGCGATTGCTGTCGGGGTTTTTGTTTTTACGGCCAGCAAGCCGGGTCGTTTGGTTGTCGACGCGTAACCGGTTCTGGTTTCTGGTGGAAATAGGATTCCTTAATCTCTATAATTGGCGCGATTTTGGGTACGTCTGGCACTCCGTTTCTCATGGTTTTTCTGGGCCGCAGGTGTCGGACGTTACGAATCCATTGAAAAGTTTCTGATGATTGGATGAGGCTAATGATCAAGATCAAAAAAGGCCTGGATCTTCCCATCAGCGGCGCTCCCGAACAGACCATTACAGACGGCAAACCCGTTCGCCACGTGGCGTTGATCGGTTTTGACTACATCGGCATGAAGCCGACGATGGCTGTGAAAGAGGGGGACCGTGTCAAGCGCGGTACGCTGCTGTTCACGGACAAGAAGACCGAAGGCGTTCGTTATACGTCACCCGCCGCGGGCGTGGTGAAAGAGATTAACCGTGGTGAGCGTCGGGTATTCCAGTCGATCGTTATCGAAATCGATGGCGATGAGGCTGAGACCTTTGCGCGCTACAGCGAAGCGGATCTTGCCGGCCTGGAACGCCAGCAGGTAGTCGACAATCTGGTGGAGTCCGGGCTTTGGACGGCGTTCAAGACGCGGCCTTACAGCAAGGTTCCCGAGATTGATTCCGCTCCCCATTCCATTTTTGTGTCGGTCATGGACACCAATCCGCTGGCAGCGGATCCGACGGTCATCATTGGCGAGAACAGCCAGGCGTTCGAGAAAGGTCTTGAGATCCTTACCAAACTGACCACCGGCAAGGTGTTTGTCACTGGCAAGCCAGGATCCAACGTCGCGGTTCCCAAGACGGACGCGGTTGAGGTGCACCAGTTTGATGGCAAGCATCCGGCGGGTAATGTTGGTACCCACATCCATCATCTGGATCCGGTATCTGGCAGCAAGACGGTCTGGAGTATCAATTATCAGGACGTCATCGATATCGCCAAACTGTTTGAATCCGGGGAAGTGCCGGTCGAGCGTATTGTCGCGATTGGTGGCCCCAAGGCTCTGAAGCCTCGTCTGGTGCGCACCCGTCTGGGTGCCAGTCTTGAGGAACTTCTAGACGGAGAGGTTGCCACAGACTGCGAGATCCGGGCGATTTCGGGCTCTGTTTTCGGTGGTCGTCGCGGCGATGGCCCCTGTGCCTACCTTGGCCGGTTTGCCAATCAGGTATCGGTCCTTGAAGAGGGCAACAAGCGCGAGTTCATGGGTTGGCTGTCTCCGGGCCCCAACCGATTCTCGGTGCTGAATATCTATCTGTCGAAGTTGACCAGTGGCAAGCTTTTCAACTTCACCACCACTACCAACGGTAGTGAGCGGGCAATGGTTCCGGTGGGAGCCTACGAACAGATCATGCCTCTGGATATTCTCCCGACCCAGCTGCTGCGTTCGCTGATCGTTGGCGACACAGAGATGGCGCAGAAGCTTGGCGCCTTGGAGTTGGATGAAGAAGATCTGGCGCTGTGCACGTTTGTGTGCCCCGGCAAATATGAATACGGTCCGATTCTCCGCGAGAACCTGACCCGAATCGAGATCGAGGGCTAAAACGATGGCTATCAGACAGTTTCTCGATGGAATCGAGCATCACTTTGAAAAGGGTGGCAAGTACGAGCGCTGGTATGCGCTGTATGAGGCCGTGGATACCATTTTCTACACTCCCGGCAAGGTAACCTCAACCACTGCCCATGTGCGTGACGGCGTTGACCTCAAGCGCATCATGATCACGGTGTGGCTATGTACTTTCCCGGCGATGTTCTTCGGTATGTGGAACATCGGCTACCAGGCCAACAGTTTCCTGGCTTCCAATCCGGATGCCATGGTCGCTGACGGCGGCCTGCGGACTGCCTTTATTCAGGCACTTGCCATCACTGGTGCCGGTGCTGGTGTATGGGATAATTTCGTTTACGGTATGGCCTACTTCGTGCCCATTTACTTCGTGACCTTCGTGGTCGGTGGTTTCTGGGAAGTGCTGTTTGCCACCGTGCGTCGTCACGAAGTGAACGAAGGCTTCTTCGTTACCTCGGTGCTCTTTGCGCTGATCTGCCCGCCCACCATCCCGCTCTGGCAGGTGGCCCTGGGTATCACCTTCGGTGTCGTAATCGGCAAGGAAGTGTTTGGAGGTACCGGCAAGAACTTCCTGAACCCGGCCCTGACCGGTCGTGCGTTCCTCTACTTTGCCTATCCGGCGCAGATTTCCGGTGACACAGTGTGGACCGCGGTTGATGGTTTCAGTGGCGCCACGGCGCTGAGCTGGGCTGCAAGCGGTGGTCTGGAGGCCCTGGAAGCCCAGATTGGCTGGATGAGCGCTTTTATGGGCACCATTCAGGGTTCCATGGGTGAAACCTCAACCCTGGCGGTGCTGATCGGCGGTCTGATCCTGCTGGTCATGAAGATTGCCAGCTACCGGATTGTCGGTGGTGTACTGATCGGCATGATCGGCATGTCCCTGCTGCTGAACATTATCGGGTCAGAAACCAATCCGATGTTTGCCATTCCGGCGCACTGGCACCTGGTCATGGGCGGGTTCGCCTTCGGTATGATGTTCATGGCAACCGATCCTGTCTCCGCGGCGATGACCAATACCGGTCGCTGGTGCTTCGGCATACTGGTGGGCGTGATGACAATCCTGATCCGCGTGATCAACCCGGCCTTCCCGGAAGGCATCATGCTGGCCATCCTGTTCGCTAACCTGTTCGCGCCGCTGATGGACCATTACGTGGTTCAGGCCAACATCAAACGGAGGCTTGCACGTGGCTAAAGCTAAAGAAACTGTCTCCCGCACGCTGGTCGTTGCGCTGGTGCTGAGTATCGTGTTCTCTGTCGTGGTATCCACGGCAGCAGTTCTGCTTCGCCCGGCCCAGATCCAGAACCAGAACCTGGACATCAAGACCAATATTCTGTCTGCGGCCGGCATGCTGGAGTCTGGCTCCAGCGCCGAGCAGATCGAAGAGGCGTTCGCGCGCTTTGATGTCCGGCTGGTCGATCTGGACACCGGTGAATTCGTCGAGCCTTCCGCTGTGGGTGTCCAGGACCCCATGAAGTACGACATGTACAGGGCTGCTTCGGACCCCCAGATGTCCACCAACATTCCGTCTTCTGAAGACAAGGCCGGTATCAAGCGCCGACCGAATGTTGCCAAGGTCTACACCATGAGTGAGGGCGACCAGCTTACCCGCGTGGTTCTTCCGATCCACGGTTATGGACTCTGGTCCACGCTTTATGGCTTCATTTCCCTCGAGGGGGATCTGAACACCATTGAAGGTCTCGGCTTCTATGCGCATGCAGAAACTCCGGGTCTTGGTGGTGAAGTGGATAACCCGCGCTGGAAGCGCCAGTGGGTTGGCAAGGAGGTCTACAATGAAGACCGTTCCGAGCCTCAGGTGCGACTGGTCAAGGGCGGCGTCAGTGCCGATGCGCAGGGCAAGGAGCATAAGGTTGATGCTCTCTCCGGCGCGACACTGACAAGCCGCGGCGTTGAGCAACTGGTCAACTACTGGATGGGCGACCGCGGGTACGCGCCGTTCCTGCAAAAACTTCGTGAAGGGGAGGTCTGATCATGGCAGATGCATCAGCCAAACAGGTTCTCTTCGAACCGATCTTCAGCAATAACCCGATTGCCCTGCAGATCCTGGGCATTTGTTCAGCGCTGGCGGTTACCACCAGCATGAACGTAACACTTGTTATGTGTGCGGCGGTTATTGCCGTTACCGCATTTTCCAACCTGGCGGTATCCCTGGTGCGCACCCAGATTCCGGGCAGCATCCGGATCATCGTGCAGATGACCATTATCGCCTCTCTGGTAATCGTGGTTGACCAGGTGCTCAAGGCTTATGCTTACGAGATTTCCAAGCAGCTCTCGGTGTTCGTTGGTCTGATTATCACCAACTGCATCGTTATGGGTCGCGCGGAAGGCTTCGCCATGAAGAACGGCCCCTGGCTGAGCTTCCTGGACGGCGTTGGTAACGGTCTGGGCTACTCCGTACTCCTGATCTTCGTTGCCTTCTTCCGCGAGCTTCTGGGTGCCGGCTCCCTGTTCGGTGTTTCCCTGATGCCGGTGGTCAACGAAGGTGGCTGGTACATTCCGAACGGTCTGTTGCTGCTGCCGCCGAGTGCGTTCTTCATTATCGGCCTGGCAATCTGGGGTCTGCGGACCTGGAAGCCGGAGCAGGTTGAAGAGCCGGACTATAAAATGTCCCGCCATGTTGCCAAGGAGGCCTTCTGATGGAACATTATATCAGCCTGATTCTGAAGGCTATTTTCGTTGAAAACATGGCGCTGGCCTTCTTCCTGGGGATGTGTACTTTCCTGGCAATCTCCAAGAAGATCGAAGCCGCAACCGGTCTTGGCATCGCCGTCGTGGTCGTGCTGACTGTCACCGTTCCGGTGAACAACCTTCTGTATAACAGCATTCTGCGGGAGGGTGCCCTGGACTGGGCTGGCCTGCCGAATGTAGACCTGAGCTTTCTTGGATTGCTGACGTATATCGGTGTAATCGCGGCGATTGTCCAGATTATGGAAATGGTACTGGACAAGTATATCCCAGCGCTCTACGCCGCTCTGGGTGTGTTCCTGCCACTGATCACGGTGAACTGCGCCATTCTGGGTGCCTCGCTGTTCATGGTGGAGCGTGACTACACCTTTGGCGAGAGTGTGGTGTATGGCTTCGGCGCCGGCCTCGGCTGGGCCCTGGCAATCATTGCCCTGGCGGGTATCCGTGAGAAGCTGAAGTACAGTGACGTTCCGGAAGGCCTCCGCGGCCTGGGTATCACCTTCATTACTGTTGGTCTGATGTCCCTGGGCTTCATGTCCTTCTCCGGCATCTCACTGTAATTCACCCGGTGATTCGGTTTAACGAAAAGGCGAGACCATGAATACAGAAATTATTCTCGGCGTGGTCATGTTCACCGTTATCGTACTGGCCCTGGTCGCAGTGATTCTTGCGGCCCGATCCAGGCTGGTAAGCACCGGTGATGTGACCATTGAGATCAACGATGATCCCGAACATACGCTGAAGACCGAAGCCGGCGGAAAGCTGCTCGGTACTCTGGCGAACAGTGGTATTTTCCTGTCCTCTGCCTGTGGCGGCGGCGGTACCTGTGCGCAGTGCAAGTGCAAGGTTCTGGAAGGCGGCGGTGCCATGCTGCCAACGGAAAAGACCCACTTCACCAACCGTGAAGAGAAAGAAGGCTGGCGCCTGTCCTGTCAGGTTCCTGTAAAACAGGACATGAAGGTGGAAGTGCCGGAAGAGTTCTTCGGCGTCAAGAAGTGGGAGTGCGAGGTTGTCTCCAACCACAACGTGGCCACCTTCATCAAAGAGCTGGTGCTCAAGCTGCCGGAAGGCGAGGAAGTTGACTTCCGGGCCGGCGGTTACGTTCAGCTCGAGTGTCCTCCCTACGAGATCGACTTCAAGGATTTCGATATTGAGGAAGAGTTCCACGAAGACTGGGACAAGCACAACATCTGGCGCTACAAGGCGGTAAACAAGGAGGAGACCATCCGGGCCTATTCCATGGCGAACTACCCGGAAGAGAAAGGTGTTCTCAAGTTCAACATCCGTATCGCCACGCCGCCTCCAGGCACTGACCACAATCCGGGCATCATGTCGAGCTATGTGTTCAACCTGAAGCCGGGCGATAAGGTCACCGTTATGGGGCCGTTCGGTGAGTTCTTCGCTAAGAAGACCGACGCCGAAATGGTCTTCATCGGTGGTGGTGCCGGTATGGCGCCCATGCGTTCCCACATCTTCGATCAGCTCAAGCGTTTGAACTCCAAGCGCAAGATCAGCTTCTGGTATGGCGCGCGAAGTGTTCGCGAGATGTTTTACGTGGAAGATTTCGACGGGCTGCAGGAAGAGAACGACAACTTCGAGTGGCACGTTGCGCTTTCCGACGCGCTGCCCGAGGATAACTGGGAAGGACCTACCGGCTTTATCCACAATGTGTTGTACGAAAACTATCTGAAGGACCACCCGGCTCCGGAAGACTGTGAATACTATATGTGTGGGCCCCCCATCATGAACGCGTCCTGCATCAAGATGCTCAAGGATCTGGGTGTTGAGGACGAAAACATCATGCTGGATGACTTTGGAGGCTAAGCAGTCCTGATGACATTCCGCATGGTACGACCCGCCAGGGTGGCCCTGGCCAGCGCTTTTATAGCGCTGGCCTTTGCCGTTCTGGCGGGTTGTTCGTTTCAGCCAGAAGAAAAAATCTGGGAAATCTCCGGCCCTGTTTTCGGAACCAGTTACCACATTAATGTCGTATTGACCGGGGATCAGGAGAAGCTTGAAACTCTGGCCAGTGGCATTGACGAGGTGTTAGAAAGCGTTGACGCGTCTATGTCGACCTGGCGTGAGGATTCAGAGCTGTCCGTTTTCAATCAGCGAACCGACCAATCCGAATGGATTTCGGTCTCAGCCGGCTTGTTTGAGGTTCTCAAAAAAGCCAATGAGATTTCCAGGCTGACCGATGGCGCCTTCGATGTAACGATCGGGCCGGTTGTGAATCTATGGGGGTTCGGGCCCCAGGCGCGGCCGGAGCAGATTCCGTCGGAAGAATCGCTCGCCAGGGCGCTTGCCGCCACTGGCTTCGAAAAGCTCGAACTGCGGGCAGATCCGCCCGCCGTGCGTGCGACACCACCGCAATATGTGGATCTGTCGGCCATTGCCAAAGGCTATGGTGTGGACGCGGTGGCCCGCTTCCTGGAAAGTGAAGGCGTAGAGGCTTACCTGGTGGAGATCGGTGGAGAGGTTCGGGTCAATGGCCGTAAACCGGACGGCAGCACCTGGCGCCTGGCAATTGAACAGCCGGTGTCCGAGAGGCGCGAGGTAAACCGGGTGGTGGCACTGGATTCACGCGCTATGGCGACATCCGGCGATTATCGTAACTATTACGAATCGGAAGGGCGTCGCTATTCCCATACAATAGACCCTGCCACTGGTGAGCCAATTGCACACAAGCTGGCATCGGTCACCGTTATCGCCGACGACTGCATGACAGCAGACGCCCTGGCGACCGGCTTTAATGTGATGGGCTACGAGCGAGCCAATGAGGTCGCGGTGAGGGAAAATATCCCGGCCTATTTTATTGTCAGGACGGAAGAAGGCTTCGAGACGCACCAGACGCCGGCTTTTTCGTCCTACGTGACTCAATGAGGGGAGGGCAACATGGGTACCTTTCTTTTGGTTTTGTTTATTGTAGTGCTGCTGGTTGCAGCCATGTCCATCGGCGTAATTCTGGGGCGCAAGCCCATTAGTGGAACCTGCGGCGGGATTGGCGCGCTCGGTATCAGCCAGTCCTGTGATATCTGCGGTGGTAATACCCAGAAGTGCGAAGAGGAAAATGAGCGGTTGGCCAGCGAAGGTAAAGAGCCCGACGCTCTGGCTTACGACGCGAGCAAGACCAGCAAGCACTGATCTGTTTCTGACAATTACAATCATCTTTTCACGACGTAGATAAGGAGTCACTGCGCGCATGGCAGAACATCATTACGACGTCGTCGTTATCGGCGCCGGTCCGTCTGGCGAAGGCGCGGCGATGAATGCGACGAAACACGGCAAGCGTGTCGCGATCATCGAGGATAAGCCTACCGTTGGCGGGAACTGCACTCACTGGGGCACCATCCCGTCCAAGGCACTGCGTCATTCTGTCAAACAGATCATTACCTTCAACACCAACCAGATGTTCCGGGATATCGGCGAGCCTCGCTGGTTTTCGTTCCCCCGTGTGCTTCAGAACGCCCAGAAGGTCATTGGCAAACAGGTCAAGCTCCGGACCCAGTTCTATTCGCGAAACCGGGTTGATCTGATCAACGGTCGGGCCTTTTTTATCGATCAGAACCGCATAGAGGTCCGTGGTAGCAAGTCCTCGGAGACCCTGCATTTCAAACAGGCGATCATTGCCACCGGTTCCAGGCCCTATCTGCCGCCGGACGTGGATTTCCGTCACCACCGAATTTACAACTCAGACACCATTCTGAACCTGTCCCATACCCCCAGAACCCTGATTATCTATGGCGCTGGCGTTATCGGTTCAGAATATGCCTCGATTTTTGCCGGGTTGGGCGTGAAGGTAGATTTGATCAACCCGGGTAGCCGTCTGTTGTCCTTCCTGGATGACGAGATCTCCGATGCCCTGAGTTATCACTTGCGCAATAACGGTGTTCTCGTGCGTCACAATGAGCAGTATGAGACGGTTGTGGGCGATGACCATGGTGTGGTGCTGTCGCTGCAGTCCGGCAAGAAAATCCGCGCAGATGCATTCCTGTGGTGCAACGGGCGCAGTGGCAACACCGAGAAACTGGGTCTGGAGAACATTGGCCTGGTGCCCAACGGCCGCGGCCAACTGGCCGTCGACGAGCATTACCGCACTGAGGTGGAAAACATCTACGCCGCGGGCGATGTGATCGGCTGGCCGAGTCTGGCAAGCGCTGCCTACGACCAGGGCCGCTCGGCGTCGTCGGATATTGTTGACGATGAGTACTTCCGCTTCGTTTCAGATGTGCCTACCGGGATCTACACCATTCCGGAAATCAGTTCCGTTGGCAAAACCGAGCGTGAATTGACTGAAGCCAAAGTGCCCTATGAGGTTGGACAGGCGTTCTTCAAGGATCTCGCCCGGGCCCAGATCACCGGAGAAGCCGTGGGCATGCTGAAAATCCTGTTCCACCGGGAGACCCGCGAGATTCTGGGTATCCACTGTTTTGGTGACCAGGCAGCAGAAATCGTCCACATCGGTCAGGCGATCATGAATCAGGAAGGGGAGGCCAACTCTCTGAACTACTTCATCAATACCACGTTCAACTACCCGACCATGGCCGAAGCCTACCGGGTTGCGGCATTGAATGGCCTGAACAGAATTTTCTGATAGATACTGAAGACGGGGTCAGATGAAAGCTCTCATCTGACCCCAAATTCAAAAACGCTCATCTGACTTCGGCTTCTTCTTTTCTAATCTCTCGATTTCAACCCGCTGACACGGCCTCTTGATTGGCCGATACACCTTCGTGACTGTGCGGTAACGACAGCGCCGATCTGGCCCGATTATCAAAAAACATGCGGGTGCTTGTGGGGTAATCGGTGATGATGCTGTCCACCCCCATCTCTTCCAGTTGCAGCATGTCGTGAATCCGGTTCACCGTCCAGGTAGACACATGCATTCCCCGGTGATGGGCCTGTTCAACCAGCGTTTTCGTGCACAGCTTCCAGTTGATGCAGAGGTACTCGCAGCCGAGTCGGTTTGCCATGCTCAGCGGTCGGGGAAACTTCCGCTCGGTGACCAGGCCAATGCGGATGTTCTTGTTCCGCCTGCGGATCTGTTTCAGAAACCAGGTGTCGGAAGAGGTTATGGCCACCGTCTGATACAGGTTGCGGCGCTGTATGACCTCCGTCAGGCGATTGCTGAGAATATTCAGCCGCTGGCGCGTGTCCTTTTTGACTTCCAGTTGCAGGTGTTCGATATCGTCGAACTGGTCCAACAGGTCCTCCAGCGAGGGAATTCCGGTGGGTGTCGGCCAGGAACTGGTGTTTCTGCGCGCATCCATGGCTGCCAGCTCGGCAGCGGTGTACTGGCTGATGCTGCCTTTCTGGCTGGTGGTACGGTCTACTGAAAGGTCATGCACCAGAACGGGCTTGCCGTCCTTCGAAAGCACCAGATCCAGCTCGAAATTCCGGATGCCATGCCGATAAGCATGAATAAAACCGGGAAGAGTGTTTTCCGGTGCCTCTCCCTTTGCGCCTCTGTGTCCGTAGACAATCATTCCGCTGTGTCATCCTTCAGCCGTTGGTAAATGGCCTGGCGCTTCTTCCAGGTGTCGTGGCAAAGGCGAATGTCTTCCAGATACGCCGGCAGTTCGTGCATGAGCAGGGCCTGGGGCCCATCCACAAGCGCTTTTTCCGGTTTGGGGTGGAAATCCACCAGCACCATGTTGGCACCGGCTATCACGCCCTGTGCCGTTGCGTGCATCACATCCAGAATGCCATCGGGAGACTGTTCGCGGCTGCCAACGGAGTGGGAAGGGTCTACACACACGGGCATACGGGTGAGGCGTTTGACTGCCGGCACATGGGCGAAATCCACCATGTTCCGGTGGGGTTGGCCGGCCTCGGTTTTCATGCCCCTCAGGCAGAAGATCACGTTGGCGTTGCCTTCGCTGGCCAGATACTCGGCAGCGTTGAGGGATTCATTCAGGGTAATCCCGAACCCACGCTTGAGCAGTACCGGGTAGGTGCTCTGGCGGCCTATGGCCTTCAGCAGTTCAAAGTTCTGGGTGTTACGGGTGCCGACCTGCAGCATCACACCGGTAGGCCGGCCGAGCTTTTCGAGGCAGGTGTCGATTTCCTCGATATGGCTCTCGTGGGTGATTTCCATGGCGATCACCTTGATGCCATGCTTGCCCGCCTTCTCGAACACCCAAGGCAGGCAGCCCTTGCCGTGGCCCTGGAATGAGTAGGGATTGGTGCGGGGCTTGTAAGCGCCCATTCGGGTGCAGACTTCGCCGTTGTCCTCAAGAGCCTGCATCATCATGTCAACATGCTCGGGCACGTCGACGGCGCACAGGCCGGCAAATATGTTCAGATTGGACTGATTGAACTCCACACCGTTGTAGTTGAAGCCACTTTGCCGGCGATCATCCCGGTGGCGACCGAGAATGCGGTAGTCGTCCGAGATGCGAATGGCCCGTTCAACCGCAGGCAAGGCCTCGATTTCTTCCTTGTTCAGGGGCTTGGTGTCCCCGAGAAGATAAATTTCGGTGAGCCTCTGGGTAGCACCCTGAACCTCATGAACCCGAACCGAGACGTTCGGAAGATTCTCGAGGTAGTGCATGGTCTGTCGGTATTCTTCGCTGTCCAGAGCGGTATTCGGATGAAGAATGGCTAACATACGGTCTCCTTTTAAGAACCGGCGTCCTCTGCCCGGTGCCGCGCCTGCATGAACTCCCGGTGATTAAGGTGCAGCAGGTCTGCCATGCGGCGAATAAGGTGTTCTTCGTACTTGTCGATCCGACCGTCTGCAAAGGCCACCCGCCAAATACTCTCAAGCAGTGCCTGTTTGCCTTCCTGATCCAGATGGTCGTTGATCTGGCCGGTAAATTCGTAGAGCGATGTGGCGTCGTCTGCGTGGCTCAGGGCATCCTGAAGAATCTCTTCTGCTTCGGCACGGGTAACCTGGTGCGCTTTCACCGCGCCATCGACAATGGCCTGCAGCTCGCGCTCATCTTCATGCTGGTCGATCCGTGAAACCTGAACCATCAAGGCAGTTGCAGCCACGGCCAATTGATGAGAATCCGGTTTCTCGCTCTCAGCTTCCGGTGCCGCAAACAGTTTTTTCAGGCTTTCGATCATGATCGGACAGTCCTACTTCTGTATTTGGTTTGAAGCGTGGTGTCAGGCGGCCTTGGCCAGCTGCCGGACCCGGTTTTCCAGTTCTATCTGGTCGGCTGTGAACCGGCGAATGCCATCGGCCAGCTTTTCTGTGGCCATGGCGTCTTCATTGGATTCCCAGCGGAACAGCTTCTCGTCGATGGTGCCAAACTGATCCGTTGAGCTAGCATTATGTGCGTCCAGTCGACGGGGCAGCTCGCCCTGGTCGTCCTGCAACTCCTGCAGCAGGGCAGGGCTGATGGTCAGGCGGTCGCAGCCTGCCAGCATTTCGATTTCGCCGGTATTCCTGAAGCTGGCTCCCATTACCACCGTGTTAAAGCCGTTGGCCTTGTAGTAATTGTAGATGCGGGAGACCGAAATCACCCCGGGATCTTCTGCCGCCGGGTAGCTGTCGCGGCCAGTGCTGGCCAGATGCCAGTCCAGAATCCGCCCCACAAAGGGCGAAATCAGGAAGGCGCCGGCCTGGGCGCAGGCGGCAGCCTGGATGAAAGAAAACAGCAGCGTAAGGTTGCAGCGAATCCCTTCCTTCTCCAGTTGCTCGGCGGCACGGATGCCCTCCCAGGTGGAAGCAATCTTGATCAGCACCCGGCTTGTGTCGACACCTTGCTTGTCATACAGCTCAACCAGACGGCGGGCGCGCTCAAGCGTACCTGCGGTATCAAAGGACAACCGGGCATCCACCTCGGTGGAAACCACCCCGGGAATCAGGTTCAGGATTTCACGGCCGGCAAGCACGGCCAGCATATCGGTGGCCATGGTCAGCTGCTCGGCGTCTGAGCCGCCATGCCTGTGTGCCTCGGCCACAGCCTTGTCCAGCATGGGTCGATACGCGTCAGAGGCGGCAGCCTTGAGCAGCAGGGATGGATTGGTGGTGGCATCTTCCGGCCGCCACTTCCCAATGGCTTCGATATCGCCGGTATCGGCCACTACTGTGGTCATGGTCTTCAGTTGGTCGAGCTTGCTGGTCATTCGTCCTGTCGTCCCGGTTGATCTGTTATTGGTGCGCCCGAATCCCGGGCGCTGGCTATATGCCTACAATAACGGGCCGCTCTGACAGGAACAAGACAACAAAAGGTATGGTAGCCATTGCCTGCGATTAAGCTTCGGCAATCTCCGGCGCCGCCGGTTCACGCACCTTTTCCAGAGCCGTCTCGATAACTTCCAGACCAGCGCCGGATTTATGGGCGTTTTCGCTGATATAGCGGCGGAACTGGCGACCGCCAGGCTGGCCATGGAACAGGCCCAGAAGGTGTCTGGACATGTGGGTCAGGAATACGCCCCGCTCAAGTTCGCTCTGGATAAACGGAAGCATGGCCCGAAGCGCCTGATGCCGGCTCTGCACCGGCGCAGCCTGCCCGAAAAACTCCGGGTCAACGCCCGCCAGCAGCCAGGGGTTGTGGTACGCCTCCCGGCCCAGCATCACGCCGTCGGTGTGCCTGAGGTGCTCGTGACACTCCTCGAAGGTCTTGATTCCGCCGTTGATGATGATCTCCAGGTGCGGGTATTTCGCTTTCAGCCGGTAAACCCAGTCGTATTTCAACGGTGGGACCTCCCGGTTTTCCTTGGGGCTCAGGCCCTCAAGAATCGCGATCCGGGCGTGCACGATAAATGTCCGGCAGCCAGCTTCCGACACTTTTTCAACGAATTCGCAGAGATCGTCCCAGGACTCACGCCCATCAATGCCGATCCGGTGCTTCACCGTGACCGGTAGATCGGTTGCCTCAATCATGGCGTGTACGCCCTCCGCCACCTTGTCCGGGTGGCCCATCAGGCAAGCGCCAATCATGTTGTTCTGAACCCGATCGCTCGGGCAACCGACATTCAGGTTGACCTCGTCGAAACCGAACTTCTCAGCCAGCTTCGCACAGTGGGCAAGTTCGGCGGGGTCGCTGCCGCCAAGCTGAAGGGACAGGGGATACTCGGCCTCGTCATGGCGCAGAAAACGTGCGGTATCGCCATGAATCAACGCGCCAGTGGTAACCATCTCGGTGTAGAGCAGGGTATGCCTGCTGAGCTGGCGCGCCAGATAACGGTAATGACTGGTGGTCCAATCCATCATTGGTGCAACGCAAAACCTCCGAGACGGCCCACCGCTAGTGTTACCGCTGCTTGCCACTGAATTGCCTGCCTTTTCTGCGTCACTAATATAGACCATTTATTGCCCGTTTTTCACCATTTTTGTAGTATCGGTGCTCCAGAAGTGCTCCAGAAATCTGTTTGGAGCACCGCAACAAGGAGCGTGGAGCACCGTGCCTACCATTACTGTCAGAACTCGTGCCGATGGTACCAAATCATACCGGGCGGCAATCCGCTTGAAGCGAAAAGGAAAGGTAGTATATCGCGAAAGCCGCACCTTTGACCGTAAGGCTTTGGCGAAAGATTGGGCAACCCGCCGTGAGTTGGAGCTTCAGGAGCCAGGTGCCATTGATAAGGTTCGTCATCGTGGTGTCACCATCGGCGATCTGATCGTGCGGTACCAGAAAGAGTTTGGCGCGGGTTTTGGGCGTAGCAAGGCCATGGATATGGAACGACTCCAGACCTATGACCTGGCAAAGCTGGATGCCCTGGAGATCCGAAGTCAGGATTTTGTTGCGCATGTTGCGGAACGGGTGAAGACAGTGAAGCCGCAGACGGCTGCGAATGATCTGATCTGGCTGCGGGGAGTATTCAAGACTGCCCGGAGTGCATGGGGTATACCTGTTGCACTGGACGCGCTGAATGACGCGGCTGAAACCTGCCGGCGTGAGCGGCTGGTGGCAAAGCCCGCAAAACGGGATCGAAGGCCTACGCTCGGCGAGCTGGAAAAAATACTCGAGTACGGAAAGAGCACGGAGTCCCGGCGTACCGTTCGCACCGGTGATGTCATTCTATTCGCTCTATTCTCAGCTCGCCGCCAGGAGGAGATCACTCGGATCCGATGGGTTGATCTGGATAAGCGGACTCAGAGCGTTATTGTCCCCGACATGAAACACCCCAATCAGAAGAGCGGCAATCATCGCAGGGTCTACCTCACCGACGAGGCCTGGTCCATCATTCACCAGCAACCAGAAATCGATGAACGGATCTTCCCCTTCAACTCAAAATCCATCAGCGCCCGTTTCACCGAGTGGTGCAAGCTCCTTGGCATTTCTGACCTGCACTTCCATGACCTTCGGCACGAGTGCATCAGCTGGCTGTTTGAGCGTGGGTGGGATATTCCGCGCGTGGCTGGCGTTAGCGGTCACACTACTTGGTCGTCTTTGCAGAGGTACACGCACCTGAGCCAACACGAGCCTCACGACAAATATCTCAATTGGCATTGGAGGCCGCTAGTTGGTACTTTCTCGTGACAGTTCTCGAATTTGTTCGGTAGCTATCGGGTTTTACTCATGTCTGCGACTAAAATTTAGTTGCATATTTGCTGTCAGGAACTAGAATTGTGAGCGCAAAGGATAAGCTGAAATCAAAGTTGCGTAGCAAGCCGACTCCCAAGGATGTGAAATGGTCGGAGCTAAGAAACTTGCTGGTTTCTCTGGGTTTCGAAGAAAAGCAATGCTCAGGATCTAGGGTGCGCTTTTATAAGCCTGAGACTGACGGCGCTCCTCGGAGAATTATACGTCTCCATCGACCCCACCCTGAGCCGATCTGTGGGCCTAAATTGGTCCAAAGCGTTGCAAACTCTCTTATTGAATGGGATCTGATATGACTATGAGCCTTTTAAAGCATCGAGGGCAACTAGGGTCAGTTGATTTTGATTTAGATACCAAGCGCCTGTTCGGTAAGTTGATGTTTATTGACGACCTGGTCACGTATGAGGCTTCAGATCTTGAAGGCTTGGAACGCGAGTTTAGAATTTCTGTCGATGAGTATCTTGCTGATTGTGAGGAGCTCGGGGTCGCCCCGAATAAGCCCTTCAAGGGCAGCTTTAACGTCAGAGTCGGAAGTGAGCTGCATAAAAAAGTGGCTCATCGGGCAGCTGAAACCGGCGTAGGCCTAAACGATTACGTTATCAAAGCTCTTGAGGATTCGCTTAATGGCGGATCTGTCGTTCATCATGAGCACAAGCATACTCATGTGATTAAAGGAAGCGCTATTGTAGATTACGACTCTCCTCAACCATCTACTGGAGAATGGAAGATCTCGTCTGGAAGTGATTGGTCTTCGCGGAAAAGAGAGATTGGCTCATGTCATTGAAACTCTTTGAGAAAGCTTATCTTTACCACATAACTTACTCAAAGTTGTATGCCGAGATTCACGATCCGAATGAGGCTGACCGTGGAGGTAGAGTTTTAGTTGAGGGAGACGCTACGCCTTCTATTGAAGATAATAAACTAGTATTTGATGTCGTCCTGTCGGCAGCTTTCTATCCCAAAGATGCCGATGTTGAGGATGAGGATTCAGTGGTAGCTGAGGCAGAGATCTGCGCCAAAGCAATTTTTCATGCTGACCGCGAATTTGGAGACGAGGAATCAGCTGCAATAGATGGCTTTAGCGCTCAGCAACGGCATAAGTTTTCGGATCGTCACTTTGCGGTCGTAGAAACAGTTCTGATGAGCAAGCTAAAGGCGCTTATGTCGGATCTGCAAATGCCTCTCGGAATACCTTTTCAGCTTACAAGATCGTGACCTCACGTTGACACTGCTGAGCAGGCACTTTGAAGTGTAAAAAAGGCGGCTTTTGCCGTCTTTTTTTGTGCCATTACCATCCCAGAGTGTAAAAGATTGCAAAATATAAAGTTGTCAAATTGACAATATTGATTTATTTAAATGCTTATTATGTTGTTAATGTCATTTTAACTATTTTTACAGATCTTTGTATTTTCTGACTTTTGTTCTGACAGCCCATTCTTGACTGTTTAATAAAGTAATTGTCTTTTCGTGCTCACACATAATATGTCAAAAAAATAACTGTCAAAACAGCGTGTTGCGTTTGCATTTGGTTCGTGTAGATTTCTCTCCAGTGGCCACGCAAACGAATATCAACACAAGGAGTAAGTCATGAGTAAAGAGGATTACCTGGCAGTTATCGGAGACATTGCTGATGGGGGAGCAATGCTTCAAAAGCCTGCAAGCTCCGGCATTGTTTCCGAGCGGATGGTCAACATTGCTGATTTGCTGTTTCAAGAGATTGGCGAGCTCGCCGATGCTGCCGTCCGACCCAAGCCTGATAATGACGAGTGATATATCGAAACATGGTGGCGGCCTCCGGGTTGTGATCTAGCTCCGCCCTGGACTCGATAGCGCACGCTGCTAATACAAAATCCCTGGCGTCATCCTCCGTGTGGGTGCCGTCAGGGACTTCCAGGCTAAACTTCGCTGACCTACGCCTATCCAGATAAAGCCGGAACTGGGCATCTTGGCAGAGCATTGCAGCCTTCCTGGCCAGATATCCGCCTTTGGGTTTCTCGTCGCTCATATCCGTTTCTGCTTCTGGTGATACTGAATGACCAGGGACAGCTCCCGCAGGCTGATGGTGTCAATGGACTTTCCGCGCTCATCGAGTAATTCCAGAACCTCGCCCTGTTCCTCAAGGTCCATATGTTTCAGTTCCAGTGCCGGTTCCAGCATGTCCATCGCTTGGAGCGTTTGTCGGATTTGAGAAGCTTTCACGGTGTGGCCTCCTTGGTCAGGTGTTCTCGGCGGGGTGTTTGCCTCTTTGAGCAATGCCCGGATGCGGGCTGTAAAAGCCGGTAGGGCCGAATCACCGCCTCAACCACCAGCATCTCCGCCTTGATCGCCTGCCGGATCCGGTGGCACCAGCGCAGTGCTACTCCGGTTATTGCCTGGCCACGGTTGGCATCGCCTACCAGTTTCTTTGCCTGGCGGTATGCCGCCCGAAGCCTGTTTAACCTCGCGGTGATCATGCTGCTAACTCACTAGACTGAGTTACTGGTTGCCCGGCTCTGATTATCCTGTTCAGAGTTCGTGTATACCGGCCGATCTCGACCATCCGACTATCGAAAGCCTTTCGCGCATCGAGCTGGTTCATGTGCTCGAAAAAGTCGAGCCTCACCTCAAGCCGTGCGACGGGAATCGTCGGATCATGGGCGCCGGTGTAAGTAGCGTCTATAGGGTTGATAACGCAATCGATAGTCTTCACGTGGCCTGACAAACGACAGAACGCATGGGCTAGATCCAGCGTGCAGATCTTGCTAGATAGGCTGAAAATCTTTCTAGCGCGTTCCTGGAGCTTTTTTTCCATGTCCTCTTTGGTTAGCTCTTTCTTGTTCATGCTCTTCCTCGCTGTAAGTTTGATCGGATTCATGCTCGACGGCCCGTTCAAGGTATCGAGCTGCTTTTTCAGCCGTAGCGGCGGCAACTGGATGAGTTTCCTCGACAAAAGCCGCGCGAATGTAAGTTGCAGCCTGGTGCCAGGGATGGTTTCGTTTCACTTTCACTTGGTTCTCCGCTTCTCGTTTGTGATATCGGGCTTACGGCAGCCAGAAATTTAGGAGCAAGTGACCTTGCTCTTACCCAATACACAGAACGATATGAGAAAAAACGGAGCACTTGGGGCGGAAAAACGGTCTTTTTCTGCATGTTTCTCGCCCCCTTTTTGATCTCAAATATGTTAGGGACTGAAATTGCCAACGAAGGTCTGCACCAGGTTGCCGTCGAGCGCGTGGATCAGGTGCTCTCGGAACTCCTTGGCCATTTCTTCCTGATGGTGCTCCAGGCGGACAATGCGCATGATCAGCTTTGGCGTCTCGCCGGTGATCAGGCTTACTCGCAGGCGGAAAGTGCGCTCGTCGAGGCCGTGATAAGGCTCGCAGGTGAATTCGATGAACGCGGGCAGGGTGTCTTTGTTCTGGGCTTCCACTTCGCTCATGGCGCTTCGGCGGCCTCCGAAGGTGCGTTCTTCGCTGGTGCTTTCGGACTTGGCGCCAATGGTGATTCGGCGCACAGCAGCAACAGCGGCGGGCAGGTTCAGGGGTTCGCCGTTCTCGGCGGTGACTTTCAGCTGTGGTGCCCAGTCTTCCAGCCACTCGGCGAGTTCCTTCTGGTCCATCGGGCGACCGTTCTTGCCCAGCAGTTCCTCGAAAGCAGCAGTTTTTGGCAGGTCCAGCCGGGCGGTAAAGTCTGCGTGCCCTGGGTGTTCCAGGGTGCCCAGATCAAAGAGCACCTTGGCGGTCATGTTCTCCGGGTTTACGAAGCAGGGAACGGTTGTACCCGGCTCGGCACCATTCTCTTGAACCTCGCCTGCAGTGAGGTTGGTGTACTCCGCAAACTCGTCAATCTGGGTGGTGGTCATTTTGCCGCGGTACCGGCGGCGGGTGGGCATGAAACGTTCCAGATCTTCCACCTTCACGCTCTCGGGCAGAGAGACCGCAGAGCCGTCTGTCTGTTCGTTGACGTGCTTGGCCGCCATGCCGGAAATAATCATGCTGATGGCGTGTTCCAGGGCTTGCTTGTCCATGTAATCAATCCTCGCTTTTTGGGCTGGTTTCAGGCTCACCTCTGCGGGTGAACAGCTGGTTCTGGTTCTCCGAAAAGATGCTCAGCCGGCCGCCTGTGTTCACATGCATCGGGGTTTCGGTGGTGTCTTCCTCGGAGATCTTTCCGCGCAGGGTTGGCACGGTGTATTTCAGGGTATGGCCAATGTTCACCTGGTAGCTCTGGCCGATCCGCTTCAGGTTCAGCTTGATATCGATGCTGCCCTTGTCGTTGTTGTCGACAACGCCGCCGGCTACCTCGCTGAGCGCGCGGGCCAGCTTCTGGATGAACACGCCGCCATCCAAATCCTCAAAAAACTGGGTAACGTCGGTGTCTCTGTGCGTGGGTGCGGGTGCACTCATGGTGATACTCCTGTTGCGTCTGTTATTGGTGAGTTCAGGGCAGCGTTTGCGCTGCGGGTCTGACGATGGTTTCAGATGAGCCGTTGCCGTAATCCCAGCCGGTGTAGCTCTGGCAATTCAGCCTGCTGAGGTTGTCCGCCACCTGGTCGATCGCATCGGCACTCATGAACTTCTTCAGGCTGGTGCCGGTAGTCATCAGGAACGTGAACAGCTGCAGTGCCTGGCGCATGTGGTTAGGGTCCAGGTACTGGAATTCGCTCACGTTCAGCGGGTTGAGTTCGCCATCCCACAGCGCCAGCAGGAAGTTTCCGGCGTGGCGGGCGTCGCTTCCGGTACCGGAGCTGGCAAGCTCGTGGAGCTCATGCAGTGCGCGCTCGATGTCGTTGGCGCTGGCTTTCAGCGTGATCATGATGTGGTCCTCACTTTTTCTGGCTATCCACCACACGCAGGCGAGGGCGGAGACGAGTAACAACAGGTGGCTGGTCATTGGCGGCTTCCTCCAGGTGAGCTCGGTACCGGAATCCTTCCTGCTTCCACACCAGGCGTTTGCCCTGGGCATTGGCGAAGCGGATCAGATCGATAACGCGGGTGTTCTCCGGCAGATCAAGATGCATGGGATTCCTCCTGGCGGGTGGCGTTGAAGTTGCCGTTCTGAAGCGTTCGGATGGTGCGTGACACTCGTTGAATTCGGCTCTTAACCTCGTGGGGCTGGCGCTGGATGTCGCGCACGATGTGAATGGTGCGCAGCCGTACCAGATCCTGCTCTGAAGTCGGGAAGCGTTCGACGTGTTCGTCGATGGCTCTCTGTACCTGGCGGTGCTTGCCGTTTTGCACGGCTAGCCAGATGGCTTTCCAGCTCAGCAGCTCGATTTCCTCAATGGTTTTCATCGTGACTCCTTGTGTCAGGCCGCGTTGACCTGGTCCCACTCCCGGCGGGCTTTGGTGCGTTGTTCGTCGATGTAGTTGGCCAGATCCTGCGCGCTGACAAGCCAGGGGCTTTTCTGCGTACCGCCCCGGTAGGCCGTAACCGGCAGCTGCTGGCGAGCCGCTCGCTTCTTTGCCATGTCAGGCTTCAGCCCGAAAAACTTCTCGCACACCTCCTCAAGCGGAATCTCGGCGGTACCGAACTCAGCCATCAGTGCGAAAAACGTGGAAATCTGCTTCACGAGGCCTCCTGAATGTCGATCTGCTCTGCGAACTCTTTGCGCAGGAATTCCAGGCCGGCAGGACTCACGAGCGTTTTGGCGCTGTGTTGCAGGCCGCGAACCGGGTGATGAAAGGATTTGGTTTCCACCTTGAACAGGCCGCGTTTGGTGTAGCGCCAGCTCGGCAGGCGCTGGTTGTCCAGGATGCCGCGGCTTTTGAGCGTGCGGATCATCTTGCGTGGGCCAAGGTTCAGCGTTTTCGCGGCTTCGGCGAGGGTGATGTACTCGGGGATCATGCGGCCTCCCTGTCTCCGGCGTGGAGATCGTCAAGGTTGGTTGGCATAACGATGAGGTAATCGTCGGCATCCCGACGGTTGCTGATTCGCACCCGGGCAATGCGTGAGGTGCGAACCGTGGCAGGCTGGTCGCTAACGCCTGGCAAAGCGTTACCGAGAATCAAAACGCCGATGGCCAGCTGCCTGGCTTTGACTAGTCCAGCTTTCCAGGCACGGCTGATCAGCAGCTGCCGGTTGGGTGCTTCGAAGTGGCGCAGGAGGCTGATTATGTGGAACTTCACCGTGCCCAGCGTGATGCCGAGGATCATGCTGATAGATTCGTTCTCTTTGCCTTCCGTTACCCAGACCAGCACTTCCCGCTGACGCGGTGTGAGGGTGCCCTGAGGGTCTTGGATTTCGAATTCTGAGCCGATAGAAGTAGTCATACGCATATCGCCAATAAGCATCAGTGATGTTGCGAAAGGTAGCGTTATACTAATCGGCAGTCAAGAAAAGTGGTGTTATTTTTTACCTTTTAGGGAGGATTTATTTTTAGAAGTGCAGAGATGGCGCGAATTTTAGGCATGAAAAAAGCCCCGGAGGCTTTGGCCTGCGGGGCTTTCGTATCATTCAGTGTTTAAAGTTGTTCGATCAGCTTTCTTGCTTCTTCTGCTTTCTTCTTGAGCTTTTTCGCCTGCTTGCTGGGCAGCGACAGATGTAATTTGTAGTCGCACAGGTTGCGTTGTTTGCACAAGTCATCGAGATCGGTTGCCAACTTCTTTTGGCCGCGCTCTGCTAAAGAGTTGATCACAGCCTGATGTGTCCCTCCGCCACGATTAACTCCCGCCATTCCAAGTGCTTTAGCGGCCATCAGGTGGCATCCATAATAATACCGACTGATAGCTGAGCGTCTATGGGGCTCATCGGGGTCGCCCTGGAAAAGCGTGTTCCCTACATCAAAAAGGTTTTCGGGCTCAATCATCGCTGTCCGTGTCGAATGAGAGAAGAATTCGGAAATTTACTTTATTGAAATGAGGTTCCAGAACTTCACTGAATACCTGATTTTCCAAAGCATAAGCCTCTTCATAAGACTCCACAGCGAAATCAGCGTTGATATACACGCAATAATCACTATCGGCGGGCTCTGAAAAAACGGAAATCTCACCACCCGCATAGTGGGGAAGGGCGGCGGTGCGACGTGCAGCCTGTTCGAGCAATTCCGCAATATCGCCATTACGAGCTATGAATCTCGCGAGCGCGCTTGGATTTTCCACTGATATGTAATTTCCGATTCTGGTAAGTACTTCTCGCGGCGCAGCTGTGTTCTCCCGCTCTGGAAAAGCAAACGTGGGCGTTTCTCTCAAAAAGCCACCCACGAGCTCAAACATGCCTGAGTGTTGGAGTAGCGTGGAGGACCGCTCAGTCAGGATCCTGACCGTGTTAAAGTTCCTTTGAATCGCATCCTCGACTGGGAACTCCAAATACTTTCCTGTGTTTTCAGAAAGTGATTCTTCCTTGTCCTCAGCGAATGCAAAGACGTCCCGCCCTGTAAATGCGGATGCAGATAAGGCTTGTTCAAACGTTGCACTGTGGGTCATTTTTTATTTCCTCAGATCAATACGTTCGATAGCTTGTTCTGACAGGATGTCTTCTAAAAGTTGCTTATTCAGGCGGTGAGCGTGATTGCTCAGGTTTCTGACTACTTCTGGATCAAATCGGTCACCTTCCCCCTCAAGCCCTTTAATGCATCGGACAATATGCACTATTTCCGTTCGGTGGTTGGTTTCCGGAGGATGGTTAGTGGAGAGGTTAACATTCTCAATGAATTCTCTGCCTTCAACTTGCTCCTTCCAACCCTGGAAGATGTGCCACAACGGCCCGTTTCGCTTACGGATGCTTTCCGAGAACACATCGCTTTCCGGCTTGAAGAACTTGCTCAGACTGTAATCTTCATCTGAGAGGTTCCAGTAAAAGCGATCAACGAACTGGACTCCGAGTTCGTCGAACGCCACGTTCTGGATATCCGCGCGCTCAAAAAGAGCGGACAGGTATTGAAGCGCTTTTTCAATGAAATCACTCCAGCCCGTGTATGCCAGAGTTCGAATGCCGCATTTGCCTGGCTCGATGTCAAGTTGCCAGTCAATCAAGCTGGGCTCATCCGGTGAGGGAAGATCCAGCGTCCAGCCTGCAAACTTAGGCGAGGCGGTCGGCGGGCTGCTCTCATTGATACTGAAGTTAAAGGATTCTTTTTTGTGGGCTTTGGGAAAAAGATCCTTCATGACTTCGTTGAGGTTCTGAAGCCGTTTCAGCTCTTCCTTGCCCAATTCCTCCCTGAAAACCAGTGCAACGGCCACAACTGAAAGCGAATGGCTTGCGTTGCGATCGAAATGAACGTTTTCCATGGAGCTTCCTTCGTTCAGATAGGTTCGAGGCGGCAGTGTAATCGGTGACTCGGACCCTGTCAGTCAGTGTAGAGTATTTTTTATTATTTATACGTAATTATTGCTCATTCTGATTTTTTGAGCGCTGCGACAGCATTCAAGCTTATAGTGATTCCTTCCGCAAGGGCCGGTGTAAGTACTCTTGCTGCTGTCAGATGAGAGATGCATTCAACAAGTCTGGCGTGCTCAGTCGAAAACTTCGCTATTTCCATTAGCGGGTTCTCTAGTTCCGCTTCGGGCTCATCATATTTTTTGGGCCCCTCCCCAAAGGCTAGCCACCAGAATCGATAGCCAGTGAGCTGGGCAAACCCCTTGAGGTTGTCGAGGTTGATGTTGCCTTTACGCTTCCAGTTCAAGACTGATGTTCTGGCAACGCCCATCGTGTCTGCAATTTCACTCATAGCGAGAGGGCCACTCTCAATGGCTTCTCTGATGCGGGCGGCTCTGGCGTTGAAATCTCTCTCGTTCATGTTGCGCATATTAGCCTTTAACTACTTATCAAGTAAGAAATTAAACTTGATCGGGAATTAGTGTGACGCTACTCTTCTAAAGCTAATTGGGAGGTTGTGTATGACTGATTCTGTTCTTGAGCAGTTGGTGGAATGTCTTGGCACGAAGGTAGAGGTGGCACGGATTTGCAGTGTGCGCCCGCCGACGCTTCACAACTGGACGCGGATCCCTGCTCATCATGTTTTGACGCTTGAGGCTGCGGTAAAGGCACAGGGCGGTGACATTGATCGTTACTCCATGCGTCCGGACATTTTCGGCGAGTCTCCTGAGGCTACCAAGCAACAGTCTGTTGCGTAACTGACCAGGTGGATGGGAGGCGACCAATGAGCAAAGAAAAACCGATCTTGTTCAAAGACGACATGGTCAGGGCGATTCTGGAGGGCCGGAAGACGCAGACTCGAAGGGTAATGAAGCCGCAGCCAAGAATTGAAAGCAATGGCTGGTTTCATTGGGATGGCCACCGGCCAAACTCCGAATATGGAGCCTTCGCGACCAGTAGCCCAGAAAAGGAAACGATTAATCTTTTTGTTGGATCTGCATGCCCATACGGCCAGCCCGGTGACCGGCTGTGGGTGCGGGAGACTCATCATGTGCCAGGTGGCTATCTGGAAGCCGAGCTAATTGAAGAGATTCGCAATGGTGTCAGCTCTCCCGAAAGCCTGGGTGTCACATATCGCGCCGATGCGCCTAGCTTGAAGCCATGCGATGGCGGGTGGACGCCATCGATCCACATGCCCCGTTGGGCCAGCCGGATCACTCTGGAGATTATCGATGTGCGGGTTGAGCGGTTGCAGGATATCAGCGGAGAGGACAGCGCTTCAGAGGGCGCAACCGGTCCGATCGGTTCGCCGAGAGCCTACGGCGTGGTTACGAAGCAATTCGCCCGGGACCAGTTCATGAGGCTTTGGGAGTCGATCAACGGGCCAGACTCATGGCAGGTCAATCCCTGGGTCTGGGTGATCGAGTTTGAGCGCATTGATCGAGAGGGCGAGCATGCGATCGCAGTGGAATGATGCGGAAGACGAGGCCCTGCAGGGTCTGACGCCTGAGGCTCAGGTTGTCTACCTGCGGGGCTTTCGGCGCTACATGGACTACCGAACGGGTGTGGCTGGTGGTCCTGCCCGCAAGCTCTCTTATCGTGCCCTGGCGGAGCTGATCGCCGTGGACCCGGATTGGGGCAGCCAGCGAAAGCGGGCAGAGACGCCAACCCTTGGCCGTGTGCGCGCCCGGGTGGCGGAGCTGGAGCGGGCCGGCCTGGTGGTGAACCATGAATCCAGTCGCAGCCGGGGCCTTGTTTTTAAACTGCCGTTAGCTGACGTGGGGTCAGTCCGTCCAGAAAAGGAACAACACAAGGAACAACACAGGGAGCAACACAAGGAACCGCACAGCGGGAAAGTGGTTAACCTCCCGAAAACAAGAAAAATAGTGCCAGCAGAGCAGGGGAGGAACAACACAGGGAGCAGCACAGGGAACGACACAAGGAACAACACACATCTGTATAACTCTACTGTACTTAACTCTACTAACGCGGGTGCGCGCGAAAATGAGGCGTGGCCTGACACCTTCCAGCCCCAACAGCCAGACGAATGGGGCTCCTTCCTTGGCCGTGAAAGGCAGTGGGCCTACCACCGGGTAGCTCGCCCGAAGCTGATTGCGCTTTACCAACACTGGACGCGGCTGGGGCTCACCATTGGTGACATGCGCCAGATCATGGCCGTTGCAGAGGCCAACCTCGGTCGCATTCCGGATGGCCCGGAGTACTACAAACCTTTCTCGGAAAGCTATGCCCGTGAGCGGGACAGGCTCAATCAGGATCTTCAAAACAACCAGCAGCGAGGTGCCAATGACACAGGTGCGCCAGATCCACAGCATCGTTCAAGACGTGACGAACGATCTGCAGTCCAGCGACAACTCTCCGATCCAGACTACGCACTCGAGCACTGGTGACGGGTTTACTCAGGAGCAAAAGCGCAAAACGGTTCTGTTCTTCAACCGGCTGCAGTTGATCTACGGGCACAGGTTCACCGTGCAGTGGCCGGATGAGAAAACCATCAGGCTGGCCCGCAGGGAGTGGGCTGGCGAAGTGGATGCATTAAGCTGGGAGCAGCTTGAAACGGCTTTGCAGCGGGCCAAGGGGAAGCTGATCGAGGGAGATGGTGATTTCTACTGGCCGGATGTGGGCCGGATTCTGGGGCTGGCTCGGGACCGGAAAAGCGCTGCTCACCAGGCCTTCCAGCCAGCATTGCCTGAAGGCGACACTGTGAAACAGTCCAGGCGCAAGGCTGCACGCAAGGGCATGGCGCGGGTGTGGTCGATCCTCGGAGGTGGTCATGCTGAGTGATACCCAGCAACGGTTGACCGAGTGGGCTCGCTGGGTGCGTACCAGCGACAGTGGTTTGCGGATGGGCTACAACCGGGTGAGCCTGGTACCGGCTGGGTCTGTTGCGATGCCGGTGTGTACCGATGAGGAGGCTTTGGCCGTGGACCGGGCCATTGCCCGCCTGAGGCGGCGCGACAAGGACATGGCCGATATTCTGGTGATGGTGTACTCCTACGGGTTCAGCATGGCGCGTGTTGCCAGGGAGTCTGGTGTTGGAAGCCGGGAACGGGTGCGCTATCTGCTGGGTGCTGCTGAAGCGTGGGTAGATGCCGTGCTTCATGCAGCCTAACGCATATTGCTGATTAGTATTGTTGACATCCTGCATGCAGAAAACTACTCTCTTTCCGTAAGGTGCAGGAAGTGCATCTGAGGACTCGCAGCAAACACTCTTGATACTCCTTCAACCCGGCCTGGTGCCGGGTTTTTTTTATGGGTGCGGTATGAGTATTCCGAGCATTAAACGAATCGATGAGGCTTACAGTCGGGTCGACCTTCGGAAGGTGTTTCTCAAGATCGATGGGAGAGGATGTCCTCGAATTCCTCAAGAATCTCGCGGTCCTGAACGTCAGGTGGGATCTGCTCAAGTATCAGTGTCAGGTATTGGCCATAAGTGCGGTGCAGAGCCTGCTTCTGATCGTCGGGCAGGTGGTTCAGTAGGGAATGCATCATCCCCCTCAGAACCACTTCACGGTTCACCAGCTGCAGGTTCAAGTGGCTCAGAGAGGCCAATTCTTTTTCCAGTTTCAGTACGCGGGCTTCGAGATCGCCTGTGTTCATGGTTTCGGTCCCTTGTTGGGTGATTGTCCTGGCAGATGCGAGCTTAGCAAGTGGGCCGGTTTTATTCGAGGTAGCGGGATGATCAAGCAAGTACTTCTGGAACAGCTCCAGCGTCATGAGGGTCTCAGGCTAAAGCCATACCGTGACACGGTTGGAAAACTCACCGTTGGCTATGGCCGCAACCTGGACGATCGCGGGATCAGTGAGGACGAAGCCGGCTTCATGCTGGATAACGACATCGACCAGGTGGAACAGGAGCTGGAGCGCATGCCCCTGTACCTGAGCCTGGATCCGATCCGGCAGGTGGTTCTGGCCAATATGGCGTTCAACATGGGCGTGCCGACGTTGCTGGAGTTCCGGCGCATGTTGGGTGCCCTGGCTGAGAAGGACTGGGACAGGGCAGCTGCCGAGATGATGGACAGCAAGTGGGCCCGGCAGGTAGGTAGTCGCGCGGTGGAGCTTTCTGAACTGATGAGGCGGGGTGAGGCCCCGCAATGAGTGAGGAGATGAGCGATCGTAGAGGCTGGCACGTCGATAAGGGCATCCCCATCGCCGTGATCATTACAGTCGTCATGTTGGCTGTTTCCATTTCCCGGGATCAGTCCAAACAGGATGAACGCATTTCCCTGGTTGAAACCTCTGTTCACATGCTGCAGCAGGCCAGGCTGAACGACCAGGAGCGTGCCGAGAAGAACTTTGACGAGCTCAAGGCTGATCTCAGGGCCATGAATGCCAAGCTGGACCGGCTGATTGAGAATGAGTATGGCCGATAACCAGCATCCGAACCCGAACCAGTGGTGGTTCCATCGCAGGCTGATGGCTTACATGAGCATCATGGGCCTGTACCTGGTTGCAGGTTCCATGCTGCTGGGATCTATTCAGGCGCCCATGGTGCCGCTGGCACAGACGCTGTGTTACGTGTTCAGTGCCAATCTTCTGTACTACTACGGTGGCAACGCCGTTGAATACCTGAAGGGCAAGTCATGACGTTCAAGGTGAAGCTGCTGGTCATTGCTGTTGTGCTGGCTGGTGTTGGCCTTGGTGGCTGGACTGCACGTGGCTGGTTCGAGGATGCCAAGCGCCTGGCCATAGTTGAGGACAGGCAGGAGCTGGCCGAGCAGATCCGGGGCGATATCTCTGGCATAGCCCAGACCGTAGAGGCTCGGCTGGGTGAGCTTCGGGCCAATGAGCGCATTATCGATCGGGGAATCATTCGTGAGATCCAGAAGCCTATCTACCAGCGTGTTTGTGCTGAGCCTGATGTTGTCCGCCTGCTCAACGCAGCCCTCCGGGGTGAGTCTGTCCCCGGACCAGCAGAACCTTCTGTTGAAGTGCCCGGCGGTACCAGCCCAGCTGGGGAACGGTAAGGGGCAGGAGATGGTGCTGGTGATCAAGGAGGTTGCATCCATCTATCACAGTTGCGCTACCAGGCATA
The DNA here is from genome assembly GCF_002933275.1 of Marinobacter maroccanus. Classification (GTDB taxonomy): domain Bacteria; phylum Pseudomonadota; class Gammaproteobacteria; order Pseudomonadales; family Oleiphilaceae; genus Marinobacter; species Marinobacter maroccanus. The sequence goes on from NZ_PSSX01000001.1 coordinate 508,592, forward strand.
ACGGCTTGGTGGATGCACTCGAGGAGTAGTTCAGTGCCACAAGCGATACCAAGGCCATGCCGTACCGGTACCTGTTCCAACGTGACTACCAACCGGAATGGTTACTGTGAAGAGCACCAGGCCAAGGCTAGTGGCTGGCTGAATCAGGATCGTGGCAGCAGTTCCCAGCGTGGCTATGGTGGCAGGTGGAAGCGTATACGTGTGCGCATCATGCGCAGGGATAAGGCCCTGTGCCAGCCCTGCAAGGCAGAGGGTAAGGTGATGCCTGCCGTGGCAGTTGACCACATCGTACCGAAGGCTGAGGGCGGTACCGATGCTGATGAAAACCTTCAGGCAATTTGCAAGCTTTGTCACAAACTGAAAACCGAGGAAGAGTCCCGGCGGGCCCGGGGGCGGGGTCAAAACTTTCAGGCGTGAGTACCGTCGACCGCTCACCGTCCGTGATTTTTTTCGATGGCAAAATTGAGGTAGGGGGGGTATCCGAAAGGGTGCCCCTTTTTTTATGACTGCAGGACGTAGACCAAAGCCAGCACAGCTCAAAGTCCTGGAAGGGAACTTCAGAAAAGACAGGGACAATCACGGCTCGAACGAGCAACGGCCGATCGGTCTGCCGGATTGCCCGACTTGGTTGCCGCGTTCTGCGAAGAAGTACTGGAACCAGGTGGGGCCACAGCTGGAGAAGGCTGGCCTGATCTCCCTGCTGGACCAGGCGGCGTTCGCCGCTCACTGCGATTCCTACGGCAAGTTCGAAGAGATCACCAAGAAGCTGAAGCGCCTGGAAGACATGATCGACTACACGCCGCAGAACTATGCGGTGCAGTCGGTGTACTTCCAGATCCGGAACAAGCTTTGGGATCAGGTGATGAAGAGCGCGAACGAGTTCGGGCTCACGCCGGCGGGTGCTGGCAAGGTCAAGGCGCCGCCACAGGGGCAGCTGGATCTCGGCGGCTTTGAGGATATCTGATGGCGAGGGATTACGTCGCCATTGCTCTGGAGTATGCCAACGCGGTGGTGAGTGGTGAGCTCCCGGCCTGTAAGTGGGTGCAGCTTGCGTGCCATCGCCAGCTGCGAGATCTGGACCGGGAAGGGACGGCGGATTTTCCTTACTGGTGGGAGCCGGCGCTGGCGAACCGGGTTTGCCAGTTCATCGAGCTGCTGCCACACGTCAAAGGGGAGTGGGCCCGAGAGCGTAAACGGCTGGAGCTTCAGCCCTGGCAGATCTTCCGCCTGACCACCGTGTTTGGCTGGATCAACGAGGACGGGTACCGGCGATTCAAGACGGCCTACAACGAGATGCCTCGAAAGCAGGGCAAGTCATCCGAGACTTCAGGCGTTGGCCTGTATCTGCTTACCGCTGACGGTGAGCCGGGCGCCGAGGTCTACAGCGCTGCCACCACGCGGGACCAGGCACAGATCACCTGGAAAGACGCCAAGCAGATGGTCGATCGCACGCCGGGACTGCAGGCTCGGTTCGGTGTGGCGACCAGCTCGCACACGGTTTTCGTTGAACACACCAACAGCGTGTTCCGGTCACTTAGTCGGGACCAGGGCGGCAACCACGACGGTTTGAACGTCCACGGCGGCCTGATCGATGAGCTCCACGCTCACAAGACGCGGGAGATCTTCGACGTTATCGAGACCGGTACCGGCGCCCGGAAGCAGCCGCTGCTGTGGTTGATCACCACGGCTGGCTTCAACCGGGCCGGGATCTGCTATGAGCAACGCGCATATGTGACCAAGATCCTGGAGGGCGTCGTCCAGGATGAGAGTTACTTCGGGATCATCTACACGATCGACGATGACGACGACTGGACAGATCCGTCGAGCTGGGCCAAGGCGAACCCGAACTGGAATGTTTCGGTGAACCCTGAGGACATCGAGCGGAAGGCGCGCAAGGCCATGACCATGGCGGCGGCCACTAACAACTTTCTGACCAAGCATCTGAACGTTTGGGTGAACGCTGACACGGCCTGGATGGATCTGCAGGCGTGGGACAAGTGCGGCAACCCGGAGAGGACGCTCGACCAGTATCAGGGCCGCAAGTGCTGGATCGGGCTGGACCTGGCCAGCAAGATCGATGTCGCAGCGCTGGTTCTGCTGTTTGAGGACGATGATGGCTGGTCTGTTTTCGGGCGCTATTACATCCCGGAGGACGCGGCGGACGAAGGCCGCAATCAGCACTATGCCGGCTGGGCCCGACAAGGTCTGGTTACGCTGACGCCGGGGTGTGTCACTGATTTCGCGTTCATTGAAGAGGATCTACGGGAGTTCGCCAGCCGCTTCGACATTCAGGATGTTGCCTTCGATCCCTGGCAGGCGACCTACCTGGCAACGCGAATGCAGGAGGAAGGGTTGCCCATGGTGGAGTACCGGCAAACGGTGGCCAACATGAGCGAACCGATGAAGACCTTGGAGGCGCTGACGCTAGACGGCAAGCTCCGCCACAACGGCGATCCGGTGCTGACCTGGATGATGTCCAACGTGGTGGCACACCTGGATGCCAAGGACAACATCTATCCACGCAAAGAGTTTCCTGAAAACAAGATTGATGCGGTTGTGGCTCTGATCATGGCTCTCGGGCGGGCGATCCGCGCGGAGGGCGATCAGATGCAGCCGTCCATTTACGACACTTCGGACGTGACATGCTGATATCTATCCTGACGTTTCTCGTTGGCCTGGCGGGTGCTCTGCTGTTGGCCTTTGGTTCCTGGCTGGTGTTCCCGCCGGCCGGCTACATCGTTGGCGGGTTGCTTTGCCTGGTCTGGTCGTTCATGAGCGCGCGGGCCCTGGCTGTTCGCGATTTCCAGGCTAATCGCCAGCAGCGAGGTGACAGCTGATGTTTCTCTCCAGCTTCTTTCAATCCAGCTCGACCAGTAGCCGGAGTCCGGGCGGTGACTGGAGCAATTGGGTCAGCTCCATGTCTGGCCGCAACAGCGCTGCCGGCGCGATGGTCAACAAGGATACGGCGCTGGCTCTGACGGCTTTGCGTGGCTGCGTGACCCTGCTGGCAGAGTCTGTCGCACAACTTCCGTGCGAGCTGTACCGACGCACTGGCGACGGTAATCGGGAGCGGGCGACAGATCATCCGCTCTACGATGTCATCCACTCACAGCCGAATCGAAAGGACACCGCTTTCGAGTATTACGAACAGGCACAGGGTGCACTGGGTCTGGATGGCAACCACATCGCCCTGATTGATCGTGATGGTGCGGGCTATGTGCGGGAGCTGATCCCGATCAGTAATACCAAAGTGCGAGTGCTCAAAGGCAACGATGGCATGCCGTACTACCACCTGATCGACCAGAACGAAATCCTGCCATCCCGGATGGTGCACCACGTAAAGGGGTTCTCCCTGGATGGTTTCGTTGGTGTGTCTCCGATCGAGACCAATGCAGACGCCATCGGACTGGCGATCGCCACGGAAGAGCATGCCTCTGCCGTTTTCTCTCGCGGTACCACGATGTCAGGGGTGATTGAGCGGCCACGGGAAGCGGCGCCGATTACGGACCAGGCGAAGCTGGACCGGCTGCTGGGCAAGTTCGCGGAGCGCCACAGCGGCATTCGCAATATGTTCAGCGTGGCGATGCTTCAGGAGGGGATGACTTATAAACAGCTGGCCATGGACAACGAGAAGGCCCAGCTGCTGGAGAGCCGGAAGCATTCCTCTGTGACCATCTGCCAGATGTATAAAGTTCCGCCGCACATGATCCAGATGATGGACCGGGCGACGTTCAACAACATCGAGCACATGGGGCTGCAGTTCGTGATCTATACGTTGCTGCCCTGGATCAAGCGGCACGAGGCCGCGATGATGCGGGATCTGCTTCTGCCCTCTGAGCGCGCCAACCTCTACATCGAGTTCAACGTGAGCGGGCTGCTGCGTGGGGATCAGAAGTCTCGCTATGAAGCCTACGCGATCGGCCGGAACTGGGGCTGGCTCTCTGCCAACGACGTGCGCCGGCTTGAGAACATGCCGCCGATTCAGGGCGGTGATCGCTATCTCTCTCCGCTGAATATGGCTGAGCCTGGCAATTCTGCCAGCGCGCTGAACGCCACTCCCGACCAAATGAAAGAGATTGAGGACATTCTATGCCGCGCCTGATCAATTATCCGCATGTAGCGTCCATGGTATTTGGCGTGCCGCTGTTCGCCACGCCGGCACTGGTAACCGCTGTGAAATCCGTTCTTGAGCCTCGTCTCCTTGGTAAGGACACCGGCTCCGTTGAGTCCATGGCACCGCTGGCGCTGATGGATGAGGAGCAGCGGGCAGCTCAGCCGGAGCGATCCGCGAACCAGTTGGCTGTGATTCCGGTTCACGGAATTCTGGTACCGCGCCGGGGTGAGATCACCGAAAGCTGTGAAGAGCTGGTTTCCTATGAGCTTTTGCGATCGCAGATTGAATCGGTGCGGCATAACGACCAGGTGGCGGAAATTATCCTGGATTTCCACACCGGCGGTGGCTCCGCGCTCGGATGCAAGGAAGCGGCTGATTACATCCGCATGGTGTCTGCTGAAAAGCCAATCACAGCGCTGATCAACTTCGCGGCCTGCTCGGCAGGGTATTTCCTGGCCTCTGCTTGCTCACGGATCGTCGCCAGCCCTACGTCAATGGTTGGGTCCATCGGCGTAATTATCGAAACCTACGATGTGAGCCGTGCCGAAGAAGCTGCCGGCATCAAGTTCAACACCTTCTTTCGGGGAGGGCACAAGAACGATGCCTCACCCCATGAGCCCATTACAGACCAGGCCACCCTGGAGATCGGGCGTCGGCTGGACGCGGCCTACGAAATGTTTACCACGTCGGTTGCGGAGTATCGCGGCCTGGACGTGGAAGCGGTGGTGGCTACCGAGGCAAAGGTCTTTTCCGCGAAAGAGGCGCTCAGCCTGAAATTGATCGACGAGATCGCGCCCGCTCAGGACGCGGTGAATGCCATTGCAGCAAGCTACCGGCAAACCGAACAGGGCGGGAGCCGGCGAATCTCCGCGCAAGCTCATGCCCTGAATACCCAATGCCAGCTCTAGCCACGCGGCGGAGCAGCTAACCGGGCGGCCAATTGGCCGCCTTTTTTATACCTGAAAGAAAGAGGAAAGCGACATGGATCCGATCGAAGAACTCCGCCGCAAGAGAGCGGAAGTAAACCAGAAAGTCCAGGCTCTGGCAGCTGCTGAACAGGAAAGCGGGGAGCTGACTGCTGAGCAGCTGGCAGAATTCGACTCACTGAAGGCAGAGTTTGATCAGCTGTCCCAGCGGATGGAGCGCGCTGAACAGGTCGAGCGCATGCAGGCCGCTGCAGCCCAGCCGGTTCGTCCTTCTGCCAACAACGCCCCTGCAGTTCACATCAAGCCTGAGCTCAAGCAGTACCCGGGCGCCAGCGCTGCACGGATGGTGATGTCGATCGCAGCCGGTGGCGGCAACCTCACGGATGCGGTGAAGTTCGCCCGTAACGAGATCGGTGATATGGACGTTGCCATGGCCATGGAAACCGGTGGTGGATCCGGTGGCGCCCTGGTGCCCGACAACATGCACGATGAGGTTATCGAACTGTTGCGTCCACGTACTGTGGTTCGCCAGCTGGGTGCCCGGAATGTACCGCTGCCGAATGGCAACCTGTCCATGCCGCGCATGAGCTCTGGCGCTACCGCCGGCTATGTGGGTGAGGGCAATGATGTTCTGGCAAGCGAGGGCAGCACCGATGACGTGAACCTGTCTGCAAAGACCATGATCACGCTGGTGCCGATGTCCAACCAGCTGATCGGTCGAGCGGGCTTCCGGATCGAGCAGATCGTCCTGAACGACATGATCAACGCCATGGCGGTTCGTGAAGACAAGGCCTTCCTCCGGGATGACGGCACCAGCAACACGCCTAAAGGCTTTAAAGCTACTGCCACTGATGCCAGCCGAACCGTTCCCTGGTCTGGTACCGCTGATCTGGCCACGATCGATGCCTACCTCGACAGCCTGATCCTGCAGCTGATGAACAGTGACAGCCTGCTTATTCAGCCCGGCTGGGCTCTGTCTCCGCGCAGCTATATGAAGCTGTTTGGCCTGCGGGATGGCAATGGCAACAAGGTCTATCCGGAGCTTGCCCAGGGCATGCTGAAGGGCTACCCGATTCAGCACACCACCACCATCCCGACCAACCTTGGCGCCGGTACCAATGAGTCCGAGATTTATTTCGCGGACTGGAACGACGTGGTGATCGGTGAGCAGGAGAACATGAAGGTCGATTTCTCCCGCGAGGCTACCTACAAGGACTCCGGCGGCAACCTGGTGTCTGCGTTTTCCCGTAACCAGTCCGTGGTTCGTGTGGTGGCTGAGCACGATATCGGCTTCCGCCACCTGGAAGGTCTGGTTCTGGGTACCGCAGTTACCTGGTAATCCCATGGCGGCGTACTGCCGCCATTCATTTTTTCTCATCAGGAGTATGAGTCATGGCTGAACCAACGAAGAAAGACGAGGCCGCAAAGGATCAGGCTGCACCAAAAGCCGACAAGGTTGTTATTACCTTCACCAAGCCGTGGAGCCGCTACAGCCGGGGCGATGTGGCCGGCTTCAGTGCGGATGAGGCGGAGCGCCTGGTCAAGGGCAAGGTGGCTGTGAAGGGCACCAAGCTGCCGGCAAGCAAAGCCGATCAGGAACCTGAACCGAAAGCCTAACGGAATGCCGGCTACGGCCGGCTGAGGAACTGTCCGCATGATCACTGTTGAAGAGGCCAAGGCGCACTGCCGGATCGAGCACGATGCCGAGGACGGTCTGGTTTCGTCCCTGATCGCTGCTGCCTTCCGGCAGATCGAAAACCGGACTGGCCAAGCCTTCGAAAAGGTTGACGGTGCAGAGATGGTTCTCGATGCGCTGCCCTCAGGCACTGGCGGAATTGAGTTGAAGTGGACTCCCGTTCGCGCTGTGAACCAGGTGGTGTATCTGGATCCGCTGGGTGGGGAGCAGACCCTGTCGGCTGGCGATCTTTCTCTGGATGGGCGCGGGGTGTACCCCGTGCTCTATCCAGCGGCTGAATGGCCCGCGAGTAAATCGCAACGGGCCTCCGTGAAGGTAACCGCCGATATCGGGCACGCAGAGCTGCCTGCTGATGTGCGGGCAGCTGCTTTGCTGATCGTTGGGCACCTGTATGAGAACCGGGAAGCCGTTGTGATCGGCACGATCGCTACGGATCTGCCCATGGGAGTTGAGCTTCTGCTCGCTCCCTACGTCATCCACAGGATGGGTTGATATGCAGGCTGGGAAACTGAAAGACCGCGTAACGCTTTACGGGGCCCGGACAGGAGAAAATGAGCCTTCCTGGCCTGTTGTCGGCACTGCATGGGCAGGGTTCCAGGAGCCTCGCAGTGTTGGCCGTGCCGAACCGAGTGGCATTCGCGCGGTAGACAGCACCTTCGTTCGCATGCGCTACCGCCCGGATGTAGAGCAGGGACAGCTGATTCAGCGTGGTGCCGACTGGTACATCATCGAATCTGTTGAGCCTGGCCAGAGCCGCAGTGAGCTTGCGATTTCTGCCAGGAGGATCATTGGCCACGCCGCACAGTATCGCCAGAAGAGTGAGGTTGTGGATGTTCCGGTGCTGGCGTTTCTCACGCGCGAAAACATATACGTTGGGCCGATGAATGAGCCCCGGTACCAGATCGAGCTTTTCCAGCCTCAGTTGCCCTACCCATGGGGCCGGCGTGGCGATCAGATCACAACCAGAGGCGTGACCTACGTTGTTGACGGTGTTGTCGAGGGAAGCGACGACGGTGTGACTTTGCGGGTTATGGGAACAGTCTGATGGCTCGTCGGCAGCCCGCCATCCAGTTGGACGGTCTGGAGTCGGTACTGGAGAGCCTGGAGGATCAGCCCCAGGCAATCCGGAGGGCGTCACGCGCTGCAATCAACGATCAGGGGCGGGAGAGCAAGCGCGAACTTGCGGAGATCATCTCGCGGGACGGCATCTCCAGAGCAAAGGCAGGTGGCCAGATTGGTCTCCGTCGGGCGACGAATAAACAGCCTATCGCAGTATTGGCTCCAACCAGTCGTCGAATCCCTTTCAGATATTGGAAAACGACCACGCGAACGACTGACAGCACCGGCACCCGGGCCAGTGTCTGGATTCGCAAGGGCGGTCAGCTCATGCGGGTATGGGGCTTTGTAAACCCGAAGGCAAAGAAGCGCACCATCCTGACTCGCCATCGGAAGGCTGGAGAGGATCGGATCCAGCCAGCAGCTGGCCACAGCATCAAGTTGCACTTCCAGGCTGCAGCCGATGACCGGTTCCGGAAATCTGTGGGCGAGAGCCTGAGCGACAAATTCATCCGACGTTACAACGAGCAGCTGAAAAAATGAGCGCGAAAGCAACGCAAGTGGTGGACGTGCTGATCGCACGCCTCAACGAAATCAGCACCGAGAAAGGCTTTTTCACGGACGTTCCGGGGGACGTTATGGATGATGACCCGGCCTTGTATTTCGATGAGCACACGGCTTTGCCCTGCATCGGTATCCGGAATCTCACCGACCGCCTGGCAACCCAGTCCCGTGGCGCGACCAACCAGACCCGCACGGTAGAAATTGTGGCTTATTTGGAGCGGAGCCCTGGTGTCAGGGGCCGTCAGGATGAGTTGCTGCAAGACATCTACCGAACCCTGTTCAGGCCAGAGAGCATCAAGTTCAACGGCCTGGCTGTCGAGATCGAAGCCGGCGAGGCTCAGCTCGACGATGTTGAACTCGGCACAAAGATCATCCCGATCTACCTGCCGATCACCCTGACGTACAACACCCTGAACTGGAGATAACCCATGGACTACAAAGACACAGGCCTGATATTCGCCGGCAATATCTATATGGCTCCCATTGTGGATGGATTGGCCACTGACTTTGCCGGGCCGATCAACGTATCCCGGCTGGAGATGACGCCGCCTCAGCCGGAATCTGTTGACCGGACCAGCTTCCAGCGTGACACCTATGGTCAGGTGCTCGACTCTGTGAACCTTCCGGGCGAAGCGCCGCGCATGGCGATGGACTTTGACTCGTTGCCATCCGGGCTTTTGGCTGACGCCCTGGCTGGTACCAGTGAGGCCTACACCTCTTCAGTCCAAAGCGTGACTGGTGAGGCGGTTACCCTGGCTGAGGGGGTATGGCAAAAGCTGCCTTACCCGAACGTGGACGTTTCAACCATTACCGTCACGCTGGAATCAGACGGCACTACTGTTCTGACTCGTGGCACAGACTATGAGGTTGAGTCTGCCAGTGGTCTGATCCGTGCACTGAGTGCCAATGGTGCGGCCGCAGTCACGATCGATTTCGACACCGTGGAAACCTCTGGCCAGAAGATCCGTGGTGCGACCGAGATCTCCAAAAAGCGTCAGATCATCATGGACGGCAAGAATCTGGTGACTGGCAAGAACGCCGTGGTGACCATCTTCAGCGCTTCCTTCAGTGCCACACAGGCGCTTGATCTGATGGCTCGGGAATTCATCACCGGCACCCTGGAAGGAACCATGACCACGCCGGAAGGCAAGGGAAGCCCCTACGAAATCCTGATGCAGGAATAACCTGCACTGGCCAACCGGGCGGTACCTCCGCCCGCTCACCAATCAATGACATCTGGAGAACGCCATGACTAAGGCAGCTGAGAAGACGCCGGAGGCGGTGAAAGCCGTCCTCAAGAAACCACATCGTCACAAGGGTATTGAGTATCCAGCTGGCGCCGAGGTGACGCTCAATAAAGGCCAGGCAGAGCGCCTGTCCCGGCGCGAAGTAATCTGATCGATCAGGTGTGATGGTGCCCCGCTTCGGCGGGGTTTTTTGTGTCTGGAGCATTCATGGCCACCAATCAAAAGCAAGAAGTCGAACTTCTGATCAAAGCCGGTACCGAGGGGCTTAAATCCATCGGGCAGCTGGTCAAGGAGTTGGAGGCGCTGGGGCAGGATACCGGTGAAGCCAGCGAGAAGCTGGAAGGGTTGGCCGGTGCTTTGTCTGAACTGAGGGATCAGCAGAAGCTGGTGCGCCAGTTTGCCGACCTGAAAAGCCAGACCAAAGGCCTGGCCGATCAGCAGGCGCAAGCGAAGGACCGTGCTACAGAGCTGGGTAAGGCTTTGGCTCAGACTGAGAAGCCGACCCGAGCTCAGCGGAACGAATTTGAGAAAGCCAAAAAGGCTTCCCGGGATGCCGACCAGGCGTGGCAGGACAACCAGCGCCAGCTGAATGGACTTCGGGATAGCCTGAGTGATGCCGGCATCAGTACCCGGGATCTGTCTTCAGAGCAGCAACGGATCAAGCGCGAAATCGCTGGCGTTGATGCCGAGATCGGCAGCGTTACTTCGGAGCTAACCCAGATGCGTGACAGCGCCAAAGCGGCTGCTGGTGGTTCCAGGGAGCTCGGCGATGATGTTCAGAAATCCGGCACGCGGGTTAGCAAGTTCCGGGAGCGTTTGCAGGGCCTGAATCCCATTCTGGGAAAGGTGGGGGCAGGGCTGAAGACCGCCGGGCTCGCTGTGGCTGGCTTTGTTGCGGCCGCCGGTGCCTCAGTTGCCACACTCACGGTTTTCAGCAAAGGCCAGGCAAAGCTGGCCGATGAGCTGACTAATACCTCCAACGCGATCGGCGTGAACCGGGAGCAGCTCCAGCTGTGGCGGATTGCTGGCGATCGGGTAGGGCTGTCCGGAGAGAAGGTCTCCGACATTCTGCGCAACGTTGCCGAGCGGCTGGGTGAGTTCTCGCGCACTGGCGGTGGTGAAGCCGCTGATGTAATGGACACACTGAACCTCAAGATTGAGGAATTCAGGAATCTAAGCCCGGATGAGCAGCTGCTGAAACTTGGCGCTGCCATCGGGGATTTGGGGTCGAAGTCCGAACAGGTGGCGCTTCTGGAGAAGCTGGCCAGTGACGCCAGCCAGCTGCAGCCACTACTCGAGGATAACGCCGCCGGCCTTCGGGAGATCTTCGACCAGGCACAGCAGGAAGGCGCTATTTATTCCGAGGAAGAGCTCAACAAGCTCAACCGCGCGAATGACATTTACAACAAGATTGACCTGAAGCTGAAGGGGCTGACGGCGAGGATTGGTGCGCAGCTGGCACCGGCGGTTGGCGAGGCAACCGACAAGGTAGTGGAGTTGTTCGGCCAGTCTGGGGCAGGGGAAGCTCTGGTCAGTCTGTTCACGCGCCTGAGCGAGTCTGCGATCGGGTTCCTTCAGGATCTTTCCAGTAATTCAAAATCGATCGGTGAGAGCTTCAGCGCTATCACCAACACACTCTCATTTTTTGGCAATACCGCCGTTGCCGTTTTTCGCGGTGCCCAGGCTGCGGCTGCTTATTTCCTGACGTTTGTTGCCACGGGTATCGCGGGCGTAATGAGTGCGGCGCAAGGGCTGGCGTTCGCGCTAAATAAAGTGGGTGTGGTCTCCGACTCGGCTTACAACACCATTGCCGCCAAAGCTGAGGCCGCCCGTGCTTCGGTGATTGATCTTCAGAACAAGACGATCGAGTACGGCACGAAGGCCGCTGAGGCTGGAAAGGCAGCAATCAAAGCCTTTGAGGAGACGGGTGAAGCTGCAAAGAAATCCGGCAAGGATGCTGAAGGTTCCGTTGGCACGCTCACGGCTCTCGCGGAAGACATTGAGACTGCTGGCGAAGCTGCTGAAAAGGCCATGCGCAAGCAGGAGCGCGCCACGCAGGATGCGCGTAAGGGCCTTTCTGAATATGGCGTTGACGTTAAGGAGGTGATGACCGGAATCACCTCTGAAGCTCAGGAAGCTATTGATGGAGTAGGGGCGCTCGCTAGCAAGATTGAGGCGGCTGGGCTTACCAGCAAGCAATCAGCTGAAGCCTTCAAGGTGGGGTTTGGTGAGGCGATCGAGTCAGTCAACACTAAGGAAGGGCTGACTGCGCTGCAGGATAAAATCAAGGGATTAAAAGAAGCCGGTGATATCGGTGCTGCCGGAGCCAATGAGGCACTGGAAACGATTCGTCTGAAATTGGCTGAGCTGACTGGTCTGGATCTAGATCTGGGGCTTGAGGATGTTCCGGAAGACAGCGATAAAGCTGGCGAGGGCATCGACAAGGTAAAGGAGAAAACCAAGCAGGCAGCAGAGGAGGCTGAAAAGGCCCGGGACCGTTTCCGCGATGCGTGGGGTGCCGCCTTTGCCAAAGCCATAAGCAACGCTCGGCAGTCAGTCACTGAACTCAGCACCGCCGCACGTAACCTGTTCGAAGAGAAAATTGGTGGTAACGCCTTTGTTGACGAAAGTATCAGTGCAAGCGAGGCGCTCGAACAGAGCAGGCAGCGTGTTGATGAGTTGGCCAGTGCCCGCCGCCGGTTGATGAGTAACAGCTTTGCGGCCTGGTTTGCCGATACCGCCCTGGCAGCGGCTGAGGTAAAGCAGGAGTTCTATGAGCAGGCTGTTGCCATGGAAAGCCTGACCGACAGAATCAATGCCGGAAGCCTCTCTCTTGATCAGCTCGACAGTGTTGCCGCCAGGGCCACCAATCAGTTCAACCTTCTCGATAACGAACGTCTGCAGGGGCTCCAATCCGCGATCGACGCCGCTCGCACGAAAATTGAAAGCCTGAACAGTTCCGCAGAATCCACCCTGAACAGTCTTCGTCAGCGCCTTGCCGATATTTCCGGCGATACCGAGGAAGCTCAGCGACTCCAGTATGAAGCTGAGAGAAAACGGCTTCAGGAACAGCTGGAGCAGGCGCGCCAGGCAGGTGCGGATTCAGCGGCTGAGGATTATGCCCGCGCCCTGGAGCAGCTGGAGAAAATCAACAAGATTGAGCAGCAGAATCGTCGCGAAGCTGAAAACGAACGTGAACGCCAGGCGGCTGAAAGGCAGCGCCAGCAGGAGCAGGCTGAGCGGGAGCGCCAACAGTTCGAGCAGCAGAGAAGTACTACAACCAACCAGCAGCAGAGCGTCCAGTCCCGGGGCTCTCAGACAATCATTCTCCAGACACCCAGTGGCGAACGCACGGAAGTTCAGACAGACGATCCGGATTCTCTGCTGCGCACCCTGGAAGAAGTCGGCCTGCGGAGTACTTCATGACCTTGGAAATCACCCTCAGTGACGGTACCGAAACCCTGGATCTCCCTCCTGATCTTGAATGGCGGGATGAGTTCGCCTGGACGCCCGTTGAGCACAGCACAGAGTACAGCCTGGTCGGCAACCTGGTTGTCCAGGAGGGAAGCCGACAGGACGGTCGCCCCATAACCCTGTTCGGTGGAAAGGAGGCGTCCTGGATTTCCCGCGCGGACCTGGAGCAGCTCTACGCCATGGCTTCTGTTCCCGAAAAGGAATTCACCCTGGTTCTTTGGGGGCGCTCTTTCAATGTCATGTTTCGCCGGCCACCCATTAATGTTGAGCCCATTCGCCGCTTGGCCAACCCCGGACCCGATCACAAGTACGCCGTCACTATCAATTTAATGGAGATTAACCCGTGACCATCACCAGCGATCAGATCGTTCTATCCGAGTCCGAAGTCATGGCGGACACCGACGACGGCGGCGGACGCATGAGTGGCCGGCTAGTCGTCTCCGGCGAGATCAACAACACCTTTCCGGACATTTCCCGAGTGGATCGGGTTTATGGCCGCGTGAACCTCCGCAAGCTGTACCTGTTCGTGAACGCCGCGAACACCGATACCCTGCTGGGCGCTCACACCATCGTCAGCCAGCGCGCGAAAGACCCGAACGTGTTTGTGCTGCTGTTCAACACTAACAGCCACACCGACCGCCGGATCGATGCCCAGGACCGCATCGAGAGCTACGTGGTCGCCAGCACCGAGGCCCCGTTCTGGCTCTGGGGCCGACAACTGGCGGGACAGCGCGCGATTCAGGCGCTGGCCCAGACCCGCAACCAGCAAGACCCCGAGCCCGGGCAGATTTTTGTGCTGGAGGATCTGGACACAGGCAACAGCCAGTACGTGCGCGTGACCGGCGTGGATATCGAGCAGCAGACGTTCACCAAAGACCGGGGCAGCTACGGGTATTACAACTATCAGCTCAAGACCTACACCATCGAGCTGGCGCAGCCGCTGGCGTTCGACTTTCAGGGCAGCGATCCAGACCCGACCGGCAACCTGAACAGCGACATGAAGATCCTGAAAACGCAGGTAGCCGACGCGGCCAAGTATTTCGGCGCCTCACCGCTGGCTGCGCCCGCCGCCGTGGGCGATCGCACCATCACCGTCGAAAACGTGTTCGCGCCCCTGGTACCGAGCGCGCAGTCGGAGAACGCCATCACCGACCAGGCAGCCGGCGCGCAGGCCGCGATCATCCGACCGGCCAGCAATAACCCCATCACGATCAGCAACATCAGCGGCGTGACCACCGGCCCCAACGGCGAGGGGATATATCACGCGGGCCGCGCGATCACCCCGGGCACGCTTCAGATCACCGGCTCTAACGGCGAATACGAAGATCAGGGCGGCAAGCTGGTTCACACCGGAGGCAGCAACCGGCTGGATGAGGAAAACAGCATCGTGGACTACGTGAACGGTGAGATCCGCGCTTTCTACTCGGGCGGCAGCGCCAGCTACGGCACCACCCTAACCTTTGTGCCCGGGGCGGTTGTAAACCAGCAGACCAAGCAGGCCAGCCTGGAAGTGAACCAGCAGACGCGATCGCTGACGTGGGTATTCCAGACCGAGCCCAAGGCCGCCGAGGCCACCCTGACCGTGGAATATCGCGCGCAGGGGAGCTGGTACCTGATCCGCGACAACGGCGGCGGAGAGCTCTCCGGAGACGGCACCGGCACCCTCGACTACGCCACCGGCACCGTCAACTTTACGCTGGCGGCACTGCCAGACGCCGGCACCGAGATCATCGTCGCGTGGGGCGAAAAGCAGGGCACCGTGATCGAGGCCGGCGCCACCATCCCAGACACCCCGACCATCCGCTTTGAAGTCGGCGAAACCGTAACCGGATAAGGACAGAACCAATGGGCAACATCGCACCGACCTACAATTACGCCAGCGCCCAGATCAAGCGGAACCTTTCCCCGGGCAGCGTCGTCGTCACCTGGAACACCGGAGGCCAGCAGTACACCCTGACCGACGACGGGGCGGGCAACCTGACCGGCGCCGGCACCGGAACCGTCAGCTACTCGACCGGCCTGATCTTTATCAACCCGAACCCGGCACCGGCCCCGAGCGATGGCGACTACACCATCGACTATGAGGACTGGCAAGGCACCACCAAAACCAGCGACTCGTTCAGTCTGAACGTCTCCGCCGGCGCCGACACCAGCTACAACCCCGGCGCCGCCATGCGGGAAGGCTCAATCAGTATCGAGCTGAACGTCCAGCGCATCGCCAAAAAGTGGGTATATCTAGCGGCCTCCGGCAAGGCCGACCGCATCGAGTATGCCAGCGAGGCCGTGACCGTCACCGACGACGGCAGCGGGAACCTGCGCCGCGAGAAGGACGGCCCGATCCTCGGAACCGTGAACTACGCGACCGGCGCGATCACCCTCAACGCGCGCCAGAGCTACACCTACAAGGTCTACAACGAAAAGGCCCGCCTCGGCAGCGGCAACTATTGGGACAACAGCACCGCGACCGCGACCGAAACCTACGGCGGCGGCAGCGCGTCCATCCAGTGGACCGACCCGGCCGATCCGGTACAGGTGCGGAGCACCACCCGCCCGATCCCCGGCCTGACCATCGACCTGACGCCCACCAGCAGCCGGAACATCATCCCGAACAGCGTTCTGTTCGAGATCGCCGGCACGCAGTACCGCGACCAGGACGGCGCGATCATCAAGAATTGGTCGCCGATCACCGACACCGGTACCGCCGTCGGCAGCATCGACTATTCCACCGGCCTCGTCACCCTAGAGGACTATCCGGCCAACACCCCGACCAGCACGCCCGTCACCCTGCTGGCCTGCCTGACCTCGCTAGACCAGGCACCGGCGAACCGCTCCATTTTTCGGACGGCAGGGGCACCGCTGCGCGAGGGCAGCCTGATCGTGAACGCCACCGATATCGAGGGCAGCCAGATCACCCTGAACGCCGACACCGCCGGCAACCTGACCGGCGGCAACATCGTCAGCGGATTTGTGGACACCCAGACCGGCCTCGTAACCATCGAGTGGGCCAACGATCAGCAGGCTAACAGTGTGCCCGTCGTGCCCTCCACGGTCCGTTACAGCGCGGTCAGCTATACGTTCCTGCCACTGGACGCCGAACTGGTCGGCCTCGATGCCACCCGCCTGCCAAGCGACGGGCGCGTCCCTCAATTCAATCTGGGCGACGTGGTTGTCGTAAGCAACACCCAGCAGCAGGAAGTGACCACCGCCACCGCTGGGCAGGTCGTAAACTTCGCGCGCCAGAATCAGGCCGAGGTCTATGTCGAGGGCGCGAACGGCAACCGGCTGGACCCTGCTCAGTACACCCTCGACACCGAGGCCGGCACGCTGACCTTTGCCGACCCCCTGAGCCTTGTCGACACCGAGGCCAACGCAGTGACCGAGCCTCTGCAGGTATTCGAACGCGTAGAGGATATGGGACTGGCGACCGACGTGCAGATCGGCGGGCAGATCGGGCTGAATATCCCGCTGTCCCAGGACTACACCGCCGGCGACACCATCGTCAGCGCCGCCGTGCTCTACGGCGACCTGCGCGCGCGGGCGTACAACGCCTTTCACCAAAAAGCCTTCGACGGCTCCACCTGGTCAGACGAGCTGATCGGCGACAGCACCACCGCCAAGTACAACCTGGTATCGAACCCCATCGAAGTGACCAACCAGGGTGCCATTAAGGAACGCTGGGCCATCCGGTTCACCAGCAGCACCAGCTTTGAAGTGATCGGGGAAACCGTGGGCGTGGTCGCCACTGGCAACATCAGTGCCGACCTGGCACCGACGAACGCCGCGACCGGCGCGCCCTACTTCACTATCCGCGCGGACGGCTGGGGCACTGGATGGGTGAGCGGCAATACCTTGCGTTTCAATACCGACGGCGGACAGGCACCTTTCTGGGTGGCTCGTACCATCGTGGCGGGGCGGGCCGTTGAAGAAACCGATCAATTCGCCACGCAGAACCGTGGAGACGCTGACTAATGTCACTGATGCAAGCGACCGTAACCACAGTGGCCGATTATCCCGGCCTGTTGTGCGCCTTCGACTTTTCGCAGACCGACACCCAAACTCTGGAAGCCGTCAGCACCAACGGGGCAATATCTGGCACTGTTACGTTTCCTCAAGGGGTTACGATCGGGGGCGACGGCGTGAATCTGGATGGTACCCAGAGCGCGCAATTTGCCGGAGACTCAGGCGATACGCCGCTGACAGTGCTGTTTATCGTTACGCCGACGACAGCGGACACTTTCGAGCTCTATCATAACTCTTACGCCTCAAGGGACACGATTCTGTCCGTCGAGGCGGGGAACCCGAGGTTCTATTACAAGTCGGCCTACAACAACTCGGAAAACACGATAAACCACACCGCCGCGATCAGCCTCGACAAGGTGAACCTGATCGGTTTTCACACCAAAAACCGAGAGTCCAATGGTCAATACTCTCTTGAGCTTGGCCTTGCAGGCGAGACGGTAAACCGTGAGAGCGCGGTTTTTGGTAGAGGCCCGTATCACTCTTATTCATCCGCGACCCTTTTCAGATCAGCGTTCGCAGGCATAGCCAACGGCATGCTGGTTTTCGACCGCCAACTAACAGAAGCCGAGCTAGACGAAATACTCTACAGCCTGAATATATACGGGCAGATTTCACTACCAACAAACCTCAACCCCGACCGGTTTCAGAGTGGTGCAGTGCTGACAGCAGGCCGTACTATCGAAGGCAACTTTGAACTGCCGGCTGGCGGGTCAACGCTCTCGCACTTTTCTACCTCTCAGAAAGGCACGCCGCTGGAATTTGTAGCCTTCGACACTGACGAGGACGGAAGCGTCTACAAAACCTCCCCCTTAGACCCTAGTACGGCAAGCGAGTTGGACTTTCAGGCCATCCTTGGAGGCAGCGGCGGAGGCGACAGCGGGCAAAGCTCGAAGGTTTCCGGTGTCGTCCAGATCGACGGCACACCCGCCAAGCGCACGGTGCGAGCTTTCGGGTACGACCCAACTGCCCACGGCCTTGACGGGGCAACGGTAAACCTAAGCAAGTCCCTGGGCCACTCGACCAGCGACCCCGAAACCGGCGAGTACACCATCGACCTGCTGTCGGGCTATGACAAGCGGATTTTTGTGGTGGCCTTCGACGACTACGGCGACGACTTCACCCCGGATATGACCGTGGCCGTGGGCGACCGCATCCACCCTACCACCCCGAACGGGCACGTCTGGGAGTGCACCGGTGCCGGAACCCTGCCGAGCGAGGAACCGACGTGGGTGGTGGACACCGAAACCACCCAGCTCTACGGCACCGCCTCGATGATCGCCAAGCCGTTCTATCGGCCAATGGTCCACGGCCCGGTATTGCCAGAGATTTACACCCCCGAAGTGCCCGGCGCAGGGCCGCAGCCTCTGTACATCGTAGGCGCCGGCTTTGACCACAGCGCCGTACTCAAGCCTGACGGCACCGTGGCGGTTTGGGGTGGCAACTATTGGGGCCAGGTAAGCGATTACCCAGCAGGGCTTTCCAACGTGGTTGCCATCGCTTGCGGCGGTTACTTCACCGCAGCTTTGAAAGACGACGGCAGCATTGTCGTATGGGGTGGAACCAGCAGCGCGGAAGCCAGCCCGCCCGCCAACGGGCCTTATGTTCAGATCGCTGGCAACGCCTACAACGGCGCAGCAATTAGGGAGGACGGCACCGTCGACGTCTGGGGCAGAGATGGCCTGACAGTTCCGGCCACCGTAAATAGCGTCGGCGCCAAATTCATCGAAGGCTGGGGCGACTTCTTCCTGGCCGTGCTAAACGACGGCTCAGTGGTTCGGATTGGCCCAGGTCCAACCATACCCGCAGACCTGCCACCGGTCGCCTTTGCAGGCGCTGGCCGCAACCACGGCTATGTCATTTTCGAGGATGGAACCGTTCAAGGCTTCGGCGACAACGGCAGCGGCCAGATAAACACACCCGCCGGGTTTGGCGACTGCCGACAAATAGCTGGTGGCCGTTATCACACTATCGCCCTGACCCAAGGAGGTGCACTTGAACACTGGGGTTCTGTTAGCTCTGGCGTAGGCCAATTGCCGGCAGGTAGCGACTTCATCGCTATGTCCTCCGGAAAGGATATCTGCCTCGCGGTTCGTCAGGACGGCACGGTAGAAACATGGGGCACCGGTGATCCCGTTCCCTCTGGCGTCACCGCCAAGGTGAGCTAATGGCCTACGCACCCGAAACCGACCCGCTCGCCGTCGTCCTAGACCTCAGCAGCCAGTACAGCCCGGTACTGGACCCGCTCGCGCTGGATTTCGATCTGGCCGAGTCGGGCGGTTTCATCTATCGCAAGCCCCCGCTGGCCGTGACCCACGGCTACCTGAGCGCACAGGCCAGCCAGCAGGCCGCCGACCGGCGCGAACAGGGGCATGCCCTCGCCAACCCAGAGGACGGCAGCGGCAGGCACCACCGGAGCGAGCAGGCCCGCGTGCTGAGTCTCGACGGCTACGCCAGCGGCTGGGATCGCGTGCCACCCAAGGACAAGGGGCAAAACCCCTACAGCGGCGACGAGGCCACCCCGCTCGATCTCAAGGCCGAGCGCGCCCGCTGGGCCAAAGTACCCGAGCGAGACGACCCCGCCGGCTATGGCCGACAGGCGTGGGACGTTCAGACGCCGAAGGACCGGCGCGCCGATCAGAGCTTCAACGACCCGCGCGATCACAACGTCACCAGCACCGCCAGAGCCTCCGATTCAATCCTGAACTGGCAGGCCCCGCCGCCGGAAGTGGTCAACCTGGAACAGGACGAAACCCTCAACCTGGTGCGCTCACCTTACACCCCGCCCGGGGCGCTGGTGGTGGATTTCGAGCTGGTGCCGGAGGCCCTGCTGGTCGAGGTGAAGCCCCCGACCCGATCCGTGGACAGTCAGCCCGACCGCCCCGGCTGGTCGCTCAAGGAGGCGCTGGACGGGCGCACGATCCACCCGTGGGACAGAAAGCCCCGGATCGGTACTGAGATCGAGTTCCCCAGCGCCATCGAACCCGACGCGCCCCTCGGCGATCCACCCGAGGAACCGGAAAACAAGAGGACGTATCTGATTATGAACGCCAGCAGCCTGATCGAAGTCACCAGCAACACCCCGCTGGAGTTCAAGGATCTAACCATCGGCCTCGATGCCGACAGCTTCGCCTGGACAATGAGCTGCACCATCCTGAACCGCGCCAGCATGAACCTGATCCGGCCAACGTCAGAAGGCCCCGCCGAGGTGATCGCCACCATCAACGGGCACGCCTGGCGGTTTGTGGTGGAGCGGTACAGCCTCGACCGCCGATTCGCGCGCGAAGCCTATCAGGTGAAAGGGGTTTCCCGATCGCAACTGCTGGCGGCCCCCTACGCGCCGAAGCGCACCGGCAGGATCACCACCCAGACCAGCGCCACCCAGGCCATGACCGAGCAGCTTCAATTCACCGGCTTTTCAGTCACCCGGCAGCAGGGCCTGACCGATTACGTGATCCCGGCCGATGCGTGGGGATGGGATCAGAAAACCGCGATGGAAGTGGTCGCCGAGCTGGCAGCCGCGCAGGGGGCGATTGTGGTGCCGGATCGCGACACCGACGAGCTCCACATCAAACACCGGTACAAGCTGGTCGGGCCGTGGGCCTATGACGACCAGCCCATCGAGTTCGTCGACGCGATCGTTCAGGACACCATGACCATCAGCTACGCCAGCCAGTGGGAGCCGCAGCCCGAATACAACGCCGTGTTCGTCTCCGGCGTGACCGACGGCGTGGCGGTTGACGTGATCCGGCAGGGCACTGCGGGCGACAAGCCAGCGCCGGACATTTTCGACGACCTCAACGTCGAGGCGTACCAGTGCAGGGAGCGGGGCATGGCCGCGATCGCCGCCGGCGGGAATCAGGAGATCGTCACCCTTGAAACCATCCTGCCGACCTCCGGCAGCCCCGGGCTGATCGAGCCGGCGATGATCGTCGAGTTCCGCGATACGCAGGAGCCGGCCAACACCTGGCGCGGTAACGTGCTGAGCAACAGCATCAACGTCGGCAAGCCCGGTACCGGCCGAGTCACCCAGACCATCAAGATCGAGAGACACCACTATGGCAACAGTTAATCCGTGGAAGCGCTTTCAGCGGCTGCTGCCGCGCGCGGGCCGGTACACCGTCACGATCAACACCGTGAACAGCGACGGCACCAGCACCGCCACCCGGCGGGACGGGCAGACGGTCAGGCTCAAGGGCGGGCTAGTCGCCGCGGGGAAAAAGGCGTGGGTAGAAGGGGAGCAGATCATCGGCGAAGCGCCAGATCTGCCCACTGCGACGCAGTTCGTTTAATGTTTGTGTATTAGATGTTCAGTAGTGCCGAAGGGCCCAGTTTCTTTTTTACAGCTCGTTTGTTTCTTCTGTCCTTAAGGCTCATTTTTGAGATTGGTATTTCAACTCTGAAAGAGCCGTCACCGAGTGGAGAGTAGGTCTCAAAAATATCGAAGAAATTTTGTCCAGATATCTCATCTCTTAAATTTTTAATTATTGTTTTTAAGCCATCTCCATCTCTTAGATTTATATTGGATCTATCTAGGTCGTGGTAATATGCCATGACACTTTGCTTTTTCGAATCTAAATTTGTTCTGATATCTGTTTTTATTAGGTACATTCTTGTGCCATATAAAAATATATCGGCGGATCCGTCTTCGGTCTCTTTTACTTGCAGTGAAGGGGGAATGTATGCATCGAAGTCCAATGATTTTCGCACAGCCGCCGCCGTGTTTCTGGTGTACTTGAATAGCAAGATGTAGTAGATGGTCTCCGCATGAATGCTGTCCAAGATTTCATATATCGAGGTGACTGCATGACTTCGATTAGAGAGAAATACACCAAAGCTACCAGCCGCCAACTCTTGCTTTCCCGGCATTCCATACCACCAAGATAACAATTTATTTTTTACACTAATTCTTTTCTTTCTTGGTATCTCAATGTTGTGATCGAGATAGAAGATCATGTTTGAGACACAGTTGTAAAAGAAAGATTCGAGTCGGCCAGCGGATAAATTGTAACCGCCGTTGTTTGACCTGTAGTGAGGCTCTAATTCGTCAAGAATAGCTCTGATCAAATAGCAAAAAGTTTGTGGTACTGATCCTGATCCGTGGGACTTTAACTCGAGATCATATGATAGCTTTCGTAACTCTTTAAGCTTATCTGCAGTGAGTGGCTTTCCTGAGTCTATTTCGACTTTGTCAATTTCTTGGAGAATTTCTAGGGCATAAGCTGTTAGTTCAAAGTTCCGTTCCCGAACGATTTTAAATCTTGCCTTGATATCCTCCTCCTGGAGCAAGCTGCGAATACCCTTGGCCCCAAAGTATGCGGCTCCTAACGCTGCTATCCCTAATGCCAAGCTTTCGAAGGTATTGGCATAGTCTACTAGCGTAAGAGTTGTCTCGGATACTGAGGCTGCGCTTGCAATCTGATGGCTTACTTCTGAAGCGGGTACGGGCGGCATGAGCTAATCCCTTGCAGGCTTAATAGTTTCGATAGTAGCCGTTCCAATCACTGACACATCCGTTCTCAAAGTAAACATAGTTCGATGAATAGCCAGGATAGTGATAAGACCACTGTGTCAGCATCCCAGTTCTTACACTGTTTGGTGAGCCCCATGATCGCCTAACGTCAGCAGGCTTCATTCCCCTAACGATTTTGTTCTGGATAATTAACCGCCTTAGGTCTGATGAGTTGATGTAAGGGCAATCGTCATCAGAAGAGGAACTAGTTTGCTTTTTGGGCTTGTAGGTCTGTACATCAGTGCCTGTATCCAGGCGCCCCCCAACCGTTACCGGATCAACAGTGATTTCCGCAGCATTGTCACCGCATGGACTGTCTGAGAAGACGGTTTGGCCGTCCTGCTCGCATTGATATATCGCTGATGAAGCGAGGGTGGGGGCGACCAGGATGGCCGCAAGTAGAGTCCTTCTGAGCATGCTAATCTCCTTTTGCCACAGCGTAGTCGAGTTGAGCTGTCGAATGTGTAAAACACTGTTAAACAATGCGGAAGGCCAAAAGGAAATCCGAGCGCGGTGCTCCTATAGTGCTCCAAAAACTATTTTTTTAGTTGCATCCGTCTGAATTAAATAAGAAAAAACGAGTTATTGCTCCAATCCATCATCGGGGCCACGCAGAAGCGGCGGGACGGGCCGGAGTTGTGGCGAGCGGCATCCAATGTGGGGGCTGCGGACATTTCGGTAACCTATCTACGGAAAACAGTTGTCAGTACGAAAATATTAGCGCGTTAGTTTAACAGGGTTGGGAGGGTGTTTGCCGTAAGGCTTTGGCGAAGTCTCATTGCCCGCTGCGCAACCCTGGATGCCGTTGTTTTCAGATCCTCAGGGAACCAGCTGTTTCACAATCTCCGCCGCTGAATGCTCCCGGCATCCCGACGCGTTCTGCCCACACCACAAGGGTGAAAAGTCTCCTGAACCGGTAGCCTCGGCGGCAGCCCGAAGTAGCGCAATGGCGCTGGTGGCGAGGGGGAACTCAGGTGCCTCCGGGGATACCGGGCCCAGCTCTCGCATCACTCGGTTCACAATGCCCCGGGCCGGTCCGCCTGAGAAAAGGTTGGTGATAGCGGTATGCCGGGCCTGGGGGCTTTTCAGTGCTTCCCGGTGCACGGGCTTGGTGGTCGCCTCCGGGCAGAGCAAAAACGCGGTTCCCATCTGGGCTGCGACTGCGCCGAGATCCAGAGCGGCTTTTACGCCCCGGGCCTCGGCAATGCCGCCGGCAGCAATCACCGGTACCTTCACCGCGGCGACGATCTGGGGCAACAGGGCAAAGATGCCTATCTGCGTAGTCATGTCTTTCGTCAGGAAAATACCTCGGTGGCCACCGGCCTCAAGGCCCTGGGCAATAATGGCGTCGGCACCGTGCTGCTCCAGCCAGAGGGCCTCCTCCACCGTGGTCGCGGTCGACAGGATCTTTGCGCCGGCCTTGCGCACCCGTTCAATCAGGGCAGGCTCCGGCAACCCGAAATGAAAACTCACCACCGCCGGGCGGAATTCCTCCACCACAGCAGCGGCGTCTTCATTAAACGGCATACGCCCCGGTCCCGACGCTATGGAATCAGGATCGATACCGAATTCCTGATAATAGGGCGCGAGCGCCTCGCGCCACCTTTGCTCCCTGTCCGCATCCGGTGTTGGCGGCGTATGGGCAAAGAAGTTGAGATTGAACGGTCGGTCGGTGGCAGCTTTGAGAGCCTGAAGCTCTGACCGGAGGGCCTCCGGGCTCAGCATGGCACAGGGCAGGGAGCCCAGGCCTCCGGCATTCGAGACGGCGGCAGCCAGTCTGTGATCCTGAACGCCGGCCATGGGCGCCTGGATAATGGGAAGTTGTAGGCCGAGAAAGTCTTTCATGTTCGATCCTTGTCAGTGTCTCTGTACCACCTTCGGTCAGCTGGGCCCGGAAATAATCCGGTATGGTCACCTTGGACATGGTGGTTGACCGGATCATAACATCGGCGATGAACTGGCTACCTCCGTACCGGGCTCGGAAGCGGAATTTGAAGGGCGATTGGGGAGTCATTAATTGTGTACCGTTCGGAAAGCGACGGTTCAGGCGCGGTCTGTTATCCTCACTAGCTTCCTATTTACTTTGGTCCGGCTTTGCCGGGTTTTATCTGTGGCAACGGGAGTGTGGTTATGCCGGTAATGGTCCAGGCGCTGGTTCCGATCTTTGTCCTGATCATGCTTGGGCATGTATTCCGACGTATTGGCTTTCCGGGTAGCGATTTCTGGCCCCAGGCTGAGCGGTTTACCTACTATGTGCTGTTCCCGGCCATGCTGGTTTTCAAGTTGGGGCAGGCCCGGTTACCGGCCTCCGCCTATGGCGACATTGCCTTGTTGATCGGTGCCATGCTGATTGCGATGACGCTGGTCCTGGTGTTCGCCCAATGGTTCTGGCGCTGGTCCGGTCCGGTTTTCTCTTCGGTTTACCAGGGGGCCATCCGGTTCAATTCCTATGTCGGTCTGGCTGCTGGCGGCATGCTACTGGGGGATCAGGGCCTGTCCCTCACGGCGATTGCAGTGGCCATCATGGTGCCGTTGCTGAACCTGCTCTGCATACTGATGTTTTCGCTGGTGGCCACGGAAGGACCGGTGAGATTGGTGCCGGTTTTCAAGGCGATCGTGACCAATCCTCTGATTGTGGGCTCGGTGATTGGCGTGGTCTGGAGTTTTTTCGAGATCGGGTTTCATCCGCTGATCGGCGGAATTCTCGAACCTCTCAGCAATCTGGCGTTGCCGATGGGGCTGATGACAGTCGGTGCCGGGCTTCAACTGAAAGCCCTGCGAGGCGCTTCCCTGCCTTTTATCGTCTCGTCCGCGCTGAAGCTGATTGGGTTTCCGGTGATGACTGCCGGGCTGGCAATGTTGCTGGGCCTTGAGGGACTGATGGTGCAGGTGGCCGTTCTGTTGGCGGCGCTTCCCACGGCCACCTCCGCCTATATTCTGGCTCGACAGCTTGGTGGTGATGCCCCCTTGATGGCGGGCATCATCAGTGGCCAGACCCTGCTGGCCATCGTCACCATTCCGTTAATGCTCAGTATCCTCTGGTAGACATTTGAGCACTGCGTCGACAATGCTTTGCTGGAAATCGTTGTAGCCCTCCGGCGTTGCTTTGATGTCTGTGGCCAGCGGGTCCCAGGTGCTGAAGGTAACGTCCAGGTTCTCGGTGATCGAGCGCCACCACTGCCGGTTGAACTGCGGTTCGGTCAGCAGGCAGGGGTGGGTGGCGTTGCGCAGTTTTTCCTGAACTTCTGAGATATGGCGTGCCCCCGGCGACAGCTCCGGGTTTAGCGTGAGAACGCCGTCCAGTTTCATTCCGTAGTGTTCGGCAAACCGGGTAAAGGCATCGTGATAGGCAAACAGGCTGATTTCGTGTGCCGGGGCAAGACGGTCGCGAATGTTGGCATCTGTTTGTCGAACGCTGACTTTGAACTGCTCGAGGTTCTTGTTCAATGCAGCAGCGTCAACGCCGTCCAGTGCCGAAAGGGCATCGCGGATAGTCTCGGCCATCTCGATGGCCAACTCGGGATCCAGCCAGATGTGCGGGTCCTCGCCGTCACCATGATCATGGCCGTGCCCGTGTCCTTCGTTGTGGTGCTCCTCTCCGGATACGTGCTCGGCATCCGTGAGAGCGACCGTTCGGTTGCTGAATTCCTGCCCGGCCAGCAGGCGATTGAGGAAGGTTTCCATGTCGGGCCCCACCCAGAAAATGACGTCGGCGTTTTCCAGAGCCCGACGCTGTGATGGCTTCATGGTGTAGTTGTGGGGGCTGGAGCCAGGCGGTACGAGGCTCGTTGTCTGCATGTCTTCCGTGGCGATCGCGCTGACAATCAGCTCAACCGGTTTGATGGAAGTAACAATGCGGGGCTCGGCCTGCAGAGCGCCGCTGATCAAAAGGGTGCCGGCACCGAGTGCCAGAGAAAGTGCTTTTCCGGGAACGCGCATGATAAATCAGATCCTGCGATGCGAATTGTAATGTTATAATGTAACAAACGAGACGAGCCGCGGCAAAAGAAACTTTCCGCGGGCGCTTTGCGGTACGCTCGTTAACGTCCTGATCATGCGAAACCTGCCGATGGCCGGTATAATGCCCGCTTTATCAAACGGCCACCGATTTTTCAGGAAGGTTTCATGACTGTACGTACCCGAATTGCTCCGTCACCCACTGGTGACCCTCACGTTGGTACCGCCTACGTGGCCCTGTTCAACCTTTGTTTTGCCCGTCAGCACGGCGGCCAGTTCATCCTGCGTATTGAGGATACCGACCAGGCTCGCAGTACCGCGGAATCGGAGCAGGACATTCTAAAGGCGTTGCGCTGGCTCGGTCTGAACTGGGATGAAGGCCCCGATGTAGGTGGCCCTCACGGTCCCTATCGCCAGTCCGAGCGAAAGCACTCCTACCGTCAGTACGCCGAGGACCTAGTGACCGCCGGGCACGCGTTTTATTGCTTTCGTACACCGGAAGAGCTGGAAGCCATTCGGGAAGAACGCAAGGCCCAGGGGCTGAACCCGGGCATCAAGGGCGACCTGGAATTGTCCGATGACGAAGTGAAGCGTCGCCTCGACGCAGGCGAGCCATACGTGATTCGCATGAAAGTGCCCGATGAGGGCATCTGCGAGATCGACGATATGCTCCGGGGCACCATCGAGATTGACTGGGGCCAGGTGGATTGCCAGATCCTGCTCAAATCCGACGGCATGCCCACCTATCACCTGGCCAACGTGGTTGATGATCACCTGATGGAAATCACCCATGTTTTGCGGGGCGAGGAGTGGATCAACTCGGCACCGAAGCACAAACTGCTGTACCAGTATTTTGGCTGGGATATGCCGGTGCTCTGTCACCTTCCGCTGCTGCGTAACCCGGACAAGAGCAAACTGTCCAAGCGCAAGAACCCCACCAGCATCAACTTCTATGAGCGCATGGGCTTTTTGCCGGAGGCTGTCACCAACTATCTCGGGCGCATGGGCTGGTCCATGCCCGACGAGCGGGAAAAGTTCACCCTGGATGAGATGATCGAGAACTTCGACATCCAGCGTGTCTCTCTCGGTGGCCCGGTATTCGATGTGGAGAAGCTTCGCTGGCTGAACGGCCAGTGGTTGCGCGAAGAGCTGACTGAAGAGCAGTTCATGGAGCGCATGCGCCAGTGGTGGTTTAACGAAGACGCACTGCGTGCTCTGGTGCCTCACATCAAGGGTAGGGCAGAGGTGTTTTCGGATGTGGCGCCCATGGCCCAGTTCATGTTCTCCGGCATGCTCAACCTGAAGCCGGAGGACTTTGCCCATAACAAGCTAGAAGAGGCCCAGATCAAGCGGGTTCTGCAGTTTACGCTCTGGAAGCTTGAAGCCCAGCGCCACTGGAGCAAGGAGACCATCTTCGCGGACATCAAGGCCCTGGCCAAAGCCATGGACCTGAAGATGGGAGATTTCATGTTCTCCATTTTTGTGGCGGTTGCCGGTACGCCGAATTCCTGGTCTGTGATGGACTCCATGGCGCTGCTGGGCCCGGACATGACCCGTTCAAGGCTTCGGCATGCGCTGGAAGTGATGGGTGGTTTCTCCAAGAAGGAAACCAAGAAGGTGGAAAAAGAATACGCGGCTCTGGGTATTCATTAACCGCTTTGGTGAATTAATAAACGGCTTGAACAAGGATGTTCAGAAAACTGAAAAAAAGTGCGATTCAGAGGTTGACGCCCATAGGGCGGATCCTTAATATACGCAGCCGTTGAGGGGCCATAGCTCAGCTGGGAGAGCGCAACACTGGCAGTGTTGAGGTCGGCGGTTCGATCCCGCCTGGCTCCACCAATTTCTAGTCCCCTTCGTCTAGTGGCCTAGGACTCCGCCCTTTCACGGCGGCAACAGGGGTTCGAACCCCCTAGGGGACGCCAATACGGCTTGACGGTTTAGTCCACCGGAAAGCCATCAAAAAAACCGCCTTCGGGCGGTTTTTTTGTGCCTGTAAACAAGGGGTCAGATGAAAATGGGGCCAGAAGAACTTTTCTTTTGGCCCCATTTTCATCTGACTCCGAATTCAACCCAGGGATTACCTAACGCTCGGCAATGGCCCCTTTGCCAACACCTTCATAAGCCTTCACCCGGATGGTGTCCGTCGCAAACTCCACCTTTAGCTTGTCGGCCATGTGGGCGGCAATCAGTTCCACCGTGGTGTCTGTATCCAGCATGTATACGCGTTCCTCCGGCAGGGTCAGCGCAAACTCCCCCTGGTTGGCCTCGTATTCGAAGGTCACGTAGCGAACTCCGTCGTCGCCCACATGGCGCCGCACCACATCCTCCTCGGAACCCACGTAAATATCCCGCCAGAGCTTCGCCCAGCGGCATTCCAGGTCGTAGTCGCGGTGGCCGTTACGATCGATACGAATCGGTGAGCGATGGCCGTGGGCAATGCGCTGGCAGTTGCCCAAGTGTTTCTTCAGGCCGTGCACGTAGTGATAGTAGGCCCCGTCGATTTCCTCTTCCCGCAGATTGATCTCCACGGAAATCACGTTGGCCGGAAGTACCGCCTTGATTTCCTGTTCCAGCAGCGAGGCAACGGCCGAAGGCACCACCCGGTCGGCGGACAACCAGACGATGGCTTCGTCCGGCGAGCGGTGAATGATCTGGCTGCCATCGGTGAGTGCCCAGGTAAAGGTGTCTGGCTGTGCCTCGTTCCAGGACAGTCCCTGGTAGCCACGGGGAATCACCAGGCGATGGTCAACACGCTCATCGATCACCCGTTTGATGGTGCGTTTTACGTTGCTGAAGTCGAACACCATGCCCTGTTCGTCCAGCTCCCCACCAAGCACCACATCCGCAATCCAGCTTTCACCTACCAACCCCCGGGTCGGGTCCAGGTAGGCAAAATCGATAACGGTCAGGTTGTCTACAAACAGATGGTTCATCAAATTTCCAGGCGGGTATGGTTGATTGATGGCCGAATTCTAGCAAAAATCACCGAATACAGCAGTCTGGCGGCTGGCCAGCGCTCCATTTCTTTTTGGATCGAGCTCATCATCTTAAACTTCGACAAGCGCAACGATCAGCAATTCCCGGTACTGATACTGGCTGCCGGTGCTTCCAGTCGCCTTGGTCGGCCCAAAGCCCTGTTGCCCTTGATGCCTGGCAACCGGGCAGAGACGGATTCCCGCAACCATACGCTTCTGGACGCCGCCATTGGCCAGGGCCGGGTCTTGAGCCCGGATGTCCGGGTAGTGTGTGGGGCCTGGTATCCCCTGATCCGGTTTCGTTGTCGACGCCAGCCTTCCTCCTGGCTGCGGGCGCCGGATTGGCACGAGGGAATGTCGGCATCGCTGTCTGCGGGGCTTCGAAGCCTGGGGCCAGCGGTAAAGGGCGTTTTTGTTCTGGTGGCGGACCAGCCGCTGCTGGATCTGGACGCTCTGGCAGCTTTTGGCAAGGCGGCCCGCTGCGTACCGGAGCAGCCTATTGCCGCAGATTATGGTGGCCGGCCGGGCGTACCGGCCTACTTGCCGCGTTGGCTCTGGCCACTGGTGCTGGATCTGGAGGGGGATAGGGGCGCCGGGCGCCTGCTGGCAGAGGTGCGGGCAACCCGGGTAGACATTCCGGGGGTCCATGACGATGTGGACACCCCGGCAGACTGGCACAGAATCCGGGCGCAGCTCAGCCGAACAGGCCCGAGAGCCAGGCAATCCCGACGCTGAAGATGCCAAGGCTTACGGCAAGACCAATGGTGTAGATTCGCGATGCCGCCGAACGCTGCTGGGCAACAAACAGGTCGATTGTGCGCTGGGCAATGTCTTCAGCTGTTTCCCGGGAAATCTCGTGGGCCTGCTGAATGGCCTCCGATTGCAGGGTTTGCCAGAACTCCGTATCAATCGTCTGAACACTGGTGATGTGGTCTTTCAGCTCGGCCATGTGTTCACCGGTAAAGCCAGAGTTCTTTTTCAGCTCCTTCTTGAGCGCTGCCAGCTCGCTCCCGAGGTTGAGGTTGACCTCGGCGGCGACTTCGTCGCGCAGGCTCTTTGTGCGCTCGTCGACCATGTCGGTAAGGGCGTTCAGGCGTTCCTCGATGGCCGCGTCCTGTTTGCTGCGGGATTCGTCCAGGGCCCGT
This sequence comes from Marinobacter maroccanus, assembly GCF_002933275.1. Classification (GTDB taxonomy): domain Bacteria; phylum Pseudomonadota; class Gammaproteobacteria; order Pseudomonadales; family Oleiphilaceae; genus Marinobacter; species Marinobacter maroccanus. The sequence continues at coordinate 539,278 of NZ_PSSX01000001.1, forward strand.
TTCAAATGATCGAACTGTTCGTCAAAGAGTGAGCTGAGCAGTTCGTGAAGGCGGTTGTTGATGTGGGTTTTGACCGCGGAGCGGGCAATCTGCTCAATGAGCTCGCTGGTCAGAGGAACCACATTCGCTTGCGGGTTACCGCGACCGGCTGAATCGCCCGTCTTGGGCGACAGTTCCACCGAGGCATCTGCTGGCACGTTCAGCAGTTCGTCCTCGTCCCCGGGGGAGGCGGCCGTTTCAGCGGGCGGTTCCGGCAGGGTTCCGCCTGTGACATCGCTGGCCAGCTGATCCAGAACTTCTTTGAGTCCCTCGGTTTGCGGTGGCTTGGTCAGGATGTTGTAAACACCAAAGTTCCTCGCCTCTTCCATAAACGAGGACGATTTCTTGGATGTGCACATGATGATGGGGATGCCGGCGGTCTCGGGGTTGCCCTTGATGGCCTTGGTGGCTTCCACGCCATTCATTCCGGGCATCAGATGGTCCATGAAGATGACATCCGGGCGGCCATGGCTGTTGAGGAAGTCCAGAGCCTCTTCGGCCGAACCAGCCATGTTGACTTCCATATCGCGACTCTCCAGGAGTTTGCTCAGGGCAAATCGTGCCACCTTGGAGTCATCTACCAGCAGAGCGTTTTTGATCGCCATGTCACTACCTCAATCGTTTACTGCAAACGCGTTTGTTATCGGGCCGTTGTGATTACCAGCCTTCCAGTTTCGGGCACTCGGTGGCCCGGTAGCTCTTGTCCCGATAACAGACACCGGGTTCAGTGGTGCGGGCAGTGAAAATTTCCCCTGCCGCCGTGGTCAGGCGTACCTGTCCGTAAGGCTCGCCATGACGGAATGTGGCTTCGATCGAACTGCCATTGGGGTTCTTTAGCAGCCCCTTGCCATGAAACTGTCCTTCGATGTATTGCCCTTCGTATTTCTTGCCGCTGGCAAAGACCTCCGTTCCCGTGCCGTGGAAGGCGCCGTTGGAGAATTCGCCTTCGTAATGACGCCCGTCGGGGTAGGTCAGTGTGCCGCTGCCGTGGAATTCGTCATTCCGGAAGCCGCCCACATAGAGCATGCCGTCCGCCGTTGTCAGCGAGCCGTGGCCGTTTAACTGTCCGTCCTGCCAGTGCCCGGTCAGTATGTCGCCGTTTGCCAGTGTCAGGGTGCCTTTGCCATTGAACTGATCGGCCCGGAATTCGCCGGAGTAGCGGGAGCCGTCGGAACTGCGCCACTCACCTTCGCCTTCGCGCTTGCCGGCCGACCAGCCTCCCTCGTAACGGCTGCCATCGGGATACCACGCGGTGCCCTGGCCGTGGAATTGGCCGTCGACAAAATGGCCCTCGTAGCGCAGACCATTGGCATCCTGATAGGTGCCGTCACCGGTTTTCACGCCGCCAATCCAGGTGCCGTCCCGATAATTCACGGTGGTAAAGGCTTCCAGCTTGCCCACCAGGGTCATCTCGTTGCCGGCTTCCAGGGCAACGGTGCGGTTCCAGGGCTTGAAGCCTGGCTTGCTGATGGTGACCTCGTAACGGCCCGGATCCAGCTTCAGATCCAGTCGGGTCGCGCCATATTCCTTGCCATTAATGGTGACCTGATCGCCGACTACATTGGAACGGAGCACCAGCAGAGCCTGCGTCGGTGGTTGTGGTTGCTGCTGTTTTGCGGGTTTTTTCTGGGTTATCGGGGCTGCGTCTGTGCGCGTTGCCATCGCTGCTGGCGGTTCAGCCACTGCCAGTACTTCCGGGGTCTCCGGCATGGGTGGAATGGTAAACGGAGTGGTGTCGACCACGGGTGAACGGTCTTCCGGGGCAGGTGGCTCGGCTTTGGCGGATACTGTGGGAGCAGGTTCGGGCTGCGCGCTGGTTTCGGGTTCATCGGGGCTGGAACTAACCACCTGTTCAACGGCGGGTGGTTCGAAGGTCTCCGTCATCCGCAGATCATCCCGGACCGATGCGAACCCGGCGGTAACCAGCAGCATAAGCGCCAGGGCATTAACGAAAAGAAGCGGTCTGAAATCGACCATGACGGAACCTCTTGATCCTGCATTCTTGGAATTCTTTCTACCGCTTCATCTTACCCAGTGACTGCAACGGTATGTAACAGAAAGTGTCCGGCAGTTACCGAGAATGCAGGCCAAATCACACTTTATCCGGAAGCTGGTCATGGTTGAGTTGCTCCCATGATCTCATGTACACATCGGCTTCGTATTCATAGGGTGATTTGAACGGGGTGAGCACGAAATCAAACACCAGGAAGAAAAACCCGATGGAAGCCCAGGCAATGACCAGCGTGCTGATGGTGGTGGCTTGCACTTCCGGGTTGGAATCGACGAAGTTCTGCAGCAGTGGAATCAGGTCTGAAGCGAGGACAACCGGATTGAAGTTGGCCATTACGAACGGTACCCAGAAGGCGATAAAAACCGGGAAGAATCCGAACGACCAGAGCAAGCGGCGAAGCAGGTAAATGGCAACTTCCCGCCAGAAACGCTGTCTGATTTCCGGTACTTTTCGGATCCGGTCAAGATAACGGCGGCGTTCTGCCCAATAGGCGGCTACTTCCGGGGCGTCAACAGCCTTTGATTGAGGTGCAGGTGTTGTCATGGACGGGTGGGGTACCTTATGGCTTCGGGAGTGATGCATGATAATCGATACTACGTGTTACCCTACAATTCTCCAATTGTTTAAAGACAGGATAGATTGAATGGCTGCAGTGATCGACAACGCAACCCATCCGGCCTTTGAGAAGCTTCGCAGTCACCGGATCGACACGCTCAACCTTGAGGTTGAGGAGTATCGCCACAAGAAGACCGGCGCCCGGCACCTGCATCTGGCAGCGGATAACGATGAGAACGTATTTTTCGTGGCGCTTCGGACTTTCCCGATGGATTCCACCGGCGTAGCCCACATTCTCGAACATACCGCACTGTGTGGCAGTGAGCGTTATCCGGTCCGTGACCCGTTCTTCATGATGATCCGGCGGTCACTGAACACCTTCATGAATGCCTTTACCAGCAGCGACTGGACCGCCTATCCGTTCGCCAGCATGAATCGGAAAGATTTCGATAATTTGCTGTCGGTATACCTGGACTGCGTGTTCTTCTCCAAGCTGGATCCGCTGGATTTCGCCCAGGAAGGCCATCGCCTGGAGTTCGACAAGCCGGAGGATCCTTCCACTGATCTGGTGTATCGGGGCGTTGTCTACAACGAAATGAAAGGCGCCATGAGTTCGCCCACCTCCCAGCTATGGCAGAACCTGAGCAGCCATCTTTTCCCGACCACGACCTATCACTACAACAGTGGCGGTGAGCCTGATCATATTGTCGACCTCAGTTACGACGACCTGCAGCAGTTCTACCGCCACCACTACCATCCCAGCAATGCGATCTTTGCTACCTATGGTGATATTCCTGCGCATGAGCACCATGAAAAGTTTGAACAGCTGGCGCTGAAACGGTTCGACCGGCTGGACATCGATCTTCCGGTTCGCGACGAGAAGCGCATGTTTGCGCCTGTGCGTGTGGAGCAGGGCTACGCTGTCAATGAGGGCGAGGGCACCGACAACAAGACTCACATCGTTGTGGGCTGGCTTCTGGGCCACAGCTTTGATTTGCAGGAAAACCTGGAGGGGCAGCTGCTGTCTGCCGTTCTGCTGGAAAACAGCGCCTCGCCGCTAATGCGGGCGCTGGAAACCACGGACCTGGGGCATGCGCCGTCGCCCATGTGCGGGCTGGAAGATTCCAACCGTGAAATGACTTTTGTCTGCGGCATCGAAGGCAGTGAGCCAGAGAAGCACAAGGATCTGGAAGGTCTGCTTGAGTCCACGCTTCTGAAGGTGGTGGAAGAAGGCGTCAGCGAGGAACGGCTGGAAGCCATCCTGCATCAGCTCGAATTGCATCAGCGGGAAATCGCAGGCGATCAGTTCCCTTATGGTTTGCAACTGATCATGAGCGCCATCGCGCCCATGGTGCACGGTGGTGACCCCGTCGAACTGCTGGATCTGGAGCCGGTGCTGGCAACGCTCCGGGAAAAGATCCGGGATCCGCAGTACGTGCCCGATCTGATCCGCCGTAAGCTTCTGGAGAACCCGCACCGGGTCACTCTGACCCTGCGTCCGGACGAAAAACTCGAGTCTCGTCGCCAGGAGGCGATCCGTGAAGCGCTGGCCCGTCGCAAGGCCGAGCTGACCGACGATGAAGTGCGGATGATTGTGGACCGGGCCAAGGCACTGGAAGAGCGCCAGATGCACAAGGATGACGATTCCATCCTGCCCAAAGTGGATCTGTCTGATGTGCCGCTGCAGATGCCTGAGCCTGAAGGGCGTTATGACGGCGATATTTCGGCGACCGTTTATGCCCGTGGTACCAATGGCCTGGTTTACGAACAGATTGTTGTCCCGGTGCCGGCCCTGACCGAAGAGGAACTGCTGCTGGTGCCGTATTACACCACCCTGATCTCCGAAGTGGGGTGTGGGGATCTGGACTACCTGCAGATGCAGGACCGTATCTCCGCGGAGTCCGGTGGTATCGGCGCAGCGTTCAGCGCCAAAGGCCGTATTGATGATGTTCAGGCATTGTCCGGATACATCATCTTCAACGGCAAGGCGCTGGCCCGTAATCGCAGTGAATTAACCCGTCTACTGCGGGATGTCTACACGAGTGCCCGCTTCGATGAGAAAGAGCGAATCCGGGAGATCATTGCCCAGATCCGTGCCCGTCGCGAGCAGGCCGTAACCGGCAGTGGTCATGCGCTGGCCATGGGCGCGGCGTCCCAAGGTATGAGCCCCGGAGCCTGGCTGTCTTTCCGGCTTGGTGGTCTTGCCGGTATTCGCGGCACGAAGCAGCTGGATCTGGCCCTGAAAGATCCGGAGGAATTGACGGCGCTGTGCGACAAGCTTTCCGCATTGCACGAGAAGATTGGCAAACAGGGCCGCGAGTTCCTGGTGATTGGTGAAGAAGACCAGCTCCCGGCGATGGTTGACGATCTGAAGTCCTGCTGGCGTGAAGCCTCCGAAGCTGGTGTCTCCGGCTGGAAAATGGAGCCGGTCAGTTACACAACTCGCGAGGCCTGGCTGACCTCCACCCAGGTCAACTTTTGTTCCAGGGCTTACAGCACCGTAGCCGTGGATCATCCGGATGCGGCGGCACTGACCGTGCTGGGTGGCTTCCTGCGCAACGGTTACCTGCACCGTGCCATCCGTGAAAAGGGCGGTGCCTACGGCGGTGGCGCTGGCCAGGACAGCGTGAACGGCACGTTCAGGTTCTTCTCCTACCGTGATCCGCGCCTGGAGGAAACGCTGGACGATTTCGACGCGGCCCTGGCCTGGCTGCAGGACAACGACCACGATTATCAGGAGCTGGAAGAGTCGATTCTTGGTGTTATTGGCCAACTCGACAGGCCACGATCCCCTGCGGGTGCGGCTCGTCACGCCTTCCACAACAAACTGTTTGGCCGCACCCCGGAGCAGCGGGCGAGGTTCCGGGAGCGGGTGTTGTCGGTAACCCTGGATGATCTTAAGCGCGTGGCCAGAACCTGGCTGGTGCCGGAGAAAGCCAGCACCGCCGTAGTAACCAGCCCGGAAAACCGGGACAGAGCTGAGAAGCTGGGTCTGGCGATTCAGGAACTCTAGAAATCAATCTGAGTTTGGGGTCAGATGAACTTTTCATCTGACCGCACCTTTACTTAACGGTGTCTCTTTAACCCGGTTGTCACCATGATTCTGGTGGAGATTTCCTCCACGGAATAGGCTGTGGTATTCAGGTACGGAATCCTTTCACGGCGGTACATCAACTCGATTTCCTCAATCTCATGCATGCACTGCTTTATGGATGAGTAGCGGGAGTTCGGCCGGCGCTCGTTGCGTATGGTCGCCAGGCGCTCCGGATCGATGGTCAACCCGAAAATCTTCTCTTTGTGCGGTTTGAGCGCCTTGGGGATCTGTTGGTCCGCCAGATCTTCTTCCGTAATCGGGTAGTTCGCTGCCTTCACACCATATTGCAGCGCCAGATAGAGGCAGGTGGGCGTTTTCCCGCTTCTGGAAGCACCCACCAGGATCAGATCGGCTTCGTCGTAATGTCGCGTGCGCGCGCCATCGTCGTTATCCAGCGCAAAGTTCACCGCATTGATCCGGCGCTCATAGCTCCCTTCGTTATTGATGGCATGGGACTTACCCACCGTGTACGACGAGGAGGACTGCAGCTCCTGCTCCAGGGGTTTGAGAAAGGTCCCGAAAATATCCACCATGAAGCCTTCGGCGGTAGCGATGATTTCCCGGATATCGCTGTTTACAATGGTGTCGAACACCAGCGGGCGGGCGCCGTCTGTCTCGGCCGCCTTGTTGATCCGTTTGACCATTTCCCGGGCTTTTTCTTCGTCCGCAATATAGGGAACGGTGACCCGTTCAAATTCGATCTTTTCGAACTGGGCCAGAAGACTGTGCCCCAGTGCTTCGGCTGTCAGGCCGGTGCCATCAGAAATGAAAAAAGCAGTGCGTTTCATGCTGTATCGTCCGGTTCCTTGGTTCCTTGATTCCTGGCCTGGTGGCCTAGGTAATTTCCGCAGGTTACAGTATCATACACGCCAAGTTCGAGACTCCGCAGTGGATATTGTCTGGTTTTACTGCTTGATACCGCTGGCCCGATTTTGCTCTTAGCTTTACAGACTCAAGGGAGACATGCTTTGGAAGATTACATTATCTGGTTTGATCACCTGGGAATGTCCGATGTCGATCGGGTAGGCGGCAAGAACGCCTCACTCGGCGAAATGATCAGTAATCTCGCCAACGCAGGTGTTACCGTTCCGGGTGGCTTCGCCACTACAGCGCACGCCTATCGCGAATTTCTCGCCACGGATGGATTGAAGGAGCGCATCGACACCGCCCTGGATGCCCTGGATATCAACGACGTTAACGAACTGGCCAGGGTTGGCGCGAAAATCCGCCAGTGGATCATCGAGACACCCTTTCCGGACGTGCTGGAAAATGCCCTGAAAGAATCGTTTGCCGCCCTGCAGGATGGTAACGAGCACATGGCGGTTGCGGTTCGTTCGTCTGCCACCGCGGAAGATCTGCCAGATGCCTCGTTCGCCGGCCAGCAGGAAACCTTCCTGAACGTGGTGGGCCTTGAGCAGGTTCGCACCTCTGTGAAGGAGGTGTTTGCATCGCTGTTTAATGACCGCGCTATTTCCTACCGCGTGCACCACGGCTTCGACCACAAGATGGTCGCGCTCTCAGCCGGCATCCAGAAGATGGTACGCAGTGAAACGGCGGCCAGTGGCGTTATGTTCACCCTGGATACCGAATCCGGCTTCCGTGACGTGGTGTTTGTTACCGCCTCCTACGGCCTGGGTGAGACCGTTGTGCAGGGTGCAGTGAACCCCGATGAATTCTACGTTCACAAACCCACACTGGAAGCCAACCGGCCGGCGGTTCTGCGCCGCAATCTGGGCAGCAAGGCCATCAAGATGGTTTACCACACCAGGCCCGGTGAAGGTGAGTTCGTTGAAACGGTTAAGGTTGAACAGGAAGACCGCAACCGCTTCTGTATTACCGATGCCGAGGTGGAAGATCTGGCCCGCCAGGCCATGATTATCGAGAAACACTACCAGCGCCCGATGGACATCGAGTGGGCCAAAGATGGTGACGACGGCAAGATCTATATCGTTCAGGCCCGCCCTGAGACGGTAAAAAGCCGTGCTTCCGCCAATGTGATGGAGCGTTACCTCCTTAAAGAAACCGGCAAGATTCTGGTGGAGGGCCGGAGTATCGGCCACAAGATTGGTAGTGGTCCGGTGAAGATCATCACCAGTATCAAGGAAATGGACCGTGTCCAGGCTGGCGATGTGCTGGTGACCGACATGACCGACCCGGACTGGGAGCCGGTCATGAAACGGGCCTCCGCCATTGTTACCGATCGCGGTGGCCGTACCTGCCACGCGGCGATCATTGCCCGCGAGCTGGGCATTCCGGCCGTGGTTGGTTGCGGCGATGCCACCGAGTTGCTGACCGATGGCCAGGAAGTGACTGTCTCCTGCGCCGAGGGTGATACCGGCATGATCTATGAGGGGTCCCTGGATTTCGAGCTGCGGGAAAACACCGTGGACTCGATGCCCAACATTCCGTTCAAGATCATGATGAACGTGGGCAACCCGGACCGGGCCTTTGATTTCCAGGCTCTGCCCAACGAGGGCGTTGGTCTGGCACGCCTTGAGTTCATCATTAACCGGATGATCGGCGTTCACCCCAAGGCACTGCTGAACTTTGACGGACTGCCCCGGGATATCAAACAGACCGTCGAAAAACGCATTTCCGGCTACAGCTCTCCGGTGGATTTCTACGTCGACAAGCTGGTGGAGGGTATCTCTACACTGGCTGCTGCATTCGCCCCCAAGAAGGTGATTGTGCGGTTGTCGGACTTCAAATCCAACGAATACGCCAACCTGATCGGCGGCACTCTGTATGAGCCGGATGAAGAGAACCCGATGCTCGGTTTCCGGGGTGCCTCCCGTTATATTTCTGACACCTTCCGGGACTGCTTCGAGCTGGAATGCCGCGCCCTGAAGAAAGTGCGTAACGAGATGGGTCTGACCAATGTGGAAGTCATGGTTCCTTTTGTGCGCACTGTCGGTGAAGCGGAACAGGTAGTGAATCTGCTGGCGGAGAACGGGCTCAAGCGTGGTGACAACGGCCTGCGGGTGATCATGATGTGCGAGCTGCCAGCCAACGCGCTGCTGGCGGATCAGTTCCTTGAGCACTTTGACGGCTTCTCTATCGGCTCCAACGATCTGACCCAGCTGACACTGGGGCTGGACCGGGATTCCGGCATCATTGCTCACCTGTTCGACGAGCGTAACGATGCGGTCAAGGCGTTGCTGTCCAATGCTATCCAGGCCTGCAAGAAAGCTGGCAAGTACATCGGTATTTGCGGGCAGGGTCCTTCCGACCACCCGGATCTTGCCAAGTGGCTGATGGATGAGGGCATCGATACGGTGTCACTGAACCCGGATTCGGTGCTGGACACCTGGTTCTTCCTGGCCGACGAAAAAATCGACTGAGTTCATTTCCAGGATAAGGAGAGCGACAACGTGACGACGATAATTACCCCGGACCTGTGCGACGAATTTCCGGAAGTGTTGGTTGTTGAACCCGGGTTCAATAACTACGGCGGCAACAAGGCCTTTGGCGGCGAGATCGTAACCGTGAAATGCTTTGAGGATAACTCCGTGGTGAAAGAGCAGGTTGGTCAACCTGGAAACGGTCGTGTGATGGTCGTGGACGGTGGTGCCTCGAAGCGCCATGCGCTGCTGGGCGACATGCTGGCTGAGAAAGCGGCGAACAACGGCTGGGCCGGTCTTATCATCTATGGCTGCGTGCGCGACGTGGATGAGATCGGCAATACCGCCCTCGGTGTCCAGGCCCTTGGAACCCACCCCAGAAAGAGCGAGAAGCGTGGCCTTGGTGACCTGAATGTTCCGGTCACCTTTCACGGCGTAACCTTCCACCCCGGACACTACGTCTACGCCGATAACAACGGCATCATCGTCTCGGAGAAGCCTCTGGTCTGAGGCTTTTGCCAGCACAGACGAAAACGGCGGCCAATGGCCGTCGTTTCAGACTGCTGACAAACCCTCGCCATTAAGGCGGGGGTTTGTTGTAATTGGGGCATCGACTTTTCAGAGGCTGCCCCATGCTCAAAGAGCCGTCCCCGCAACAACACGAACTCGAGATGGTC
>NZ_PSSX01000010.1 GCF_002933275.1 Marinobacter maroccanus
TCAGGGCTGGGCCGGCGGCCAATATGGCTTCATGGCCTTGCCACGAATCGGCCACGAAGTGATTGTCTCCTTCCTGGACGGCGACCCGGACCAGCCCATCATCACCGGGCGAACCCATCACATCACCAATACACCGCCCTATGGTCTGCCTGAGCACAAAACCCGCACCACCCTGAAAACGAAAACCCACAAGGGCGAGGGCAGCAACGAACTGCGATTTGAGGATGAGGCCGGTCAGGAACAGATCTACGTACACGCCCAGAAAGATCTGGACCTGCTCACCGAGAACAACCGCACAGAGGTGATTCGGAACGACAGTCATCGCACCGTGGAAAACCATGATTTCAGTCATGTGAAAGGCAATGAGCACCGCACGGTCGATGGCGAACAGCGTGAGTCGGTGGGAAGTGATTACAGTCTGTCGGTGGGTGGCAGTTTTCACAGTAAACAGGGCAAAAACCAGCTCGTTGAAGCCGGCACCGAGATTCACCACAAGGCGGGCATGAAAGTCGTGATCGAGGCAGGAGCCGAGTTAACGCTCAAGGCGGGTGGCAGCTTTCTGAAACTGGATCCCAGTGGTGTGACGGTATCCGGCCCTTCGGTACGCATGAATTCTGGTGGCGGGCCGGGGAGTGGGAGTGGGGTGGCAGCCCAGGTGCCTGCACTACCGCGCAGCTTGAGTGACATTTCCGATACGAATGAACCGGCACAGCTTGCGGAAACCGACACCCGGGCTTCAGCGGGGCCTGCCCCAAGTTCGGTACAGGCCTTAAAAACAGCGGCCAGGAACGATGTTGCACTGGTCAAGCAGTGTGGGCGCAAGCCGGATGGCACCTGCGCCCTCTCATCCTGTTCATGCGAGGGTGTGACTGCATGATAGGGCTGGATGAAACAACCAGGGCCAAAGCCTGCATTCTCTTCGACGGTGCGTTGTTTGATGCACCGCGCTTCATCTACGAGCACGATGATCAGCCCGAGCTGGAATATCTGTTCTTGGGCACACCACATGAAGCGGCTATGGGCGTCACCCCTTGCCTGGTCAAACCCTCCGAGGGTACACGGCTTTGGCGAGCCCAATCGGAGTGGCGGAATAAAGCCATTATCCTTGTATCGGATAATAGCCTTCCCCTTGTGGCGGGTCATTTGCGCAGTTTGCTTAGTGTGCAGATGCCGGATGGGGGATTCTCCTATTTGCGCTATTACGCACCCAGGCAGCTCACGCGGCTGATGTCTGCATTAAATGAGCAGGAACGCGCTCGCTTTAGCGGGCCAGTCAGAGAGTGGTTGGCCTTCCAGCCGGACGGAGAGCTATCCAGGTTCGATTCAGATGGCTCGCAACTCGCCAGGAACGCCCTTGAGGAAGGCTGGTTTCTGCTAACTGAAAATCATGTGGCAGTGCTGTCACAGAGCGCCAGGCATGAGTTCGTCGAGAAGTTGGGCCGCTTTCTCGACATCACGGATCGAGCACGGTTGGAGCAACTCATCAATGAGGCAACCGCGCTGGGTTTTCGAACCGAAAAGGAGGTTAGCCGTTACGCAGAGCTGGCTGTGGTTCACGGGGAGCGGATCAAGCTTGCCGAAATCCGCACCATTCTGTCTGACTCTGAGCTCTCGACTGGCGCACGTCTGCAAGCAGCTGATAACCATTTGGCATACGGAGTTGCCTGATGAATTCTGAATACACCGTTCGCTCCGGCGACACCCTCAGTGCGATTGCACAACGGCATCAAACGACCCTCAGCAGCCTGATGCGGCTGAATCCTGAAATTGAGAACCCGGATCGAATCTTCCCGGGACAACCGCTCAAGATTCCGGCGGCTAACGAGGAGCAATTCTCCAGCTGTGAAGTGGGTTCTGTTGCCCAGGAGCCATCCTGTTCCGAAGAAATCGTGGAAGTTGTTCACGTAACCGGAGCGGACGAGCTGATTCTTCTGACTGAGGCGGAATTGGCGGAGTGGGTCGAAGAAGAGGAATTTGTTTGTGGTCCGATAACCGAATTCTACCGCAAGCTTGACGGACTCGATGAAGGCGAGACCGATTCTGAACTTGGCGCGACTGAAGGCGAAGGGCAACTGTTGTCTGAAGTGCAGGAGGAGAAAGAGCGGATGATAAACGAACTTGAGGCTCGCTCAGTCCTGACCATCGACATGCAGTCCATCCCACCGATTACTGAGATAAAGCGGTTGGCTGGCAATAAACACGTCACTTTCGTGCGCTCTGACAAGATCGCGAACCACCCTCGCCGGTATCCGATGGCATCGCGAGACAGCGAGCGCAGCAAGGGTTGGCTGACCGAGAACGGCGTTGATCCAGCGAAGCTTCGAGACGCTATCCGTAGCGAACTCAACGTCAAGTTCAACGCAACCCTCTGGGAGCCGGATAAGAATGGCGCGCTTATGACGACGTTGAACAAGTTTTACGATGAGGCATCCTGGTTCATCTGGGGAGACGCGGAAGCCAGGCGGGAAGCGGTCGACGAAACCGGGTTTGATGCCTCCGCAGAGGCACAGTTCATGCGCTTTGCTGCCGGCGCGGCAGCTTCGGGTGAATTTGATCCGCGCAAGGGAAAAGTGCATTTCCAGGCGAAAGTGGAAGCGCAGTATGCACTGGCGCAGGGCAAGGTTGGTGTTGAGCAGGCGTTTCCTGCGAACAACCGATCACAAGTCCGTGTTACCTATCGCTTAGGTGGACCAGATGGCGAACGGAAGGAAGTTTCCCTAGGGCATTTTCAGGCGAGGGTTCGGGCAGCTCTGAGCGGTTTCGCAGGTGCTTCGGTACTTATTGCGGCCAATGTAGAGGTGAAAAGCAGTAACGGTATTCCAGAGTTAAAGGGTGTAGCAGCCAGAAAGGATGGGCAAGGCGCATCGGTGGATGGCGGTGTGTTTGCAGGTATAAGAGCCGGTTGTGAACTTTCTGGCGCCTTGCTCTGGACGGATGTTTTATCTAGGCAATCTCAGTGGCAAAAGCTTTGTGAGATCGGCAAAAAAGTTGAGGGAGCTGCAGGACTTGGAGGTGAAATTCAGATCCGCTTGGAATTTAGCGATACGACTGGGAAGTTTTATTTCAATGTGCACGCGGGTATTGTCTTTGGGGTTGGAGCATCCGGCAGTTTTTTACTTGAAGTTGACCCATCGAATATCGTCCAGATGTTGCATTACGTCTACAAAGCTCTTGGGAACGTGGATTTCAGGTATTTAGAGTTGTTCGATCCCGTAACCGATGCATTTGGATGGTATGGGCGACTGTCGGTGTATGCACTGGGTACAGGCGTAAACCTCTCCCTCGCGGCAGCGAACCTTGCGGAACAAGGAACGCAAACGGTTATCACCTTTTTTAACGACCTTTCCATAGCACTAACTTCGAGTCTGGATCGAGAGCGCGTGGCACTGGAATTCGCTACCAACATAATCTCAGACAATGAGAAAGGCGAAGAAAGTATCTTGCGGCACTCGCCACCCGAAGCCAAAGCTAAGTTGTTGTTTATTTTGACGGATGACTTTTGGCTGACTCCGCAACTGTTTGATGGTACCCGCACCAAAGTCCAAGCCGTCTCCCTGATTCTGAAGTCGATGCAAGGATGGAGGGATTTTGAAGAAACCATCGTCAGAATAAATGAAAGTGCGGAGCCTTTCCCTCAACAATTCGATGAAAATGTTAGGAGAGTGTTCAGCTTTATTGGGAAAAATTTAAATGACTACCGGCTTTATCGAAAAGTTTTGCATGGTCAACGAGCAAACTTGGTGGGGCCCGTTCAACTTGATCCTTTTTCTGCCTGTAAGGTTTGTGGAATAGCTTGAGGAACAGAGGTCGTATGATTGAGAATTTCAGAATATGGATAGGCGCTGCTGTACTTGGGCTGGTTGTTGGCTGTTCGAGTTCGTCTCAACAACTCTCGGAGGACGAGCTCGCTCTGGTTCTGGCAAATGCGGAGGATAGTCTCGTCTTTATAGAAGGGGGAGAGTTCCGACTGGGAGATGTTGGCCAAGCTTCCGGCGAGCCATTCTCTCCGTTACTCGAAAATAACAAGCCGTCGATAATGGTCAACATTGATGATTTTTCGATACAGAGCAAGGAGGTCACTTGGGGTGAATTCTTGGTCTTTCTCCGCGACGTTGGCCGAGCAGGTAACTACACCATTGAAAATGGGTTTCGGAGTGCGGCGAGATTACCAATTGAGTCGAATGACGACCCCACCTCCCCAAACTATGCATTGAAGCCAGCAAGAAGCCCCAATTACTCCGAGGCTGAAGAATATTGTGCATGGCTTGCTGAGAAGACTAATTTGCCGTTTGCACTACCGACAGAGGCACAATGGGAATACGCAGCAAGGAACCGTGGACAACGGATTGCGTACGCTACGAGTACCGGTGAATTGGTACTGGATGACTATCTACAGAAGGCTTCAGTTGATCCTTTGAAGCCTGTAACGGGTAATGTCCTCATTCACTCTTCATTCGCTGTGGAGAGGCGTCCGGTTGGCTCTTATCAGCCTAGCCCTTTGGGTTTGTACGATATGACTGGAAACGTACCTGAGTGGACGCGCGACTGGTTTCAATCAGGCTACGGGCACTTAAACGCAAGTAATCCAGTGGCATCTGAGCCCGGTGAAGGTTCTGATAGTTTAAAGAAGAGTGTTCGTGATATCGCTGGGTATGGGGACCACAGTGGTGGCTTGGCGACAGTCTATGCCCGGCGAGCTGTCAGTGTTAATTCGCCCAATCAGGGCTTCCGCTGCGTCGTCAATCATCCCAAGCCTATAAATTAAAGAAAGGGCAGGAAGCCCTTGCAATAAGCGAAGTGCCTATACTAGTCAAGTTGACTGGCAGCCAATTAGACGTCCCGACTGGTGGCTAACGCCCGATATCTGAAGTGATGACGATATTAAAATCCAAGCCGTGAATTTGATTCTGAATTCGTTTCAGGGATGGCGTGATTTCGAGGAAACGGTGTTACGAATGAATCCGCAAGGCTTTGCCCGGCTGGATAAGTTCGAGAATAACTTCGACCGGCTGTTTGACTTCATAGGCAAGAATAAATCGGATCAGTATCTCTTCATTCGTGGCTTGAAGTACCAGGTAGCCGTCGCTGACAGGCCGGTAAGAATGGATCCTTTTAGTGTTTGTCGTATTTGTAGGATTGGTTAAGGAAACCTAGTAGATGTTGAGAATTGAACGGTTGAGGGTGATTGGCCTGACGATAATGCCGACTTTTTTGGTCGCATGTGGTGGTCTTGGTGGTACTGATGGCGATAGCTCTGTATCTCGCGTTGTGGAAAATGCTATCGAGAATCAGGTTTTTGTTGAAGGCGGTGAATTTGAGCTCGGAGACGTGGGTCGGCCCGATGGTTCTGCCTACGTGACTTTAGTAGATCATAGTCGCCCGGCAATTGAGGTAAAGGTCGATAGCTATTCAATCTCACGCTACGAAACTACTTGGGGCCAAATGCGGGTGTATTACGAAGCTACGGGGCGGCTTTCTCAATATGAAGAATCCCCATTCAAACACCGATATGTTAACTCGCCAACTGACGATCTTTTGTCACCTTACTTCCGAAACAAGCCTGCCAGAGTGCCCAATTATGGAGAGGCCGAAGGCTATTGTGCTTGGTTAGCTCAGGAGACGGGGTTGCCTTTTGCGCTGCCGACTGAGGCGCAATGGGAGTATGGTGCGAGAAGCCGGGGGCGCCGGGTAGCCTATGCGACGAACTCAGGACAAGTCGAAAACGACCCGTATTTAAAGCGCCCTACGGAATATGTCGACACATCGATTCGTCCCTCCGGCAACACTTTGATCCATTCTTCGCTTAAATTTGAGCGCCGACCAGTTGGCAGTTATCCCCCAAATTCTCTGGGCCTCTACGACATGACCGGGAATGTCGCTGAATGGACTCAGGACTGGTTTCAGAAAGACTATTACCAGCATGCGCCGCGAACTAATCCCCAAGGTCCCCTGAAAGCAATTAATCCAGAAAGTCCGGAGAAAACTGTAAGAGATTGGGCTGGCCACGGCGACCACGTAGGTGGCAATGCTACTGTGTTTGCGCGATACGGTGTGCCTGTTTCCGCTAGCGGCAACGGCTTCCGCTGCGTCGTCAATCATCCTGAGCCGATAAACTAGGTAATGGCAAGAATCCGTCAAAAAAAAATCGAAGTGCCGAGCTTACATTTCGTTTTCGAAACTTCGGTTTTTGTTTCAGGTGAACCCCACGTAACCCTCCCCCGGATGCGCCCGTGCATTGGTGAAGGTAGACTGACTGCCATAAACACTGGCCTGGATTCTTCCGGGCCAGTTTATTTCACGGTATGCAGGGTTCATCATGAACGGCCAACCCACAAACAACGAACCGGCGGGCGAGAGCAAGCGCCCGCTGATTTCATCGGATCTCGCCACGCCGATCTACGGGCTGTTCGGCCTGGGGATCCTGTACACCCTGTACGTGGCTCATCAGATTGTTCTGCCCATCATTCTTGCCGTCATGACCAGTCTGCTGCTTTCGCCTCTGGTCAAAAGAGCCTACGTAAAATGGCGGATTCCCCGGATGATCAGTTCTCTGATTTTCGTGCTGTTGGTGCTGGCGGGAATCGTCGGCATAACTCTGGCGGTGGCAACCCCGGCGTTGAAGTGGGCGGAAGAGGTGCCTCAGGGCATTTCGCGCTTGCTCGTTGGCGAGAGTGAAATCAGCCGTCAGATCGCGAAAGTCACAGAATCCGCGGAGCAGGTTGAAAAGTCCGTGGAGGAGCTTTCAGAGTCGGAACAACAGCAGCCAACGGCGGTTGTTCTGCAAACGGACTCCTGGCGCAGCCAATTAATGGCCAAGGCCCGAAATGCGATCGCCGGCTTGGCGCTGGCACTGGCATTGACCTATTTTCTGCTGGTCAGCGGTGATCGTCTGATCAAGAATTTTGTCCGTCAGTTGCCCATTGATCAGCGGAAAACGGTACTTCGGATTACCCACGATTCCCAGCATCAGATTGCCCAATACCTGGGTGTTCTCAGCCTGAGTAACCTGGCGGTGGGCACCACAACCGGCCTGATCTGCTGGGCGGTCGGGCTGCCGGATCCGGCTGTGTGGGGGCTGGTCGCTGGGCTAGCCCGGTTTATCCCCTATCTGGGGGTTATTCTCTCTATCTCCATGCTTACGATTGTCTCCGCCATCAGCCTTGATGAGTTCTGGATGATGGCCATTGCGCCGCTGGGATTCCTCGGTTTGACCACGCTGGTCGGTTTTTTCATCGAACCCTGGATTCACGGCTTTCGGATGGCGATCAATCCGGTGATTATCTTTGTCTCGATTTTCTTCTGGGGCTGGCTCTGGGGACCAGTGGGTGTGCTTCTGGCAGTGCCCCTGATGACGGTCATTCAGGTGGTGCTCAAGCAGATCCCCAAGTTACGGCCGGTCTACAAGGTCATCGCCCGGTAGCGGGGTAATGGATACCCGTAACAAGCCCTGACACACCCCGGAAACTCACCTATCCTCTCTGGATACCCGAGATTCAGCAAACAGGGAGGATCGTCAGCCCATGATCCCGAACACCATGAAAGCCATGGTTCTGACCGGTCACGGTGATGTCGATAAACTGGAGTATCAGGATGTGCCTGTTCCTGCCCCAGGGCCAGGAGAGGTGCTTGTCCAGGTGACGGCTACGGCGAAGAACAACACCGACCGCAAAGCGCGGGAAGGGCTGTATCCTACCAAAAAAGGCGAAATGACATCCTTTCAGATGGGCGGAAAGCCCACGCTGGTTTTTCCCAGAATTCAGGGTGCGGATATCGCCGGCCGTGTTGTGGCCGTTGGTGACGGTGTGGACGAGTCTCGTATCGGCGAGCGGGGACTGCTGGATTTCAACATTTACGCCAATGACCGGCGGGACATCAACCTCACCCCCGATTACTTCGGGCACGGTGCCGATGGCGGCTACGCCGAATATGTAGCGCTCCTGTCAGACCAGTTCCATCACATACCCAACCCCGAGTTGGCCGATGCCGAAGTCGCGTCCATGGGGATGTGTTCCTATCAGACTGCCATGCACATGCTTACCTCGGCCAACATCAGCGCCGGCGAGCGGGTGCTGGTTACCGGTGCCAGTGGCGGTGTCGGCACGGCCCTGATCCAGCTTTGCCGGATCATGGGGGCCATTCCCTACGCTCTCAGCAAACAGGACAAGGCGTCGGCTCTGCTTGAGCTGGGTGCCGAGGCCGTGCTGGATCGGTCTGATATGGACAGCTTTGTGGATCGTGTGAAAGCGGAAACCGGTGGCAAACCCATCGATGCGGTCATGGACCTGGTCGGCGGTGAGATGACCGATGTGTTCATCGACACCATGATCTTTGATATGAACGCCCGCAGCACCTACCCGCGACTCAGTATTGCCGGCGCCAGCGGCGGCAATATCAGCGAAATTCTGTGGACCCGGATCTACCTCTACCAGGTGCAGATTTTCGGGGTATCTCATGGCACCCGGGAAGAGGCGGAACAACTGATGGCCTGGATCCGCGGAGGGCAGCTGAAACCGGTTCTGCACGGTGCCTTCAAACTCTCCGATCTGCATCGGGCAGAAGAGTATTTTGTGAACCGGGGTAGCAATTATCTCGGCAAGATCGTGATCGTTCCCGACTCACAATGGGAAGAACACGGCCAACCCTGGTCACTGGAGAGCGCCTGATGAAACCGGAACTGACCATTCAGTTGATGGATACCCACGCCGGCGGTGATGTCAGCCGGATCGTGACCGGCGGGATTGATCTGTTGCCCGGCGATACGGTTCGGGCACAGATGGAGTACCTGCGGGATGACGCCGATGGCCTGCGCCGGCTTTTGTTGGAAGAACCATACGGTGTGCCGGAAATGTCTGTGGATTTGCTGGTGCCGCCAACGGATCCGCGCGCCGCGGCCGGTTATATCATCATGGAAGTTATGGGTTACCCCATATACTCAGGCTCCAATACCATCTGTACGGCCACTGCAGTGCTGGAATCGGGCATCGTGCCGAAACAGGAAGGCAAACAGAACTTTCTCCTGGAGTCTCCCGCTGGCCTGGTTCAAATTGAGGCGACGGTGCACGACGGCGTGGTGGAAGCCATCACCTGTGAGGGGTTGCCCAGCTATATCCACACCTACAAGG
Organism: Marinobacter maroccanus; assembly: GCF_002933275.1. Classification (GTDB taxonomy): domain Bacteria; phylum Pseudomonadota; class Gammaproteobacteria; order Pseudomonadales; family Oleiphilaceae; genus Marinobacter; species Marinobacter maroccanus. Next base: position 9,123 of record NZ_PSSX01000010.1, read on the forward strand.
CCACCATCGACGTGCCCTCACTGGGTGAGATTACCTACAGTGTTGCCTACAGTGGCGGCTTTTATGCGTTGGTGGACGCGTCCAGTCTGGGCTTTGATCTGACCCTGGACGAAGAGCGCAAGCTGTCGGAAACCGCCCACGCCATCGTTGAGGCCATCCAGGCCGAGCGGGGCTTCTCCCATTACACCCTTGGCGATGTGGGGCCGTTGCCGTTCCTCCACTTCATGGGGCCGGTGGAGCATGTGGCAGAGGGCTATTACCGGTCACGGTCCGCAACCTATGTGCATCCCGGTGTGATCTGCCGGAGCACAACGGGCACCGGCACCTCCGCGCGCCTGGCGCTGATGAACTACGAAGGCAGCATAAAGCCGGGCGACAAGCTCGAAACCGTTTCCCTGAGAGAGACCGGTTTTATCGGGGAATTTACCTCCGTCGAGGAAGAGGGCGAGTACCAGGTGATCAAGAACAGCATCACCGGCAAGGGTTATGTCATCGCCCGCTCCGACATTGTGGTCAACTGCGATGATCCCATGGTTGAGTGCGGATCCCTCCACCACATTCTGTCCAGCCGCCATACCGGAAAAATTACCTCTCAATCCTGAGGTCCTTTCCGGATCTCTTTCCCGGGCGCGACATGCCGCTGCGCCCGGTTTTCCACCTCATAAAACCAGGCAGATTTCTTCCTTTTTCGTCTAAAGTTTACCTTTACGTAAAGTGAAGCCTGTGCTAAACCTTGACCCGTGCTTTCGATGATAAAAACAACAGGAGTTGAGAATGAGCCTTCCGGAATATACCGACGTTTACAACAACTTCGATCCTGCTGCTCTGGAAGCGGACATCCTGGATGGACGTCTGGATAGCGGGCTCAACGTGTGCCACGAAATCTGCGACAAATGGGCGGATGACCCAAGTCGGGTTGCCCTTTACTACGAAACAGAGGATGGCGGTGATGGCAGTCTGACTTTCGCTGAATTGAAAGAGGCCTCTGCACGGTTCGCCCATTATCTGAAATCCCAGGGTATCGGCAAGGGCGACCGGGTGGCTGCACTCCTGCCGCGCACTCCGGAGCTGCTGATAGTTATTGCCGGTACCCTCCGTGCCGGTGCCGTGTATCAGCCGCTGTTTACTGCCTTTGGTTCCGGTGCGATCGAATACCGTTTTGAGCGGGCCAGTACCAAGCTGGTGGTGACCAACCCTGAGAACTATCCCAAGCTGAACGATGTCAAAGTCTGCCCGCCGGTGGTTGGTGTCAACGCCAGTGAGATTGGTGCAGACATCCCTGATTTCCAGGAAACCCTCGCGGCTCAGTCCAGTGAGTTTGAGCCTGTCATGATCAAGGGCGACGATCCGTTCCTCCAGATGTTCACCTCCGGAACCGTGGGTAAATCCAAGGGCGTTGCCGTTCCCGCCAAGGCGCTGCTGGCGTTCTATGTCTACATGAAGTACGCCATCGATCTGCAGGACGGCGACAAGTTCTGGAACGTAGCCGATCCCGGTTGGGCTTACGGGCTTTACTATGCCGTGGTTGGGCCTCTTCTGATGGGCCATGCGACACACTTCAATCCGGGCGGATTTACCCCGGAATCCACCTACGACATGATCCGGAAATACAAGATCACCAACCTGGCAGCAGCGCCCACGGCGTACCGCCTGCTGAAGGCCAACGATCACGTGCTGCCGGAAGGCGAGAACCTGGGCTTGCGCGTTGCCAGCAGTGCCGGCGAGCCTCTGAACCCGGAAGTGGTGAACTGGATTCGCAACCGTCACTTCTGCCCGGTGAAAGACCACTACGGCCAGACCGAGACCGGCATGACCTGCTGCAACTTCCACGGCCTTGCGCATCCGGTACGTGAGGGTTCCATGGGCTATGCCTCCCCGGGCCACAAGGTTGTCGCGCTGAACGAGAAAAACGAAGAAGTGGGCGAGGGCGAAGTTGGTCAGTTGGCTGTCGATGTGAAGGCCTCACCGCTGTTCCACTTTGACGGTTACACCTGGGGTGAAAAAGACCCGTTCGTTAACGGCTACTACCTCACCGGCGACATGGTTATCAACCACGGCAATGGCAACTTCTCCTTCAGTGGCCGGGATGATGACATTATCACCACGGCCGGCTACCGCGTGGGGCCAGCGGATGTCGAAAGCACGCTCCTCGAGCACGCCGCTGTGGCGGAATCGGGTGTTGTCGGCAAGCCGGATGAAAAGCGCGGTTCCATCATCAAGGCTTATGTGGTGATCAAGGGCGATTATGCTCTTGGAGACGAGCAGGCCCTGAAAGACGAACTTCAGGAACTGGTGCGTCGCAGGCTCTCTACCCACGCCTTCCCGCGGGAAATCGAGTTTGTTGATGAGTTGCCCAAGACACCCAGTGGAAAAATCCAGCGGTTCGTTCTGCGTAATCAGGCCAAGGAAGAAATCGGCGCATGATCATTACGTTTGAAGAGCTGCAGGCCTTCCTTGATGAACAGTTTCCGCAGGGGGAAGCCTACGGCACCCTGCAGAAGCTCGGGGATGGCTGGGCAGAAATGAAACTGGAAGTGGATGAGGCGCATCTCAGGCCCGGAGGAACCGTATCCGGGCCAGCTATGATGGGGTTGGCAGACGTTACCCTGTATGCCGCGCTGTTGAGCAAGATCGGTCTGGTGCCGCTGGCAGTGACCACCAACCTCAATATCAACTTCCTCCGCAAGCCGGTGGCCCATCAGCCCATCTGGGCCCGGGCGACCATGCTGAAAGTGGGCCGCACCATGGGTGTGGGTGAGGTGTTTGTCTACTCTGAAGGCGCGGAAGAGCCGGTGGCCCACTCCACCATGACCTACTCAATTCCTCCAAACCGGTAAGTCCATGCAGATTCGTGACATGATGGTGCCGGTAGGCGATGGTGTTGAGCTGGAAGTGAGGCGGATCCAGCACGCGGAACCGAAAGGGCCGGTGCTGGTTTTTCTCCATGAATCCCTTGGCAGCATCGCGCTGTGGCGAAAGTTCCCGGAAAGAATGGCGAAAGCCACTGGCTGCGATGCGCTGATCTACAATCGGCAGGGCTACGGCCACTCTTCTGACGAAGAACTTCCTCGCCCTTACGATTACCTTGAGGTTGCAGGCCATCGGTGGTTGCCCCGATTGCTGGACAAGCTCGAGATCAGGGATGTTGTGCTGGTAGGGCATAGCGACGGAGGTTCCATTGCCCTTGTGGCCGCTGGCACCCTGGGTGGCCGTGTGAAGTCGCTGGTAACCATGGCCGCACACATCTATGCGGATCACCTCACCCTCGCTGGTATAGAGGAGATGGCCGTTCGCTATCGGGAGACGGATATACGGGATCGTCTGGTCCGCTATCACGGCAACCGGACTGACGACCTATTCAACGCCTGGCAGACAGTCTGGCGGGACGAAGGGTTCCAATCAGCCATGGATTTCAGTCGGTGGCTGGCGGCAATCGAATGTCCGGCTATCATCATTCAGGGGGAGAACGATGAATACGGAGTACCTGAGCAGGTAACGGATATTGTTGCAGGTATCGGGGAAAATGCCCGCGGGGTCTTTCTCGAAGACGCCGGGCACTCTCCACACCTGGAAAAGCAGGACCAGGTAGTAGACCTTCTATACGACTTTTTGCGTAGCGAGAGTGTACTTAAAAACTGCAATTAAGTGTTGACGTTTACGTATACGTCAATCTAATCTGGTAGTCAGATAAAACGCACAACAATAACAAAGGTAGATTGGCTCATGAGTGAACAGTACGTTCTGGAGACCCGTAACCTTGTCAAAGAATTCAAGGGCTTTGTTGCGGTCGACGACGTGAACCTGAAGGTTGAGAAAGGCCATATTCACGCCCTGATCGGCCCTAACGGTGCCGGCAAGACTACGGTCTTCAATCTGCTCACCAAATTCTTGATCCCGACCCGGGGCCAGATCCTGTTCAAGGGTCAGGACATCACTACCATGAAGTCCGCCGCCATCGCCCGCCAGGGCATTGTACGCTCGTTTCAGATCTCAGCCGTATTCCCGCACATGACCGCGCTGGAGAACATCCGGGTCGCCTTACAGACCTTTGAGGGTACCTCCTTCAGTTTCTGGAAATCCGGTAATTCCCTGCACAAGCTCAACCAGCGTTGCATGGAGCTTCTGGATGCCGTGGGCCTGGCTGAATTCGCCAACACCACCACCGTAGAATTGGCTTACGGGCGCAAACGGGCGCTGGAACTGGCGACCACGCTTGCCATGGAGCCGCAACTGCTGTTGCTCGACGAGCCGACCCAGGGCATGGGTTCGGAAGACGTTGATCGCGTTGTGGAGCTGGTGCGCAAGGCTGCGGAGGGACGAACTGTGCTGATGGTTGAGCACAACCTCAGTGTGGTCAGCAAGTTGTGTGATCGCATCACTGTGCTGGCCCAGGGTGCCGTTCTGACCGAAGGCGATTACGCAGCGGTTTCCGGCGATCCACGGGTTCGCGAGGTTTATATGGGTAGTGATGGTAGCGGAGAGCGCGGCACCACCGCCGACAGTGATCAGGCGGAGGCAGCGCAATGACCACGAAATCCGATCGCGAGTACGAACAGCTCCGTTTGTCCGGATTGCATGCCTTTTACGGCGAATCCCACATCCTCCACGGCATCGACATGGTGGTGAACCGCGGGGAATTGGTGACTTTGTTGGGCCGGAATGGTGCGGGCCGCAGCACAACGCTCAAAGCCATCATGAACATGGTTGGCCGGCGAACCGGATCCATAATGATTAACGGTGAGGAGACCATGTCCTGTGCGCCTCACCATATTGCCAGGTTGGGTGTCGGGTATTGCCCCGAACATCGGGGCATTTTTTCCTCACTGAGTGTCCAGGAGAACCTGACGCTACCGCCCGTCGTGCGTAGCGGCGGTATGAGTCTGGAAGAAATCTACAACATGTTCCCCAACCTCTATGAGCGACGCTTCAGCCAGGGCACCAAGCTGTCCGGTGGCGAGCAGCAGATGCTGGCCATGGCGCGTATTCTGCGCACAGGCGCCAATATGCTGCTGCTGGACGAGATCACCGAGGGCCTGGCGCCGGTTATTGTAGAAAAGCTGGGAGAGGTCCTGATTGCCCTTAAAAACAAGGGCCTGACCATTGTCCTGGTTGAACAGAATTTCCACTTCGCAGCACCGTTAGCCGACCGTCATTACGTTGTTGAGCACGGTCAGATTGTGGAAGAAGTCAGCGCCAACGAACTGAGTGCCAAGCAGTCGGTGCTGGATAGCTATTTGGGGGTCTGATCCCGGATAGGACGAGAGCAAGAAAAGCAACAACAACCCGAACCAACGCAAGACAGTAGCGGAGATACAACAATGACAATGATGAAAAAGCTTCTGACATCAGCCGTTGCATCAGCCATGATGGCAAGCGGAGCCCAGGCGGCCATTTCCAACGACACGGTCAAGATCGGTTATCTGGCGGACATGTCCGGCACCTACCGTGACCTCGCTGGACCTAACGGCCTGAAGGCCCTGGAAATGGCGATTGCCGATTTCGGCGGCCAGGTAAACGGCGCCAAGATTGAAGTGGTCAGTGCCGATGACCGTAACAGCCCGGATACCTCATCCAGCACAGTCCGTCGCTGGGTTGAAAACGAGGACGTAGACCTCGTAGCCGGTATGGTGGCCTCCTCTGTTTCCATCGCCGTGAGCAAGATCCTGGAAGAAAACGATCGCCTCGGTATCATCTCCGGCTCAGCCGCTTCCAGCATCACGAACGAGCACTGTACTCCCAACCACATCCACTATGTTTACGACACCTACCCGCTGGCCAACGGCACTGCCAGCGCGGTTGTTAAAGAAGGTGGCAAAACCTGGTACATGCTGACTGCGGACTATGCGTTCGGTCACGCACTGGAAGGTGATGTAACACGCGTTGTTGAAGCCAACGGCGGTGAAATTGTGGGTACTGTTCGCCACCCGTTCCCGACCCAGGATTTCTCATCGTTCATTCTTCAGGCTCAGGCTTCCGGCGCTGATGTCATCGGTCTGGCGAATGCCGGCGCTGACACCACCAACGCCATCACCACCGCCAGTGAATTCGGTGTAACCCAGTCTGGCCAGACTCTGGCGGCACTGCTGCTGTTCCTGACGGACGTTCATGCGCTCGGTGCGCAGACTGCCCAGGGCATCCAGCTCACCACAGGCTGGTACTGGGACATGAACGATGAGACCCGTGAGTGGTCTGATCGCTTCATGGAAGAAACCGGCGTACGCCCGACCATGGTTCACGCAGGTATCTACTCCAGCACCATGCAGTACCTGAATGCCGTTGACGCCACCGGATCTGACGATGCCCAGACTGTGCGCAAGCAGATGATGGACACTCCGATCAACGACATGTTTGCCAAGAACGGCAAGATCCGTGTTGACGGCCGCATGGTGCATGATATGTACCTGGCGGAAGTGAAGACCCCGGCCGAGTCCAAGAACGAGTGGGATCTGTACAAGATTCTGCGGACCATCCCGGCCGAAGAGTCCTACCGTCCGCTCTCCGAGAGCAAGTGCAAGCTGGTCAATAACTAAAAGCGACCGTTTTGGGTTCGTCCTGCAACAGGGCAGGGCGAACCCATGACAACGGAAAAAAACAAAGCCAAAAAACAATCCCTGTGCTGCTTCTGGAGTTAGCCCAATGTCCATGATTTTCGGCGTCCCTTTAGCTGTGCTATCCGGCCAGCTCCTGATCGGAATAATCAACGGCGCCTTTTACGCCCTGCTGAGCCTTGGGCTCGCGGTCATCTTCGGTCTGCTGAAGATCATCAACTTCGCCCATGGTGCCATGTATATGCTCGGCGCCATGACCACCGTCCTGATGTTCGATTATCTGGGCGTGAACTACTGGGTCGCCTTATTGTTGGCACCTCTTCTGGTCGGTGCCTTTGGTGTCGCCATTGAATATTTTTTACTGCGTCGCATCGCGGGGCAGGATCACATCTATAGCCTGCTGCTGACATTCGGTATCGCGCTGATCATTTCAGGTGTACTGGTAAATTGGTTTGGGGTTTCAGGCCTTCGCTACGCCATGCCGGACATGTTCAAGGGCGGCGTAAACCTCGGCTTCATGTTCATGCCCTACTACCGTGCGTGGGTTATCGTAGCGGCACTGGTCGTCTGCTTTGGAACCTGGTTCGTGATTGAGAAAACCAAGCTGGGAGCCTACCTGCGGGCCGGTACTGAAGATTCCCAGTTGATGCAGGGTTTTGGCATCAACGTACCGTTGTTGATCAGCCTCACTTACGGGTTTGGTGTGGCGCTGGCCGCCTTCGCCGGTGTTCTGGCCGCGCCCATTTATTCGGTGACTCCGGTCATGGGGTCAGCCACACTGATTACGGTATTCGCCGTGGTGGTCATCGGCGGCATGGGCTCCATCGGCGGTGCCATTATCACGGGTATTCTGATGGGCGTTATTGAAGGGCTTACCAAAACCTTCTACCCGCCGGCATCCTCGGCGGTCATCTTCCTGGTCATGGTTCTGGTTCTTATGTTCCGGCCCAGTGGCTTGTTCGGTAAGGAGGCATAAACATGAATCAGCCAGTCAATTCCGCCGACATTCACAAGGCTATCGTTGAGGAACAGGCCGCTCAGGATCGTAAAAAGATGATGCTGAACGGCGTGCTGCTGCTCATCCTGCTTGCCGCACCTTTCATGATCTATCCGGTCTTCCTGATGAAGATCCTGTGCTTCGCGCTGTTTGCGGTGGCGTTCAACCTTCTGTTCGGGTTCACCGGCCTGCTGTCCTTTGGCCATGCGGCCTTCCTGGCCACGGGTGGTTACACCACCGGTTATCTGCTCAGTAATTACAGCGGGCTCACCACAGAGATGGGTATCATCGCGGGCACGCTTGCGGCCACTCTGCTGGGCACGGGCTTTGCGTTGCTGTCGATTCGTCGCCAGGGCATCTATTTCGCGATGGTGACCCTCGCGCTTGCGCAGCTTGTGTTCTTCTTCTTCGTCCAGTCTGAGTTCACCGGTGGTGAAGACGGTATGCATGGCATTCCCCGTGGTGAGCTGTTGGGCTTTATCAATCTTGAAGACAACCTGAACATGTACTACTTCGTTCTGGTGGTGTTCATCGCCTGCTACCTGCTGGTACAGCGTATCGTCAACAGTCCGTACGGCCAGGTGCTGAAGGCCATCAAGCAGAACGAGCCCCGTGCCGTTTCCCTAGGTTACAACGTGGATCGTTACAAGGTACTGGCATTCGTGATCTCAGCAGCACTGGCAGGGCTTGCCGGTTCCATGAAATCCGTCGTATTCCAGTTGGCCTCCCTGAACGATGCTCACTGGCACATGTCGGGCGAAGTCATCCTTATGACTTTGGTTGGTGGTATGGGAACACTTCTGGGCCCGGTGGTTGGCGCCACCTTCGTGGTGAACATCGAGTATCAGCTCTCCCAGGGTGCCCTGCGTGACTGGGTGGATCCAATCCTCGGGGGTATCTTTGTACTGACGGTCCTGGCCTTCCGCAGCGGTATCGTGGGCGAGATCCAGAAGTTTGTGAAAAAGAATCTGGGCTGACGCATTCCGCACCCCCGAAAATGAAAAGGGCCACCTCTCGGGGTGGCCCTTTTCATTGTTCAGCTGGTTGCGTTTCTTCGGCTAGAACTCGGCTAACCGACTGGGTGTCCCCACATAGACATAAACCGCGGAATCTCCGCGGAACGCTACCCTGTGAACCGATATGTTCGGTTTGCCAGCGTCGGACGAGCGAAACCGGGTTACCGTTCCTGCATTCTCGCCATCCCGAGTTCTTTCGCCTTCCTCGCTTGGCCAGCTATCACCCAGGCATTGGCCCATCCAGTCGACGGCTTTGGTGTACCGTGTGGTGGCAACCTCGTCGTTGGGGGTGTTGCTGGAGCAGACGTAGGCGCTGTCGTTATTCGCCCAGCTCCAGATTTCGCAGTGTCCCCGTATCAACTGCTCCTTCGCATTGTAGACAGTAACCGATCTGAAACCGTTCGGGCTGCCCCGGTATTGCTCGAATCCTGACGGGTAGTCAGCAACGATTCCCTTCAGTGAGGCGCAGGGATCGTCAACTCCAAGCGACAGCGTATCCTGAAAAGCACATCCCGCGAGGGACAACCCCAACATTACGACAGAGAACTTTGCGGTCTTGTGGATGGTCATGTGTTGGCTCATTCCTTGAAGGATTTTTGAAGCTCGCGCACAGCAACCCGAGAAAACTCCTCGGTTGCCCGCTCAAGCGATGTCGGATCAATGGTGCTGGAAAACATTTGCCAGATGGCCTTGCCAGAGTCCGTATCGAACAAGGTTGTTCTCAGGATGTATTCGGTGGATTCCTCGTAACGGTCCGGAATTGTCATGGTTTCCATGTAGGTGACGGACCCCAGCGCACCAATATTGGTTACGACAGGGTTAAACACCACCTGGTTCGGGACATGCTCAACCTGCCGGTTCTTTCGCACCAGTGAGACGGTTAGAACACCGTCGGCCGTCTGCGTCTGCAGTCGCTCTTTTACTTTCTCGCGAAGTGCGTCTGCATCCTTCCAGGGCAAGGATGGTGCTGGACCATATGCTTCAGCCTCGTAGCCGGCGGCGCGCAGCCGTGAGACCAATGCTGCTTCCATAAGTGATCTGCTGTTTTCTTTCGGACTAATGGCGAGGACCAGAAGGTTTCTGGGAGCATCAGAAACATTCGGAGCCTTGCTGATACTTTTCACCTCCGGACCTGAGGCGCATCCCGCAAGAAAAAGAGCAATGAAAATGATTGCGAGCAAAGAGGGAGGGTAAATCGGGGGTCTCATCGGCAAGTCCATTCGTGGGGAGTCCAAGGGTGGAACTATTTTCATCCAGTTCCGGCGCTATTCAAAGCAAATATAGCAAAGTTTCCAGGTCATCTAATGGTTATCGAAACCGGATAAGACTGGACCGGCTTATCCCGGCTGAGAAAAATCGAATGTTAAATGGCCTGCCATAAAGGCATTGTCTAATCTTAGTGCGGGCGTTTGTTATGCCCACCGGGGAGTATCCATTCAAGGAGATGAAATAATGCCGTTTTTTGCACGATGGAATGCAGGTTTGAAAAAAGGGGCAGTTCTCCTTCTTCTGGTGTGGATCGCACTCACGCTGACTGGCTGTTCTGAGCCTCAGGAACAAAAACAAACCAACCCCGTCGCCGTCTCCGTGGTGGTGCTTGAGGCCAGCGAAATCCGGCCCTCCCGGGAGTTCGTTGCCAGAACGGCTGCTTCTGCCAAAGCTGATATTACGCCGCGCATTGAAGCAGAAATTCGGGAAATCCTTTTCACCGAGGGCGCGAAAGTCAGCCAGGGTGAGCTCCTGATCCGGCTTGAGGATACTCGCGCGAGCGCTGATCTTCAGCAGGCGGATGCTGAACTGGCCGCCGCCCGCGCCGAAGTGGACTCGGCAGCCCGAAACCTCCAGCGGGGGGAGGAAGTGTCGGAAAAGGGCTTTTTATCGGCTGCGGACCTGGACAAACTCAAAGATCGCTTCAGCGCAGCTGAAAGCCGCCTGAAGGCTGCCCAGGCCGCGGTTCAGAAGGCGGGCAGCAATCTCGAGTATGCCGAGATACGAGCGCCTTTTGATGGCTGGATCGGCCGCCTGAATTACGACGTGGGTGCCGTGGTCAGTCCTGCAACCGGGCCGATAACCTCGGTGCTGGTGACGGACCCTGTATACGTGGAATTCCAGATCAACGAGGCCGATTTCATTAACTTCCGGCGCAGGGGAGCGGAATCTGCTCAAGCGCTGTCCAGATCCCTGGGGCTTTATCTTACCCTGCCAGATGGCGAGCGCTATGAGCAGAGTGGTGTTGTAGATTTCGCCGACGTACAGACCGATGCCAGCACAGGCACCGTTGCGGTGCGAGCTGTTTTCCCCAATCCCGATGCGGTCCTCGTGCCGGGCTTATACGTGACACTCCGGGTTGAGGGGCAGTCAGGTGAGGCCCAGGTGCTTGTCCCCCAGGTAGCGGTCCAGGAGACCATTGAAGGGAAGTTTGTTCTGGTGGTTGATGACCAGAATCAGGTTGCCCAGCACTTCATCCAGACTGGCGCTCGGGAGGGAGCGCTGCTGGTGGTCAATTCAGGGCTCGAAGCCGGTGACCAGGTGATTGTGGAGGGCCTCCAGAAAGTCCGGCCCGGGGTCACGGTCAGCGCTGTTCAAAAACAGATTGATCCGCAAACCGGGGCTCTCATCCAGATGGGTGAGGCGAGCCAATGATCAGCCGGGTTTTTATCCATCGACCGAAGTTCGCGTTTGTCATTTCCATACTGATTACCCTCGCCGGGCTGCTGGCATTACGCATTCTTCCGGTCAACATGTATCCGGACATGGCCCCGCCCCAGATCCAGGTAACCGCGTCGCTTCCCGGGGCCAGCGCCCAGGTAGTGGAGGAAGCGGTGATCCGGCCGGTCGAGCAACAGCTGAACGGGGTGGAGGGCATGATCTACATCGAGTCCACTGCCTCCAGTGATGGCACGGCCAAGATCACGCTCACCTTTGAGAGTGGCACCGATACAGACATCGCCCAGGTCAACGTTCAGAACCGGGTTGCCCTGGCGGAACCGTTTTTGCCCGATGAAGTCCGGCGACAGGGCGTGGTGGTCAGCAAGCAGGCTGGCAACATGCTGATGGGTATCAATCTGACCTCCGAGCGACCGGACCTGGACGGCGTCTTCCTCAGCAACTACGCCTCTAATAATCTTGTCGAAGCCCTTGGTCGGGTGCCGGGCGTGGGTTCGGCGGAAGTGATGGGCGCGAAAGATTACAGCATGCGAGTCTGGCTGGATCCCCGTCGGATGGCCTCACTGGATGTGACCGTTGCCGAGGTTGCGGCCGCGCTTCGGGAGCAGAACCAGATTGTCGCGGCCGGCAAACTCGGCCAGCCGCCAGTGCCTGCGGGCCAGCAGTTCGTTTACAGTATCCAGACCCGGGAACGCCTGTCAGACCCCGAAGAGTTTGCCCAGACCATTCTCCGCTCCAGGCCTGATGGCGGCTTTGTGCGCCTGAGGGATGTGGGACGTATCGAGCTGGGCTCCCGCTCCTATACCTCCACCGCGAAACTGAACAATCAGGACACGGCATTCCTGGTAATCTATCAGCTGCCCGATGCCAATGCGCTGGAGGTCGCGGAACGGGTAAAAGCACTGGTTGATGAGGCGTCCGCCAGTTTTCCCAAGGGTGTGAATCACACCGTACTGTATGACACCACTGAGTTTATCAGCCGCTCCATCAGCGAAGTCATCGTGACGCTGTTCCAGGCCGTCGGCCTGGTGATCCTGGTGGTGTTCCTGTTCCTTCAGAACTGGCGGGCCACGCTGATTCCCAGTATTGCCATCCCGGTCTCCCTGATTGGCACCTTTGCGGTTATGTCGGTGCTTGGTTATTCCATCAACACCATCACCCTGTTCGGTCTGGTTCTGGCGATTGGCATTGTGGTGGACGACGCCATTGTGGTTATCGAGAACGTGGAACGCATCCTTGCCGAGGAGAAACTGCCTATACGCGAGGCGGTCACCAAGGCGATGGCGGAAGTCACCGGGCCGGTGATTGCCACCACGCTGGTGTTATTGGCCGTGTTCGTGCCTGTTGCCTTCATGCCTGGGATCACCGGCAAGCTCTACCAGCAGTTCTCGGTCACTATTTCGGTGGCGGTGGTCATCTCCTCAATCAACGCGCTCACCCTGAGCCCGGCTCTGTGCGTTGCGCTGCTTGGCAAGGGCGGGGATAAGGCCATTGGCTGGCTCCGGCCTTTCGAGGTGCTGATTACGCGGACCACCAGCGGCTACTCGAAGCTTGTGGTGCAGCTTCTTCGCAAAGGGGCACTCGTTGGCCTTACCCTGGTGGTGATTCTGGTTGCCGGTGCTGGCCTGTTCAAATCAGTGCCCTCGGCATTCGTGCCGCCGGAGGACCAGGGCTTCCTGTTTGTGGATGTGCAGTTGCCCGATGCTGCTTCCCTGGAGCGAACCGAAGCCGTGCTTGGTAAAGTCACCGACATGGTGCTGGAAGATCCGGCAGTGACCGATTTCATTACGGTGTCGGGCTTCTCATTACTGGGTGGCGCTGCCACGAACAACGGCCTTGGGATTGTCATGCTTAAGGACTGGGAAGAGAGGGAAGAGGCCAGTCTGGGCCTCGGCGCGGTGATTCCAAGGCTGTATTCCAGGCTCTGGACAATTCCCGAGGCCCAGGTAATGGTCTTCAACCCGCCTCCGATCCCCGGTCTGGGAACCTCGTCCGGTTTCGATTTCCGTTTGCAGGACAATCAGGGCAGGGACGTTGCGGAACTGGCGCAGGTTATGAATGGTCTCATCTACGAGGCCAACCAGCGCGAGGAGCTATCCCGGGTATACAGCACCTACCGGGCGAACATTCCGCAATATCTGCTGGAGGTTGAGAGGAACAAGGCCAAGGCCCTGGGTATCGAGCTCTCTGATATCTTCTCTACCTTGCAGACCCAGCTCGGCTCGCTCTACGTGAATGATTTCACCCGGTTTGGCAAAAACTATCGGGTGCTTCTACAGGCCGAAGGCGAGTTCCGGCAGCGCCCCGAAGATCTGTCCCATTACTTTGTCCGCAACCGGGATGGCGATATGGTGCCGCTGACCACGCTGGCCTCGCTCAAGCCTGTGCTCGGGCCCTCAAGCATCCAGCATTTCAATTTGAAGCGCTCGGTAACCATCTCCGGGGAGGCGGCAGCAGGCTTTGCCAGTGGCGACGCCATCGCGACCATGGAAGAGCTGTCAAAGAGCCTGCCGCAAGGGTATGAATTTAGCTGGGCCGGGCAGAGCCTGCAGGAAATACAGGCGGGTAACCTGGCAGCGGTAATCTTCCTGTTGGCCCTGGTGTTCGTGTACCTGTTCCTGGTGGCCCAATACGAGAGCTGGACCCTCCCGGTAGCAGTGCTTGGCGCCGTGCCATTGGCCCTTGCCGGCGCCATGGCCGGGCTCTGGCTGGTGGGCCTCGCGAACAACATCTACGCCCAGGTGGGCCTGGTATTGCTGATCGGGCTCTCCACCAAAACCGCCATTCTGATTGTGGAGTTTGCCATGCAGTTGCGCCAATCAGGTATTTCGACTTTCGAGGCGGCCCAGAAAGCGGCGGTGCTGCGCTTCCGGGCGGTGTTGATGACCGCCCTGTCGTTCGTGCTTGGCGTACTACCGTTGGTCTTTGCCAGCGGCGCCGGAGCGGCAAGCCGGGTTAGCCTCGGTATCACGGTTCTCAGTGGCATGGTTGCCGCCACCGTTCTGGGCACATTGCTGGTCCCTGTGTTTTACAAATGGATCCAGTCTGTCCGGGACCGCCGCCAAGCGGCAGCGTAGTTCCCTGCCGGTTCAGGCCGGATGCTGAAAAACAAAGGCATCCATGGCCAGAACACCGTGTTCGATGCCGCCATCAATCAGCACGCCGGGTTGCTGTTCACCGGCCGCACCGGCAGCTACCAAAAGAGGCAGGAAGTGCTCACTGGTGGGGTGCGCGCGTAGGGCGTGTGGGGCTTTCTTCAGCGTTGCTATCAGCTGCTGATGGTCTCCGGCCTGCACGTTTGCACGAACCCAGTTGGTGAAATCCCTCGCATACCCGGATGCGTTCGGGTCACCCCAGCGAACTTCGTACAGGTTGTGGGTAAGGCTGCCTGATCCGATGATGAGTACACCCGCATGCTCGAGTGGCTGCAGGGTCTGGCCCAGCTGCCAGGCTGACTCAGGTTCAAGGTTGGCGGGCATCGAGACCTGAAATACCGGAACCGAATGATCGGGGAACAGGTGCATCATTGGCACCCACGCCCCATGATCCAGCCCCCGGGTTTCGTCTGCTTTGGCGCTCCAGCCTCCTGCCTCCAGCAACGCCAGAGCAGTCCGCGCCAGTTCCGGGTGACCGGATGCCGGATACTGAAGGTTGTACAGCTCGGATGGAAAGCCCCGAAAATCGTGAATGGTCTCAGGTGTTCCCGAGACGCCAACCCGTATTTCTCTCGTCATCCAGTGTGGCGAGACTACCAGTACCGCCTTGGGCCTGTTCAGGCGTTTGCCCAGCTCTGTCAGGGCCGGGCCAGCGAGGCCCGGCTCCAGTGCGAAGGTGGGAGCGCCGTGGGAAACAAACAGACTCATGATTTGCTCCTCCGCGTTGCGGTGGTTATCGGGCTGCAATTGCGCGGTCGATGGATGCCCGGCCTGCTCCACTGAATATCAGGGATACGGATACCGCCAGCAAGGCCAGGCCAAACTCGTAACCATTGTTACTCATGAACAGGCCGTTGCCGATATGAACGCTGAAAATGGCGATCAGCATGGCGAATGCCAGTACCGCGCTGGCGGGCCGAACCAGCAGGCCGATGATCAGAGCCAGACCACCAAAGAATTCCGCACCGCCGGCTAACAGGGCCATCAGGTAGCCTGGGCTCAGCCCGATGGAATCCATCCATTGTCCTGTACCATCCAGGCCGTAGCCGCCAAACCAGCCAAACAGTTTCTGTGCGCCATGAGCGGCGAAAATGATACCGACGGGAATCCGAAGGGCCAGGGCGCCCCAGCCTGCATCAGTAGCCATCAATTTGTTCAGGAATGCGTTGTTCATGGTGAATCTCCTTGGGTGTGTTGTGAGCATGTGGGTACTTTACAGATATCAATAAACGGGATAAACGTAGCTTTATTGAATTAACTGTTCCGGAAAAAGAAACAATGGATCGATTGCTGGAGATGCAGACGTTCTGCACCGTGGTTGAGGCGGGGAGCTTCGTGGCTGCGTCGGAGAATCTGGGGATGTCCAAGGCCGCTGTTTCTCGCTATGTCAGCGAACTTGAAAGTCGTCTCGGGGTTCGGCTGTTGCAGCGGACCACCCGCCGCCTGTCGCTGACGGGAGAAGGGGAGGTGTTCTATGTCCGATGCAGGGAGTTACTGGCTGGCGTTGAGGAGGCAGAAGCGGAAATTACCTCCCGCAATGATGTCGCACGGGGCACGTTACGGGTGAACGCGCCGGTCAGCTTCGGAATCAGCCACCTGGCGCCTTTGTGGGGAGACTTTCACGCCCGCTATCCGGATGTGGAGCTGTCGATCGACCTTTCAGACCGGCTGGTGGACATCGTCGAGGAAGGCTTTGATCTGGCCATCCGGATTGCCACACTGCAAAGCTCTACACTGGTCAGCCGACGGATAACCTCCACCCGGCTGATGGCTTGCGCCTCGCCGGATTACATTGCCACCCACGGTTCCCCAGCGAAACCGGCAGACCTGGCCAGCCACAGAGTTATCGGCTACAGCAACTTCACCACAGGTAACGACTGGCCTTTTGAGGGGCCCGATGGCGCTACCAGCGTCCGTGTGCGGCCCTGGATGTACGCCAATAATGGCGAAACCTGCTGTGGTGCTGCCGTGGCCGGCCAGGGCATTGTGCTGCAGCCCGGCTTTCTGGTTCATAAAGACCTGGAAGCCGGGCGGCTGATGGAGCTGATGCCGGCGTATCGCTCCACCGAGCTTGGCGTTTACGCCGTCTATCCCACCCGCAAGTTCGTCACACCCAAAGTCCGTGCGCTGGTGGACTACCTTGTCTCTGCCTTTCCCGATGCCCTGTGAGGACGCGAGCGGGGCCTCTGGACGTTAGGCGTCCGGTGTCTGCAGCCGTTTGCGTTCCGCCCGGCGCATCAGATACCAGGCAATAAACGCAATCAGCGATACCGCCACGATGATCAGGGTGGCCAGCGCGTTGATCTTCGGCGAAACCCCCATTCTCACAGACGAAAACACCACCATCGGCAGTGTTGTTGCTCCCGGCCCGGAAACGAAGCTGGCAATCACCAGATCATCCAGGGACAGAGTAAACGCCAGCAGCCAGCCGGACACCAGCGCCGGAGCAATCACTGGCAGTGTAATCACGAAGAAGGTTTTCAGGGGCGTGCAGCCCAGGTCCATGGCCGCCTCCTCGATGGAGCGATCCACTTCCTGCAACCGGGCCGACACCACTACCGCCACATAGGCACTGCAGAAGGTGGTGTGGGCGATCCAGATGGTTGCCATGCCACGATCCACCGGCCAGCCGATGGTCTGGGCCATCTGCACGAACAACAGCAGCAGCGACAGGCCCGTTATCACCTCCGGCATAACCAGTGGCGCGGTAATCATGCTGGACAGCAGCGTGCGCCCGCGCATCTTCTTGAACCGGGTGATCACGAACGCACACAGCGTCCCCAGACACACCGCCATGCTGGCGGAGTAGAAGGCAATCTGCAGGCTCATCCACACCGCCGACAGAATCTGCTCATCCCGGAACAGCTCGCCGTACCAGTGCGTCGAGAAACCGGCCCACACCGACACCAGCCGGGACGCATTGAACGAATACACGATCAGCACGAACATCGGCAGGTAAAGAAACAGCAGGCCAAGAACCAGCATCACTTTCGAGAAACTGAAGGAACGGGACTTAACCATGCTTTTCCATCTCCCGGGCCTGGAACCGATGGAACAGCACAATGGGCACCAGCAGTAACAACAGCATCGCGATCGCCAGGGCCGACGCCACCGGCCAGTCGCGGTTGTTGAAGAACTCCTCCCACAACACCTTGCCGATCATCAGCGTATCCGGCCCGCCCAGCAGCTCCGGAATTACGAACTCACCCACGGCGGGGATAAACACCAGCATGGAACCGGCCAGAATACCGGCCTTCGACAGTGGCAGGGTAATGGCCCAGAAAGTCGTGAGACTCCGGCAGCCCAGGTCTGATGCTGCCTCCAGCAGCCGCACGTCGAGCTTCACCAGGTTGGTGTAGATGGGCAGCACCATGAACGGCAGATAGGCATAGACAATGCCCAGTACCACCGCGAAGTTGGTGTTCAGCATTTTCAGGGGCTGTTCAATCAGACCCAGCCACATCAGAGAACTGTTCAGCAACCCCTGGTTGCCGAGGATGCCCATCCACGCGTAGACACGGATCAGGAACGAGGTCCAGGACGGCAGCATCACCATCAACAGCAGCACCAGTTGCCAGTGCTTCGGTGCCCGAGCCATGGCGTAGGCCATGGGGTAGCCAATAAGCAGGCACACAACGGTGGCCAGGAACGCCGTTTTCACCGACCCCCAATAGGCAGCGATATAGAGGCTGTCGGACAGCAGGAACAGATAATTCCCGATATTCACCACCACCGAGAGGGTGTTGTCCACCCACCGGAAGACCGGTTCGTAAGGGGGAATGGCCATCACCGCCGAGGTCAGACTGATCTTCAGCACCAGCGCAAAAGGCAGGAGGAAGAACAGCAGCAGCCACAGGAAGGGGATACCGAACACCACCCGGCGATTAAACAGGACTGCACGCACCCGCTCGGTCAGAGGGGTGGGTAAAAGTTTCCGTCTCATTGGCTCAGTTCCAGAGCAGGATGGGGCTGGAGGCTTCCCAGGATACGAATACCCTGTCGCCCCAGGTTGGCCGCTCGCCACGGCGTTCCACGTTCGCCATGGTGGCCTGAACGCGTTTGCCGCTGGCCAGTTTCACGTAGTAAGACGTGATGTCTCCCAGGTAGGCAATATTGTCCACCGTGCCGCAGCTCCAGTTGTGCTCGCCGTCCGGTTTGTCAGAGGTGAGGTAGATCTTCTCCGGACGCAGGGCCACCAGTGTTGCGGTGCTTTCCGCCGGAGTGGTTACGCCGCGATCGATAAATACCGGGGCGTCCAGCAGGTCGCTGGTCAGCGTAACGCTGTCGGCTTCGTCTTCCCGGATATGAGCCTCGAAGATATTCACCGAGCCTATGAATTCCGCAGTCATGCGGCTGTTCGGGCTTTCGTAGATGTCGATCGGCGAGCCGATCTGGGCAATCCTGCCCTGGGCCATGATGGCTATCCGGCTGGCCATGGTCATGGCTTCTTCCTGGTCATGGGTCACCATCAGGCAGGTGGCGCCCACGTTTTCCAGAATCTCCACCAGTTCCAGCTGCATTTCGGTGCGCAGCTTCTTATCCAGGGCACCCATGGGTTCGTCCAGTAACAACAGCTTGGGACGTTTGGCCAGAGAGCGGGCCAGGGCAACGCGTTGTTGCTGACCACCAGACAATTGCTGGGGCTTGCGCCGGGCATAGGGTTCCATCTTGACCAGCTTCAGCATGGCGGCCACCCGATCGCGAATTTCGCTCTTGGGCAGCTTGTCCTGTTTCAGACCCATGGCAATGTTCTGCTCTACCGTCATGTGCGGGAACAGGGCATAGGACTGGAACATCATGTTGGTCGGGCGCAGGAACGGGGGCAGGCTGGTAACGTCCTGGCCGTCGAGCACGATGGTGCCGGTGTTGGGCGCTTCAAAACCAGCGAGCATGCGCAGCAGGGTGGACTTGCCGGAGCCGGAACCACCCAGCAGGGCGAAAATCTCGCCCTTATGGATGTCCAGGTTCACATTGTCCACGGCCAACGTGCCATCAAAGCTTTTGGAAATGCCCCGAATGCTGAGTAGCACCTCCGCTTGCGCGGAGGTGCTGTTGCCGTTTTCCACCCCTTAACGACCAGACTTCACGTTGGTCCAGGTGCGGGTCATCAGACGCTGTGCGTCCTGAGGCCGGCCTTCCATGATGTACAGCTTCTTCATCACGTCATCCGTGGGGTAGATGCTGGTGTCGCCCAGGATCTCCGGATCAACAAACTCGTTCGCCGGCTTGTTCGGGTTGGCGTACCACACGTAGTTGGTCACGTCCGCAATGATCTCCGGGCGCATCAGGAAGTTCATCAGCTTGTGGGCGTTCTCCACGTTCGGCGCGCCGGCCGGGATAGTCATCATGTCGAACCACAGCACCGCACCCTCTTTGGGAATGGTGTAGCGGATCACGTTGCCGTTCCCGGCTTCCTCGGCACGGGCAGCGGCCTGCAGGATGTCGCCGGAGTAGCCGGCAGCCACACACAGGTCACCGTTAGCCAGATCGCCAATGTAGCGGGACGAGTGGAAGTAGGTGATGTTCGGGCGAATGGCCTTGATCACCTCACCGCCTTTTTTGATGTCGTCGGCGTTGTTGCTGTTCGGGTCCAGGCCAACGTAAGCCATGGCCGCACGCACCATCTCTTCGCCGGAATCCAGCATGGCAATACCGCAGCCGCCGGCGGCAAGTTTGCCGGTGACTTCAGGATCGAATACCAGGGCCCATGAATCGGTGGGGGCGCTGTCACCCAGGATTTCCTGGATACGGCCTTCGTTATAGCCATAGCCATTGGTGCCCCAGAGATAGGGCAGGGCGAACTGGCTACCCGGGTCAACCTTTTCCAGATCGTCCATCAGGTCCGGGTTCAGGTTGCTCATGTTCGACAGTTTGCTGTGGTCCAGGGCCACGAACGCGTTGGCAGAAATCTGTTTGGCCACGTAGTGGTTGGAAGGCACAACAAGATCGTAGCCGGAACGACCGGAAAGCAGGGCGGCTTCGAGGATCTCGTTACTGTCGTAAACGTCGTAGATGACCTTGATGCCGGTTTCTTCCGTGAACTTCGCCAGGGTGTCCTCAGCGATGTAATCGGACCAGTTGTAGACACGCACTTCCTCAGCGGCAAACGCGGAGGAGGCACACAGAGACAACGCAACAGAGGCGGCCAGCGCCTGTGGCTTACACAACTTCAACATTGGATGATGTCCCTCACTCAAAAGGGATTAATACAAAACGTGCAGGACGCACGCAGTGTTGTGCAGGTCTGCTGAGGGTGGCCGCAGTTGGCTGTTGTCCCGGAAAGAACCGGTCGCCGCCTTTTGACTCCTTTAAGGCTTGTCCTGGAAAACGGCGGTTTAGAACTAACCGTGTTCGCGCGATATTTAGCACGAGAATCAGGTGTGCGCTATAAAAAAATTCATCAAACGGATCAGTGGTTTTCCCTATCGGAAGCCTGAGTCATGCTAAATGTGTCGAAACCGGGGTTTACGGTATGTGCCTATCTTGCCAAACACCCCGGAAAACGGGATAAAGGAGTGTTTAAACCCCTGCGCCGGCTCCTCGGCACCAGGCCTGTTTGCGTTGTGGAAGGCTTTCCCTATGGCTTCTGGTTCTACGAGTGCCGACTCGTTCCTTCAGGCACACCCCGAACTGCAGTTTGTTGATCTGCTGATCCCGGATATGAATGGCATTGTTCGCGGCAAGCGGGTGGATCCTTCGGCGCTGGCGAAGGTATTCGAGCGTGGCGTGGCCATGCCGGCGTCCATCTTTGCCCTGAACATTCAGGGCACCACGGTGGAAGAAACCGGGCTGGGGCTCGATATCGGCGAGGCAGACCGGGTGTGCCTGCCTATCGAGAATACCCTCACCATGGAACCCTGGCAGAAGCGGCCCACTGCGCAACTTCTGTTGACCATGTATGAGCTGGATCGCGAGACACCGTTTTTCGCAGACCCGCGGGTGGTATTACAGAACATCGTCAAGCGGTTTGAGGAGCTGGGGCTGACTCCTGTGGCGGCCTTTGAGCTGGAGTTTTACCTGATCGACCAGGAAAACCTCGCCGGTCGCCCTCAGCCACCCAAGTCACCCATCTCCGGCAAGCGCCCGGCCGGCACCCAGGCCTATTCCATTGATGATCTGGACGAATACGCGGAATTCCTGGCGGACGTGCTGGATGCCGCTCACGAGCAGGAACTGCCAGCGGATGCGCTGGTGGCCGAGTCGGCGCCCGGGCAGTTTGAAGTCAACCTGCACTATGTGGACGATGCGGTGCAGGCCTGCGACCACGCCACCCTTCTAAAGCGTCTGATCAAGAACATGGCCTACGACCATGAAATGGACACCACGTTCATGGCCAAGCCCTATCACAACCAGGCTGGCAGCGGCATGCACCTGCACGTTAGCCTGGTGGATGGCGAAGGCCGCAACGTGTTCGCCGGCGACGCCGAGCAGCCTAACGACATGCTGCGCTGGGCCGTAGGCGGACTGGTGGCGACCATGAACGATGCCATGGCGCTGTTCTGCCCCAATATCAACTCCTATCGGCGGTTCAGCCCTGAATACTACGTGCCCAGTGCTGCCACCTGGGGCGTGGATAACCGCACCGCGTCGCTGCGTCTGCCGGGCGGTGATCCCGAGGCTCTGCGGATTGAGCACCGTGTAGCCGGTGCCGATGCCAACCCGTATCTCCTGATGGCCGCCGTGCTGGCTGGCATTCACTACGGCATCTCCAACAGGATCGAACCACCACCGGTCACCGTCGGTAATGCCCACGAACAGCACGAAGCCTCATTGGTCAATAACCTGCGGGATGCCTTGCGGGAGCTGGGGCAATCGAAAGTGATGGCCGACTATCTTGGCAGCCAGTTTCTGGATGTGTTCGTCGCCTGTAAGGAGCATGAACTGAATGAGTTCGAGATGACCATCTCGGATCTCGAATATCTCTGGTACCTGCACACGGTATAGCGGTTTGTGAATGATAAAAACGGCGCCCCGAAGGCGCCGTTTGTCGTTGCGAAGAGGCTCTTTTGCCTCTACTCCAGAACCAGCCAGGTCGCTTTCAATTCCGTGTACTTGTCGAAGGCGTGGACAGACTTGTCGCGGCCGTTACCAGACTGTTTGAAGCCGCCGAAGGGCGCTGTCATGTCGCCGCCGTCATAGTGGTTGATCCACACGCTGCCGGCCCGCAGGGCCTTGGCCACTTTGTGAGCGGTATTGATATTGGAGGTCCACACTGCCGCGGCCAGGCCATAAATGGAATCGTTGGCAATGCGGATGGCCTCATCAGCGGTATCGAACCCGATCACCGACAGCACCGGCCCGAAAATTTCCTCGGAGGCAATGCGCATCTGGTTATTCACCCCGTCAAACACCGTGGGCTGAACGAACAGGCCGCCGGTGTCCTCCATAATCCTCTGGCCACCTTCTACGAGGCACGCGCCTTCCGACTGGCCAATGCCAATGTAGTCGATAATACGATCCAGCTGCCCCTGATCCACAATGGCGCCGCAAGTGGTTGCCGGGTCCAGCGGGTGGCCGGGGCGCCAGGTTTTCAGGGCCTCGCGAATCAGGCCGACAAACTCTGCGCGAATGCTGTTCTCAACCAGCAGGCGACTGCCGGCGGTGCACACCTCGCCCTGGTTGAAGGCAATGGCGCTGGCTGCCTCGGCGGCGGCTTTTTTCAGGTCCGGCGCATCGGCAAAGACAATGTTCGGGCTCTTGCCACCGGCCTCGAGCCACACCCGTTTCATGTTGGACTGGCCAGCATAGATCATCAGCTGTTTGGCGACATTCGTGGACCCGGTAAACACCAGGCAGTCCACATCCATGTGCAGGGCCAGGGCTTTGCCCACCGTGTGGCCGTAGCCCGGCAGCACGTTGAAAACGCCGGAGGGAACGCCGGCTTCCTCGGCCAGGGCGGCCAGTCGAATAGCGCTCAGGGGTGATTTCTCGGAAGGTTTGAGAATCACCGAATTTCCGGTGGCCAGGGCCGGGGCGATTTTCCAGGCCGCCATGATCATCGGAAAGTTCCAGGGCACGATGGCAGCCACAACACCCATGGGCTCCCGGGAGATCATGCCAATCTGGTTGTGAGGCGTGGGGGCAAGTTCACCGTAGACCTTGTCGATGGCCTCGGCGGTCCAGCGGATTGCTCTGGCGGTGGCCGGCACATCCACGTTCCTGGCGTGGCTGATGGGTTTGCCCATATCCAGGGTTTCCAGCAGGGCAAGCTCGTCGCCGTTGGCTTCGATAAGGTCAACGAACCGCAGCAGTACCGCCTTGCGTTTGGCCGGTGCCAGCTGACTCCAGATGCCTGCCTCAAAGGCGTTCCTGGCCGCCATAACGGCCTGGTCGGCATCGCTCTGATCACAGCTGGCAATGGCGGCCAGCTCACGCCCGTCAATCGGGCTGACCGAGAGAAAGGTCTCTCCTTTGGCAGCCCATTGATAGGCGCCGTTCAGGTAGGCGCGGCCTTCCAGTGACAGGCGTTCGGTCAGGGCCTGCCATTCGGCTTGGCTGGTTGGGGTGGAAGAGCTGACGGGTTGATTCATGGGCGCCTCGCAGGCTGTAGAGTTGAGCAATCATAGCAGCACTTTCACGCGCGGGCGCCGCCCGCGATATAGGTATAAGAACGTGTCTTTCCGAACGGCCGGCGCTGGCATAGACTTTCTTCGGCGCGCCGCGTTGCCCGCCGGATCCTGAACGTCTCTTTCACCCTCTCTGGCGCCACATAATGATCCAGTATCCTCCGGTTCCCTCATATTACGCAGCCTCTGCCAACCCGGCCCCTGTGCGCCCGGCGCTGCGAGGATCCTGCGAGGCGGACGTGTGTGTCGTTGGTGCCGGTTACACCGGCCTGTCCACGGCGCTGTTCCTGGCAGAAGCCGGTTTCAGGGTGGTGGTTCTGGAAGCCGCAACGGTTGGCTGGGGTGCATCGGGACGCAATGGCGGCCAGATCGTGAACAGCTTCAGCCGTGATCTGGACAGTATCGAAAGGCAGACTTCGCAGGAGCACCTGAAGCTGCTGGCCGAAATGGCCTTCGAAGGTAGCCAGATTATTCGCCAGAGGGTAAAGAGTTACGGCATTCATTGTGACCTGAAGGAGGGCGGTATTTTTGCCGCGCTCAACTCAAAGCAACTCAAGCACCTGGAATACCAGCAAGCGCTCTGGCGCCGATTCGGTTATGACCAACTGGAACTGCTGGATCGGAACGCTATCCGCTCCCGGGTTGGCACGGAGCGGTATGTCGGTGGATCCATCGATCACACCGGCGGCCACATTCATCCCCTTAATCTGGCCCTGGGCGAGGCCGCGGCACTGGAGTCGCGCGGGGGCGTGATTCACGAGCATTCAACGGTAACGAGCATCGTCCCCGGTAAAACCGTAACCGTTAAAACCGACATGGGCGAGGCGAGGGCGCAAACAGTTGTTCTGGCGGGCAATGCCTATCTCGGCGGCCTGGTGCCGGAACTCGGCGCCAAATCCATGCCATGCGGCTCGCAGATTATTGCCACCGAGCGGTTGGACGATGCCGTTGCCAGAGAGTTACTGCCCAACGACAACTGTGTCGAAGACTGCAACTACCTGCTGGACTACTTCCGGCTGTCTGGTGATAAACGGCTGATTTACGGCGGCGGTGTGGTCTACGGTGCCCGCGATCCGGCCAACATTGAGCGGCTGATTCGCCCGAATATGCTGAAAACCTTCCCGCAACTGGCGAACGTGAAGATTGATTACGCCTGGACCGGCAATTTCCTGCTCACCCTGTCACGCCTGCCCCAGCTCGGCCGTTTGCACGAGAATGTGTTCTATTCCCAGGGCTGCTCCGGCCATGGCGTCACTTTTACTCATGTGGCTGGCAAGGCATTGGCCCTCGCGATTCAGGGTCAGGCGGAGAGGTTTGACGCGTTCGCCAGTTTGCCCCATTACCCGTTCCCGGGTGGCCGCGCGTTCCGGGTGCCTTTGACGGCGATGGGGGCCTGGTACTATGCGTTGCGTGACAGGTTGGGGGTTTGACTCCCTTGGTGGCTCTGCACCTTCCGCAAAGTCAGTGAATCTCCGTTATCAGGGAGCGGTCTCCGGAAAACTGTGAAATCGCTCTCACTTTACCAACGTTTAAATTTGTAATTGGGCGCCGTGTTTATTGGTGATGACGCTGAGCCGGAATTTAAACGCGATGCGTAAAAACACGCTAAAACAATGCCTTATCTCCCGCAATCCGAGCTCCGGGCTGTAACCTTCCATCACAACGTGTATCTCTCCGTAACCGCCAATTTCCTGACGCAATTGCTCCGGGAAATCCGGAACTGCGACGCATATAACCGAAAACTGCCGCTGTAAGATTCGCTCAAATTCGTCAAATAATTGGTGCGAAACAATGTCATATTGCGGCAAAAAACTTACGAAGCAAGGACTGCTGATGTTACCTGCGGTCGTTCTGCTTTCGGGCTGCAATCTGGACATTTCCAGTGACGACGACAACACCTCGGCACAGTCGTCGGTCACGACCGAGCCGACAGTGCAGATTGCTGGCGCAGCGATGAAGGGCGTCATCCAGCAGGGATTGGTTGTTGCCAATCGCCTGATTGCGGATAAAGACGGCTATTATTCGCCCCAGCGCCAGGCAGCAAAACCGGTGTTGACGGCAGACGACGGCAGTTACGAGTGGCAGCTTCGCGGCAAGGCCGAAGGCTGGGCTTTAGTTGAACTGACGGCTGATGGCGGCACCCGCATGATCTGCGATGTCGTACCCCAGTGCGATCAGGCTGGCGGAGCGACAGTGGCTTTTGGCCAGACCATGCCCCTGGACAGCAACTTCAGTCTGCTGGGCGCAGGCGATCTGCGCATGGAAACTGTTAACCTCACTCCGCTGACTCACCTGGCGGTTACCCTGGCGGAGCGTAGCTCGGAGGGGCTATCTCCGGTGGCTATCTCCAATGCCTACAGCACCGTGGAAAACTGGTTCGGCCTTCCGACCGGCGCCCTGCGCCTGACGCCGCCGGACCTCACCAACCTGAATGCAACGACCGGAGTTACCGCTGACGCCATTCAGGTGGCAATTGCCAACGCGGCGTTTCTGGCTCTGGTGAACGACAACACCCAATGGGATTCGATTTCTGACGTGCTGGCGGATGTGACCTCACAGGTCAGCGCTACCGGCCAGATCAGCATCACAGGTGACGGTACCAACGTAGCATTGGCGGATCTGGTCAGCGCCGCTGCGCTGCAATCCTCCGAGTTGCAGAATGTGGTGGATTCAAGTGTCATCAGCCAGAAACTGGTGGTTGTAGAGTACCGAAACGTTCAGCGCTTCAAAACCATTGCCGATGTAAATGAAGAGGGTGATACCGTTGTTGTCGACTCCGGTAATACCACTGACGGAACCACCGACGGAACCACTGGCGGGGATGAAACCGCTGGAACTGACTCCGGCAGCACCACCGATAGCTCAACCGATACCAACACCGATACCTCGACCGATACGTCTACGGGTTCAACGGACGAGCAGGTTGCCGGTACAACTGAGCCCGACACTTCAGGCGGTGAAACATCAACTGATACCACTACTGACGAAACCGTAGCGGACACAGGTACAGACACGGAAACCAGCGAGCCAGTTACCGAAACAACGCCCGAGGAAACTGTCCCGGCGAATACGGCACTGCTGAGCTGGACCGCGCCGCTGACCCGCGAGAATGGCGAGAGCCTGGCCATGGGCGAAATCGCAGGCTTCGAAGTGGTCTATGGCACCAGCGCTGAAAACCTGGACCAGAGCCTCGCGATTGGTGATGCCTCTGTGGATGAGTTGCTTGTGGACGAACTTACCGAGGGCACCTGGTACTTCGCCATCCGAACCCTGGACACCGATGGCAACCGCAGCCGTCTGTCCGAGGTGGTCTACAAACAGATCTGATTTGCCACTAAAAGGCAGCGTTGCCCCCTGTGGGCTTCGCTGCCAGCCTGCTACTATGTACTGGTCCATCGCATCTTCTCAGGTACATAATGGCTGTTTCAGACCACTCTCGCGCGCTTCTTGAAGTTATCCCTGATGCCAGAGACGGCCTTACCCGCACTGAAAGAATCATTCTTTACGTACTGCACGAAACCCAGCGAGAGCTGAATGGCCGTAATGTCCCGACCGCCATGCTCTATGGCAGGGTGCTCGAATATGTGGATATGAGCGAGGCAGACCTGCATCTCTATCTGGACCGGTTGGGCGTAAAGGGAGATGGAATGTGACGATCGATCTCAATGCTCTCTACCCCAAGCTGGTCAACCTCATACTCGACACGATCTTCGTGGTGGACGAATCCGGCCAGATCGTTTTCGTCAGTGAGGCTTGCCTGCAGTTGCTCGGTTACTCGTCAGCGGAAATGATCGGAACGCCACTGCTTGACTATATTCACCCGGAAGACCAGGAGCGCACCCTGGTCGCAGCCCGCCGGGTAATGAGTGGTCACACCCACACGGATTTTGAAAATCGTTACCTGCACAGAGATGGGCATGCCGTGCACATCCTGTGGTCGGCTCGCTGGTCTGAGGAAGATCGTCTTCGGATTGCCGTGGCTCGCGATGTCACTGCATTACGGCGGGGCGACCAGACTCGCAACGCGCTTTACCGGATCTCCGAGGCAGCTCATGAGGCAGAGACGCTCCGCGATCTGTGCGATGGTGTTCACTCCATTATTGGTGAACTTTTCCCGGAGTCTGATCTTTATCTGGGTTTCAATCAGTCACGGTCTGGTCGGCTCAGCTCGCCAGACTGGCGCACGGACAGCGGTTGGATCGACTGGCAAGTGACCCCGGTATCCGCCCTTGAAGATGTCATCAACACCCGAAAATCGCTCATGGCGGCCAGGGATCCGGTGCATCCGGGTCTTGGGATGCACACTAGAACCGGCTCAGAGGTTGCCAACTGGCTGGCGGTGCCTCTGGTTTTCCACGAGTCCGTTCTGGGCGTCCTGGTGATTGAGCGAGCGACAATGGCCGTATCGTATGACGAGGCCGACAAGTCATTACTGGAGTTCGTGGCAACCCAGGTTGCTGCGGTTGTCGAGCGCAAGCGTGCAGAAGAAAATCTTCGATTCCTCGCTCATCACGACGGGCTTACCGGGTTAACCAATCGTTCCCTGTTCTACGACCGCCTGGAGACAGCCCTGCGATCGGCAAGCCGGAACGAAGGGCGACTGGCGCTCCTGTACCTCGATGTGAACGACTTCAAGCAGATTAACGATACCCTGGGCCATGAAGCCGGCGATCAACTGCTGATCGAAATGGCTCAGAGACTCAGGGACTGCACCCGTGAGGCAGATACCGTGGCAAGGATGGGCGGCGATGAGTTTACAGTGCTGCTCACCGATGTTCATGGTCGTGAGTCTGTCGAAAACGCCATGGTCAAGATTCGCGATATGCTGAGCTTACCGGTAGTTCTCGGCGGAAAAACGGTTCGCGTGTCTTGCAGTATCGGCTCGGCCATGTACCCGAAAGATGGTGAAACCGCGAGGCTATTGGTCAGCAAGGCCGATACGGCAATGTACGCGAGCAAGCGTCAGGCCCAGTAGGGCTGGCTGCATTCGTCATATACGCAAGCAGCCAGCCCGAGTGTCAGCGATTATTTTGCGGTAATGGTCTGCATCACCAGCTTGCCATCTTTCTTGATCGGGCCGTCTTCCTTGGCGCCCAGGGTGTATTCGAAAATTCCGGTTTTCATGCCGCCGTCTTCGCTGTGAACCATCAGCATCAGCATGTCACCGGATTGCACTTCCTCGGTCAGGATAGCCGCGACATCCATGTTCATGCCTTTGCGCAATGGTGCATGGGCAACGACAGGGCCGGGCTTCATGGATTCGTCGGTGCGATGAACCACCAGCCAGCCATTCTGTTCGGCAACCACCTTTTTGGCGGATACAACGCCGTTGGCGACGGACTGATCATTGGTCCAGACCCCGGCTTTATGCTCAGCTGCCAGTGCCGAGCCGGTTGCGAATGCGCCGGAAACCAGGGCAGCCAGAAGTGCGGATGTTTTTGCGTGCTTGGTCATTGCGTTCTCCTAAGTCTCAGTGTTTACCGTCCATTGGGTTGTTATTGGACGGCTTAACTGCAGCTACGGGAGCGGGTACGCAAAGTTTCAGGCACCCGTTGATATTTTGTGGCCCCGACTACTGATTATTGTCGTCGGTGGGGTAGAGGTAACCATGAATCGCCGGCCCGGTGGGCTGGCCAGTGGGTGAGCCGCCTTCGGGCTCGACACTTATCCCGAACGTGGCTTCCTTGAGAAGGGCGGGGTCGTAATTTCTCAAGGCTCCCTCATCAAGTTTGAAATCGTTGCCCAGAACGCCCACCGAACGTGGGTTTGGTCCCAGCTCGTCTGCCTTGATCCACAACTGATAGGATTTTCCGGGTCTTGCCTCGGCGGTCACCGGCCGGATATTAAGCCGTTGTTCCTTCAGGTCCACCGTCAGCAGGAAGGCCGGCTGTTGATCGTTATGCTGGAACACGGCTACAAACGACTGCATTTGAGGTGCGGGCTGTGGCTGGAACACCAGAACTGCCATCAACAGCAGGGCAGCCGCCGAAGCAATCGCCGTACTCCAGCGCCAGCGGTTCAGCTGACTGCGCAGTGCAACCACGTTGGAGGTTTCGGCAGCCTTGCGGGGTGTCGATTCGATTCGGTCCAGAGCCTTCTCGATTTTTGCGAACAGCGCTGGCGAGGGCTGCACGGGCTCGGTTTCTTCAGCCAGCCTGCCCAATCGCTCTTCCCACTGCAGAATCAGGGTCTCCACCTCCGGATCCTCGCGGCGCCGGGTTTCAACATACTCCCGCTCCTGGGCCGGTAAGGTGCCCAGAACGAACTCTGCAACCAGCATGTCCAGGTCGTCGCGTTCCGTCATGATTCCAGGCACCTTTTGATCTGTTTCAGGGCGCGGTGCAGCCAGGTTTTTACCGTATTGACCGGCTGCTCGAACTGGCTTGCCAGATCTTCCCGGGACCAGCCGTTGAGATAGGCCAGGCGTACCATGTCCTGTCGGTCTTTCTCCAATTGGTCTATGCAGTGATTCAGTTTATTTGCCGCCTGCTGGTCTTCCAGCTGTTCCTGAGCCGTTGACTGTCTGCCCGGCATCTCGTCCAGCTCATTGCTGTTCGTGGTGCGTCCGGCAGGGTGTTTGCGCAGCTCATCAATCGCACTGTTACGGGCAATCGAAACCAGCCAGGTGATAGGCGAGGATTTGCCGTCCTGAAATTGCTCTGCTTTCTGCCAGACCTTGAGGTAACTGTCCTGGATAACATCGTCTGCCCATTCTCTGTCTCTGAGGATACGCAATACGGTGCCCAGAAGTTTCGGAGCAGTTGCCCGGTAGAGGAGGGCGAAAGACCGGCGGTCTTTCTGAGCCACACGATGAATCAGCTCAGCAACACGCTCAGGGGTGTCTGAGGGCGGCTGCGAACTGGTCGCGCCGATGGCATTGTCTGGGAGCTGATGGGAGTCAGGCTTCATGGTGCCTCAGGCTCTGGTGTCTGATCAGCAGGTTACTTGTTGGTTCGCTGCTGCTCAACAGGAATTTGTCCGGAGTCTGTCGGCTGAAGCGGGTGGATGTGAGTAAGGGAGGTTGCCTCCCCTCCTCACGGTAGGGGCTGTGGGCAACGGCTCAGCCGATCAAAATAGCACAGTGTTCTGCTTGCGCCACCGCACCGGAGGCATGCCCGTCCAGCGCCGGAATGCGCGGTAAAAGGTACTTGCCTCGGCAAAACCCAGTGCTTCGGCGATTTCCGGCAGGGAAGAGGTGGAATCGGCAACCGCCTGCAGGGCCTTTTCGCGGCGTACGTCATCAACAAGTCTATCGAATGTCTGGCCCTGTTCTCGGAGTCGCCGGGCCAGGCTGCGTTCGCTGATGCCAAGGGCTTCCGCCGCGTCTGCCCGGCGGGGCAGAACCGGGCCGATGCGAGCGGAGAGCCATCTTCGTATTTCGGGCACCGAGGCGCTGTTGATGGATAGCGCGGCGAGGCGAGCGGTTGTGTAGCGCTCGTGCACTTGCGCAAGCTGAGGGTCGGCCTGGGGCAGGGGCTGGTCCAGAACGCTATTGTCGATCAGTACCCCGCTGAACGCCTGCTCGAATTCTACCGGGCAGTTGAATACCGTCTGATACCCCGCCAACGGCCCCAGTCGCGGTTGGCTGAATTGCACCCGGGCCGGTTGCATCCGGGTTCCCGTAACCCAGCTCCCGAAGCCCACCACAGAGGCCAGAACCGCCTCAATCTGATGCGGACTGAATGCCAGCTGTCCCTGCCTGGGGTGGTAAACCAGCCAGGTGGCCGCGTTGCCGGCAACAACCTGGAAACGCCCGCCATCGGAGATCAGCCGCTGGAAACGCTGCACCATCACGATGGCTTCCCGGAGAGTGGCGGCGGACTGCAGCGCGAACCCGACGCCGCTGATACTCATCGGAGAGAACTCCGCACCGACTTTCAGGCCAAAGCCCGGATCACCGGTGCAGCGTTCGGCGGCGTGCCAGAGCCGGGTAATATCATCAATCGGCCAGCGTTCCAGTTCGCAGGCGGAGTGCGCGATATCCGCCTCTGCCAGCAGCTGGTCGGCTGTTACCGACAGCCTCTCTGCAGCGCCGATCACGGTGTTGACCCAGCCAATGGAAACCGTGGCCTCTAAAGTCAATTTTGTTGGCCTCTAAAGTCAATTTTAAAGCCATGGTACCGGTATATCTTTAAAGCTGACAACTCATTGCGATCAGGTCGGATGCGATATGGCCAAGGTAATTTCCTCAGATATTCTGGTAGTCGGTGGCGGGTTGGCCGGAATTGTCGCGGCCCTGGAAGGCCTGCGCGCTGGCAAATCTGTGGTCCTGGCAGACCGGGATACCGAAGAGCGCATGGGAGGCCTGGCTCTATGGGCCTTTGGCGGCATGATGCTGGTGGGCACACCGCTGCAGAAACGCATGAAGATTGCGGACACACCGGAGATTGCCCTGGAAGACTGGCTAAGCTTTGGCAAGCTGGCGCCCGACGATGAGTTGCCCCTGCAATGGGCCCGTTACTACGTGGAGCATTCACGGTCCGATGTTTACGACTGGCTCAGCAACGAAGGCATAAAATTCCTGCCGGCGGTGAATTGGGTTGAGCGTGGCCGTTTTGGCGATGGCAACCGTTTGCCCCGTTACCATGTGGTCTGGGGCACTGCCCGGGAACTGGTCCGGTGCCTGATGACGGCGCTTCACCGGGCGAACACCAGCGGCAAGCTCACCCTGCTGCACCAGCACCGCATCACCGAACTGGACCACGAAGCGGGAAAAGTGAGCGGCGCTCTGGCCATTAACGAGGCCACTGGTGAGGAAGTCCGCCTCGCTGCTTCGGCTGTGGTTCTGGCTACCGGCGGTATCAACGGCAGCCACAAGGAATGCCGGGCCAACTGGCCGGTGGATCGTCCGCAACCCACCCGCATGTTGAACGGTGCCCACCCCTATGCCGATGGCCGCATGCATCACTGGGTGGCCGACACCCTCGGAGGCCGGATCACCCATGCCGGCGAAATGTGGAACTACGCGGCCGGCTTCCCGCATCCGTACCCCCACTTTCACGGCCATGGTCTTTCAACCATTCCCTGTAAATCGGCCCTGTGGCTGAACCACCGGGGCGAGCGGATTGGCCCGGAACCCCTGGTGACTGGCTTTGATACCCACTGGCTCTGCCAACGAGTAGCGGAACAGGAAAAGCCCTGGACCTGGCACCTGCTGAACTGGCGCATTGCCGCCAAGGAATTTGCCATCTCCGGCGCGGAGCACAACGCCCGCATCCGGGACAAACAGTTCCCCCAGTTTGTGAAAGAGCTGTTACTGGGCAACCACGCCCTGGTGCGACAGATGCAGCATGAAAGCCGGGATTTCCTGGTGGCGGACAGCCTTACTAAGCTGGCCGACAAGATGAACGCGCTCACCTGTTCCAACGCCATCAACCCGGCAACGCTCAAAGCCACCGCCGATGCCTTCGATGCCAATTTCGCGGCAGGCACGAGTCTCCATGACGATCCCCAGATCCGCATGATCCAGCACGCCCGGGAATGGAAGCCGGATCGTCTGCGCACCTGCAAGCCGGCGCCGCTGCAGAAACCGGGCGCCGGCCCCTACATCGCCATCCGAATGCAGCTGATTACCCGCAAGAGCCTGGGTGGCCTGCAAACCGATCTGCAGAGCCGCGTCCTCAACGCCCAGGGGCAGCCTGTTGGTGGCCTTTACTGTGTGGGGGAGGCCGCAGGCTTTGGTGGCGGTGGTGCCAACGGCAAGCGCTCCCTGGAAGGTACCTTCCTGCCGGGCTGCATCATGACGGCCCGGGCAGCGGTGCGCTCCATCGTGGCCGGAGGCTGAATGCTGTGAACAAACCACTTAAACAAAATCCTGAACCCGGAAAGCTTGGAGAACAACAATGACAAACGGCGCACAAGCCCTGATGAAAACCCTGGTGGATGCCGGTGTTGAGGTCTGCTTCAGCAACCCCGGCACCAGTGAAATGCACTTTGTGGCCGCCCTGGATGACGAGCCCAAAATGCGGGCGGTTCTTGCCCTGTTCGAGGGGGTGGCCACCGGCGCCGCTGATGGCTACGCCCGCATGGCCGACAAACCCGCCGCCACCCTGTTGCACCTGGGCTGCGGGCTGGGTAACGGCCTGGCCAACCTTCACAACGCCCGCAAGGGCAAGGTGCCGGTGCTGAATATTGTTGGCGACCATGCCACCTACCACGTGAAATACGATGCCCAGCTGCAGTCTGATATCGAGACCGTTGCCCGCAACGTGTCCCCGGGGTTTGTACGCACTGCAAAGAGCACGGAAACCCTCTGTCAGGATGCCGCCGAAGCCATTGCCGCTGCCCGCACGGCGCCAGGGCAGGTTGCCACACTGATATTGCCGGCCGATGTGTCCTGGGGTGAGGGCGGTGTGCCCAACGCGCCTGTGGCACCGCCGACACCCGAGCCGGCAGACGATGCCACAGTTGAAGCCATTGCAAAGGCCATCCGTTCCGGCAAGAAAACGGCCCTGCTGATGGGCGGCCATTCCCTGCGCGAACCGAGCATGCTGGCGGCCGCCAAACTGGCTGCGCACAGCGGCGCGACCCTGCTGGCGGAAACCTTCCCGACCCGTATGGAGCGGGGTGCCGGCCTGCCTTACATCGAGCGCCTGGCCTACCTGGCCGAGCTGGCCACGGTGCAACTGACGGACGTGGAACACCTGGTTCTGGTGGACGCCAAGGCGCCGGTTTCCTTCTTTGCCTATCCCGGCAAGAAGAGCTACCTGGTGCCGGATACCTGCCAGGTACATACCCTGGTGGCACCCGACCAGGACATCCTGGCCAGCCTGAACAAACTCAACGATGCCGTCGGCGCCAGCCAGGCCGAACCGAAGCTACAACCAGCGAAACGGCCGGGCCGGCCACGGGGCAAGCTCACCGCCGAGAAAGTCTGCAAAGCGGTGGGTGAGCTGATGCCCGAGAACGCCATTATCGTGGACGAGGGCATCACCTCCAGCCTGATGCTTTCGGTCATGACCGCCGGCGCTCCCCGCCACGACATGATCACCCTCACCGGTGGCGCCATCGGCCAGGGCCTGCCCAATGCCGTGGGTGCCGCCGTGGCCTGCCCGGACCGGCCGGTTATCGCCCTGATTGGTGATGGCACCGCCATGTACACCATCCAGGCCCTCTGGACCATGGCCCGGGAACAGCTGAACGTCACGTCGATCATCTTCAACAATGCCTCCTACTCCGTGCTCAACATCGAACTGGAGCGGGTGGGCGCGGAAGATGCCGGTGAAAAAGCCAAATCCCAGCTGGACCTGCGCGGCCCGGTGATCAACTTCGCGGAAATGGCCAACGGAATGGGCGTTCACGCCGTGCGGGTTCACACCGCCGAGGAAATGGCAAAAGCGCTGGAATACGCCCAGAGAATGCCGGGACCCCACCTCATTGAAGCCGTGATCCCGGAATCCCTGAGCGGGGTCAAGCGCCGGATACTGCCGTGGATGCTGCGCTCACTGCCCAACCTGCCGCTGTCGGTTTCCAAGGCACTGAAGCGCAAGCTGGCGCCCTGAGGCAGACTTAATCAAACCTGGCCAGGTTCTGGAGCGCGATGGAGTATTCACCCTTACCGGCATCAAATCCGATCCGGTAGGTTGCCGGGTACCAGGCCGGATAGCTGTACCGCTGCGGCTTTATGACCGGTGACGTCATGTCCGGAAGCGACTCCAGAAAGGCCAGGGATACCATCGGCTCAACGAACATCAGTTCGCCCTTGTAATAGCCGTAGATGAAGTTGTGGCTGAATGGTTGGCCATGGAATTCATGCCCGGCAGGGTCCAGGCCGTGCATTCCCATCCTGTCGACAGCTGCATCCGGCGGTATCACGTAGCCAGCGGGCACAAGTTGTGGGTCTGGTGCTGCCACGGCCAGTTCACGGCCCTCGCCATGGAAGGTAATCGCCTCACGCTCACCATTGCTGATCAGGTAGAAATGCACGTCGAAGTGGGGAACCGTGTAGACCCCATCAGGAATATGCCCGGAAGGGTTCCAGTCAAGAAGCACGTGATTGTATCCCGTTTTGGGGCCGGCATCAGGCATGGGTAATGCAAACTCCCAGACCATCTGGTTGCCCTGGACCTCGGGAAGCCCCTGAAGGGCATCCTTTGTCATTACGACAGATACAGATTCAGGTTCGTTCATCCTGTTAACAATGACCTCCACGCGCGCAGTGCCATTACCGACCGGCACTGTGGCTCCGGTGAAAACGACTGGATCGGCGGCGAGCGCGACACTGGCCAAACCCAGGCACGCTGCGGCAAGGATGGAACGGTTGGGTTGGAGCAGACAAAGAGCAGTCTTCATTTCAACACTCCTCAATGACACATGCCGTTCGGCATAATGTAGTGGCCGCTATGGCCAGAAAGCCATCGCCCTTCGGGCTGACTCAGAGGAGATCGGAATTGGCAGGCTGGGCTGACAGCAGTAAAACGCGCTTCCTGTCTGCACGCTTCCCCCTACTACCACCACAACGGGATTTGGCTGGATGGAATTAATATATCAGTTGGACTGGTTTTCTCCACTGAAAAGTTTTTCAGGAATGGCCTTGTCTGCCAGTGCCTCAGCAATATACCGGTAGCCCTTCTGGCCAGGGTGATAGCCATCACTGGCCAGCAGTCCAGGATCGGTGACCACCGGGTAGTTCACGTAGCTGAAGTCCTGGGGATACTGCCGTGCAAGGCGGATATAGAGGTTATCCAGCTGACTTGCCCGCCAACCCACCACGTACCGAAGCGGCGAAGGCAGCGCCGTGAACAGGTGCATGGGCGGCACGCTGAGAAGCAGCATGGGCACTGAATATCGTGGCGCGAGCAACTGGCGCAATTCCCGCAATTGCCGGCGGAAACGAAAACGGGGTGTGAAGCCCGTGGTGTCGTTCACCCCCATGCTTAACAGCACCACATCTGCCTCTGGCAATTCGGCGGTTTCCAGTTCGCGAATCAGCGCCCCAAGCCGAATGCCGTTGACCCCGAAGGTGTGCCAGGCAACGGTCTGGCCGGTGCGCTCGTGAATCTGCCTCGCCAACTGGCTGGCCAGGCCCTGATCGTGGGTTTCAACACCGACACCAGCCGCCGTGGATTCACCAATCACCAGAACTCGCCTGGCCGGAGTACCTTCACCATATTGACCAGACGGAGAGCCCCCGGCTTCCGGTAGCCTGGGCGTTGTGCGGCGAGCCTGTTTGCCCTGGTAAAGTAGTACCGGGAAGAGCAGGGCGGTGGTCAGCCAGAAAGGAACGTGCATCTGAGGGGGCTCCGGTTATGCCGACAGATCAGTGAGCGACTGACTTGGAGAATACATTGATCACCACAACACCGGAAATAATCAGCCCCATCCCGATCACGCTGGCGGCATCCAGAGTTTGCCCGTAAATCAGCCAGCCGATAAGTGCAACCAATACAACGCCCATCCCCGCCCAGATGGCATAGGCCACGCCCACCGGGATTTCTTTCAGTGTGATCGAAAGGAAGTAGAAGGCCACGGCATAGCCAGCAATCACCAGCAGGCTGGGCCAGAGTTTGGTGAACCCTTCACTGGCCTTCAGTCCGCTGGTTGCCACCACTTCCGCAACAATGGCAATGCCCAGAAATAACCAACTTTTCACAGCAAATCTCCAGTACCGCACGAAATTGGGAAGCAGACGATACCAGCCCGCAGTGCCTTCTCACAGGGTGACTGCAGAAAAGGGAAACTGCACTAAGCTGGGAGTGCATCCCGGAAATATACGAACCCGTTCGCAAAACTCCGGAATGCAGGATGAGAAATGAAGGTAACTATATGATAGGGTTGGATAATTAGCTGTTAACGGCTTTAGTCCCAGATATGGAAGTATAGAGTGGAAATTAAGATCCTCGGCATTTCGATAGCAATAGGCATAGGGTTGGCCGCCGTGTTCTGGTTACCCGTCTTATGGGGTTATATCTTTGCCAAATGGAAGGGACTGGGCTCTCCAAAGCGTTTCGCCTTTTTCAGTGGTTGTACCAGCTACGGGATTCAAACTCTGATCGGAGCATTGCTCATATTTCCCTTTGCCGTTCCGGCGGCAAAGTCTGCGCCGCAGTATTGTTATGACAACCCAGGTGGGTGGCTTTGCCACCTCCTAGATTTTGCCGAGAATTGGTCTGGTACATTTGGGTTGATCGCGGCTGTGGTCGTAACAGTAGTGGCACCAGCAATATTCAATAAATACGTGTGGGCCGGTGCCAATAGCCGTTAATCGGGTAGCCGGGGGTATCTAACCCCCAGCCCCCACAACACCCTGCATGCGGCTCCGCACAGGGCGTTTCACCGGGAATGGTGAAGCTTGATCCATCCATCACGCAGTGATGCCAGGCCTTCAGCTTTCAGGTAGTCATTCGACAGAGCCTGCTGAATACCCGGCGTCTTGGAGCTGCGCCAAGGACCTTTGCTGGTGATGCCACACGCCACAGCGGCCTGCACATGAACACCCAACTTCATCAGATTCCTGACTTTGGTGCGCGGCTTGCGCCACTGTCGCCAATAGGCCATCCGGACGCGACGGCGAATCCAGTGATCCAGATCGCAGCAGCGCTGATAGCCGATGGCGATACCAAAGTAGTTAATCCAGCCACGGAGATACTGGCTGACTTTGAAGAGCTGGTAGTGCATCGACACGCCCCAGTTCCGGTTCGTCAGTGTCCGAATGCGCTGCTTGAACTTACGCAACGTGTCCGGATGCCAATGGATCTGGGCTCCCTTGAAGGTGAACCCCAGGAACTTGCTGTCATTGTTTCTGACTACCCGGCTCTTGGCCGTGTTGACCGTCAGTTTCAGGCGGTGCTCCAGGAAGTGGCTGATACTGGCCAGTACCCGGTCACCCGCACGGCGGCTGTTCACCAGTATGGTGAAGTCATCCGCGTAACGGGCAAACCAATGACCCCGCCGCTCCAGTTCTTTATCCAGTGGGTCGAGCATGATGTTGGCCAGCAGAGGTGACAGTGGGCCACCCTGCGGTACACCTTCCCGATTTTCCAGATAGAGCTGGTTATCGATAATCCCAGCTCGCAGATACCGGGCAATCAGACCCAACAGGCGCTTGTCCCGAACTTTATAGCCCAAGTGCGTCATCAGCAGGTCGTGATTCACCCGGTCGAAGAACTTCGACAGGTCCACATCCACGGCAAAGCGCCCCCCTTCCTTGAGGATGCTCTGCACCCGTCGCACCGCCTGGTGCGCGTTTCGATCCGGACGGAAGCCGTAGCTGTCCGCTGAGAATCCCGGGTCGAAGATGGGCATCAGGGTTTGGGCAATGGCTTGCTGAATCACCCGGTCTATCACCGTCGGGATACCAAGCTGGCGCTTGCCCCCGTCCGGCTTGTCGATCTCAACCCGCCTCACCGGGGCTGGTTGATAATCGCCCGAGCGAATCGACTGCTCGACCACACTCCAATGGCCGGCCTTTACCCAGGCGGGGAAATCGCCGATGGTCATACCATCGACGCCCGCCGCTCCCTTGTTGGCTCGAACCTGCTTCCAGGCCTGCTGTAGATTGGCCTTGCTGAGAACCGATTCGAGTAGATCGTCGCTAAAGGCTGGTTTCGTAGCCGTACGCTGAGCCACGTCACTGCCGGACGGCATTCGTGCGTTCAGGTAGGTCACGGCTCCTCCTTTGTTTCCGGTGTTAGGCCCTTCACCCTGTCCCGACCATTACGACGGGCGTTTGGCTACTATGGCCGCTGCTGACTTCTGCTCAATCACCGGTGGGGTTACCCCCATCGGCGCTATCGGTGTCCATCTCATTCGCTCGCAACCGCCGATGGCAACGGCTGCGCCCAGGCTTGATCGACCAGGAGCCTGACTGGTCATTGACCGATCGCTCGTTGAGCAGATCTCCCCAGATAAGGACATGCACTCTCACTGCACTGCTGCATCATTTACGGTGGCCGTTAGATCACGTGGCTTCGTCGTCTGGTGCCAACTCGCCTTCAGCCTACGCCTCATATGATGTTCTTGTTCATCAGCTCGCAGTTTTGCTAGCGGCTTCCTCCAGACCGCTCCTCGCGGATCGGCCCTTGCCATTCGCTAGTGGTTCGCGTTCAATCGGGTAAAACCCATTGAACGGTGATCTTCCCACAGGGGACTTTCACCCCATTAGTTCATGCCCATGCTGGGCGTACACCAAGTGGTTAACCGGACGCCAAAAGCGTACTGCTTTTGGTTCCCTTCGCTGCGCTACGGCGCCGGCTACCATCTGCGTTATGTGCTTTGACACCTGATACGTTACAGGGTACATTCAAGGAATGATTCGAAGCTTCAAACACAAGGGCTTGGCAAAATTCTTCAAGTCCGGCAGCACTGCAGGGATTCAGGCCGCTCATGCTAAGAGGCTTCGGCTCATTCTCGGTAGACTGAATGCAGCGGCGAATGTCAAAGATATGGACTTACCCGGTCTTCGTTTGCACGAACTCTCTGGCAATCGGGCCGGAATCTGGTCAGTGACAGTCAGTGGTAACTGGCGAGTGACCTTCCAGTTCGAAGACGGAGATGCCGAGATTGTGAACTACGAAGATTATCACTGAGGTACCGTCAATGTTAATGCACAACCCTCCGCACCCGGGTGAAGTACTGCGAGAGCTTTGTATTGAGCCCCTTGGCCTCTCTGTCACGGCGGCGGCAGAGGCATTGGGCGTTAGCCGCAAAACGCTGAGTGCCGTGTTGAATGGCAAGGCCGGTATCAGTCCCGAAATGGCGATCCGGCTCTCTATTGCTTTCGACACTTCGGCAGAAAGCTGGCTGAATCAGCAGTCCCAATATGAACTCTGGCATGCTGAACAACATCGCAAAGAGCTCAACGTGAAGAAGCTTGTTGCAGCCTGAAGCAGCACATAACCAAGGCCATGCACCGGATGCCAAAACCTCCGCTTCGCTGCGGTTCTGTCACCAGTGGTGGCGGGCGTTGGGCGGCATGACAAGAGGACTACTCTATGCCAGATACAACGGCTATGCGCGACATCTCGCGAACCTGGCCACTACCGAAGCGTGAGGGACGGTGAGTTTCCAGCAGATACTTGATTCACTGCCGATCGGTGGCGTCTTCGTAGCGTTCGCCATCCTTGGTGCGGTTATCACCCTCGTGGTCGATCTCGATCGACCGCGCGACGGATTCCTCAAGGTGAGCCAGCAGCCGCTCACCGATCTACAGGAGCAGGTCGGAGCACTTCCGCCAGCGAATCCACGCAAGTAGCTGGCGTGCCACCCTATAAAGCGCTCCAGCCGACGGCCAACCCGCTTCGCGGGCTGCCCGCAGCTGAGCTGAAAGGTTAAATGCCGGTGATAGCCAGGTCCAAAGCTCCAACAATCTGGTCTCTGAAATGTGAGAGGGAGCCAATAGGGCTCTTGAGATGTTTTTCAGGCATAGACGAAATTTGCGGAGTTAACAGCAGCAGCTCCTGATCGGCGAAGCTGATTTCCGGAGTGAGCCCTTGCATGGCTTGGCCACCGAGGGCAGAACGTTTACCCAAAGGGATAACAATGCGAGTTGCCAAATCGCCCAGAAGGCTGCTTTGAATATCTACGAGGTAAGGGTAGTGAGCCTTGCTAATTTTGCTCGGGTTGGGGTACACATCGAACTGTGCCATCAGAACTCCCTGAATTCGTCGCCGAAGCATCCATGTTGTTCGACGAAATCGTTGTAGCTTTTTATCGCAGCGCGATTTTCTTCAACCCATTGTGCGGCTTCGTGTTTCGAAAGCTCTTCTTTTAGAGCTCGTTCCAGGGTGGCAGACAAGTTAATGTTCAGTTCCCGGGTTTTACGCAGAAGGTCGCTATTGATTGAGAGGTTCGCTGCTTTTTTGGGGGCGGCTGAGTTATAGAGTTCGGCCATGAGGGCCTCCCAGAAGATATAGAATACAAAGTCTGATCTTATGCGCATGACCATGCGCATGCAAGAATTTAACCAATGGCTGTTATCGGACGCACCTACGTTAGCGCTCCGGTACGTCGTAAAGCCAAGCATTATGCGCAAAAGGAGGTGGCGTGCATCATTTGGCGGCCCAATGGATTGTGAGGTTATAGAACCTGGGTTGCGCTAAACATCGATTTTTCTCGATGCGAGATCATGCACTTACTCGGCCTTGAGCTTCCCTTGATGCTGAAGGAGGATCTTGTCTGGTATAAATCCGTACTCTCAAGGCCGGTTGATATCGAGGATGTCCTGGCTATTCGGTAACAGCGATAGAGAAAAACCGATGACTGTTCATTCTGGTTCCTGCCTGTGCGGCACCGTGAAATTTGAGATC
This sequence comes from Marinobacter maroccanus, assembly GCF_002933275.1. GTDB lineage: Bacteria > Pseudomonadota > Gammaproteobacteria > Pseudomonadales > Oleiphilaceae > Marinobacter > Marinobacter maroccanus. The sequence goes on from NZ_PSSX01000010.1 coordinate 51,317, forward strand.
GAAGGTAACTTCGATAGCTTTTACCTGTGCCATTGCAAACATTGCCAAAAAGATACGGGGTCTGCGCATGCTGCCAATTTGTTTTCGCAGTCAGCCAAATTAACCTGGTTGTACGGTGAAGGTGCTGTGACCTCCTTTACGCTCTTTGGCACTCGTCACAACAGGAGCTTTTGTAAGTTGTGCGGGTCAGCATTGCCGAGCAGTCCGCTTGAAGGTGTTCTCGTCGTTCCGGCGGGCTGTTTGGACACCGGAATCTCCATGGTACCCACAGCCCACATTTTCACAGCCAGTAAAGCACCCTGGGATGGCGACTTTGGCAACGTGCCAGAGTTCGAGCGCCTGCCAGAGTAAGCTGGTCGCATAAATCCGAAAACCCGCAAGTAGGTGCCCCCTCTATGACGGAACACACACAGGTTGCTGGCCTGTCTACGGATCATCTTTCAAACATTGAAAGCCACCTCGAACGTTGCTACATCCAGCCGGGGAAGTTACCCGGCGCGCTGACACTGGTCGCCCGGAGAGGGGAGGTTGCCTATGTGAAAGCCCAGGGATTGATGGACGTGGAACGGAACAAGCCGGTCCGCCGGGATACGGTTTTCCGCATCTATTCCATGACCAAGCCGATCACATCTATCGCCATGATGCAGCTTTATGAACAGGGGCGGTTTTTACTGGATGATCCCGTACACAAGTATATTCCTGCCTGGAGAACCCGGCGGATTTATAAAAGCGGTGTTTACCCCAACTTCCTGACCACGCCTGCATCCAGCACCATGACAATTCGCGACCTGTTCACGCATATGTCAGGCCTGACTTACGGATTTATGCAGCGCACCAACGTTGACGCTGCCTACCGTGAGCTTAAGCTGGATGGCAGCCGGAGTATGACGCTGGAAGCCCTGGTCGATCACCTCGCAGAGCTGCCGCTGGAGTTTTCCCCGGGCACAGCCTGGAACTATTCGGTCAGCACGGATGTGCTTGGGTATCTGGTGCAGTTGCTGGCTGATAAGCCGTTTGATGAGTATCTTCGAGAGCATATCTTTGAGCCCCTGGATATGCCTGACACCGGCTTCCATGTTCGTGACGATCAGCTTGAGCGCTTCGCTGCATGCTATCAGTACCAGGCTGGTGATCAGTTCACGCTGCAGGATGACCCCGAGACGTCTCCCTTCCGGCGCAAGCCCCAGTTTATGTCTGGCGGCGGCGGGCTGGTTTCCACCATCGACGATTATTTCCACTTCGCCCAGGCACTGTGTCAGGCTGGCGAGTTCCGGGGGCGGCGGATTATTGGTCGAAAAACTCTGGAATTCATGTGTCGTAACCATCTGCCTCGCAATCAGGATCTACCGGGCCTGTCTGTCGGTGCATTCAGCGAGACACCCTTTGCCGGGACTGGCTTTGGTCTGGGTTTTTCGGTAAAGACTGACGTCGCCAAATCCCAGACCAACGGATCGGTTGGTGAGTACGGTTGGGGTGGCCTTGCGAGCACTAACTTTTTTGTCGATCCCGTAGAGGAACTGGTGATGATTTTCATGACGCAACTGATTCCGTCGTCCACCTACCCCATCCGTCAGGAGTTGCGGGCGATCGTTAACGGAGCGCTGCTATGAACACAGCTTCAACAGACTATCCAATCGGCACCCCTGGCACTCCCTGGGGCGACGCGGAACGCGCGGAGTGGTTGTCACGGCAGACCCGTCAGCGCAGTTACGAGGCGGAGGTGTTGAGTGTAATCGAGCGCTTGCGCTCGCGCTTTGATGTGGAAGAGTACGGTGCTCTGGATTACGGCCCGGATTATTATCCGCTGATGGCGATTCGCAGCCGCGACTGGAATAACGATCTGCCGGTGGTGCTGATAACGGGCGGGGTTCACGGGTACGAAACCAGCGGCGTTCATGGCGCGCTGCAGTTCCTGGATAAGCACGCGGCGGATTATGCTGGCAAGGTGAATTTGCTGGTTGCGCCCTGTGTCAGTCCCTGGGCCTATGAGCGCATTCATCGCTGGAACCCCAACGCGATTGACCCGAACCGCTCGTTCCACGAAGATAGCCCAGCGGAGGAGTCGGCCGCCCTCATGCGATTGGTGGCGCCTGTTCGTGATCGTGCGTTGATTCATGTCGACCTGCACGAGACCACCGATACCGACGAATCGGAGTTTCGTCCGGCGCTGGCGGCCCGCGACGGCAAACCGTTTGAGCCGGCCGGGATTCCCGATGGCTTTTATGTCGTTGATGACAGCGAGAATCCGAAACCCGAATTCCAGCAGGCACTGATCAAGGCGGTGGAGCAGGTCACGCATATCGCGCCGGCTGATGAGAGCGGCAAGATCTTCGGCTCACCGGTGGTCGCCCGGGGCGTGATCCAGTATCCGCTCACGCAGTGGGGCCTGTGCGCCGGTATTACCCGCGCTCCTTACCGGACCACCACCGAGGTTTACCCTGATAGCCCCCGTGTAACCCCCGAGCAATGCAATGCCGCGCAGGCTGTCGCGGTATGTGCGGCAATTGACTATGGGTTGGCTCATCGCGGAACCGCACGTTAATCAATGTGATCGGCGTCGGCTGATTACTTGGCTAGACTTTCCAAAGCGACATACCCTCAAACAACAAGGCAAACCCCATGGATGCTTCCGAAAAGAAGTGGGCGCTTGGTCTTTTCCAGATAATCGAGCGCATTCTGCTGTTCATCGTTGTGTTAATGACGCTTGGTGGGGTCGCGTTCGAGCTCCACTCGCTCTATATCGCCCAGAGCATCAATCTCGCAGACATTCTGTTGATGTTCCTGTATCTGGAGGTCATCGGCATGGTGGCCGTGTTCTACTCGGATCGACGGTCAGCTTCTGTATTCCCCATTTTCATTGCCATCACGGCACTGGCTCGACTGATTATTCTTCAGGGCAAGGATATGGCGCCCGAGAATATTCTCTTCGAGGCCATTGCGATTCTGATTCTCTCCATCGCGGCGTTTGTGATGACTCGGCTTAACCAGCTTTCGAAAGATAATTAACCCGGTTCCGACAGATAGGGCTGGGCCAGGTCCTCTAGCTTTTCTTCTCTGAGTTCGCCGATGGCATTCCATATTAGCTCTGCAAGCTCCGGGTTTGTCGCTTTGAACTCCCGCGAGAGCATCAGGTAGTAGGGTTTGGTTTTAAGGGGTGGATCAATCCGGACAATCCCCGCGAGCTGGTCGGCGTTGCGGCTTAACAGGAAATCCGCGGTGACGGATTGAAGGGCAACGGCATGGACTCGTCCCGCAGTCAGTAGTTGGAGGCTTTGCCTGGAACTGCGAACCTTCATCACGGAGACGCCGAGGCTTTCCAGATCGCTCACGATGGAGTAACCCAGTGGTGCGCCAATCTCCAGGTCGGGATCCTCGAACGCCTCGCCGGTCCAGCCAAGATCGGTATCTGGCAGGGCGTATAGATGGTAGCTGATGGTGGTCAGTCGTCGGGTGGGGTCAACCTGGCCGTCCCGCCGGGGGTATTCGCCAATTCGTGTACGCGCAGCATTGTAGGAAGCATTGAATATCCCATCCACCTGGCCGGTTTCCAGCATGGCCAGGCATCGCTTCCAGGGGTAGCGGCTGAACTTGATCCGCAAACCCGGTATCCGCTCTTCCAGCAGTTTGACCAGTTCCACTGCCGCGCCGGGATTCTCCGGGACCTTTTCGGTGTCACCCATGTAGTAGGGAAATTGGGTTTTATCCTCATAGGCAACACGCAGGACAGTTTCGGCAACGGCAGGCGGCGGCGCAGCCAGGAGCAGGCAGAGAAGGATCAGTGTGAGGTAAGACTGCACACGCGCTTTCATGGCAGGGTCCAGCAGATTGCGATAACAGAGTTATCTTAAACCGGCTCGCCTAATTCTGCATACGAATGTCATCTTTCCAGCGAAAGCCCACGCCACCAGCCTGCCATACGCCATCTTTATTGAACGGGTGAGGACCGGCCATATTGATGTATTGCGGCAGGCCAAAGTGGGGCGCGAGGTTCCGCGGAGCTTTGATGGTTACCCGGTCCATGATGCGCAGGCCCTGCTGCTCTGCCGGCAGGTGGGCCTCTGGTGAGGCGCGGTGGGCAACGGCCCAGTTGTCGATAAACAGCAGATCGCCGGTGTCGTATTCGTAGCGAATACCGTAACCATCCTTGAAGGAGTCGTTCAACAGGTCGTTGTAATCGTTGAATAGCTCTTTCATGGCGGCTTCGTCCAGCAACCGGAAGCTGTCGGCGGGGGCGGGCAGGGTTTTTAGCTGGTCGAGTGTCAGGCCATCTTCCGGCAGGCGTTCTATGATGGCGCCGGTCATGCCCAGGTGCAGCCAAACGCTTTTGCGGCCGGAAATCGGGTGGGTGTGAACCACGGGGTGGGTCACGCTGGATGCGGAGTTCACCGACACCAAGCGTTCCCAGAGATCCTGTTTTTCCGGCGGCAGCGCATCAAACGCGGCGCCCTGGTGCGCGAAGTGGGTACCGCCGCCGTTCTCCGGTGCGCGGGCCATGTAGTAGGCGCTGTGGGAGAAGGTGGCAGCTTCGAAACTGCCGTCGTTGTGCCATTGTGGGCCAACGCCGAGAATGCCTTGGCGGCCATCATTGGAGCAGCGGAAGATGTGCCGGTTGCGGCCCGGCGTTGCGGGATGAACACCGTGGGTGGAGTGGATCTCACGGCCGCCCCACCATTTGCAGGCATCAATCAGTTCTTCGGGCGAGAGGCCCGCCTGGCGCTTGAAAACAATGAACCCGCGATTTGCCATTTCCTCTTCCAGAGCCTTTATCGCAGGCTCTGGCAGCTGGTTGCGCACGTCTGCGCCATAGATTTCAACACCGATAGGGTCCAGCGGCTTGAGTGACAAGCCTTCCTGTTCGAGCAGGGCCACATTGTCCGGGTTCAGGGGCGCTACGGTGGAGGTTGGTTCGCGGGGTGTTTCCAGGGGCTGTGCCATAGCGGTCGACTACCATGCTGCTCGTTTTATAGCCAGCGTAACTCAGCGGGTTTTTGGAATTCAAATCGGATGTCTCGATAGACACGTTTCGGATGAGTCGCCAAAGATGCCCGGTGCTTTAAAAACCTCGTTCGGATGTCTAGGCTGAGGGGATGCATAGCGCAAGGAGCACAGCGGAATGAAGTTTCCTTCGAGCACGTCATTTGCACTCCTGGGCGCAGCACTGATCGCAATCAGCTACGGGCTTGCGCGCTTTGCGTTTGGTTTGTTTGTGCCCCCGATCCGGGCCGATCTGGATCTGGGAGCCGATGTGATCGGTATCATCGGTGCGCTCCCGCTGATCAGCTTCGTGTTTGCGACCATGGTTGCGCCGCTTTCCGCGAATCGCCTGGGTGCCCGTAACACCGCCATGGCCTCCGGAATTTTCGGTGCGGTTGGTCTGGCCTTGATCAGTCAGGCAGTTGGTGCGGTTTCGCTTGGTGTTGGGGTTGTCGCCTGTGGTATCTGCACGGGCCTGATGATGCCGGCGCTTACAGCAGCGATGCAGGCTCTGGTAAGACGCTCCCTGCATGGTCGGGTCAGCTCGGTGATGAATGCGGGCACGAGCATTGGCGTTGTTATCGCTGTGCCGACGATCCTGTTCCTGGCCGGTGCCTGGCGCTATGCCTACGCGTCCTTTGCGGTGCTGGCCGTCATCGGTGTGATTGCCACCTGGTTCTTCATCCCCTCCGTTTCCCGTGTCGTGCCTGCGAATGCGGCACCGGCGCAGCCAATCAGCACGGATCAATGGTGGCGCCTGCTCAGGCTGTCGCTGTTCGCTTTCATGATGGGCTTTGTCTCTGCGGCCTACTGGATCTTCGCGCCCGACCTGGTGGTCAATCTGGGTGCCATGCCATCCGATGCCACTGGTTGGCTGTGGTTGGGGGTTGGCGTTGCTGGCCTGGGTGGCGCAGTGGTGGCCGATCTGGCCGATCGCAACAATTCGCCGATCACCCAGGCCCTGATGCTGATGATGCTGGCTGCGAGTCTGGCGTTGTTGGCTGCCAGCCCGGACAACCAGCTGATTTCGGCGTTTTCGGCCCTGGTTTTTGGCCTGGCATACATGAGTCTTACCGGGCTGTATCTGATGACCGGCATCCGTCTGCTGCCGGGGCGGCTCTCCATGGGGCCGGTACTGCCATTCATGGCGGTGTCCCTGGGGCAGGCGGCAGGCTCACCCGTGGTCGGTATGCTGGTAAGCGAAGCCGGTTATGCCGATGCGTTTGCCATGTTCTGCGCAATCGGCATTGTGGTGGCCATGCTCTCGCCGCTTTACCCGCGGTATCTGGAGTACGAGCCGGAGGAAGAGACCGAAGAGGATACCGGTCTGCAGGCGGCCTACGACTATCAGCTTCAGGACGAGGAAGGCGAACCCTATTCGCCGGTTACAGGTAAGACTGAGAGCTACTAGAAAGCGCTGTGTCAGTCGTTACTCCGGTGTCTCCTCGGTGGGCGCTGCCCAGCTGGTGTAGCCAAGATCCATCACCCGGGCCACTTCCTCATCGGGTATGGCCGAGAGGTCGCCCAGCTCCAGGGTGTCGTAGTGGAAGGCGTACAGTCTGGAGGTGAATTCGGCCACGGGCAGGGAGGCTTCGCCGCGCAGTTCGCCATTGCCGTGGGTTGAGCAGGTAATGCCCTGGCCCCAGTTCTGGCCGCTGTCGTTGTTGGGGTTGAAGAAATAAACCCGCATCTCGTTTTTCGGGCTCAGGGCGACCCTCAGAATGTTGATAGCGTGTCGGCCAACGAAACGTGCGGCGCTGTCAGTTACCGCTATGCCCGCGGGCTGGGCGTGAATGACCGGGATGTTGCCATTGTAGAAGGGGTGGTAACTCGCGTAGAAATGCCGGATAAAGCCTTCATAGTCCTTCACCTCACCGGTTTTCACATCGGTTACCGCGCGGAAGCCGTGGCTGACCCACCAGCCGTAAAATTCCGGGTTGATCCAGCGGTGGGCATCGTCATCCCGGTTTTCACAGCGGCGCCACATCTCGCCGTAGATGCGGTCCAGGTGGGGGATAAGCACCAGCGATACCGGGTCCACGTCCACTGGAGTGCCTTTCACCAGGCCGGGCTCCAGATCCCGGGAAGAAACCTCCTGGCCCTCGAAGCGGCTCAGCACCTCGTTGTCCCGGGCTGCCCAGGCCAGAACCTGGAGCAGGTAATCCGCCTCGTTGGATGCCCACATCGAAAGACCAATGGCGGACTGGCAGGTGGGGTTGTTGCCCTGGCCAACACCCAGCGGCTGGCCCAGTAGATTTATAACACCGGCAAGCAGGAACACCCTCGGCGGGCGCTCATCGCCGAACGCTTCTCTGAGGGTCTGTTCGGTTTCCGCAGAGGGGCGAAGCTTGATCTGCCGCCACAGGGCCTGGGCAACCGAGGGGGTAAACAGCGACCCGCGTTCCAGCATCATCGTCAGGCCATACACGGCCTGGCAGGTCTCCGGGTAGATGGCCTCGTCGATCAAGGCATGAACCAGCTCGCTGTAACAGTAGAGATCGTCCAGACCGGTCATGGTCAGGCCCAGTGTGTTGGGGATCAGATCGTCCTGGCCGGTGGCGCGCAGGAACCTGAGCATCACCGCGTGGTAGGGGGAGGCTAGGCCGGTATCGAACATGCTGCGGGCAAAGTAAGTGGCCTCGGAGGAGAGTGCCACGTCGTCCATGTCTTTCAGGCGCTGCTCGTAAACGGCAAGGCCCGGGTCCTCGGCACTGGCGGGTGTGGGGGCAAATAGCGCCTTTACCAGTCGGGTTGCGTCGGCATTGCGTTCGGTCTTGATGTCGGGATCGTAGAGACACTTGGCGATCTGGACGATCATCTCGCGAATACTTTCGACCTGTACCGGGCCCTGGTCCAGCAACCGCCAGACTTCTGCCACCAGGCTGTCCAGCAGACTTTCATAACCGAGATGGGATATCAGATAACGGTAGAGTTCCTGAACGATGACCCCGAGTTGCTTTGGGCGTTCCCGATCGGCTTCTGTGAGCTGGCCAGATAGCAGGTCCAGGTTCAGAGCCATTACCTGGGTGAGATAATGGCGAGCCTGTTCCGCTGAAATGCCCGGATGGAAATATTTGCCGCGGGTCACGGCCAGCATGCGTAGTTCGCTGATCGCTTCCACAATCGTGGTAACGGGACCGGCCGCCCTCAGCGAGTGCTTGGCGAGCGCAGGTTGCAGGAGGGCCGGTCGTGCCCAGTCGCTGGTGCCAAAAATGCCGGCGGATTCGAGCGACCGCACGCGTCGGTAGATGGCGTCGAAGCCACCCGGCAGTGTCATCAGCATCCTTGCGCGTTCCAGCAGGCTGAGGCTGGAGGCTTTAGGGTCTGCTTTGCGGGCGCGGGCAAATTCGGCCAGTGCCATATCGAACTGCATCAGTGCCGGCTTGAGCGCAGGATCTGCGTCTTGGCGCTCCATGGCGTTGGCTCCCTGGATGTGTTGGCCGTCCTGACGGGGCGAGCAGAGGATTCTCTCCACGCTCAATATGCATGCTAATCAGTGCAGTGAAGCATGGTGATCGGGCGCTGACAAGCGCGGATTCGGGGTCACCTGCCAAAGATCCAAACAACAAACCCCGGCAAAAGCCAGGGTTTGTCGGTTCAACCAGAGCGGGGACTGTGGTTATTTCTTCAACCCCATCTCCTCGATTGAAATCTCCCGCATCTTGAACTTCTGGATCTTCCCGGTGACGGTCATCGGGAATTCATCCACGAACTTGTAGTTCTTCGGGATCTTGAAGTGGGCGATCTTGCCCTTGCAGAAGGCCTGCAGGTCCTCGGCTGTGACGGGCGCCGCGTCCGGAGCCAGCTTCACCCAGGCAATCAGCTCTTCGCCGTATTTGTCATCGGGAATGCCGGTTACCTGTACTTCTTCGATGGCCGGGTGGGTGTAGAGGAACTCTTCGATTTCTTTCGGGTAGATGTTCTCACCACCGCGGATAACCATGTCCTTGATGCGGCCCACGATCTGGATGTAGCCCTCTTCGTCCATGGTGGCCAGGTCGCCGGTATGCATCCAGCCGGCATCGTCGATGGCTTCACGGGTTTTCTCTTCGTTGTTCCAGTATTTGAGCATCACGCTGTAGCCCCGGGTGCACAGCTCACCGATCTCGCCGCGCGGAACCACGTTGCCGGTGCCCGGATCAACGATCTTGGTTTCCAGGTGCGGCTGGGTGCGGCCCACGGTGGTTACCTGCTTCTCGAAAGGGTCCAGTGAGCTGGTCTGGGTTGAAACCGGGCTGGTTTCGGTCATGCCGTAGGCAATCTGAACCTCTTTCATGTTCATCTTACCGTTGACCTTCTTCATCACCTCGGCCGGGCAGATGGAGCCGGCCATAATACCGGTGCGCAGGGTGGAGAGGTCGTAGGTCTCGAACTCCGGCTCGGCCAGTTCGGCAATGAACATGGTTGGCACGCCATACAGGGCGGTGGCCTTTTCCTGGTGCACGGCCTGCAGAACGGACTTGGGTTCGAAGCCTTCGCCCGGGTAGATCATGGTAGAGCCGTGGGTAATGCAGCCCAGGTTGCCCATGACCATACCGAAGCAGTGGTACAGCGGCACCGGAATCACCAGGCGGTCTTTTTCTGTAAGCAGCTGACTCTCGCCCACAAAGTACCCGTTGTTGAGGATGTTGTGGTGGGTGAGGGTAGCGCCTTTCGGGTTACCGGTGGTGCCGGAGGTGAACTGGATGTTGATGGGATCATCGAACTGCAGTTCGCCCTGGCGTTTTACCAGATCGTCCTGTGATACGTCGCTTGCGAAGCCGACGAATTCCTTCCAGGTCCACATGCCATCGTGCTTGTCTTCGTGCACGTTGATAACGGCACGCAACTCGGGCACGTGGTCGGCCTTGAGTTTGCCGGGGGCGCTGCGTTTCAGCTCCGGGGCCAGCTCGTAGATCATTTCACGGTAGTTGGAGGCCTTGAAGGTGTCTGCCGTTACCAGGGTGGTGATGCCGGCCAGGTTGAGCGCGTATTGCAGTTCATGCACGCCGTAGGCCGGGTTGATGTTCACCAGGATGGCGCCGACTTTGGCGGTGGCGAACTGGGTAACGGTCCACTCGTAGCGGTTGGGGGACCAGATGCCCACACGGTCGCCGCGCTTAACGCCGATGGCCATGAAGGCCCGGGCGGCTTCGTCGACTTTTTCAACAAACTCTTTGTAGGTCCAGCGAATGTCCTGATGCAGGCACACCAGGGCTTCGTTGTCCGGGTATTTTTCGGCGGTGCGGTCGAGCATTTCGCCGATGGTCATGCCCAGCAGGGGCTTTTCCGCGGTTCCGCTGGTATAACTTGGTAGAGTCTTGCTCATATCTCTGCCTCCATTGTTTTTGTATTCGAGGGCGAGCAGGGTGGTTTACCTGCTAGCGACTCTGACTGTGATATTCCGGGTTAGGTTGCATATCGCTGGCTATCGCCACGCGGTTGGACATGTTGTAGAAACCGATCAGGTTGCTGAGATCCCAGATGCCGCGGTCGCTGAGACCGGCATCCCGCAGGGCCTGGATGTCGTCTTCGGTGACGGTGGCCGGTGAGCGGGTAAGGTGGGAGGCAAAATCCAGCAGGGCCCGCTGACGTTTGTCGAGTTTGGCGCTGCGGTAGTTCATCACCATATGCTCACCCAGCTGGGGATCGCCGCTCAGGACCCGTACGGCGGCGCCGTGGGCAACCAGGCAGTAGAAGCATTTGTTCTCTGAGGAGACCACCACGGCGACCATTTCCCGCTCCAGTTTAGAGAGTTCACCTTCGCCAAGCATCAGCTCGTTGTACAGGCGGGTGAAACCTTCCAGTTGTTTGAGGTTCTGGCTGTAGGCCGTGAGTACGTTCGGGATCATGCCCAGCTTTTCCTGGCAGATCTGGAAGTACTTCTGGGTGTCCTCTGGCATCTCGCTGATCTCCGGGATGGGGAGATCCAGGGCGACTACGTTTTTCTTGCTCATTCTTGGCTCCTAGCCTTCTTGTTCGGTGCTTTGGCGGGCGGGAACAGCTTCCCAGGACACGCTGTAAATACGTCCCTGTAAGCTTGACTGCAGCATCCATGCTGCAGACAGTCCTGGGAAGCTGTTCCCGCCCGCCAATTTGATCATTGGCAGTTGCCGCCGAGTGCCTGGCCGACTTTGGAACCGTTGTGGCGGTTCAGCTGGCCACAGATCCAGTCGCCTGTGGCGACCAGCTTTTCAAGATCGACGCCGGTTTTGATGCCAAGGCCCTTAAGCAGGTATAGCACGTCTTCGGTGGCGACGTTGCCCGAGGCGCCTTTGGCGTAGGGGCAGCCGCCGAGGCCGGCGACGGAGGCATCGATGACGCTGACGCCTTCTTCCAGCACCGCATACAGGTTGGCCAGTGCCTGGCCATAGGTGTCGTGGAAGTGGGCTGCCAGCTTTTCCATGGGCACATGGGCGGCAACGGCTTCGAGCATTCGCTTGGCTTTGATCGGGGTGCCCACGCCGATGGTGTCGCCCAGAGAGATTTCGTGGCAGCCCATGTCGTACAGGGCTTTGGCCACGCTGGCCACCTGTTCCGGGGCGATGTCGCCTTCGTACGGGCAGCCCATGACGGTGGAAACGTAACCACGCACGGGGATGCCGTATTTGCGGGCTTCTTCCACCACCGGGGCGAAGCGTTCGAGGCTTTCGGCGATGGTGCAGTTGATGTTCTTTTTGGTGAAGGATTCGGACGCGGCGCCGAACACGGCCACTTCGTCGGCCTTCGCTGCCAGTGCCCCCTCAAACCCTTTCAGGTTCGGGGTGAGGGCGGAGTAGCGAACGCCAGCCTTGCGATTGATGCCGGCCATCACCTCGGCGGCGTCGCCCATTTGTGGCACCCATTTCGGGGACACGAAGCTGGCGGCCTCGATGTGGCTCAGGCCGCTGTCTGCCAGGCGGTCGATCAGCCCGGTTTTGATGGCGGTGGCGATCACCGGGCCGGGCTCGTTCTGGAGTCCGTCCCGGGGGCTCATCTCAACCAGGCGAACCTGTTTGGGAAAGGCCATCAGCCTGCCTCCTCTTGTTTCGCTTCAGGGTCGTTCACCTCAATGGCAATCAGTTCGGCACCTTCGGAAACCTGGTCGCCTTCGGCGAAGAAGATCTCGGTGACCACGCCGTCGGCCGGGGCCTTGATGGCGTGTTCCATCTTCATGGCTTCCATGATCACCAGGCTTTGGCCGGCGGTTACCTTGTCGCCGACCTTGGCCTGCACGGCCACGATGGCGCCGTTCATGGGCGCGGCCAGGCTGCCGTCGCCGGCCATTTCCTCGAAGCCGTAGCTTTCCTTGTACACGTTGCAGTTGAAGGTATCGCCTTCGTAGAACAGCACCAGCTGGTCGTTGTGCAGGTTGCCGTGGATGCTGATGCGGTGGCCGTTGATGACCGCCTGCAGATAATCGTCGTCCAGGCGGGCGGTGAGGTTGTAGACGCTGTCGCCCACGTACACCTGATAACGGTCATCCCGCTCAAGCACCTTGAGGTCGTGAATCTCTTCACCGACCTGCAGCTGCAGTGGCTGGGCGTACTCGGAGTTCATGCGCCAGCTGTTCTGGCGGCCAAATGGCGACCAGGGGTCGGTGCTGACCACTTCCCGGGATTTGCGCTGCTCCAGAACGAAGCCGGCGGCCAGGACGAGGGCTTTGTGGGTATCCAGCTTGGATTTCGGGAACAGCAGTTCCCGGTGGTCATCAATGAAACCGGTGGTCAGGTCTGCTTCCCGGAACGGCTGGGCATCGGCCAGGGCGTGCAGGAACCGGATGTTGGTTTTCACGCCGGCAATGCGATAATGCTCCAGGGCCTGGACCATGCGGTTGATGGCCTGGTCGCGGGTTTCGTCCCACACGATCAGCTTGGCGATCATGGGGTCGTAGTGGATGCTGATGTCGTCGCCTTCGGTCACACCGGTGTCGACCCGCACGTGGGCGCTTTCATCCGGAGTGCTCAGGTAACGCAGGTTGCCGGTGGCCGGCAGGAAGTCCTGGTCCGGGTCTTCGGCGTAAATCCGCGCTTCCAGGGCGTGGCCCCGGGTTTTCACCTGGGACTGTTCCAGCGGCAGGGCATCACCCCAAGCCACTTTCAGTTGCCACTCCACCAGATCCTGGCCCGTCACCATCTCGGTAACCGGGTGCTCCACCTGCAGGCGGGTGTTCATCTCCATGAAGAAGAAGGAACCGTCCACGTCGTACAGGAATTCGACGGTGCCGGCACCCACGTAGTTGATGGCCTGGGCGGCGCGCACGGCGGCCTCACCCATGGCCTTGCGAGTGTCTTCGCTCAGGCCGGGGGCCGGGGCTTCTTCCAGGACTTTCTGGTGGCGGCGCTGCACGGAGCAGTCACGCTCGGCCAGATACACGCCCTTGCCATCCTTGTCGCAGAACACCTGAATTTCCACGTGCCGTGGCTGGGTCAGGTAGCGTTCGATCAGCATGTCTGGGTTGCCAAAGGCGTTCTGGGCTTCCCGCTTGGCGGCGGCCAGGGCGTCGTCGAATTCGCCCATGTTATTTACCACGCGCATGCCCTTGCCGCCGCCACCGGCAACGGCCTTGAGCAGCAGCGGGAAGCCGCATTTCTCGGCTTCGGCCCGCAGGGTTTCCACAGACTGGTCGTCGCCATGGTAACCGGGCACCAGGGGTACGCCGGCTTTTTCCATGATGGCCTTGGCCGCAGATTTGGAGCCCATGGCGGCAATGGCCGAGGAGGGCGGGCCAATGAAGACAATGTTGTTGGCTTCGCAGGCTTCGGCGAACGCGGTGTTTTCCGAGAGGAAACCGTAGCCCGGGTGAACGGCCTGGGCGCCACTCTGCTTGGCAATCTCGATGATCTTTTCAGCCCGCAGGTAACTCTCGGAGCTGGGTGCAGGGCCGATGTGGAAGGCTTCGTCGGCCATGGCCACGTGCCGTGCATTGGCGTCGGCCTCTGAATAGACGGCGACAACGCGAATGCCCATGCGGTGGGCGGTTTGTATGATCCGGCAGGCGATTTCGCCCCGGTTGGCGATCAGTATCTTGCTGAACATTGTTATTCTTCCTCCGGAACCCAGTTGGCCTTGCGCTTGTTCAGGAAGGCGCTGAGCCCTTCCTGCCCTTCTTCACCCACCCGGATATCCGCGATGCGGTGTGCCGTGTCGTCAATCACGTCGTCGTTGATGGGCTTGTGGCTAACGGCGAATACCAGGTCCTTGGCGGCTTTCATGGCCTCGGGCCCGTTCATGGCCAGTTGCTGGAGCATGTCGTTGCAGCGGGCTTCCATGGCTTCGACATCGTCACAGACGATGTGTACAAGGCCGTATTCCTGAGCCTGCTTTGCGGTGAACACTTCGGCGGAGATGAAATACCGCCGGGCCTGGCGCTCGCCGATGGCGCGCACCACGTAGGGGCTGATCACCGCCGGAATCAGGCCGAGCTTCACTTCACTGAGGCAGAAGCTGGATTTCTCGGTGGCAATGACGATGTCACAGCAGGCGGCAAGGCCCACCGCGCCGCCGAAGGCAGCGCCCTGTACCAGGCCGATCACCGGCTTGGACAGATGGTTGAGTACGTTCATCAGCCGCGCCAGTTCCCGGGAATCGTCCAGGTTTTCCTGGCGGGAGTTCTCGGCCATACGGCGCATCCAGCCAAGGTCGGCCCCGGCCGAGAAGTGCTTGCCTTCGGAGCGCAGGATCACGACCTTAACGCTGTTGTCGGCATTCACCTCGGTGAGGGTGCTGATCAGTTGCTGGATGATCACGTCGTCGAAGGCGTTGTGCTTGTCGGGGCGGTTGAGAACCACCTCGGCAATGCCTTCGGATCGGTGTCTGAGCAGAACTGCGGATTCGTTGTCTGTCATGTCAGTCTCCCCGATTACATCCGGAACACGCCGAAGCGCGTTGGCTTGGCGGGTCGGTTAAGGGTGGCAGACAGGCTCAGGGCAACCACTTCGCGGGTCTGGGCCGGGTCGATGACGCCGTCGTCCCAGAGGCGAGCACTGGCGTAGTAGGGGTGGCCCTGGTGTTCGTAGGTGTCGATGATCGGCTGCTTGAATTCCGCCTCTTCCTCGGCGCTCCATTCCTGGCCCTTGCGCTCCATGCCTTCGCGGCGAACGGTGGCCATAACGCCGGCGGCCTGCTCGCCACCCATGACGGAGATGCGGGCGTTGGGCCACATCCACAGGAAGTCGGGGCTGTAGGCGCGGCCGCACATGCCGTAATTGCCCGCCCCGAAAGACCCGCCGATCAGCACGGTGATCTTCGGTACGTTGGCACAGGCCACGGCCATAACCATCTTGGCGCCGTGCTTGGCGATGCCTTCAGATTCGTATTTCTGGCCGACCATGAAGCCGGTGATGTTCTGCAGGAATAGCAGCGGGATGTTGCGCTGGCAGCACAATTCAACGAAGTGGGCGCCTTTCTGGGCGGCTTCGCTGAACAGGATGCCGTTGTTGGCGATGATGCCCACCGGGTAGCCGTGAATGTGGGCAAAGCCGGTCACCAGGGTCTGGCCGTAGTAGCGTTTGAATTCGTCAAACTCGGAACCATCGACAGTGCGGGCGATGACGTCGCGCACGTCGAACTGCTTGCGCAGGTCGGTGCCAACGATGCCGTAGATTTCTTCGGCGTCGTACAGCGGTGCCTTAGGCTTGCGGATTTCCACATCCGTTGGCTTGCGACGGTTCAGGTTGGAGACGCTGCGCCGGGCGATTTCCAGGGCGTGAGCGTCGTTCTCGGCGTAGTGGTCGGCAACACCGGAGATTTTACAGTGTACGTCGGCGCCACCGAGGTCTTCGGCGGTCACTACTTCACCGGTGGCGGCTTTCACCAGCGGCGGGCCGGCCAGGAAGATGGTGCCCTGGTTGCGGACGATAATGGATTCGTCCGCCATGGCGGGCACGTAGGCGCCACCGGCGGTGCACAGGCCCATAACGACGGCAATCTGCGGGATGTCGTCGGCGGACATGCGGGCTTGGTTATAGAAGATGCGGCCGAAGTGGTCGCGATCCGGGAAGACTTCGTCCTGGCGGGGCAGGTTGGCGCCGCCGGAGTCGACCAGGTAGATGCACGGCAGGCGGTTCTGCAGGGCGATTTCCTGGGCGCGCAGGTGTTTTTTCACGGTAAGCGGGTAGTAGCTGCCGCCTTTTACGGTGGCGTCGTTGGCGATGATCATGCATTCGGTGCCGGAGACGCGGCCCACGCCGGCGATCACGCCTGCCGCGGGGACTTCTTCATCGTAGACGTTGTAGGCGGCGAATTGGCCGATTTCCAGGAACGGGGAGCCGTCGTCCAGGAGGCGGTTGATGCGCTCTCTGGGCAGCAGTTTGCCACGGGCGATGTGGCGTTCCTGGTAGGAGGGGCCGCCGCCTTGCTGGATGGTGGAAACTTTGTCTCGCAGGTCGGCTACGGCCTGGGCCATGGATTCCTGGTTGGCCTGGAACTCTTCGGACCTGGGGTTAATCTTGCTTTGCAGTATTGTCATGGTTTTGACTTCCTGACCTCGGGGAGTCGGGGCCGGTGGCAGGGCAGTCCGGGAACCGCTACGAGCACATCCATGTGCGCTTGTTTCGGGCCATCCATGGCCCTCTACATTCCCGGACTGCCCTGCCACCGCCCCCTCCGTCACACTTTGGGTGCTGGCTTCCTTAGAACCGTAAAAGGCCTCGGGAGCCGGTGGCGTGAAGCTGTTTTACTTGTTCAGGTACAGCTCGCGGCCGATCAGCATCCGACGGATCTCGGACGTACCAGCACCGATTTCATACAGTTTGGCGTCGCGAAGCAGGCGGCCTGTCGGGTATTCGTTGATGTAGCCGTTACCGCCGAGCAGCTGGATGGCGTCCAGGGCGATTTTGGTGGCCATTTCGGCGGAGTAGAGGATCGCGCCGGCGGCGTCTTTACGGGTGGTTTCCGCGCCGCGGTCGGCGGACATGGCAACCATGTAGACGTAGGACTTGGCGGTGTTCATCCAGGTGTACATGTCGGCGACTTTGCCCTGTACCAGTTCGAACTCGCCAATGGCCTGGCCAAACTGTTTGCGCTCGCGGATGTAGGGGACGACGACGTCCATGGCGGCTTGCATGATGCCCAGCGGGCCGCCTGAAAGAACGAGGCGTTCATAGTCAAGGCCGCTCATAAGGACTTTGGCACCGTTGCCAACGCCGCCAAGGACGTTTTCCTTGGGTACTTTGCAGTCCTGGAATACCAGCTCACAGGTGTTGGAGCCGCGCATGCCGAGTTTGTCGAGTTTCTGGTGGCGGCTGAAGCCCGGGGCGTCGCGTTCTACGATAAAGGCGGTTACGCCTTTGGAGCCGGCCTGGGTGTCGGTTTTGGCGTAGATCACGTAGGTGTGTGCGTCCGGGCCGTTGGTGATCCACATTTTGTTGCCGTTGAGGACGTAGTGGTCACCGGCGTCTTTGGCGCTGAGTTTCATGGAGATAACGTCGGAGCCGGCGTTGGGCTCGGACATGGCCAGGGCGCCAATGTGTTCGCCACTAACGAGTTTTGGCAGGTATTTCTGTTTCTGCTCTTCGGTGCCGTTGCGGTGAATCTGGTTTACACACAGGTTGGAGTGGGCACCGTAGGAGAGGCCAACGGAGGCGGAGGCACGGCTGATTTCTTCCATGGCAATCACGTGCGCCAGGTAGCCCATGTCGGAGCCGCCGTATTCTTCGCTCACGGTGATACCCAGCAGACCCATGTCGCCCATTTTCCGCCACAGGTCCATGGGGAACTCGTTGTTGCGGTCAATTTCCTCGGCGCGCGGTGCGATTTCGGAAGCAGCAAAGCCGTTGATCTGCTCGCGGAGCATATCGAGGGTTTCGCCGAGGCCGAAGTTGAGCTCTGAGTACTGTGATTTCATCGTTGGCTACCTTTGATTTCTGTCATTCATTAGTTTTCAGCGGTCTGCCTGGCTTCTTCTTTTACCGGGGCCTGCTGTTTCTTTTTCTTCTGCAGCTCTGCCAGGGCTTCTCGGCACCGGGCTTCAGCTGTATCCATTTCCATTTCTGCCTGGGCAATGTCGTTTTTCTGCTGTTCCAGCTGAGCCCGTTTATTTTCCAGGATGGTCAGCATTTTCAGCAGCTGTTTTTCATTGCCACTAAGGGTTTCGTCCCACAGGTCGAATAATTCTTTGGTTTCCGCCAGGGAAAATCCCATTCGCTTGCCGCGGAGAATAAGCTTTAGACGCACTCGATCCTTTGAGCTGAAGATCCGTGTCTGCCCGCGCCGTGTGGGCCTGAGCAGCTCTTGATCTTCATAGAAACGAATGCTCCGGGTTGTCACGTCGAACTCTTTTGCGAGCTCACTGATGCTGTATGTCTTTTTAATGTCCATTGGGATTTCCTTTTTAGACTTAGGTTAGATAAAGTTTACGTAAACGTAAAGTAGTTTTAGGGTCCGATTTTTAACAAACAGAATCCTGAAAAGGGGAGTGAACGATGGAATTCAAAAATGTGGCAGCCATTGTAACAGGCGGTGCTTCCGGACTGGGCGAGGGTGCGGCGCGGGCACTGGCCGCTGCCGGCTGCAAGGTCGCTGTTCTGGATCTTCAGCAAGAGCAGGGTGAAAAGGTGGCCGCGGATATCGGCGGCATTTTCCTGAAATGTGATGTCAGTTCCCCGGACAGCGCCGAAGCGGCCATCACTGCCGCCCGGGAGGCCCACGGCCCCTGCGGTATTGCTGTTAACTGCGCCGGTATTGCCACGGCCTCGAAGATTCTGGGCCGCGAGGGCGTGATGCCGCTGGAGAACTTCAGCAAGGTTATCCAGGTCAACCTGATTGGTACCTTTAACATCCTGCGCCTGGCGGCAGCGGACATGGCCCAGCGTGAACCCAACGCCGATGGTGAGCGCGGTGTGATCATTAACACTGCTTCGGTAGCCGCCTATGAGGGCCAGATTGGCCAGGCGGCCTACAGTGCTTCCAAGGGCGGTGTGGTATCGCTAACCCTGCAGTCGGCCCGTGAGCTGGCTCGCGAAGGCATCCGTGTAAATACGATTGCACCGGGCCTGTTCATGACACCCATGATGGCGGGTATGCCAGAGGAAGTTCAGGAGGGCCTGGCCGCCACGCTGCCATTCCCGAAACGCCTCGGCAAGCCAGAGGAATTCGGCATGATGGTGGACCAGATGGTGCGCAACCCGATTCTCAACGGCGAAGTGATTCGTCTGGACTGCGCGCTTCGTATGGCGCCCAAGTAAAGCATTCAATTGCAGGAGACATACATGACCGTGTCTGTTGATAAAGAAGAACTGGGGATGTTCCGGGATTCCGTTATCAAGGTCCTGGAAAAAGAAGTGACGCCGCACTACGAAGCCTGGGAGAAGTCCGGGCTGGTGCCCCGCGAGCTCTGGAACACCCTGGGCGACGCCGGGATGCTGTGCGTGGATGTGCCTGAAGAGTGGGGTGGCATTGGTGCACCTTTCCAGTTCTCCGTGGTGGTGGGTGAAGAACTCGCCCGCATGGGATTCGGCGCGCTGTCCACGAACGTGATGGTCCATTCGGACATTGTGGCTCCCTACCTGAGCCACATGGGCAATGAAGAGCAACGGCAACAGTGGCTGCCCAAGCTGGTTTCCGGTGAAGCCGTTGGCGCCATCGCCATGACTGAACCCGGCGCCGGTAGTGACCTGCAGGCGATCCGCACCAGCGCGGTCAAGGATGGTGATGAGTACATCCTGAACGGTTCCAAGACCTTCATCACCAACGGCCAGCACGCTGACATGGTCATCGTCGCCGCGAAAACCGACCCGAAAGCCGGCGCCCGCGGCATCAGTCTGTTCCTGGTGGATACCTCGCTGCCGGGCTACAGCAAAGGCCGCAACCTGGACAAGATCGGCCAGCATTCCGGGGATACTTCCGAGCTGTTCTTCTCTGACATGCGCATCCCGGCTTCCGCACTCCTCGGTGAAGAGGGGCAGGGTTTTGTTTACCTGATGAAGGAACTGCCCCGGGAACGTCTGGTGATCGGTGCGCTGGGCGTAGCTGCCGCCCGTGGCTCCCTGGACCTGACCATCGCCTACGCCCAGGAGCGGGAACTGTTCGGCCAGAAACTGGCCCAACTGCAGAACACCCGTTTCGAGATCGCCCGCATGGAAACCGACTACCGGGTGAACAAGGCGTTCGTGGACCAGTGCATCGACCAGTACGACCTGGGCGAGCTGGACGCACCAACCGCCTCCATGGCCAAGTACAGCGCCACCGAAATGCAGTGCCGCGTGGCCGATGGCTGTTTGCAGCTGTTTGGCGGTTACGGTTACACCACCGAGTACCCGATTTCCCGGGCCTTTATCGACGCGCGGGTGCAGCGCATTTACGGCGGCACCTCGGAAGTCATGAAAGAAATTATTGCCCGCTCGGTACTGGGCAAGGCCTGAGGAAGGCAACTCGAATGCTCGGGGTCCGAGCAGGGGCAGCCTTTCCGGGACTGTCTGCAGCATGGATGCTGCAGTCGAGCGTACAGGGACGTATTTACAGCGTGTCCCGGAAAGGCTGCCCCTGATCGGGCCCTCCACCCAATCAGGAGGACAACAAAATGAACAGCAATGATGTGGTAATCGCAGGCTCAGCAAGAACCCCCATGGGCGGCATGATGGGCTCCCTTAGCTCCGTGCGCTCCCCGGACCTGGGCGCCATCTCCATCAAGGCCGCTATTGAACGCTCCGGCCTTCAGCCGGCGGATGTCCAGGAAGTGATCATGGGCTGCGTGTTGCCCGCCGGCCTGGGCCAGGCTCCGGCCCGCCAGGCGTCCCGCGCTTCCGGCATTCCCGACAGCTCCGGCTGCACCACCATCAACAAGATGTGCGGCTCCGGCATGCAGGCCGTGATCATGGCCCACGACCAGATCAAGGCAGGCACCAACAACATCATGATCGCCGGCGGCATGGAAAACATGAGCCAGGCGCCGTACCTGCTGCCCAAGGCCCGTGCCGGCATGCGCATGGGCCACGGCCAGGTGATGGACAGTATGTTCCTGGACGGCCTGGAAGACGCTTACGAAGGCGGCCTGATGGGTGTCTTCGCCCAGCGCACCGCTGACAAATACGACATCAGCCGTCAGGCCATGGACGAATTCGCCATTGCCTCCCTGCAGAAATCCCTGGCGGCCATCGAGAACGGCTGGTTCCGGGACGAAATCGTTCCGGTAACCGTATCCGGCCGTGGCGGTGACACCGAAGTCGACACCGACGAGCAGCCGGGCAATGCCAAGCCGGAGAAAATCCCGCACCTGAAGCCGGCCTTCGCCAAAGACGGTTCCGTGACTGCGGCCAACTCCAGCTCCATCAGCGACGGCGCATCCGCCCTGGTACTGGCCTCCGCCGCCGAAGCCGACGCCCGCGGTCTGACACCCCAGGCCCGCATCGTGGCCCACGCCACCCATGCCCGCCTGCCGGCCGAGTTCACCCTGGCGCCCATCGGTGCCATCGAGAAGGTGCTCAAGAAAGCCGGCTGGAGCGTGGACGATGTGGATCTCTTCGAGATCAACGAAGCCTTCGCCGTGGTTACCCTTGCGGCCATCAATGAGCTGAAACTGCCGGCTGACAAGGTGAACGTCCACGGTGGCGCCTGTGCGCTCGGCCATCCGATCGGCTCTTCCGGTTCGCGGATTATCGTTACTTTGATCAATGCCCTGAATCAGCGTGGACTCAAGCGTGGTGTTGCTTCGCTGTGTATTGGTGGTGGCGAGGGGACTGCTGTTGCTATTGGGTTGATCTGATTGTTTCTCGCGTAGCCTGCCTGTTTAGGGGCGGGCTTGCGGGGTGGCCGGTGGAGTTTTTCTTGGAAAAAGAACTCGCTTCGCTCAGACACCTTTTTCCGGCGAAAAATCCACCGGCCACCCCGCGCCGAGATACCCATGAGGTATCGCGAGTTAATACCCCCTTGGATTCCCTGTAACCTTGTAGGTTGGATTAGCCGCAGGCGTAATCCAACAGATTTTGTCTAATCCAATCTGCGAACTTTTGTCGGATTACGCTTCGCTAATCCGACCTACCGCCGGCCAGCCCCCCCCAAGTTGATATCAGTCATGCGGCCAAGCCCATGATTTGCTAGCCTTCAATGCATTGAAAGTCCCCGGCATTGGAGAAAGAACCCCCGTGCGAAAGCGCCACGAATTTATTGAGGAATCCCGCAAGCAGTGGAGCTCCGAGCCTGCATTTGTGGCCTCCATGGCCGCAGCGGCTGTGGGGCTGGGGAACCTGTGGCGGTTTCCGTACATGGTGGGGGAGAACGGTGGTGGCGCTTTTGTGGTGGCTTATCTGCTGGCGCTGATTGTGGTGGTTTTGCCCATCATGATTCTGGAAGTGTCGGCCGGCCGGCTTTCCAAGGGCAGCACGGTTCAGACCTACCGGCAGGTGAACCGCTTCGGGGTGGTTTACGGGTGGTTTGTGGTGCTCATCACCATGGCCATTACCAGCTATTACCTGGTGATTACTGGCTGGACCCTGGGTTATGCGGTGGATGCCGCAACAGACAACCTCCGGGTGTTTGGGGATTTTACCGAGGGGTATAACTCGCTCTGGTATTTCTTCGCCGTGACTGTGCTGGCGGCAATCATCCTGGCCAAGGATGTGACGGCCATTGAGCTGATGTCGAAGATCCTGATGCCGGTGTTGATCATTGTGATGATCGGGCTGGTGATTTTCGCCAGTCGCACACCCGGTTGGGAGCAGACCAAGGATTTCTTTTTCCAGGTGGACTGGAGCCGGTTGGCGGACGGCAAGCTGTGGGCGTTTGCGTTCGGGCAGGCGTTCTACACGCTGGCGATTGGTCAGGGCTACCTGGTGACCTATGGCAGTTTTATCCCCCGGCAGACCCACGTGCCCCGGGCCTGTCTGATTGTTGCAGGTACCGAGACCAGTGTGGCGCTGCTGGCGGGCTGGATGATCTTTCCGTTTGTGTTCAGTCTTGGCATGGAGCCAACGGAGGGCAGTCAACTGGCGTTTGTGACCATGCCGCGGGTGTTTGAGGATATGGCTGGCGGCTATTGGGTCGGTACGCTGTTTTTCAGCCTGTTTTTTATGGCGGCGTTCAGTTCCAGCCTGGCTGGACTGAAGGTGATGATTGCGGCGGTGGCGGAAGAGTTTCGGCTCAGCAATGGCAAGGCTGTGAGTCTTGTCACTCTTGTCATGCTGGTGCTGGGCACGGCATCCGCGCTGAGCTTTACGCCGCTGGAGTGGAACATTGCCGGGGAGCCGGTGCTGGATGTGATCGACCGGGTGGCCGGCGGTAATGTGATCATCTTTTCCGGGGTGTTGGGGGCCGCCATGTTCTGCTGGTTCATTCCGCCCGAGAAGATCCGGACGGTACTGGGCACCCAGAGCCGCTGGTGGGAATGGCGTATGTACCTGGTTGGTCGCTACCTGCCGCTGGTGATGCTGATCTGGATTGTGGTGACCTACGCCCTGAACCAGGTGGGCATCACTCCGGCCTGACCTGGAATGCCCTGGGTTCGATCTTCAGCTTTTTCAGGCGCGAGGTCAGGGTGGTGGGTTTGATGCCCAGCATGGCCGCCGCGCCGTCATCCCCGAAGACCCGGCCACTGCTCATGGTGAGGGCTCGTGCCAGATTCTGTTTTTCCAGCTCCCGCAACTCCTGTTCCGTCATCAGTTCGCCGCTGTAATGCCTCGCCGGGGGCGCTTCTGCCCTGCTGGACCGGGCTGCTGAATCCGGCCCCGGCAGGTCCAGATCCAGCCGGCCGTCGGCGGTGATTACCTGGCGTTCGATCACATTCTCCAGCTCCCGCACATTCCCGGGCCAGTGGTAGGCTTTCAGGGTTTCCATATCTCGCTCTCTCAGGGCCAGCTGCGGCCTGTTGAACTTCTGGCAGGCCCGGTTCAGGAATTCCTGCGCGAGGATGGGGATGTCTTCCAGCCGCCGGCGCAAGGGCACGGATTCGATGGGGAAGACGTTCAGGCGGAAGTAGAGGTCTTCCCGGAAGGTTTTTTCCTGAACTTCCGATTTCAGGTCCCGATTGGTTGCGGCAATCACCCGAACATCTACCGCCCGGGTGTGGTTCTCGCCCACGCGCTCGAATTGCTGATCCTGCAGAACCCGGAGCAGTTTGCCCTGAAGTTCCAGTGGGATTTCGCCGACTTCGTCCAGGAACAGGGTGCCGCCATCTGCCAGCTCAAACCGGCCCACGCGATCGCTTACGGCGCCGGTGAAGGCACCCTTGATGTGGCCGAAGAACTCGCTCTCGAACAGATCCTTGGGGATGGCTGCACAGTTCACCCGAATCAGGGGCCGGTCCCGTCGGCTGCTGGACTGGTGGATGGCGCGGGCAATCAGCTCCTTGCCTGTGCCTGATTCGCCGGTGATCAGCACGTTGGCATCGGTGGGCGCCACCATGCCGATCCGCCGTACGATGGCTTTGATCGCCTCGCTCTGGCCGAATATTTCGTGGAAGTGGTACTCGGCGCTGAGTTCTTCCTGCAGATAGGCGTTCTCCATTTCCAGCCGATGTTTGAGAGTCTCTACTTCTTCCAGCGCTTTCTGCAGTTCTTTCTGGGCTTCCTGGCGGGCAGAGATATCCCGGAACACCACCACCGCGCCCACCGGATGCCCGTTGTCCAGAATCGGTGTGCTGGTGTATTCCACAGGGAAGCCGCTGCCATCCTTGCGCCAGAACCAGTCTTCGCCGACGCGCTTCACGCTGGCGTCGCGGAAGGCGGCGTATATCGGGCAGTCCTTCAGGGGGTACAGGCTGCCATCGGCATGGGAGTGGTGCACCACGCGGTGCAGTACCCGACCCATAAGCTCGTCAATTCGCCATCCCAGCATGCGCTCGGCTGCGGGGTTTGCAAAGGTGCCTCGGCCCTCGGCATCCACCCCGTAAATGCCTTCCCCGACGGCATGCAGGATCAGCTGGTTTTCCCTTTCCATGTCCTTGAACAGCTCTTCCACTCGACGCCACTCAAGCAGGCCGCCCCGGTGGTAGTGGTTGGCATCATGGCGCTCTCGAAGGGTACGAAGCTGGCGGCGGTCGCGTAGTAACAACAGCACATTCTGGGATTCCGCTTCGCCGACCCGGGAAGAGGAGATTTCCAGCTCCACGGTGTGGCCGTCCCGGTGCTGGAGGAAGAAATCCCGGCTCCAGCCGTGGCTGCGAAACAGGGTTTCTTCGGTGAAGGCGATCAGTTGCGGACGCTGGTCTGTGAACAGATGGGTGCAGGGCGTGCCGACGAGGGATTGCCGGTCGGTGCCGATCATCCGGCCCATGGCGCTGTTGGCCGAAAGAATCAGATCCCGGGCAGCGTCCACTAGTAGGGCCGCTTCTGGCAGGTGGTTAATCCAGTTGCCGGTGATTTCAGGGCGAATGATGGCTTCGGTGTTCATGGCGATTTCCTGAGTCCGTTCCCAAAGGAAGAAACAAACCCTGTGCCAACTACGAAAAATCGCAGTCCGGGCTACGAAAAATCGTGAATTACGAAATGTCGTAGCTCTTCTGTTTTCAGGCTTCTCTTTCCTAATGCTTTAAAAACAATGGGTTAAAAAAATAACCGCACTTGGCATAAACCCTGCGATACCTCTTCCAGAACGCGTAGCCGACCAGGCCCTTTTTCAGGCCTCGGGCCCGAGCCGCAACTTTGTTGCACCGCAAGAGTGCAGAAATAACCATTAATTCAGGAGAGTGCCCCATGACCACGAAAAGCCTTGGAAATCCGTTTGACGGTGACAAGTCCCTGATTCACGCAAAGACCTGCGGCTGCCCCGAGTGCAAACCCGGCGACAGCGCCCCGTCCATTTCCCTCGATCTCAAGCCCTCGGCCGGCCAGCAGGCAGTAGCCGACGAGCATCTGGATTCTGAAGCGATGATGGATCGCGCTATCGAAGGTGCGGTGGTGCGTTCGGTGTTTGGTCACAATGAACACAGCCGGCGTGCATTCATGAAAATGATGGGTGCTGGTACCGCAGCGGCGGTTCTGGGCAGCGTGTTCCCGATGGAGAAAGCCAAAGCCGCGGTGAAGGAATCCCTGGGCAAGCTTGAGAAGACCAAGCTGAACGTCGGTTTTGTGCCGATCACCTGTGCCACGCCAATCATAATGGCTCACCCCATGGGTTTCTATGAGCGCTACGGCCTGGATGTAACCGTGACCAAAACCGCCGGCTGGGCGGTAGCCCGGGACAAATCCCTGGCCGGCGAGTACGACGCGTCCCACATGCTCACGCCCATGCCCCTGGCGATGACCATGGGCGCCGGCTCCACACCGGAACCGTTCATCATGCCGGCGGTTGAGAACATCAACGGCCAGGCTATCGTTTTGCACGTGGACCATAAGGACAAGCGCGACCCGAAGCAGTGGAAAGGCTTCAAGTTTGGCGTGCCGTTCGAGTATTCCATGCACAACTTCCTGTTGCGCTACTATCTGGCTGAGAACGGCATCGACCCGGACAAGGACGTGCAGATCCGTGTGGTACCGCCACCCGAGATGGTCGCCAACCTGCGTGCCGGTAACCTCGATGGTTACCTGTCTCCGGATCCGTTCAACCAGCGCGCCGTGTGGGAGAAGGTGGGCTTCATCCACATGCTCACCAAGGACATCTGGGAGGGCCACCCGTGCTGCGCCTTTGCCTGCAGCCAACAGTTCGCCACCCAGAATCCGAATACCTACGGAGCTCTGCTACGCGCCATCATCGACGCCACCCAGTACTCCAACAATCCAGATAACCGAAAGGAAATTTCCGAAGCGATCGCGCCCAAGAACTATCTGAACCAGCCGGTACCGGTGATCCAGCAAGTTCTGACCGGCTACTACGCCGATGGCCTTGGCGAGGTAAAAGACGTGCCGGACCGAATCGACTTCGACCCGTTCCCCTGGCACTCCATGGGTGTGTGGATCCTCACCCAGATGAAGCGCTGGGGTTATATCGAGGGCGACGTCGACTACAAGGGCATCGCCGAGCAGGTCTACCTGGCGGGCGAGACCGGCAAGATCATGGAAGAGCTGGGCTACAGCGCTCCGGACAAGACCTACAAAACTCACACCATCATGGGCAAGACGTTCGATTCTGATCGTGCAGAAGAGTATGCACGCAGCTTCGACATTGGGAGGGTGTAACCATGGCTTCCCTGAACGTTCGAGCAGCACTGCTGTCGGTTTCGTTCCTGATTCTGGCCCTGGGGCTCTGGGAAATGGCAACCCAGCCCCCGGAGGCCCAGACAGGGCTGACCGAATACGAAATGCTGATGGGTGGAGTGGAGCAGGAATCCCGCGTGCCGCCACCCTCGGCGGTGATCAAGCTGGCCTGGGCGGAGCTATCCGACCCCTTCTACGATGCCGGCGCCAACGATAAGGGTATCGGCATTCAGCTGGCCTATTCGGTGTACCGGGTGCTGACCGGGTACCTGGCGGCCATGGCCATCGCGCTGCCCGTGGGCTTCCTGATCGGTATGTCGCCGCTGATGTACAAGGCCCTGAACCCTTATATCCAGGTGCTGCGGCCTATTTCACCGCTGGCCTGGATGCCCCTGGCCCTGTTCATCATCCAGGATTCCGATGCTTCGGCGATCTTCGTGATCTTCATCTGCTCGATCTGGCCCATGTTGCTGAACACCGCCTTTGGTGTGGCCAACGTGAGGCAGGACTGGGTAAACGTGGCCCGCACCCACGAACTCGGTCCCCTGCGCACCGCCATTACCGTGATCCTGCCGGCCGCCGCCCCCACCATCCTGACCGGTATGCGCATTTCCATCGGGATTGCCTGGCTGGTCATCGTGGCTGCAGAGATGCTCGTGGGCGGCACCGGCATTGGCTACTACGTGTGGAACGAGTGGAACAACCTGGATCTGGCCAGTGTGATCTTCTCCATCCTGATGATCGGGGTGGTGGGCATGCTGCTCGACCTGGCCCTGGGCAAGGCCCAGAAACTGGTGGAATACAACGAATGAGCGGTCCGGCACCGGTTACCGGTGCCGGCCTCAACCCTCCGAATGGAGACCTGTTATGAGTAAATCATTCCTGGAAGTAGATGGCCTGTCCAAGGTGTATCCGGATGGCCAGGGCGGTGAGCTGACCGTCTTCGAGGATATCCGCTTTGCCCTGGAGAAAGGTGAGTTCGTTTGCATCATCGGCCACTCCGGTTGCGGCAAATCCACCATCCTGAACGTACTGGCAGGCCTGGACGAAGCCAGCGCCGGCAACGTGGTCATGAACGGCAAGGAAATCAAAGGCCCCGGCCTTGAGCGCGGCGTGGTGTTCCAGAACTACAGCCTGTTGCCCTGGAAAACCACATTGAACAACATCGTCTTTGCCGTGCGCGCCCGCTGGCCCGAGTGGTCCAAGGACAAGGTGAAGGAGCACAGTGAGCGCTATCTGAAAATGGTGGGCCTGGACCATGCCCTGAACCGGAAACCGTCCCAGCTATCCGGCGGCATGCGCCAGAGGGTGAGTATCGCCCGGGCCTTCGCCACCCAGCCGGAACTCCTGCTGCTGGACGAACCCTTCGGCGCATTGGATGCGCTCACTCGAGGTGTGATTCAGGACGAGCTGGTGAAAATCTGGGAAGAAACCCGCCAGACCGTGTTCATGATCACACACGATGTGGATGAAGCCATTCTGCTCTCCGACCGAATCTTTCTAATGTCCAATGGCCCCAACGCCCGCATCGCCGAAAGCGTGAAAGTTGATATCCCGCATCCGCGGGCCCGGGCCACCATTTTCCAGAACCCGGCCTACCACAAAACCCGGGACTACCTGGTGGACTTCCTGGTCAACCGAAGCGGCTCGGCTCTGCCGGAAAAAGACGGTACCCCGAAAATCGTGGAACCCGCCCAAGGCGTTGCCCAGGCAACGCCAGCGTCTGCCGACGCTGAAACCGAATCCGACTCCGAATCCGAATCTGACACTGCCGCCCGTGCGGTGAATGCCTGACGTAAAACCCAAGAGAGGAAAAAGCCATGATGAACAAAGAGCTGATGACCGCCAAAATCCTGGAAGCCAAGGTGTCCAAGGGCATGACCTGGGAAGCCATCGCCGAAACCATCGGTATGTCCCCGGTGTTCACCACCTCAGCGGCCCTGGGTATGAACAGCCTCACCGAGGACAAGGCCTTTGCCCTGTGTGAAGTCCTCGACCTCGACAAGCCGATAGCCGAAGCCCTGCAGGTCTGCCCCAAAAAAGCCTGGGACGGTGCTGTTCCCCAGGATCCGCTGATCTACCGTTTGTACGAAGTGGTGGGTGTGTACGGCGATACCATGAAAGAACTGATCCATGAAAAATTCGGCGACGGCATCATGAGTGCCATTGATTTCACCATGGACATCGAGAAGGAAGAGAATCCGAAGGGCGACCGTGTTGTGGTTACCATGAACGGGAAGTTCCTGCCTTACAAAGCCTGGTGATTTAGAGGTGCCCGCCTTTGTAGCCTGTGGGTTTAGGGGCGGGCTTGCGGGGTGGCAGGTGGATTTTTCTTGGAAAAAGAACTCGCTTTGCTCAGACACCTTTTTCCGGCGAAAAATCCACCTGCCACCCCGCGCCGGCGTGCAACACGGGTTCACCGGTTTAAGGATTTTTGTGCTTTTGTAGGTTGGATTAGCCGCAGGCGTAATCCAACAAATTTTGTCGGATTACGCTTCGCTAATCCGACCTACCAAATATTCCCCTCAGAAATATCCTTTCTGCCCGTCGGTAGGGGGTGGGGGTATCTTTTCTGACAGGGAAAAGATGTCTGAGCGCAGCGAGTTGTTTTCCCCGAAGAAAAGATACCCCCACCCCCGTACCTGCCCGCCAAATCTCAGGCTACAAAAAGACCACGCCCGCCAAACCTCAGGCTAGGAAAGGACGATACCCCCAAAGTCTCAGGCCGAACGAGACCGGGCCACAGATCCAGCCGCGAGGGCAACCTCGGCAACCGTGTGAAGCTTTTCCAGTTGCGACTGCAACATGGCAATTGGCCGGGTGCCTTCCAGAGTCAGCGCGATATCCAGATGCTCGCCGGCGGTTTCCACCGCCATGGTGGCGATCCGGAACCCGCGGATGCGGACCACCTGGCACAAGCGCTCCAGGGCGGCGGCTTCGTGGGTCATTCGGCAGTTGATGGTGTAGTTGGGCGTTGTGGGCTGGCTTTGCGGATTCATGCGACTTGCTCCTTGCTGGCTTTGGCGGTGCGGGCGGTTTCGTCGATCATGTCTGTGTTGCTGGCGCCGGGTTTGACGATAGGCCATACGTTTTCTTCACGGCTGATGGCAACGTGCAGCAGCATCGGGCCGTTGTAGGCCAGGATGGTTTCGATGCCGCGGCGGATCTGGTCGGTGCGTTCGATGTGCAGGGCCGGGATGTCGAAGGCCCGGGCCATGGCGACGAAGTCGGGGTTGTCGTCCAGGTTTATCTGGCTTTCCCGGTTGTTGTAGAACAGTTCCTGCTGCTGGCGGACCATGCCCAGGCACTGGTTGTCCATGACGATCAGTTTTACCGGCAGGTTGTAGCGGCGGATGGTGGCCAGTTCCTGGGCGTTCATCATGAACGAGCCATCACCGGTTACATTGATGACGGTACTGTTGCGATCCGCAAACTGGGCGCCGATGGCGGCGGGCAGGCCGAAGCCCATGGTGCCGAGGCCGCCACTGGTGAGGTGGTGGCGCGGATGATCGAATTCGTAGTGCTGGGCCACCCACATCTGGTGCTGGCCAACATCGCAGGCGATCACGGTGTCGTCCGGGACAATCCGGGAGAGCTGGCGGATGAAGGCCGGGCCGGTAATTGGGGCCATCGGATCATCGTTGTCGGCCGCATGGAAGCCGCCGGTGGTGTAACAGGTGCGGCACTGTTTCTGCCACTCACTGATAGCCAGTGGGTCGGCCTGCAATGCGTCCGCCAGTGATGTCAGTATGTCGTTCAGGTCACCGCGGATGGCCAGGTCGGCGTCGCGCAGTTTGTTGATTTCGGCAGCGTCGGCATCGATGTGAATCATCCTGGCGTTGGGCGCAAAGCCGTCCAGCTTGCCGGTGGCGCGATCATCCAGGCGAGCGCCGATGACCAGCAGCAGGTCGCACTCGTCGACGGCTTTGTTGGCAGCCCGGGAGCCGTGCATGCCCAGCATGCCGAGGTTGTAGGGATTGTGTTTGCCGGGGTTGCCGATGCCCTTCAACGTCACAACCGCTGGCAGGGCGGAGGATTCGGCAAAGGCCCTGAAGCTGCCCTCGGCGTGGGCCAGGCTGATGCCACCGCCACTGTAGAGCAGGGGCTTGCGCGCGGCGTGCAGCATCGCCAGGGCGTCCGTCAGGTCTGCATAAGCTGTTTCACGGGGCTCAGGCCGGGGGAAGGGCGCATCGGCCGCTTCGGTCAGCAACAGGTCTTTGGGGATATCAATCCAGACCGGGCCGGGGCGACCGCTCTGAGCCAGGTCGATCGCCTCTTCCATGATCGCGGGCAGGCTGTCGGCATCGTCGATCAGGTAGCTGTGTTTAACGATGCCAAGGGTCATGCCCAATACGTCGGTTTCCTGAAAAGCGTCGGTGCCGATCAGGCCCGAGGGAACCTGGCCGGTGATCACCAGCATGGGAATGGAATCCCGGTGGGCGTTGGCCACGCCGGTGATCAGGTTGGTGGCACCGGGGCCGGAGGTGGCGATGCAGACGCCCAGCTTGCCACTGGCCCGGGCGTAGCCGTCGGCGGCCAGGGCACAGCCCTGTTCATGGCGGCACAGCACGTGCTCCACGTCCACATCGTCCACCAGCGCGTCGTAGAGCGGCATGATGCAGCCGCCCGGATACCCGAAAACCGTGCTGATGTTGTGGCGGTGGAACGCTTCAAGAATGTGCTGTGCGCCGTTCATGGTCGTTTTTCCCTTTTCTTTTGCCGTAAAAAAAGAAACCCCCGGGACCTTTCGGTGCCGGGGGTTTCTGGTGTCTTGTCAGGTTTGTCGCTATCTCACCCGCTTGTCCACGCAGAAGCCCCCGGACGGTACCACGACCACCAGGACAAGCTTCACAAGGACAATCACTGCGTTGAGATTCATAAAATCGACAGTCTGCTCTGAATTCGTAAAAAGATTCTGTGTAGAATCTACCCCACGTTTTTATACGGATGCAACCGTTAATTGCCGGTTTTTCTGCCAACCTTCGATTCAGGAACAGTGAGCATTCAATGACGAAAGCAAAATGGGGTTCTCTCGGGCTGTCACTTCTGATCGTGATCGCGCTGGTGGTCTGGATGGCGACCGGTGAGGTGAAGGTGGCCAGTGATGAGGCGCCGGAGCGTCAGGACAACGGCGAGGACCAGCTCACAAGTGTACAGGTGGAAACCCTGGCAGCACGGCTTTACGAGCCGGGTCTGATGCTTCAGGGTCAGTTGGAACCCTGGAGTTCGGTGATGCTGAGTGCCCAGGTGCCCGGGCGGGTGGAATCCCTGGCAGTGGGGCTTGGAGAGCAGGTCCGGGAAGGTCAGACATTGCTGACGATTGCCGATGAAGGACGGAGCGCAGCCGTTTTGCGCTGGCAGTCCCGGGTTCGAAAACTGGAAGCGGACCTTTCAGCGGCTCGCCGGCTGCGGGCCAGCAATCTCGCGGCGGAATCCGAGGTGCTGACACTGGAAAGTGAACTGGCTGCGGCCAATGCCGAGCTGACCAGCGCCCGGCAGGCCATCAGCCATCTCACTCCCGAGGCGCCTTTTGACGGCATCATCAACAGCAAGTCGGTGGATACCGGCGACCTGGTGCAGGTGGGTTCCCCCCTGTTTCAGCTGGTGAGGGTGGATCGCCTTAAGGCGACCGCGCAGATTCCCCAGCAATCGGTGGGCGATGTGGCGCCCGGCCAGGCAGTTCGCGTGGATTTGCTCGATGGCAGCCGTCTTTCTGGTGTGGTGACCTTTGTGGCCAGTGCCGCCTCGCCCGAGACCCGGAGTTTTGCGGTTGAGATCGCGGTGGAGAATCCGGATCGAAAACGGGTGGCCGGTGGCAGCGCCAGCCTGCGTGTGGCATTGCCCGAGGTAAAGGCGATGTTTATCTCACCCGCCTACCTGTCCCTGGGTGATGACGGTCGCCCGGGCGTCAAGTACGTGAACGGTGAGAACCGTGTCGAGTTCGGTGAAGTGAAACTGTTGAGTGTATCCACCGACGGCGCCTGGGTGACCGGCTTGCCGGATGAGATCCGCCTGATTACCCGGGGCGGTGGTTTCGTAAGCACCGGTGAACAGGTTGTGCCGGTCGACGCCGCCGAAGACAGGGGCTAGACCGCATGCGCGCACTGATCTTCGCAGCCATTGATCGCAGCCGGACCACCTTGCTGACGCTCCTGTTCCTCCTGCTCGGTGGTATTGCGGCGTTTCAGACCATCCCCAAGGAAGCCAACCCCGACGTCACCATCCCCATGATCTATGTCTCCATGACCCTCGATGGCATCAGCCCTGAGGACGCCGAGCGTCTGCTGGTGCGGCCCATGGAGCAGGAGCTGCGTTCGCTTGAGGGTATCAAGGAAATGCGCGGTACCGCCTCGGAAGGCCATGCCTCGGTGATGCTGGAGTTTGATGCAGGGTTTGATCCGGACAAGGCGCTTCAGGACGTGCGGGAGAAAGTGGATACCGCCCGCACCAAACTGCCCCAGGAAGCGGATGAACCGAGGGTGAACGAAATCAACGTGTCCCTGTTCCCGGTGCTGTCGGTGGGTCTGTCTGGCCCCCTGTCGGAGCGGGAGCTGATCACCATCGCCCGACGCTTCCAGGATGCCATTGAATCCATTCCGGAAGTCCTGGAGGTGGAGATTGGCGGCGATCGGGAGGACCTGCTGGAGATCGTGGTGGATCCCCAGGTACTGGAGAGCTATGGCGTTGATTTTGATCAGCTGGCTTCCCTGGTAACCCGGAATAATCAGCTGGTGGCGGCCGGCTCTCTGGATACCGGCAACGGCCGCATGGCCCTGAAGGTGCCCGGGGTGATCGAAACCATCGAGGATGTGATGTCCATGCCGATCAAGGTGGACGGTGACACAGTTGTCACTTTCGGCGATGTGGCCATGCTTCAGCGTACCTTCAAGGACCCCACCGGCTTTGCACGGATCAACGGCGAGCCGGCGCTGGTGCTGGAAGTGTCGAAGCGTTCGGGTGCCAATATTATCGAGACCATTGCTCAGGTTCGTGAGTTGATCGATCAGGCCAGACCGGAGCTGCCGGACTCTCTGGAAATCCGCTACATCATGGATCAGTCCGAGGAAGTGCGGGATATTCTCAGTGACCTGCTGAACAACGTGCTCACGGCCATTGTGCTGGTCCTGATTGTGGTGATCGCCGCCATGGGGCCGCGTTCTGCGGTGATGGTGGGGCTGACCATTCCGGGTGCTTTCCTTACCGGCATCCTGGTGATTTGGAGCATGGGGCTCACGCTCAACATCGTGGTGCTGTTCAGTCTGATCCTGGTGGCCGGCATGCTGGTGGATGGTGCCATTGTGGTGTCGGAACTGGCGGACCGTAACCTGTCGGAAGGGCAGACGGTAAAGCACGCCTGGGCCGAGGCCGCCAGTTGCATGGCCTGGCCCATTATTGCCTCGACCGCAACCACACTGGCGGTGTTTGTGCCGTTGCTGTTCTGGCCCGGCGTCGTCGGGGAATTCATGAAGTTCCTGCCGCTGACGGTCATCATCTGCCTGGTTGCTTCCCTGGCCATGGCGCTGGTGTTCCTGCCCGTGCTGGGCAGTACCAGCGGGGGGCGGCGGGCGCGGCAGGGCCAATCGCAGGGACGCCTGATGGAGGGCTATCGGCGGGTACTGGCAATGTTGCTCAGGTCGCCGGGGCTGACATTGATCGGCGTACTCTGTGTGATCGCAGTGATCTATGCCGCCTACGCCCGCTTTAACCACGGGGTGGAGTTCTTCCCCAGTGTGGAGCCGGATTCTGCCCAGGTGCAGGTGAGGGCGCGTGGTGATCTCTCGGTGTGGGAGCGGGATGCCATCGTGCGAGAGGTGGAGCAGCGCCTGCGCGGCATGCCCGAGGTGAAGGCCCTTTACGCCCGCTCGATGGTCCAGACCAGCTCGCAGCTGGCGCCGGATGTGATCGGGGTTTTGCAGTTCCAGTTTACCGACTGGTTCACGCGGCGTCCGGCCAGCGCGATTCTGGAAGACTTCCGGGGCATGACCTCTGATATTCCCGGCATTGAACTGGAATTCCGCAAGCAGGAAGGTGGGCCCGCAGAAGGCAAACCGATTGAGCTGCAGGTGAGCAGCCGGGAGGCGAACAGTCTCAATGGCTACGTGGACGAAATCAAAGATCGCATGCGGGAGCTCGGTGGCTTCGTGGACATCGAAGACGACCGGAGCCTGCCCGGTATCGAGTGGCGACTGCAGGTTGACCGGGAAGCCGCGGCCCGCTTTGGCACCGATGTGCTTGGCATCGGAAGCGCCGTGCGTCTGGTTACCAACGGTTTGAAACTGGCCACCTACCGCCCGGAAGACGTGCGCGATGAAGTGGACATTGTGGTGCGGGTGCCCAACAACTGGCGGGAGCTGGACCATCTGCAACGTCAGACGATCCACACCTCGAGAGGCCAGGTGCCGCTCTCCGAGTTTGTTGATCTGCGGCCTGGCGACAAGACCAACAGCATTGTTCGGGTGGATGGTCAGCGTACGGTGACCATCAAATCCGATCTGGCGCAGGGGCGCCGTGTGGATGAGCTGCTGCGGGCCCTGCAGGCGGAGATGCCGGAGCCACCGGAGGGTATTTCGGTGAAGTTTGCCGGCGAGAATGAGGATCAACAGCAGGCCTCCAACTTCCTTGCCACGGCGTTTCTGGTGGCTATCGGGCTGATGCTGCTGATACTGGTGACCCAGTTCAATTCGCTGTACCAGACTTTCCTTATTCTTTCGGCGATTGTGCTCTCCACCGCCGGTGTCCTGCTTGGCTTGCTGGTAAACGGCCAGTCGTTCGGCATTGTGATGGTGGGAATGGGCACGATTGCCCTGGCGGGCATTGTGGTGAACAACAACATTATTCTGATCGATACCTACAACCAGATGCGGAAGGACGGCGTTGAAGCCTACGAGGCCGCCCTGGAAACCGGGTGCCTGCGTCTGCGGCCGGTGCTGCTCACAGCCATCACCACTGTGCTGGGCCTGATGCCCATGGTTCTCGGCGTCAATGTGGACCTTCTGACGCCGTCGCTGGGCCTGGGCGCTCCCTCAACCCAATGGTGGACCCAGCTTTCCAGTGCCATCGCCGGCGGCCTGGCGTTTGCCACCGTGCTGACGCTCTTGCTTACGCCCTCACTGCTGGTTCTGGGCAACCGGGCCGGCCAGGCCTTCGGGAGACTGACCGGGCGGTTCCGCAGCGTTTAGTGTTTGATTCGGTCTGCCAATTCCCGGGCCCGGGCGGCCATGGCTTCCAGTTCGGGCACGGTGTGCAGGTTATTTTCAGCCGCCTGGTGCATGGCCTCTGAGGTTTCGGCCACATCCGTGACATTGCGGTTGATGTCTTCACAGACACTGGTCTGCTCTTCGGCTGCGGTAGCGACCTGGGTTGTTGCATCATTGATGCTGCCCATGCGTCGGTTGATTTCGGCGAGGGTGGCGCGGACTGCCTCTACCGCTTCACTGCTTTCCTGAGCTACAACGCCCGAGGCCTGCATGAACTCGGTGGCGTCCCGCGAAGCGCCACTGATGGCGCCGATGATCTGGTCGATTTCCACGGTGGCTTCCTGGGTCTTGGCCGCCAGATTCCGGACTTCATCGGCAACGACAGCAAACCCCCGGCCTGCGTCGCCAGCCCGGGCCGCCTCGATGGCGGCGTTCAGGGCCAGCAGGTTGGTCTGATCTGCAATTTCCCGGATAACCTGCATGACGTCGCCGACTTTTTTGCCATCGCTGGCGAGCTGGTTAACGGTTTCCGCAGAGTTCCGGATCTGGTCGGTCAGCCTACGCATGCTGTCTACCGCCTTGTTGATCTGCGAATCCGCTGTAGCAGTCTCGTCCGATGTCTGGCTCACTTCAGTGGCTACCGAGGCAGCGTGACTGGCCACGTCTTCTGCAGTGGCGGACATCTCGTTCATCGCTGTGGCTATCTGCTCGATGCGCTGGTGGGCCAGGTCGGATTGGCTGACAACACTGTCGGCGTTCTGACGAATCAGTTCACCGGTTTCGTTGAGCTGCCTCGCATTTTCACTGAGCTGGGTGCCGGTATCGCTGAGGAACCGGTGCAGGCTTCGGGCGGCATCGGCCAGTTGCCCCAGCTCATCGGCGCGCTGCATGGTGACCGGGTCGGAAAGGTCTCCGTCACCCAGCCGGGCGATCTGTGAGGTGAGTTTCTGTGCAGGCCGGACCACACCTGACAACAGGATTATGATCAGCGCGATGGTGCCCAGAACAATGGCAGCGATCAGAAGACCTGCCACCAGCCAGCTGCGTTCGGTGACAATGGTGTTCAGGGTCCCGGCCCTGGCCAGACTGTCCTCCCTAACCGCGCTGGCCGCATTTTCAATCAGCCTGGCGGGCTCCCGGTCAATGCCCTGTACTGCGGCATCGCCTGCATTCGGATCAAAACCGGAGCGAGTGAACGCCTCGAATCCATCGCGATAGGCCCGTCCCATTGCCCGATGTGCC
The DNA here is from genome assembly GCF_002933275.1 of Marinobacter maroccanus. Lineage (GTDB taxonomy): Bacteria > Pseudomonadota > Gammaproteobacteria > Pseudomonadales > Oleiphilaceae > Marinobacter > Marinobacter maroccanus. The sequence goes on from NZ_PSSX01000010.1 coordinate 88,752, forward strand.
TGTTTGAAATCGGACATCAGGGACTTTGCTTCGGGCTCCTGGATACGGGGAATCAGCTCATCAAGCTGGCTTTGAATGGACGCTTCGCGCTCCTGGAACCGGCCCCAGTATTTGTCCAGCTGGCCCGGATCCGAGCCACGAATCAGCACATTTTTCCACTCCTGAACCTGGGTCTTGAATTCAGAGAGTACATCCTGTGCTTCGAGAGCGCTGACCATTCGGGTACTGACGAGATCGTTGAAGTCATCTTTGACTTTCAGGGAGAAGTTCAGGTAAACCACCGCCACGGCTGCGACAATCAGATTGGCTGCGAGAACGACCAGGAGAACCCGGTTGAGAATACTTTTGGAATACCAGTTCATTGATACTTACCGATTAGGATGTGGGTGACAGATCGTTTGTCGTGGCGGCTTATAGTATGTGTACATTGATATGTCGGCATGGCAACTAAAACCATTAGGCTTTATATCAATCAGTTTATGAACTTTTTATGACAGGCTTTTGATGGTGAATCCACTGAGTGTTCTTTACCGGGACGATTACCTTCTGATTGTCCACAAACCTGCCGGGCTGCTGGTACACCGGAGCCCCATCGACAAACATGAAACCGAGTTTGCCCTGCAATATGCCCGGGCGCTTAATGACGGTCAGCATGTCTACCCGGTTCACCGCCTGGATCGACCCACATCCGGCATCCTGGTGTTTGCCAGGGACAGCGACACTGCCCGCACGCTGGGTATGGCAATGATGGCCGGCGAGGTGGCAAAAACCTACCTGGCCATGGTGCGTGGCTGGCCACCGGAGCATGGTGAAATTGACTATCCCTTGAGGGAAGAGCCAGAGGATCGACGCCTGAAAGGGGTGGAGCAGCCGGTGCGCGACGCCGTAAGTCATTACCGCACGCTGGCGACCACCGAGATACCGGTAGAGATCGAGAAATATCCGACCAGTCGCTATGCGGTTGTCGAATTGTGCCCGAAAACGGGGCGGAAGCATCAGTTACGAAGGCACATGAAACATATCAACCACCCGATAATTGGCGATGCCAATCACGGCCGGGGTCGACACAACCGTTATTTTGCCGAACGTTTCGGGCAGGGCCGTTTGATGCTGGCGGCGACGGGTATGGCTTTTCGTCATCCCGCGTCTGGTGAGCCACTTACGATTAGTGTTCCACCGGAGGAAAGCTTCCTCGAAGTGTTATCGATATTTCCCGGTTTTGACGTGCAGGTTCACTTCGAAAAATAGCGGCTGATAAATTCCGAATAGGGAAGCGGTTTGCTGTAACGGTAGCCCTGAAGGTAGTCGCAGCCTTTTTCGAACAGCCAGGCTTCATGGGCTTCACTTTCAACACCTTCCGCAACCACCGACAAGCCAAGCCCCCTGGCAAGACCAATGATCGACAGGGTAATGGCGCAATCGTTTTCGTCGTCTGGCAGGTTGTTGATAAACGAGCGGTCGATCTTGATCCGGGAGAACGGCAAGCTCTTTAGCCGCGACAGCGATGAGTACCCGGTGCCGAAATCATCAATGGCAAGCTCGGCGCCAGCCTCCACCAGTTGCTCGAGAACCCGACCGATCACACTGAAATCTCCCTGGATCGAGTCTTCCGTCACTTCAAACTGCAGGGCACTGACCGGCATATCCTGGTTATTGCAGATTTCCTTTACCAGCTCCGGCAATTCGGGAACCAATACCTGCTCGGCTGAAAGGTTGACGGAGATGGTGGGTAATGCAATGTTCCTGTCTCTTGCGTCACGCCAGTGTGCGCAGACGTTTTTGAGTACACAGGCTCCGAGTTCATACATGAGCCCGGCACTGCGCGCCACGTCGAGAAATTCAATCGGCGACAGCCAGCCGCGCTGAGGGTGCTGCCAGCGAACCAGCGCCTCTGCGCTTTCCAGCTGTGTTGCCGTGCGGTCCATGATCGGCTGGTAGAAGACATCCAGGCCATTGGTTTTGAGGGTTTCCCGCAGTTCGTTTTCCAGCGCAAATCGGGAGCGCGCTGTCATCTGGATTTCCGAGTCGAATAGGGTAGAACGGTCCCGGCCCTGCCTTTTGGCATGGTACATGGCGGCTTCGGCGCCCCGGAGAAGTTCCTCGGGTTCATGACAGTCACCGGGGAAGTGACAGATGCCCATGCTGGCACTGACGTTCAGGTCCTGGTCGGATACCCGGATTGGCTGCCGGATCCGGCCCTGGATTTCCCGGGTTACTTCATCAAGGAAGCCGGGCAGGGTGTAATTGCGGATGACCAGGGCAAACTCGTCCCCTCCAATCCGGGCCAGAAAATCCTTGCCTGCCAACTGGATCTCTTTGAGCCGCTGGCCGATGTCGGCAATGACCTGATCGCCGGCTTGGGGGCCAAGGCCGTCATTAATGGTTTTCAGGCGGTCAACATCAATCCAGAGCAGCGCCAGGCTGCCGGTACCCCGCTGTTTGATCTTGCGTACCAGATGACCCAGCCGGTCACGAAGCGAATCAATGTTGGCGAGGCCGGTGAGGGAATCGTAACGGCTGACGTATTCCAGGGCCCGCTTGGATCTCAGCCACGCCTCATGGGTGTTCATCAGGCTTATGGTATCAGCGATCGCAGCAGCCAGTGAGATATCCGGGACCGACCAGTCGCGGCAGACATCTGACTCCAGGCAGACCACACCGCTGAGCTGTTCGCCGTCGAAAATTGGCGCATCCAGCATGGAGTAGATGTTCTGAACAGACAGGTAGCCAACGTCGAATGAACGGGTTCGGATATCATTGCGGGCATCTTCCACGGCAATAACCCGTTCTTCCGTGATGGCCCGGAAGTACTCGGGGTGGTCCGAGCGAAACAGATTTAATGCTGCGCCACTCGGCGCCACGCAACTGTTGCGGTCGGGCTGTTCTTTGTCGTGCAGCCATTCGCAAGTGATTCGATCCCGTTCCGGGGGAAATAACCATACGCTTGCCCGTTTTATACCGAGCAAACGAGTGCACAGCTCCATGAGGGCTGCCAGCTTCCGGGGGCGGGGCATTTCAATGAAGCTGGTGTTGTGGCTCAGCTCCATCAGTGCCTTGTGATGGGTCACGAGGACTTCACTGTCACGCATGGCCGGGCTCAATGTGTTGTCCTTTTTCTTGAAATACGAACGGCCCTGAGTCTTGGTTTGGTGGAGAGTTCAGATGATCCCTGAGCTTCCTAAAGAATATGGCATCTGTTCTTATAAGTGTCCAACCCTAGACCGGATTAGCAAGTGAATCCTTCAAGCTGTCGTCGGTTGTGAATTTGTGTCGATTGGAGTCGCACAGCAGCGGCCAGGTGTGGCTGGCCTCCAGGGTGTAGGCAATGTCCAGAAGGGTGTGTTCGCCCCCGTGACGGCCCATGAACTGGACGGACACCGGCAGTTGATCAGGCGTGCGCCCCATGGGTATAGAGATTGCCGGGGCGCCAGTGGCGTTGGCCAGTGGGGTGAAACTGACATACTGGCGCAGTCGCTCGAACAGGGTATCGAAAGGCACCTCGGGGCTGAGGTGGCCAAGGGTGGGTGTGGCGTGGCCAAGCACCGGCGTGAGCACGGCATCAAAGCCTGCCATGGCGTGGGCATAGTCGTGCCAGGAGTGTTTGAGCCGCCAGAGTGCCGCAGGCAGGCGCCAGAACTGCCGTCGGAACATCCTGTCCAGGCCATTGGTCAGGCCGTCTGTCCTGCGCTTGTCGAAGGCCGGGTGGAGCAGTTTCTTGCCGTTGGCCCTGATACCGAAAGCAAGCAGTGCCCAGTAGAGGGCGAAATCATCCGGGAAAGCGCTGTGCACCGGAACGGGTACAGGCTCAATGCGGTGACCGAGTTTCTCCAGTCTCAGCGCGGTTTCTTCGACAGTCCGGCGGGTGATGTCATCGGTTATGTGGCCATTGATGGAGTCCAGTACCAGACCGATTCTCAGGGGCCGGCCCGATGGCCTCTCAATTTTACCAATCGCTGGCAGCTTCGGATTCCGGTAATAACTCTCGGCCTGTTCGAAAAAGTTGGCGGTGTCGCGCACCGAGCGGGTCACCACGCCTTCGCTGATGATGTTGATGGGCAGGGAAGCGGCTGCCTCGTTGTCTATCAACCGTCCTCGTGTGGGTTTAAGACCGACCAGACCGCAGCAGGCGGCCGGAATTCGTATGGAGCCTCCGCCGTCATTGGCATGGGCAATGGGCACCACGCCGGCAGCAACCAGGGCGGCTGAACCACCTGAGGAGGCTCCGGATGAATAGGCCAGGTTCCACGGGTTACGTGTCGCCGGTGCATGAACAGGCTCGGTTGTGGCGTTAAAGCCGAATTCCGGCAGTGTGCTTTTGCCCAGGCACAGGACCCCCTGCGCAAGCAGCTGTTGGGCAAATGGACTGGTGTCTGAAGCAGGTGCTTCAGGTACTGCCAGAGAGCCCTGGCGCGTGGCCAGTCCTGTCACGTTGGTGTTGTCTTTGATAAAAGTCGGTACGCCCCGGAACAGCGGCTGGGAGCCCACTTGTGTCGCTGCATCCAGCGTTGAGGCAGTCTGGAGTGCCTGATCATAATCCGCGGATGCCACGCCGTGGATCAGTGGCTGGGCAGCCTGTGCCCGGGCAATGGCGGCGCCGGCGAGTTCCGTTATCGATAGTTCCCGTCTGCGGATTTTTTCGGCCAGTGTTGTCGCGTCATCACGCCCGAGCGCGTCGTTGCAGAATACATGGCAAGACTGCGGGATTTCCGGGGCGCTCATAACCAAACTCTCCTTAAAATGACCCGATAACTCTAATGCATTTGAAAACGTGATGACATGTCATTTCAGGTAGGCTGCGGGTGTGGCGCCGGCGCAGGGCCTTTTCACAGGCCTTTTCAGGGAATAAGCTGTCGGTCTCAATCCGTTTTAAGCGATCCTGATGGAATCTATTGAACCCCTCGTACGCCACTTTCTCGGCATTTTCTTCCTGATGATTGGCCTGCAGTTTGCTGGCCGCAGCATCGGGCTGTCTCAGCGTATGCACTTTTCGCACATCAACTATGGTGAGCGCGGAAGTGCACCCTGGTGGCATCGACATATCTTCAATGTGTTTCGTGCGCTCATTCTGGGCATTTGCGTGGTGCGGATTTTTGCTGACATCGACGGTTGGCTGGGGGTTTTCGGGCCGCTTTATTATTGGCCAGTGTTGCTGGCCGGCATGCTGCTGCTAATCGCCTCTTTCACGGTGGTCAATTACCTTCAAGCCTACATGCACGAGGACTGGCGCTCTGGCATAGACCCGCGCAAGGATCAGCGCAAACTGCTGACAAGCGGGCCATTTGGCCGCTCCCGGAATCCGTTGTTTCTGGCCGTGATGGCTGGACAGCTCGGTTTTTTCCTGGCGTTACCCAGCGTGTTTTCCCTCGTATGCCTGGTGGCTGGTGTGCTGGTTATTAACCGCCAGGCCCGGGAGGAGGAGAAGGCGCTGGCGGATAACTTCGGTGAGGACTATGAGCGTTATCGGGTGCGGGTGCCCCGCTGGTTCTGACGCGATAGCGGAAGAAGGCACTACGCCGATTTTTTCCGCGCTTCCTTGATCACGTCGTAAGCATGACTGATTTCGCGGGTGCGTTCCTCCGCCATCTCCCGCATGCTTTCTGGTAATCCACGGCCCGCGAGTTTATCCGGGTGGTTCTCGCTCATCAGCTTACGGTAGGTCTTCTTGAGCTCCTCATCGCTGACAGACGGCGAGACGCCAAGCACCTTGTAGGCATCGCTGATCTGATCGGCCGAGGAAGGTTGGCCAGCGCCAGCCCGGTTGGTGTGGGCGCCACGGAGCATGGCTTCCAGCTGGTCCACCTGGCTCTCGGGCAGTCCCAATCCACGGGCTATCCGTACCAACATTTCGTGTTCGGCCGGATGCACCTTGCCATCCGCAGCCACGGCCGATACCTGGACCTGCAGAAACATCTGGAGAAACGCAGGTTGGCGTCCGCTGGCCTGCAGGAACCGGTTCAGCTCGGCATCCAGGTCGAAATCAGGCTCTTTACCCCGGTTGAAGGCGGTTTTGGCCTTGGCTTTCTGGTCTTCATTCAGGCGGAAGCGCACGAACATCGCTTCGGCCATCTGGATTTCATCCCTGGATATCACGCCGTCTGCCTTGCACAGGGCACCCATCACCGCAAAGACCGATTCAATAAAGCCGGACTGGATGCTCTGGAGCTTGCCAATCAGGCGGCGCTTGAGAAGGTTCAAGAGGAAGGCGCCAATAGCCGCACCTATCAGAAAGCCCGGGAATTTGCCAAAGGCATAGCCAATCAGGCCGCCAATTATGATTGCAAACAGCATTAAAATGTCCTTAACAGGAATGAATCAGCCCATAGAATATACGTGTTTTTCAGTCCGGCTTCATGAACAGGCTTTCATCGACCTCGTCAATCTGCCCGGGCTGCAGGTGCTGGTTGGCATACCGCTCGTAGGTGCCTGAGCGAATGAACAGCTCGAATACTGCCCGGTCGATGTGCCCGTCTTCAACCATGCGGGCCATGATGGTGAGGGATTCGGTAAGGGTTTTGCCCTCTTTGTAAGGGCGGTCTACGGCGGTCAGTGCCTCGAACACATCAGCAACCGCCATGATGCGTTCGGGTATGCCCATGTCCGCTGCCGTCAGGCCACAGGGATAGCCGTGGCCGTCCATGCGTTCGTGGTGAGTCCCTGCCAGTTTCGGGACATTGGCCAGCCGGTCGGGCAGGGGTAGGGCGTCGAGCATGCAGATGGTCTGCACTATGTGTTCGTTGATCTTGAAGCGCTCCTCATCCGTCAGCGTACCTTTGGCCACCGTGAGGTTGTGGAGTTCACCCCGGTTGTAGGCATACTCCGGGAGCTCCATGTCGAAGCCCCAGCGATTGCGGGGATCGTCTTTGCGAACCGGGGGGATATGTTCACCCCAGGGCCTCAGATGTTCCGGTTTGTCGGCAAGCAACTGTTCTGTAACCGGCAGTGGCGCCTCCGGGCTAGGCTGCAGGGCATTTTTCTCGTCCGGCGAAAGTCCGAGTCGGTCACTGAAATGGCGCATCCAGGTTTGCTCGCCAATGCTGCGAATCTTCTCAATATCTTCTTCGGCCATGAACTCACCGCCCTGGTTGGCCGTTGCTATCAAACGGAATTCTTCCTGCAATCGGGCCAGGGTGGCCTGGCGTTCCTGGTCGGCGGCTGCCTCCTCGTCGCCCGACAGCACACGGTTCAGGTACCGGATCTCGGCATCCCGGTGCAGTACCTCGAATCGGGTGCGGATCTCGTGGATGCGGTTGTGGATGGTTTCCAGCTTGACCGCCTTGTCGACCACATACTCGGGACTGGTGATCTTGCCGCAGTCGTGGAGCCAGGCGGCCAGATGGAATTCCTGGAGCTGTTCTCCGGTCATGGTGAACGAGTAAAAGGCCCGGTCGTTGCTTGCCATGGCTTCATCAACCAGCATCTGGGCCAGCTTGGGCACCCGCTCGCAGTGGCCGCCGGTATACGGCGATTTGGCGTCAATGGCATTTGCCACCAGCCGGATGATGCCCTCGAGCAGAGCCTGCTGGCTTTCGATGAGTTCCCGGGTTTCGATGGCAACGGCGGCAGAGCCGGCAATTTCATCCACGAAGACGATCAGATCGTCACTCAGTTGGGTGTGGTCGCCCACCTCCATCTCGATTGCCAGGACACCGATCAGCTGTTTGCGTCGGTTGCGCAGAACGGCAAACACCGGGTGCCCCGAGATGTTTCGTCTCAGCAAGCGGATGATCTCGTTGTCGTCGGAGTCCGCTTGCACATTCGAGATGGTATCCGGCAGTTGAAGATTCTGCTTAACGGCCAGTGAGAGTTGGTTCTTCTGGCGCGTGAACAGGTAGATGCCACCGCGCTCCTGGCCAACAATGTGGATAATCTGCTCAAGAATGTCCCGGAGCAGATGATTCAGGTTCTGACCCCGGTTCAGTACGGTGGCGATGCTCTGGAAGCTGCGTATGGTTTTCGCCATGTCGTCCAGTGCCACACTCAGTTGGCGCGCTTCACGGATGTTGTAATCGGACCTGACCGGTGTATCAAATCGGAAACGGGACAGCCGGCTGACCTGGTCGGTCAGGTGCTCCAGTGGACGGCCCACCCGCCGACCCAGGAACCAGCCGATCACCAGAAGCAGCAGGGCAATGAGTCCCGCGATCACTGTTTGCCTGGCAAGGGCCGCCCAGACGTCAGCCAGCAGTTCGTCCGACGGAATAGCCACGGCAATGCTGAGCCCTTCCTGTTGCAGGGCGCCGAGGGGCTCGGTCATTCCATACCAGTCTTTGCCGCCGGCACTGAATCGGGTGACAGAGCTGCCCTCCATGTGGTCGCCCAAACGGTCCAGGGCGCCGGAAATCGCAGGCCCGGGCTCTTTGGCGTTCCCCGAATCCGCGAGAACCTCCCGATCCTGGTTAACAATGGCAATCCGGGTGTTCGGTGTCTGGCGAAGCTCCGCCAGTTGGGTGCTCAGGTCGGTCACGGTCACATCGATACCGAAAATCGTACCCGCCCCGCCGGTCTCTTCCGAAGCGCGACGGGAGAGCGTGATCCCGGTTTCCTGGGTGGTGAAGAACGCGTAGGGAGCGGAAAGCTCTGTGGAATCTGACGCCCTGGCGGCATTGAACCAGGGTCGGGTACGCGGATCGTAGTTGTATTCAGGTACCGGCCTTTGTTCAATCAGTTGCATGTCGGCATTGAAGAAACGCCATTGGCCCGGTGTTTCTTCACCTCCCCGGGTGATCGTCTGGAGCAGAAACCGGGTTTCGTTGGGCGCATCGGGAAACTGGAGGGTTCCGGAACTGCGAACCTTACGCAATAGAACAAAGTCTCCGTTCTGGTAGCCGGCATAGACGGCACTGACAATGTCACTGCTGGTCAGTATGTCGGCGAGTACCGGAAGCCGGTCAAGGCGTTGCGCCAGAGTCTGTGCACCTGCGAGGCTGTCATGGCTGAGCACCGCAAGGGCGGTGGACGGTGGCGCGGTGATGGCCTGTATCCGGTCGTCAACACTGATCGCCAGTTGGCGGGCGGTGCTACCTGCCGCCGATACCTTCGCCGTCTCCATGCCCCGGAAACTCTGGCCGATCAACACAATGGTCAGAACCAGCATGCCGAGTGTTATGGCCGATGCAATCAGGAGGGCCAGCGAAATCTGTGCAGACTGGCGTTTTCCATGCATGGATGATCCTTACCGGTGTAGATTGGCGTAAGACAGCAGGGTGATGGCCCTGCCTAGTGAAAGACTAGACGCTGCCCGGCATTTTTTCCGTTTTTTTCAGGAGGAATCGGTAGTTATGACTCAGGACCTGTTTGGCGAGCAGCCACCAGAGCAGACAGTTGAGCATCTGATGGATGGCGCAGTGGTGCTGCGTCAGTTTGCGCTCGCCGAAGCCGAGCCGCTACTGGAGGCCATTGGCACGGTCACATCAGAAGCGCCTTTCAGGCATATGAAGACCCCTGGCGGTCATGCCATGTCAGCTGCAATGAGCTGTTGCGGGCAGTTGGGCTGGGTTACCGACAGCCGCGGTTACCGGTATCAGTCGGAAGACCCGGAATCCGGGCGGCCGTGGCCTGACATGCCTGAGGCTTTCCGGGAACTGGCCAGAAGCGCCGCCGAAACCGCCGGCTTTGACGGATTCGACCCGGACGCCTGCCTGATCAACCGTTACCAGCCCGGGGCGAAAATGGGGCTGCACCAGGACAAGGATGAGGATGATTTCAGCCAGCCGATCGTGTCGGTTTCCCTTGGCCTGCCCATTGTCTTTCAGTTCGGTGGTCTCAAGCGCAGCGAGCGCCCCATCCGGGTGCCACTCGGCCATGGTGATGTAGTAGTCTGGGGCGGCCCTGCGCGGATGCGTTATCACGGCGTTTTGACCCTGAAGGCCGGGGAGCACCCGCTGACGGGCGGGTACCGCTACAACCTGACGTTCCGGCGGGCCAGGTAAGGGTTTATTGCAGCCACGCGACCAATAGCCCGGCCGCCAGAGAGAGCACCATCGGGATGCCGACCAGGAGCCCGGTCTGGCGATTGCCGACAAACCCCGCCAGAGCCGACTTCACCAGGTTGTTGGTGGCGGCAGCGATAACGATGCCGATCACGGCCGTGCCCATGGCCAGGCTGTTATTGGACATCCGGGTCAGGGAGAGGGTGATGGCGTCCACGTCGGCGATACCGGAGGTGGCTGCGAGAAAATAGATGCCCGCATCACCCAGCCAGTTGCCCAGAAACTCGCCCAGCAGGAGGATGCCCGTTAATAGCCCACCAAAAACCAGGGCCGAGGTCAGATCCAGCGGGTTCTGGTTAAGTGTTGGCTGACTGACACGGAGTTCCCGATTGTTTTTCCGCCAGATAAAGAGCGCGGGGCCGTAGAGCAGGGCAGTCATGACCACCACCGGCCAGACAAGGCTTGGCAGGAGATCGGGATTGATTACCAGGCAGTACACCAGAATGCGTGGGAACATGGTGCCACAGGCAATCAGGATGCCGGTGGCGAACTGGGCGTTGAGCTGCGGATTCTTCGAGGCCTGGCGGGCGAAGTGCAGGGTGAGGGCAGTGGAGGAACTCAGCCCCGCGAACAGGCTGGTGAACAGAATTCCCCTTCGGGTGCCGGCGACGCGTATGGCGAAATAGCCCACAAAGGAAATGGAGGCGATCATCACCACCATCCACCAGATTTCCCGGGGGTTCAGAACCCCGCCAAGGCCCATCTTTTCATTTGGCAGCAACGGCAGCATGACCACGGAGATCAGCAGCAGCTTGAGTGCCGCATCCAGTTCATGTTCCTTCAGCTTGTTGACCCAGCCGTGGATCTCCTCCTTGTTGTCCAGGATGATTGCGGTCACAACAGCGGCTGCTGTTGCGATGACAGGATCCACTGCCACCGCCACGGCGCCGAAGCAGAAAGTCAGCACCATGCCGACTATGCCAGTGATGCTGAAGTTGCGGATGTGCTCTAGCCGCTCGCTGTAGGCCACGATGGCCATGGCCACCACACTGACCAACATTACGGGAAACGCCCATTCGGTGATCTCCTGCGCCAATACCGCCGAGATACCGCCAAGCAGGCCTACCAGGGCAAAGGTACGTATGCCGGCAATTCGCTCTCCGGATTTCTGTTCCCGGGCGTCCCATCCCCGTTCAAGCCCGATGATGGCGCCAAGCAGAAGCGCAACGGCGAGATTCAGGGTGGTCTGGTTTCCAACGAGAAACTGGGCGGCAACGTCGTCCATGGGGTGGTGCAAGCTCCTGTAAATCAATGATGTTCTGATAATAGCAGTAGAGGGCCCCGGTCGTTAGACGTCTAGGAACTTACCACTAGCGAGGTTACTTTCCTGTAAGGGGGTTGATAAGCTTCGCGACCTTTGAATTCGTAGCAAGCTGGAACCCCGAAATCATGGTGAATTCCTTAAAAGCCAACTGGCTTTCGAACATTCGTGGCGATGTGCTCGCCGGTATCGTCGTGGCGCTGGCGCTGATCCCGGAGGCCATCGCCTTCTCGATCATTGCCGGTGTCGATCCCAAAGTGGGTCTTTACGCCTCTTTCTGTATTGCGGTGATCATTGCCTTCGTAGGCGGCCGTCCCGGTATGATTTCGGCAGCAACTGGCGCCATGGCCCTGTTGATGGTGACGCTGGTTAAAGAGCATGGTCTCGAGTACCTCCTGGCTGCGACGCTGCTGACTGGTGTTATTCAGATTGCCGCAGGCTATCTCAAGCTCGGCGGCCTGATGCGGTTTGTCTCGCGCTCGGTGGTAACCGGTTTTGTAAACGCCCTGGCCATCCTGATATTTATGGCGCAACTGCCCGAACTGACCAACGTAACCTGGCATGTCTACGCCATGACCGCAGCCGGTCTGGGAATCATCTACCTTTTCCCGCTGCTGCCCCGTATCGGCAAGATCTTGCCTTCACCCCTCGTGTGCATTGTGGTTCTGACCGGCGTTGCCATGTACCTGAATCTCGACATCCGCACGGTCGGTGATATGGGCGAATTGCCCGATACGCTGCCGATCTTCCTTTGGCCGGATGTGCCCCTGAACCTGGAAACCCTGATGATCATTCTGCCGTACTCCGTGGGGCTGGCTGTTGTGGGGTTGCTGGAATCGATGATGACCGCAACCATCGTCGATGACCTGACCGACACCACCAGTGACCGCAACCGTGAGTGCAAGGGTCAGGGCATTGCCAACATCGGCTCCGGCCTCCTCGGCGGAATGGCGGGGTGCGCGATGATTGGTCAGTCCATTATCAACATCAAATCCGGCGGCCGTACCCGGCTGTCGACACTGACTGCCGGTGTGTTCCTGCTGATTATGGTGTTGGTGCTGGACAAGTGGCTTGTCCAGATCCCCATGGCGGCCCTCGTTGCTGTCATGATCATGGTGTCGATTGGTACCTTCAGTTGGGGATCGATCAAGAACCTGCGGGAACACCCGCTTTCAACCAACATCGTGATGGTTGTTACGGTTATTGTCGTGGTTGCCACCCATAACCTGGCCTTTGGCGTGCTGGCCGGCGTTCTGCTGGCGGCTTTGTTCTTTGCCAACAAAGTGGGCCACTACATGCTGGTGACCTCCGAGCTGGATGAAACCACCGATACCCGCACTTACCGGGTTGTGGGCCAGGTGTTCTTCAGCTCCTCGGAAAAATTCATGGAATCCTTTGATTTCAAGGAAGCAGTCGATAATGTGGTGATCGACCTGAGTCGCGCGCATTTCTGGGATATCACCGCAGTGGGTGCCCTGGACAAGGCGGTGATCAAGTTCCGCCGGGAAGGCTCGGAAGTTGAGGTTATCGGGCTGAATGAAGCCAGTGCCACGATTGTTGACCGCTTTGGCGTACACGACAAGCCGGGCGCCGTTGACCAGCTGATGGGGCACTGACATGACACAGACCAGGGAATCCAACAGCGATCGCAGTCAGAATAACAATCACAAGGATCATGAAGGCGAGGTTGAGATGTTACGAGTAGTTGCCTGTATTGATGGCTCCCAGGCGGCGCCGGCGGTCTGCGATTATGCCGCCTGGGCCAGCAAGCACATGGAAACGCCCACGATGCTGCTGCACGTGCTGGACGAGGAACGTTACCCGGCGGAGCCGGATCTGGCTGGCAACATTGGTCTGGGCAGCCGTGAACAACTGCTCGAAGACCTGGCAGAGCTGGACCGCAAGCGCGCCAAACTGGCCCTCGAACACGGGCATCACATGCTGGATGAGGCACAGAAGCGGGTCAGCGAGGCCGGTATCACAGACGTGGTTCAGCGTCAGCGCCACGGTGACCTGACCGAGTCCCTGATGGCACTGGAGAACCAGACCCGCCTGCTGGTCATGGGTCTGCATGGCGAGAGCAGTTCCGGGCGTGACACCCACATCGGCAGTCAGTTGGAGACGGTAATTCGCAGCATGCACCGCCCGATCCTCCTGGTGCCGGACGAGTACACCCAGCCCCGCAGTGCCATGCTAGCGTTCGACGGCAGCGCCACGGCGTTCAAGGGCGTGGAGTTGCTGGCTGGCAGCCCTGTCCTGAAAGGCATGCCGTTGCATCTGGTGATGGTCGGACCGGACACCAACGACCGCTGGGAGCAGCTCAGGAAAGCCGAGAAAATTCTGGCAGGCCTGGAATCCGAGATCACTCTGGCAATCCGGGCCGGCGATGTGGAGCCTGCGTTACACGCATACCAGGAAGAACACGACATCGACATCCTGGTGATGGGCGCCTATGGGCACTCCCGCATCCGTCAGTTTCTGGTGGGCAGTACCACCACCACGATGCTTAAAACCGCCAAAAAGCCCCTGGTGGTGCTTCGCTAGGCTACTTCCTGGGCCAATTTGGCCAGATAGGCCATCGCCGCGCGGTGGCCTTGCTGATACCCCAGATCCAGCTTGTTCAGATCCGTGGTCAACCGGCTTACCGGAAAATCCTCAGGTGGTGCGATAATCCGGAGCCGGCAGTCCTCCGGCGGATTCCGAATGAATTCCAGCGTCTCGTTGTATCTTTCGCCCCGCTTTATCAAGGCCTCGGCGAGCCCCGGTTGTTCCCGGAACATCCGTTTGGTAAGCGCCGGAAACGCCAATGGCTTCTTCTCATAGCCCAGCGGTCGGGAGAGCACCACCGTGATATCCCGGGCTCCCCGGCGATAGGCCTCCGCAACCGGAATGGAGTCGGCAATTCCGCCGTCGCTCATGGGCTCGTCCTCCACTTTCGGGTAATCACGGTAGGCCAGGGGAATGGAGCAGGAGGCGGTAAGCACGTCGTGGATGTTCTGATCGTCGACCGGAAAATACCGGGCCTCACCGGTCACCACCGACGTGGTTGCCACCCAGAGTCTGGTGGTGCCAGACAGGTAGCGTTCCAGATCGAGCGGTACCTCCTGGTAGGACTGATGCCAGAGCCAGTGAACATCGCACAAATGCCCGCCCTGGAAGAAACGGCCCCAGTTAATGAATTCCGGCCGACAGGCGTGGTCGGTGATCACCCGATGGTTTCGGCCGTGATGGCCGCAGAGGTAGCCGATGAGATTGGTTGAGCCTGCGGAGACGCCCCAGGCTTCCGTGAAAGGCTGATACCGCTTTTCGAGAAAGGCATCGAGTACACCGGCGGCGAAGATGCCGCGCATGGCGCCACCTTCGACAACGAGGGCATTGCTGGTTGCGGTGTCACTTTGGGTCTGGAGCATCCGTTCCCCCTATCTGTCGTGTTCTCCGGTTGTGCTCGTATATCGCGAAAGGTTACCAGTTCTTTGGCCGGGTATGGCATAGGGGGGGGGATCCCTCAGGCGCCGTTCCCCGCCTCCCAGGGTAACCTCTGCGGTTTTCCGAACATATCCCAGAGACTTGTCAAAGAATGTTTTTTTCTTAGGGTAGTTTGTCCGGCTTTTGATACCGAAATTTTCCGCTCCAAATCCATGAATCGCAGTGGCAGCCCGACACCGGGAGCGAGGGGCAATGGAGTGGACTCGGGAGAAGCGGGGGCGGTTTGCTAACGATCCGGTGAGCCTGTTGCCAGTTGAGGCCTTAATAGGAGTAAGGGGGCGTGCATTTGCAAATGAACCCAATCCTGCATTGAGTCCGACTTCGATCAAATGGTCGCTTTAACTTATGCGCACTGTTCACGTTCATGGAGCAGGGTAGAGTCAAAAAAAACTGTGAAGTATGAGCTTAGCGAACAGCTGGTTTGAGTTAGTCCATCAAATGCCTGAAAAAGGCCGGTTTTCAGCATTCTCGTGAACTCATCGTATTTTTCGGGACTCTAGCGAGTGCGTTCTTAAACAAAAGCGAACATTCGCACAGGATCCAATTCGTGCCCATTTTCCCTCCCCAGATGAGAGAAATTGTTTTCCTCTGAGAGTTTTGAAATGCGTTTCGAATCCGGATATCTAAAGTGAAACTGGTCGTAAGAATCCTTGTTCGATTAGTAGGCATATAATTGCAAATGCGCTAATACAGCATGATTTGTGCGTTTTATTTTGCACAGCAGCGCCGCACACTTTTCACAGAGCATCATCTGTGGTGGTCAACTAATTCTGTTCAGTATTGGATGCCAGTGTTAACGGATAGGGCTGTGGGCACAATTTTACAAGTGCTTCTACCTTCAGCCCAGGCGCCCGGGAGGGGGTGAGTCAGTGCTGGGTGCGGTATCCATCCAAAATAGCGGCCATGTCATCACCCAGGTCGCGCATGATTTGCGGGTCCAGTTTGCGTTCACCCATGGATCTCAGGCCCATGATCTGCGCCTGGAGAAGCCGGGCCAGTCGCTGGCTGTCTGTGGACTGCACCAGCTCTCCATTCACCCGTGCCTGCTCAACAAGGCCTGCAATGGATTGCTCAATGGCAGAGAGAATACTGTTGGCCTGGTCAGCCAGCGCAGGGTGGGTGTTGCTGGATTCCAGTAGCGTTTTCACGATCATACAGGCCCGGGAGGGCGCTGCGCCTTTGTCGCCGCAAGTGCAGGCGATGCCGCGCAGATAGTCCTGGAGACCTTCAACAATAGAGTCAAAACCCTTGAGGTGTACGGCCAGCTCCCGGCCTCCCTGCTCAGCGTAGGCGGCCAGTGCTTCTGAAAACAGACCGTCCTTGCTGCCAAACGTGGCGTAGATGCTGCCCGGCCGCATGTCCAGGGCCTGCTCGATCTGTTTCATGGAGCTGCCGTGATAGCCCTTCGCCCAGAACAGACCTACGGCCTTTTCCAGAGCGGTTTTGCGGTCATAGCGTGCGTGTCTGGCCATAACAACAATTCACCATTGTCGTGAGTTGAGTGGCTGCTCAATTATAACTTGAATGACCACTCAATAACAGTTAGCCTGAAGTTGGAATTGAGCAATCGTTCAAAAAGGAGATCGTGATGACTGACTTTCCAATGCATGATGTCGAATCCGCCCCGGAAAAATCCAAGCCGCTTCTTGAGAATTCCCTCAAAGGTTTTGGCATGATTCCCGGCCTTCACGCCGTGATGGCCGAGGCGCCGGGAGCGCTTGAGGCGTATCAGAATCTGCACCAGCTGGTGTTGGACAGCAGCTTTGATAATGACGAAAAAACCGTAGTCTGGCAGACGATCAACGTGGAAAACGCCTGCCACTACTGTGTTCCGGCACACACAGGCATTGCCAAGATGATGGAAGTCTCTGATGAAATCATCGATGCGTTGCGGGACGAAGCGCCATTGCCGAACGACAAGCTGGAGGCACTACGGACCTTCACTCTTGCCGTGATGCGCAAAGATGGCAACGTCAGCAAAGAGGACCTGGACGCCTTCTACAAGGCAGGGTACAACCACCGCCAGGTACTGGAAGTGATTCTGGTGCTGTCCCAGAAAACCCTGAGCAACTACATCAACCATATTGCCGAGACGCCGGTTGATGAGCCGTTCAAGAAGTTCGAGTGGCAGAAAAAGCAGTAATCTCAGATCCTGCTGGCAACGGATGCGGCTCTGCCCGCATTCGTTGCCAGTATGTTTGCCTGCCTTGACCGTTTTGTCCTTGAGCCGTTTTCCCACGCACCGGGTCTTTGGGGTGTAAAGCCTGGAAGTGTTGTTTGCTTCTGCTTCATAAAGCCGACGAAAATAGGGGCCTCCAACATCCGGTGCGCGGGGGGAGCTCAGCACCCGCGCGCACTCATCCACGAAGTTCTTCTGGGTCTGTGCAGGACTCGTCCGGCCGGTTTTGTGGAGCAGGTCAACCGGTTAGCCAGTTGACCCTGTGTTGCCGTCATCCAGACTGTGGACGCAGGTTGGATTGTTTCCACATTCGATGTCTTCGGCGCTTACGCCCTCGGCGTGCGCGGTTGCACCCATTGAGAAAGCAAACAGTACGCCTAATATGGCTAGAATTTTCATGGTTGTATCCTCCGTTTTTCTGATGTCCATCCAGTGACCTCGCCGCTGTGGCGGATATCAGTGAATGGTGCTCGCAACATAGACACCGGGTACCTGGAAGCGTTACAGACGTGCTGATCGAAATTCTCCGGCGTGGAGTTTTCCTGCCGGCGCCACTCCGTCCTCGTGTTTTTGAATTCATCTCTCTGTGTAACAGAACCGCTCCGAGTTGGTCTGAAGCACCGATCACCAACCCTTTATCAAATCCACCGACTGGAGAGGAATGATGCGTGGTTATCCACTTTTGTCTTTCATTGTTTTGCTGGCCCTGCTCCCGGGCAGAGCCATGTCTGATGCCAATCGCGACAGTTTCCAGAACTATCAGAAGCTGCTTGATCGGCACCTGATTGAACACACACTGCCGGGAAACGGACTGGTTTCCGCCTTTGATTATCGTTCTGCCCTGGCCAGCGACAGCCTGAAAAAGACACTGACCGAGCAGCGCGAAACCCTGAAGGCGTTTAACCCCGGTGCCCTTGAAGGGAAAGCGGAATCTGTTGCCTTCTGGATTAACGCCTATAACTTTTTCATGCTTGATCAGATTCTTACCGAACGGCCAGACGGCGAGCTTGTATCTTCCATATGGGACTATGGTGGCCGGGTTAACCCGTTTGTCGATAGCGTATTTGAGCGCAAGAACTTCGTTATTGGCGGGCGTAATTACAGCCTCAACGATATGGAGAAGGAAGTTCTGCTGGGCGAGGAATACGCCAGCAAGGGTTGGAAAGATGCCCGGGTTCATTTTGCCGTGAACTGTGCCTCGGTCGGATGCCCGCCGCTGCGGGACACCATTTACACCGCCGATAATCTGGAGCGTCTGCTAGCGGAGAATACCCGGCGGGCATTCAATACGGCGCGTCATCTGCGGGTAAAAGGCGATACCTTGTATGTGACCGAGCTGTTCAAATGGTATGAAGAGGATTTCGCAGAAGCGTCGGGTTCTTCGAAGGCATTTATAGAAGCGTGGGCTGCTCCCGAGGTAGCTAATCAGGTGGCTCGCACATCGTCCCTGGAGTTTATCGATTACGACTGGGCGCTTAACACGCCGGATAACTTTCCGACCCTGGATCAGCCAGTTGACTGAAAATAGCCACAAAAAAGACCGCTATTCCGAAGAGTAGCGGCCTTTCTCGTCGCGGGTTATCTCGCGGATACTTTCACGTCAGCAACCTGATCGACGGTCTTGGTCGGGTAGCTCTGCGCCTCATGGTACCTGTCGGCCTGACCGTTCATGGCCAAGACAGTAGTCGCAGAGAAGGACAGTGCGATAGCGGCGAAAATCAGTGTCAGTTTCTTCATGGTCTGTACCTCGTTCGGTTCGATGACACGCGGGGTCTGCATCGTATGGGAACAGGCCTCGCTTACGGGGTATAGACACCGCAGTATTGAGTTGCGTTACAGATGAGTTATGGGATTCGGCATAAAAATCCGGGATTTCGATATAACAAAATACGATCAGGGCGGGCCTATGCATTCCTCTCCCTGCGATTCATAATGATCGTTCAAGAATTCGCAACGAAGGAGAAGTATCATGAGTCGTCTTCTGGCCCTTGTATTGATCGTTGCAAGCTCTCTGGCAATGGCGGATGGGGATAAAACGCCTCCGCTTGTGGATGCCGACTGGCTTGATGCAAACCTGAATCGTAGCGACCTCGTGGTACTGGATGTTCGCTCCGGTATTGATAACGGAGGGGATCGCAGTAGCTTTCAGAAAGCACACATCCCCGGGGCCGTCTACAGCAGTTACACGGGCGACAGCTGGCGGGAAAGTCGTGACGGTGTTGCCGGCCTTTTGCCACCGGTGGCCAGCCTGGAGCGTCTGATAGGGGGCCTGGGTATCGGTAACGACGTTACGGTTGTCATTGTGCCCGCTGGGACCGGCGTTACGGATTTCGGCAGCGCAGCCAGGGTCTACTGGACCTTCCGTGTGTTGGGTCACGATGATGTCACCATTTTGAACGGCGGTTTTGCCGGTTGGCAGGCAGCCGGGATGAACGTCGCCAGCGGGCAGAGTGAGCAGCGAGACGTGGTGAACTTTGAGGGTACCCTGCAGCAAGATCTGATCGCTTCGCTGGGCGAAGTAAAGGAGGCCCGCGACAGCCAGGCTCAACTGGTCGATGCCCGGCCGAGTGACTACTTTACCGGAGAAACCCAGTCACCAGCAGCCAAGGCTCCAGGCACGATTCCCGGTTCCCGGAGTCTTCCCCACTCTGACTTTCTGGGCC
Source organism: Marinobacter maroccanus (assembly GCF_002933275.1). Lineage (GTDB taxonomy): Bacteria > Pseudomonadota > Gammaproteobacteria > Pseudomonadales > Oleiphilaceae > Marinobacter > Marinobacter maroccanus. Next base: position 108,330 of record NZ_PSSX01000010.1, read on the forward strand.
AGCGAAACCAGGCCTGGTATCTCAATGAAGGTGAGATCACGGCGAGAGTGAACCAGGCAGAGCTTGACCCGGGCGCTCGTACTATCGCCTTCTGCAACACCGGCCATTGGGCCGCCACAGACTGGTTTGTGCTCAGCGAGCTGGCCGGATTTGAGGAAGTTGCCCTGTATGACGGTTCCATGGCCGAGTGGTCCCAAGACAGCGATCGGCCACTGCAGGTCGCGAAGAAAGGTCTTGGCAAGATCCTGGATTTTTTCAACTGATCTGAAAAAGTGATTATTCATGTCTGATTCCGCAGTCCTCCAGCCCGGGTTGCAACAGCCCGGCTGGCAGGTGGACCGATTCATCGTATCGACGGCCGTGGTTGGCCTTGCCCTGCTGGGCGGGCTGATCTGGCTGGAAACCGCCCCGTTCATGGTGGCGTTGTTTGTGGTTGGGACCGTGCTGGGCATGGCGCTATATCACGGAGCCTTCGGCTTTACCGCTGGCTGGCGCAACCTGGTGGTGAAAAAACGCGGCGCTGGCATGCGCGCTCAACTGCTGCTGTTCGGGCTCAGTTCCCTGATCATGGTCCCCATGCTCCACAGCGGCCAGGCCGGGCTGGTTGGTGCCGTGGCGCCGGTGGGGACGTCCCTCGTCGTTGGCTCCTTCATTTTCGGCCTGGGTATGCAACTGGGCGGTGGCTGCGGCTCCGGTACCCTGTTTACCGTGGGCGCTGGCAACATTCGCATGGTGGTGACACTGGTGTTCTTTATCGCCGGTGCTGTGCTTGGATCCATCCACCTGCCCTGGTGGCTGGACCAACCGGGTTTTGATCCGGTGCCACTGGTCAACAGCTTTGGCGTGAGCGGTGCCATTCTGGTGCAGTTCGTGGGTCTCGGTTTGATCGCCTGGTGGGTCAATCGAATTGAGCGCAAGGCCCATGGAACCCTCGAGCGCGATGAACTTCTGTGGAAAGGCCAGAGCCACGGTGTACTCAGAACATTGCTCAGTGGTCGCTGGCCGTTCACCTGGGCCATCCTGATCCTCGCGGCTGGCAATGCTCTGACCCTGGCCATAGGCGGTGCTCCGTGGAGCATTACCTTTGCCTTTAACGTCTGGGGCGCCAAGGCGCTGGAAGTGGTGGGCGTTAACATGTCCCAGTTCGAGTTCTGGACCTGGGACTACCCCGCCATGGCCCTGAAGGATTCGGTGCTGACCAATATCCCCTCGGTGATGAATTTCGGTTTGTTGCTGGGCGCCATGCTGGCGGCGGGCCTGGCCAATCGGTTCAACGAAGCCAGCCGCAACCGCCCCGAAGGCCGCCAGTTCCTGGCCGCCGTGGTGGGTGGCTTGCTGCTTGGCTATGGCGCCCGTCTGGGATTTGGCTGCAACATCGGGGCGCTGTTTTCCGGCATTGCTTCCGCCAGCCTGCACGCCTGGGTCTGGTTTGCCTGTGCCTTCGCCGGTTCACTGATCGGAATCCGGCTTCGGCCCTGGTTCCGGCTGCCAAACTAAGGGGGAGGGCGACAGCATGGAAAGAGCCTACAGCCGAACCCGTATCCTGGTGGCGCTTGGGATCATTCTCGTATTGATTCTGGTGGACCATCTCAATAGCCCGACTTTTGCCTTCAATTCGGGCCAGGGCAATGTGCAAACCGCGCTTTCCCAGAGGGATGAAACCGCATGCGCGCCCTGCGGGGCGCCGTGTCCGTCGACCAGAAACTGACCTTATCCCGGCTACGGCCTACGAACAGGGGGAAGATGCAGTACACTATCGCCACGGCTTTCCACGATATTTAAATACAGCCATGGCACAGAATTATGACGGTTAGTTTTACTGAGCGGGGCACACCACTTACCGAAAGCGACACCCTCACCCTGGTGCAGACCGCGGGCAATGTGAAAGACAGGATCTCTGAAGTTGCAGCGGCCCGGCTTCGTGATCGAGGCTATGCGGATGTATCCGCTTCCTTGCTTGGGTTTCTGGGTGCCCTGGACTGCGGGGTGAACTTTGGTTCTGACATTGCCCGAAGGCTCAATATTTCACGTCAGATGGTGGCAAAAACCGTGAAGGAGTTGAGCGAAGCAGGTTATCTCGTCCAGGGAGCCGGACCGGGTAAACTCAAACCCATTGAGTTTACGCTGAAGGGCGAGAGGTTGATGTCCGAGGTTCGACAGATCCTCGCAGAGATGGATCGTGAGCTGAACAAGAGCGTCGGCAAGAAAAGCCTCAAGGATCTGGTACGAGAACTGGATGCGCTAGCCGGCAATCTTGGAACTCTCTGATCGCACGAAGGCTGGTTGTCAGTTCTCGCAGTCGGATCCAAGCCTGTCAATTTCTTCCCCGCTCATTTGAAACCGGAAGTGTCTGGGTGCGCCATCCGGTTTCATGTAGAGGAAAGTTAAAGTAGCTTTGTAGCTATCTTCCGGGATACTCCTGCGTGCCTCCCAGGCCCGGTTGACAAGGTTGGCAAGACGCTTCTCTGCCAAGTTACGGAATGATCCTGCCTGATCAATTTCTGCAGTTTCTTTGAGTGTGTGAAGGAAAGCTTGAAGGCATTCGGGCACTTCAGTCTCAGGCGGCCCTGAGAGCCATTCAGGCACGTCTTCGGCGACAACCAGGGTCGGTAATAGAAATCCTGTGACAAGTACAAATCCCGGCAGGGAGTGCGGTCGATAGCGATTCATCATGGCCCCTCCTAAACAATCGCTTCAGGCTTTAACAATGGTGCCCTGAGCGACCGCTACCAGTTTTTTTGCCTCTGCCTCGACTGCATAGATTTTGCAGTCACAGACTGCCTGACGCTTGCCGGCAGCAACGACCGAGGCCTCGGCGAGCAGTTTGTCTCCGATGGCGGGCCTTGTGTAATTGATCTTGAATTCCGAGGTGACAGAGTCACCAAGAATGGACCCACCTGCAAACGTCAGGGCGTTGTCAGCCAGGTAGCTCACTACGCCACCGTGAACAAAGGTGTGCTGCTGCCTGTGTTTATCCTCAATGATCAATTCGAGTTGTGCTTTGCCCGGCTCGAGTGAATGCAGCGTGCAGCCAAGCAGGCTACTGAATGGCTGAGACTCCAGAACACTCCTCCCGAATGCAAGTAGATCCATGTCGATACTCCAGTTGTTGCCCAAACGCTCTTCAAACCGTCGCCTGATCGGCAGAGTCTGCGAGTTCTGCAGAATCCCCTGAAAGCGCCCGCTTTTCCATGTTTGCGATCACACCAGTAAATGTTCTGTCGACGCCGAAGGCCAGCATTGCCATGATCACCGGCGCCAACCATGCGGGTTTTGGATGTAGCTTCCACCAGACGACCACTTCGGATCCTTCCGGGATCTGTTCAACCTGCCAGCCCCCAACCATCCAGGTCGCCGGGTAAGGAAAGCCTGCCTCTTCGGTCAGGAATTCAACCTCATAGCATCTGCGGTATTCGTCATACTCGGAACAGCGCTCCCGCCATTGGTTGCCTTGGGTATCTTCACAGGCCCGCAATGGGAGGTCGCCGTCGTGAATGTCTTCAATCCACGAGGAAGCCAGATTCGGAGCATACTGCGCGATCGCACCCAGATCTCTGACAATGTGCCAGAGACTGTCTGCATCCGAGACGGACTGGTACCGGAGTGAGTAGCCAAAACAACGGTCCTTTGGCAGGAAGTACATTTTTTTCAATCCAGCCATCTGGGTGAGTCCAAAGCAAAGCACAACTGCTGCAACGGCAAGTATCGTAAAGATTCCTTGAGGAGTGAGGTGTGAGCCCCAGAGGATCACGCCCAGGATGGAGCCTAGGACCCAGATGAAATCTCCGGCGCTGGCGTACAGCACCCGCCAACCGGCGATCTTGTCCCGAGTGGATTGATGCAATAGATCCGTAGAAAAAATCAGCAAGCCCAACCCCAATACTTGGAAGGCCATAGGCGCGGTGATGCCAATCAATTGGCCAGCGAGATCTGGCAGAAAAAGCAGAAAAAGTCCTGAAATACCCGAAAACGCCGCATTGAACTTTAGTGCTGTGCGAACGAGTGTCTGGTTCATGTTGATTCTCCCGGATTAATAGGTGTCAACCAGGTAGACAAAATAGAGTGGGGATTTGGTTGTTGTCAACCATATGGACATAAAATTTCGAACCCGTTTGTGCGGGAGAGGTTTTGAAGCGAATGAGGCGAGTGCTTCTCGTTATCTCTGATGCGTAGCAGTCTGCCCTACACTGAATAAAGATTTCCCACTGAAAAGGAGGTAAGCCATGAACAAAGTTTGCGCAGTGATGGGTGTCGGTCCGGGCAATGGTGAAGCCTTCGTGAGACGCTTCTGCAGCGAGGGTTATCAGGTGGCCATGCTGGCCCGTAGTGAGGACTATCTGAAACAGCTTGAGAGTGCGGTGGACGGCGCCCATGCCTTTACCTGCGACCTCATGGAACCCGCACAAATCAACTCAGTGCTGGCGCCTATTGAAAGCAAGCTGGGACCAGTGTCGGTACTGCTCTACAACGCCGGCGGCGGTACTTTCAAAAACGTCGAGGAGGCCAGCCTCGAAGACTTCGAGGCCAACTGGCGGATCAATGTGCAGGGCCTGGTTGCTGCCACTAAAGCCGCGTTGCCCCAGCTGCGCCAGCATGATATCGCCAGCATTGTGGTCACCAGCGCCTCAGCGGCAACCCGGGGCCGGGCGAATACCGCGCCCTTTGCCTCTGCGAAGGCGGCCCAGCGCAGCCTGGTCCAGTCACTGGCTCGACAGCTTGGGCCAGAGAGGATTCATGTGGCCAATGTGGTCATTGATGGTGTGGTAGATTTGCCCTGCACCCGCCAGATGCTGCCGGACAAACCGGATGAGTTTTTCGTGCAGCCCTGCGCGGTGGCGGATGCCGTGTGGAACCTTTGCCAGCAGGATGCGTCGGCCTGGACCCATGAGCTGGACATCCGGCCGTTCGGCGAGAACTGGTAGGCGCTCTCACTGCATCGGGCAAGTGGGCGCCTCGTTCCGTGGGCCCTTTTCTGGCCAGTTGCCGTTTACCAGCGACTCGAGTTTTCCAAGGATATCCGAGCCATTGGTCAGGCGCGTCAGCCAGCTCAGGGGGATACCCTTTTCGCTCCCGACACCATGAATGGCGGCCATTGCAGGACCGATGATCCATGCCCGGCCGCGGCGCTGACAGGGAGTGTGGGGATCGGGCCTACAACCACCGCGATCAACATCAGCAGCATTAACAACACCGGGCCGACAGCACCCTGGCTCTGCAGCCAGGTCGCGAGCACATCCGGCGACAGGTTTGGCGGCATTCCCAATATCTGCAGTAACCACCAGGCACCCGCAAGCGCCCCGATTACCACAAGAACAACCGCAATTTTTGATCTCATCAAACAGCCTTATCTATTGCCAGCGATCGGCCCTTGCCAGCCGCCAGTCTTCAGCCCAGTCCGCCGGCGCGCAGTCTTTGTGCAACAAACAACCGGGTTCGATACCGGGGTAGAGCTGTGCATAGTTCATCACCAGGCTTGGATTAACACGCCGGTTCAGGTGTCGTGGTTGCAGGTCTTCGAGGCGGTCAATGCCGAGAATGCCGAGCAGTTCTGCCAGCGCCTCGACTGAGGAGTGCTGGTAGTTTGCCACGCGAACGCCTTTGTCGGTTACATCCAGCTGTTTATAGCGTGCCGGATTGGTGGTGGCGACGCCGGTCAGGCATTTATCCGTGTTACAGCTGCGGGATTGTATGCATCCCAGAGCCATCATCATACCTCTTGCCGAATTGACGGTATCGGCACCCAGCACCATCAGGCGCAGCATATGGAATGCCGAAAAGGACTTGCCCGAGGCAATCAGGCGCACCTGATCACGAACACCAATGCCTTTGAGGGCATTATGCACAAACTGCAGCCCGTCCCTGAGCGGCATGCCAACCGAATTGGTCAGCTCCACCGGGGCCGCGCCGGTGCCTCCCTCGCCACCATCCACGGTTATGAAGTCTGGTAGCCGGCCGGTCTCCAGCATGGCCTTGCAGATGCCAAGGAATTCCTGTCGATTACCGGGGCAGAGTTTGAAGCCTACTGGTTTGCCGCCGGACAGCGCCCTCAGTTTGGCCACGAATGTCACCAGCTCGATGGGGCTTGAGAATGCCGAATGACCGGGCGGCGACAGTACATCCTGGCCCATGGGGACTTTCCGGATATCAGCGATTTCCCGGGTCAGTTTGGACGCAGGTAATACACCGCCATGCCCAGGCTTGGCGCCCTGGGAGAGCTTGATTTCAATCATTTTGACGGAATCCCGGGCTGCTTCCCTGGCAAATAATCTCGGATCGAAGTTGCCTTCGGAATCGCGGCATCCGAAATAGCCCGTGCCAATCTGCCATACCAGATCACCGCCGTATTTCAGGTGCCACTCACTGATGCCGCCCTCACCGGTGTTGTGGAAAAAGTTGCCGAGTCTGGCACCCCGGTTCAGGGCCATGATGGCATTGCGGCTGAGAGCGCCATAGCTCATGGCTGAAATATTCAACGGGGCTGCATCGTAGGGCTGGGCACACCGGCTGCCGCCGAAGCGGATCCGGAGGTTGGCAGGCAGGCAGTGTTTTGGTGCCACTGAATGATTGAGCCACTCGTAGCCATCCCGGTAGACATCAAAGATGGTGCCGAAGGCCCGGGTATCGTTGTCCTTTTTGGCTCGCTGATAGATCAGGCTGCGGAATTCCCGGTTCACGGGCGATCCATCCAGGTCGGATTCCACAAAGTACTGCTGCAGCTCCCGGCGAACAGATTCAAACAGGTATCGGAAGTGCCCGATCACCGGATAGATACGCAGAAGCGTGTGGCGGCTTTGCAGGAGGTCATAGGCGCCCAGTGCCAGCAGCGGTCCGGCAATTAGCCAGAGCCATTGAGTCGATGGCCACTGAGTGGTCGCCAGTGAAAGTGCAATAACGGTTAACAGGCCGGCAAAAATGAAGGCGTGTCGAAAAACCATGGTTGTGTTCCTGGCTTGTTGGGAGGTTGTTCGTTGTTTGGTCCGGTGAGCCAAGGACACCTTCGAGGCAGCGTTGTTACAGAAGCAACAATCCCCACTGCCCAAACGCAAAACAGACCGGTCGAAAAAGTTCGAGCCGTGTTGTAACAGTTGCAAATCTCATGTGTCGGAATCCGTGAAACGCGAGAAATCAGTGCCCCGACGACGGGCAACGGACAACCGAAACGGAGAGCGCGGCAAGATGACTCGGCATGATCGTCAGTACTGGATGGGTGGCAACAGGTCCTACGAGCAGGATCGCTTCTTCGAGGAGTCCCTCGATAAATCCCTGTGGCAAAAGGCTGAAGGCCCTGAAAACTGGGATGCCTGCTGGTACACCGGGATGCCGGACCCGGAATTCTTCAGCCAGGTGGGGCCGGAGCGGAAAATTAACCACATTCCCGGCAACAATGCCCTCACGGTGAAAAGCCGCCTTTACCGCAGCCTGATGGACTTGCGGGATCGCGTTGAGCGGCAGGAAAAGGGCGGCAAACATCTGACCGACCGCCTCGCTTTCGTGCCCAAGGTGTTCTCGATGCCTGAGGACTACCATGCGTTCCAGCAGGCAGCGCTGGATAATCCGGACAAGCGCTGGTTGCTCAAGCCGAAGAATGCAGCACGCGGCAAGGGGATTCAGCTGGTGGGTGATCCGGCCGACGTGCCGATGGAATCCTCCTGGATGGTTCAGGAGTATCTGGAAAATCCCCACACCATGCACGGCCGGAAATACGTTTTGCGGCTGTATGTGCTTGTCTCTTCCGTCTCGCCGTTTCGTGTTTACCTGTATCACCAGGGCTTCGCCAAGCTGGCCTCCATGCCTTATGACGAGGAAAACGCGAATAATCCCTACAGCTATCTCACCAACCCGGATGTGAATGCACTGAATCTGGATGCCGACGTGCCCGTGGAATTCGTGGATTTCGAACGTTACCGGGCCTGGCTCCGTGAACAGGGCCATGACGATGAAGCCTTGTTTGCCAAGATTGAGGACATGGTCGCCCTGACCTGCCTGGCGGCCCTGGAGCCCATGCGAGAACGTTCCCGGGTGATCGGCGCCGATACCCGTGGCTGTTATGAGCTGATGGGCATTGACTGTCTGATTGATGCGGACATCAAGCCCTGGATTCTCGAGTGCAACCTCAGTCCATCCCTCGAAGTCTGTGCCGGCCCGGAGAGTGGCGGTGACATCGAGGAACGCATCAAGGGCTCCATTGTGGCTGACATGGTTGAAATGCTCGGTCTGAATCGCCCTGCGCACAAGGAATCCAGCGGTTCGATGGTGGAGCAACTGGTCCGTGAAACTCAGGCCGAAATGGCCAGCAGCGGCGGTTTCAGGAACCTGATACCGGGGTCGGACCCTTCGGCGTACCTGCCTTTCATGACCTTGCCGAGGTTGTCCGATTGGGTGGTCGCCCAGGCCCTTTCTGACCGGCCCCTGAAGCCACCCCGCCTTGAACGCTGGGTGGCAGAGGAAACCTTCAGCGAAGACCAGGTTTACCTCTACGACACCCGCCTGGGCCACCTGAGCAGCCTGAACGAGACCGCGTCCCTGATCTGGTTGATGGCCACTGAGGGTGCCGGGCCCGATGACATTGCCTCGGCGCTGGTGGAATCCGCCCTGAAAAGCATGCCTACTGCCCCGGATGCCTGGGCAATAAGGAACGATGTCTGGAATACCCTGGCGGACTGGGTCAATAACCGTTTCCTGGTCCAGTCCGAGGGGCCGTCTGCCAATGGGGATGCTCTTGAGTCTGGCCAGCCTCCGTTCCCGGAAACCTCCACCATGATGTCGATGGCCCTGTCCTGCGGGCGTTTCCAGGCACGTTTCTTTACCGACAGCGCGCCGCTGGTCAACCGGATTGAAAGCCTGCTTGAGCCAATGGCGATTTCCGATGAGGCAGGTAAGGACTCATTGCCAAGACTTGAAATTGTTCGCGACACGCCGGGCTTTACCTTGATTCTGGACGGCCAGGTGATCCGTTCTCGCCTGTCTCTGGCGGCGGTCGTTCCGGCGCTTGCCAGCTGTCTGGCCACCCATTCAGCCAGACACGATGACATCGCCATAGACGCCGGTCTTGTTGCTGGCTCCGATGGTGAAATGTTCCTGGTCAGCCATTCTGAGCCGTCAATGCGCGACGCGCTGACGTTGGCACTGTCCACGCAATGGCGTATGGATTGTGGCCGCGGCGCATTGCTCAAAAGCACCGATGGCTCATGCGTTACGGGGCTGGGTCTGCCCCTGCACAACTCCGACGGTGATGATGTGTTCACGCCATCGAAAGCAGGCATTGCAGGCTTTGCCGGCCGCGTAAACGCCGTGCTCGTGCCGAGTGACGAGTCACTGGGAGATGGCGGTTTACAGCCCCTGCCCGTGAACGAAAGCCTCAGACATCTCATTTCCAGCTGCTGCGGTGAAGACGGGCGACCGCTGGACACCGATGGCTTCGCCAGGCTGGCGGATTGGCTGGAAGGTCGTGAGCGCTATCTGGTGGATATGAACAATCTGGAGGCCGCTGCGGCGGCACTGTCCGGGCGGTGTTTCGAGAAGGCACCGCAAAAGGCATCCGGGGGCCGTTGAGCGCAAAGCGCTTCGGCTCCGGGTATGGAGAGGCCGGGTGTAAGCCTGGCAGTTGTTACGTTAAATCAAGGGGGACACATCATGTCCAGAGAAACACAGAAACAGAGATTGCTAGGCAAGCTTGCCCGGGGCATGGCCTATACCGGCCCCGTGTTTGCGGTTGTTATGGGTGCCTCGGCGTTCAACGTATCGGCCGCTGATGCCACAGCAGAACCGAGCTACCTGATGCTGGCCACCGGAGAGGCGGAAGCCGAAGGCGAAGCGAAAGGCAAGGCTGAAGGTGAAGCCGAGGGAGAAGGCGAAGCAGAAGGTGAAGCCGAGGGAAAAGCCGAGGGAAAAGCCGAGGGCTAAGCCGTTGATCGGGTGGGCACGAGTAACCCTTGTGTCCACGCGGTTGCTTTCATTGCCTCAGTTTCAAAGGTAATAGAACCCGGGACCAACAAGAAGCGGACGAATACCATGACTCAATCAGGCTCTGAGCGAGACGAAACCGTTAATGACATTGTTGAAGAGAACGCCCACGCAATCGGGCAACTCATAGATCTGTTGGAAAACTTACCCGGCAATCTGTACCGGCAAAGTTTCGGCCAGCGCAAGCAGCATGTGATTGGCAAGCATGTTCGGCACATTATTGACCATTACAGTGCCCTGCTGTCGGCAACGGCATCACCCGGAGCACTGCTCGACTATGAAAACCGTGACCGTGAGCTGTCACTGGAAACCGATCGGCGGGCCGGGGCCAACCGATTGTCAGAGATTCTGCAGACGTTGCGCAGCCGATTCAGCGGGAATCACGCCAACGAACTTACCATGTTGCATACCAGCGACGAACAGGGGCAGGTAGTCACAACCAGCGTGGATCGCGAACTGGTTTTCCTGGCCAGCCATACCATCCATCACATGGCGATTATCGGCATGCTGGCCGAGCAGGCGGGCGTGGAAGTCGGCGCCGAGTTCGGGGTTCACCCCTCGACCTTGCGGTACCTGCAAAGGCAGGCCCAGGGTATGGCCGAAAGCGCCTGATCTTATGTGTACCCTGAGCTGGCAGTACTCACCGGCAGGGCTTGACCTGTTTTTTAACAGGGACGAGTCGCTGCAGCGTCCTGAAGCGGAGCCACCGGTTGTTGAGTTGCGCGATGGGGTCAGCACGGTGATGCCCAAAGATCCGTTGGGTGGTGGGACCTGGATTGCCGGTAACAGCCACGGCATTATTCTCGCCCTTTTGAATAACTATCGTTACCCATCACTTGTACCCGCTGGCCAGTCTACGAGTCGTGGGTTACTGGTCAGGCGCCTCAGCTCGGCGCGCACCGTTGCTGAAGTCCGGGCATTCCTGTGCGGCGAGACCCTTTCCCGGTATTCGCCGTTTATTCTGCTGGCATTCAACAGCCAGCCCTGTGGTCCATTCAAGTGGGAGTGGACCGGCGAGACTCTGAAAGAAACCCGTGATCTGGCGGAGATGACCATCAGTTCTTCGTCTCTCATGCCGCGTTTTGTTCCCGCTCTTCGCCGATATCTGGTTCGCCAGGCACTGAAGCGCTGTGAGCCAGGCCAGGCCGTTGGGCGTCTCCTGGACCTGCATCGGAACAAGCATGGCTGGCCTGAGAGCGTGGCCATAGCCATGAAGCGAAAAGGTCCCGCCACGGTAAGCATGAGTCATATCCGGGTAACAGAGACCGATGTCACTTTCAGATACTGGCCCGGTTTCCCGGGCAGTAACAATTGCGCGGCCGGGGTGTCCGTGCTTCAAGGGCCTGGATAAAAGGCCCGCACCCTGAACAAGGAAAAATACGACCGGAGGTTGCAGATATGTCCACAGACAAAAACCGAAAGGAACTACTAAAAAAACTGTCCCGAAATCTCATGGTATCGGTTCCCATGATGACCGTGGTAGCCGTCGCCGGCTTCAATGCGAGCAGCGGGCCCGGGCTTGGGTTGATCCCCTCGGCTGAAGCTGCCCAGGGGGAGGCTGAAGGGGAGGCCCGCGGCGAAGCAGAAGGCGAGGCCAGGGGCGAGGCGGAAGGTTCCGCCAAGGGTGAGGGTGAAGCAGAAGCCCGCGCCGAGGGTGAAGGCGAGGCTGAAGGGGAAGCAGAGGGTGAGGCGGAAGGCGAAGGCGAGTCTGCCAAGCTGAAAAAGGCGGTTCGTCGTCCGGAAGGCTATACGCCCTATCAGGGCAATGTCGCCGATCTTCGCGCCCAGGGCGAAAAGCTTTTCAATGACACCAGCCTTTCTTCCAACGGCCTTTCCTGCGCCACCTGTCATGCCAATGGCGCTGGCTACAACGCCTCATTCAAGAATGAATACCCCCATGTCGTGGCCATGGGGCAGCGTGACTTTGGCATGGATATGGTGCACCTGGATGAAATGGTTCAGATCTGCATGGTGGCACCGATGGCTGCAGAACCGCTTGAGTGGGGCTCCGAGGAACTGGCGGCACTGACCGAGTATTCCCGCGTGGAACAGAAAAAGTTTATCGACAAGCAATAGCATCGCTTTGCATCAATGAGTCTGCTGTCGGACTTGGGTGGGGGTAAAACCCCACCCTTTTTTGTAATTTACCTTTGCCTGGCGTGTCTCTCTATAAGGCTCATACAAAAGGCGAGGTAGTATGAAATCGGTGGCGGAACCAGAGTTGGAGATGGTCAATGGAGAGCTTGGCAGCGAGGAACAATCCCTTGCCAGGCGTTCTTTCAGGGAGTGGGCCAGACAACTCATGGATTGCCGGTTGTGCCGCAACCTCACCCTGGCGGCCTTTACTGCCATTCTTGCCATTGAGGTTGCCATCCTCATTCCGTCGTACCGCAATTATGAGGAAGACCTCCTGAACGACCGGGTTGATATAGCCAGCCAGGCGATCATCACTTTCATCAATCACTCCCGGGGACGGGATATAACCGGGGCTGCGCTGGAGGCGTTGATCACCAGCAGTCCGTTGGTTGGTGTCTCCCTGAGCAGAGCCGGAACCGAGTATCGGGCGGGTGAAACTATCACAACGCCACACCCCGCCAATGGCTTGCTTCGTTCCGCGCCCAGGACACCGCAGGAAATGATCGATCTCTCCTGGGCTGCTGAACCGGTTCTCTCGGATTACGAGGTCCTGGCCCGGGTGGATGTCAGTGACGTGCCATCGGAGCTGGTTGCCTTTGTGTTCCGGATACTGGGCCTGTCGCTGCTGATCGCCGTTTTTGTCACCGCCGTGACGATGTTCGTGGTAGACCGGATGATGCTGTCACCGTTGCTTAGACTGCGGGATCGCATTTCCCGCGCTGGTGAGGACGCGGAACATCCCCTGAAATACCTGACGCCCGCCGGCCGCTGCGATGAGTTCGGTGACGTGGAGGGGGTATTCAACAGCATGCTGAAACAGAATGCGGCTTACCTTTCACGCCTGAAACTGCTGAATCGGGAACTCGACCAATTGCTTGCGGAACGAACCCGCACCCTGCGCAGAACCGAGCAGGAACTGGAGATCCGCACCCTCTATGATCAACTTACCGGCCTTGCCAATCGGAGCCTGTTCGAAGAGCAGTTGGACCGCCATTTCAGCGATCCAGACCATGGCGGAGGGGAAGAGGCCGTTCTGGTTCTCGGTCTGAACGATTTCCAGGCGCTCAATGGCCTGGCAGGCCACGAGATTGGCGACAGGGTGTTGCAGGAAATTGCCCGTCGTATCGCCGGCTTCAGTGCCAATCATGGCCGGGTTGCCCGTCTTGGAGGCGACGTGTTCGGGCTGCTGGTTGGTGAGCGGGCACGGACATCGGTGGATATTGAAGTCCGGATTTCAGCGGTTATCGAAGCCTGTCAAAGGCCAGTCCAGGTTGACCGGAAAACCTTTGAGTGTGAAGTCAGTGCCGGCGTAGCAGTTTCTGGCCTGGACGGACAGGATGCCAGGACTCTGCTCAGTCATGCTGAAATTGCCATGCATCGGGCGAAGAAGTCCCCGAGCCAGAGGGTGCAGTTCTTTGCCTCGGAACTCGGGGATCAGGTCCTTCACAGGCAGGAATTGATCCACAGTCTCAAGGCGGCCATCGAGAACCGGCAGTTGCAGCTGTATTTCCAGCCGCAGTGTGATCGTCTCAGGCGGAACACCGGTTATGAAGCGCTTCTTCGCTGGCATCATCCCACCCTCGGCCCGGTTTCGCCTGCCGAGTTCATTCCGTTGGCGGAGGAAACAGGGTTGATCGTGAAAATCGGTGACTGGGTTCTGGAGCAGGCAGTTGCTACGTTAAAGGGATGGTCGGAAAAGGGGTTTACAGGACGCATGGCGGTGAATGTCTCTGCCCTGCAACTTCACGATCCGGGTTTTGCCGACCGCATTGCGGTTTCACTTCGGGATAAAGGCGTTTCGGCCCGTCAGTTGGAACTGGAAATTACCGAAACCGCCTTGATGCAGGACATCGAACTGGCAATGGCAACCCTCAATCGCTTTCGGGAACTGGACCTGACCCTTGCTGTGGACGATTTTGGGACTGGCTATTCGTCATTGGCGTATCTCAAGGCACTGCCGGTCTCCCGTATCAAGATTGACCGGACCTTCGTGACAGGGCTTCCCGATAACGAGCAGGACGAGGCCCTGTGCAGAACCATCATCAACATGGCCCACACCATGGGCTGCGAGGTTATTGCCGAAGGTGTTGAAACCGAAGCCCAGGCAAGTTGGCTGGCGTTGGCGGGTTGCGATGAGCTGCAGGGGTATCTGCTGGGTAAGCCCGGGCTGCAGGGATTCCAAGGCACGGCGGATGCGGATGATAGCTGAGCTGCCGGATCATTCCGCCCATTGGAATTGTCGGTAATCGAATCCCTGCTCCAGGGTGGGTTTGATCACGTCGAAATAGGGTGATGCATCAAAGTCCCGAGGGGCAAACAGGGAGTGATGCCGAATCCGGAAGTACTCCCGCCGTTGGGCATCCGAATCCGCGTCATCGTCAGAGTCAGCCAGGCGCTCCGGCAGTATCGGATACCGGATCGACTGGAAGCCCTGGGCAATAAATGTGGAACAGATGGCCCTGGTAGGGTCGCTGCTGCCCAGGGCCAGCATGGAACGACGGTAACGTGTGGGTCCCGGGGGTGTGGGGCAAAGATAGCGTGCCAGGTCCCAGACGTTTTTCAGGTCGTACTGGTGCCCGAGCCGGCTTTTTGAGTAGTTGATCAGCTTGCGAATATCCAGCTCATTGAGCCCGACGGGCCGGCAGATCCGGGTATGGAAGTTGCGGTAAAAAGACAGTGGCAGTGAACGAATACCTTCCTCAAGATCCGCCTCGACCAGAACATGTTCTTCGCCGTCTTCAGCAACACCCAGACTCGCTTCCGGTCCCAGATACAGGGCCGCATGGGACCAGGTGGACTGGGTCAGATACTTGATGGCGGTACTTACTCTCGTATTTCCCTCCACCAGAAGCACGTCCCCGGGTTTGATCGACGCCTGTATAGCTGCCCAGGTGGAGGTTCGGACTGAGTGGCATTTGATCTGTTTGGAAAGGTAGGCGGCCAGTCGCCTCGACAGCCAGTTCAGCAGCATGGTTTACCCCAATTGCGCGTCTGTTGTTATTGATAGCAGAGACAGGTAACAACAAAGAATGTTACAGGTCGATTCGACCGTATGTTAAAACACTGATCCAATTAAGGGGTGTAACAAATGAATCCAGGGGGTGTCATGATTCCACAGCTAACAGCATTCAGCGGACACAGATTCTGATGTCGTTCATACGGATTTTACGCACCCCGGCCCGCAGCTGCAGGGAGGCCTGCGAGCTTGCGGTAGGCCACGGTACGCCACGACGTGCCGCAAAGCTGGCGGCAGTTGTTGGCACGCTTCTAGTGCTCATCAATCAATGGGAGGCGGTCACCGGGGCCGCCTCCGTGGACTGGTTGAAAGTTGTGCTGACCTACTGTGTGCCCTATCTGGTGTCAACCTACACCAGTGTGAGTAAAGACCTGACGCTGCTCCGGGAGGCCGAAACAGCGGAGCAGGCGGTTCATGAAGAAGCCCGCAAAATCCAGATGCAATAAGGTTCGGTGTAACAATCCGGCTTGCTCTGTGTCTCTCGCCTTAACAGGAAGCAGGGTCTTGTCCCCTGCCTGGGGGGGTGAGCATGAAAATGCCAATCGCAAGGGCGTTTGCAGTGGCCGTTTTATTGAGCTGGAACAGTGTGTTGCTGGCCGGTGAGGTCATTGAAAAAAGCAAGGGCACGCCGGATTCCCGTGTTGTTCTGTTCTCGCAGCCATTCTGCCCGGGTTGTGAAGCGGCCAAGTATTATTTCCACGACCACCAGATCTCCTACCTGGAATTCGATATAACCGCCTCCCGGGCTGCGCGGGACACATTTGAACGACTTGGCGGACGGGGGACACCGTTTTTCCTGATTGGTGGCGAGCGATTGCACGGGTTTTCCGTACCGAGAATCGAGCAGCGACTCAGGGAGCTGGGCATCTCTGGGAGGAGCCATGAATAGATTCAACAACCCTTTGATTCTGGCAATGGCTTTGCTGCTGTTTGCCCAGCCGGCCTTAAGTCAAACAAAGAATGGGTTTGAGCTTGGTAACGCCCTGGTGCCGGTGGAAGAGATTCTTCGTGGAGGGCCGCCCCGGGACGGGATCCCATCTATAAATTACCCCGTTTTCCAGGACCCGGCGGACGCAGAACTCTGGCGTTCCGATGACCTGATGCTGACCTATGATCAAGGAGAGGTCAGTTTTGCCTACCCCATTGGTATCCTGAATTGGCATGAGATAGTGAATCATGATCTTGGAGGCACGCCGCTGCTGATCACCTTCTGCCCGTTGTGCGGCACCGGAATGGCCTTTGACCCGAGGGTAGACGGGCGTTCTCTCACCTTTGGCGTTTCGGGACTGCTCTATAACAGTGATCTACTGATGTATGACCATCAGACCGAATCCCTCTGGTCGCAGATTGATGGGCGGGCGGTTTCGGGGCCGTTGGCCGGAACGGAACTGGAACCTGTCGCCATTCGCCATGAACTCTGGCACCGCTGGCGGGAGCGCGTTGAAGGAAGCGGAAAAGTGCTTTCCGCCGATACCGGCCACCGCCGCAATTATCGAATATCGCCCTATGGCGATTACGACCACTCCGAGCGACTCTATTTCCCGGTTACCCACACCAGCCGGAAATATCATCCAAAAACCTGGGTGTTGGGCTGGTCACACAATGGCGAGAGCAAGGCCTGGCCGTTTCCGGAACTGGCTGGTCACGGTGCCGTACTTGAAGACCGTATTGGTGGGAAGGCTGTGCAGCTGCATTATGACCCGGAAGTACCATCGGCGGAATTGCGCGACGAATCAGGCAACCTTCTTCCGGCGACCCGGGCGTTCTGGTTTGCCTGGTATACCTTTCATCCGGATACCGATGTATTTGAGGCGGAATAGAAACCTCTGCAACGTTACTCTGAATCACTACCTTTGTTTTTACGGACGCTCAGCGCTTCAGCGACACGCTCGTCAATCCGGCGCAGGAATTCCTCGTCGGCCTTCCCCGAGGAGTGGGCACTCAGCAGATTACTGCTTGCTCGCAGGTTGCCAATAAACGTTCGGCAATCCTTGCATATCATCAAATGCATTTTTACGGAGAGGCTCCGCGGACCGTTCAGTTCGCCATCGATGTAGTCACTGGCGATTTCGGCCAGGTCCCTGCACATTAACATTCGCCCGTCTCCTGGAAAGTCTCCACCATGAGAAAGATCTTTTGCCTCGCACGGTGTAAAAGTACACGAAGGTTAGAGGCACTGACATCCAGAATGTTACAGACGTCATCGGATTTGTGCTGGTGAGCTTCGTAAAGCATCAGGGCAGAACGCTGGGTTTCCGGCAGTGCAGAGAGGTGTTTGTCCAGGCAATCGCTGAGGGCGCCATTTTCCATCAGCCTGTCCGCGGAATCATGGAATTGCAGCTTGGGTGGCAGATCCCAGCGTCCTTTAGAATTGAAGCGGTTAGCCAGTTCAGGCTCCAGAGTCTCGGAGAAGTCCGTTGCGATTTCCCGATTGGCAGTACGAAGCCGGTTCTTGCAGCGATTGGCGACGATGCGGTGCAGCCAGGTTTTCAGACCGGATCGGCCCTCGAATTTCTGGACAGCATCAATAACCGTTACCCAGCAATCCTGGACTATTTCTTCAGCGCTAGAGTGGTCCAGGTAAAATCGGGCAACGGCAAGCATGCCGGGTGAGAACTCGCGTACCGCCTTTTGATAAGCGGTTGAATCTCCCTGTTTAAGGTCCTCGATCAGTGACGCTTCAGACTCCGGTTGGACCGTGTTATTCATGGGCTTTCCGTCCATAGCAAGTCTCGAGTGGTTAAGTCTTGTCAATGTAGTGTTTCGAACTCTATAAAAGTTCCTGCGTTTTTTAGCAATTGCTCAAAAATATTAATTCAAGGCGGGGGTAACATCCAACCGGAAACCATCTTTTGAGTGAAGTGATCTAATGATTCTAAGATCTTTAAAGGCATGGATACGAATCACAGTAAGCGGCTACTGCTTCTTAAGATCGAACTACCCGAATACGGGCGACCAATTATCCGATCATGCTGGCGAGCGTAGGCATGGGTCGGTGTATGTTGGTTAATCATCTGGGTTTCGTGGACCTTATCATCATTATCTTGGATTTGCCCCGACACAAGGGGCATACACGACCCTTAAAGCGAGCCCGCTGGGCTTGGGTCTGAATGTCCGCTTTGCGACCGTAGTATGCTGTCATATTGGGGAACGAGATACCTTAGTTCGATCGCCGCTTGCGATGAGAGGTTAGAGTCCTAAATTTGGCTTGACTGAGATTTTCGACGCATTCAGGCATGCTGTCCAGCTGCTACTCCAGAAGCCCACGCCCACTGGAAATTGTGGCCGCCAAGGTGTCCGGTGACATCCACCACCTCACCAATAAAGTAGAGGTTTTGCCGTTCGAGCACCGCCATGGTTTTGGAGGAGAGCTGGCGCGTGTCTACGCCACCGAGGGTGACCTCCGCTGTCCGATAGCCTTCGGTGCCAGACGGTTTAATTGACCACTGGCCCAGAATGTCTGCCACCTGCTCAATATCGCTGTTCTTGTAGCCCTGCAAAGGACCGGTCCAGCCCTGCAGTTCGTTGAAGGCCTGGGCAAACCGTTTTGGCAGGTGCTGGCTCAGGTAGTTTGCAATGGTCGATTGCGGGCGGGTTTTCCGGAGGTTCAGCAGGTCATCCTTGATGCGACAGGCCGGCAGCAGATTGATGGCCAGGCTGTCACCCGGCTCCCAGAAACTGGAGATCTGGAGCATCGCCGGGCCACTGAGTCCTCGATGAGTGACCAGCATCGGTTCCCGGAAGTGCTGGTCATGGCATTGCACGTCAACGGGACAACTGACACCGGACAAAGGTGCGAGCTGCTCTTTCAGCTCCGGCTGCAGGGTAAAGGGCACCAGGCCCGCGCGGGTGGGAAGTATGTCCAGCCCGAACTGATCGGCCACGCGGTAACCAAAGGCGGTTGCGCCCATGGTGGGAATCGACAGGCCACCGGTGGCGATCACCAGGGATTCACAGGTCAGATCGCCGGAGCCGACGCGCAGGCGATAGCCCGAGTCGGTCTCGGTAATGCGGTCGACCGCTGTCTTCATTCTCACTTCCGCCCCTGCCCACTCGCATTCGGTCAGCAGCATGTTGAGGATTTCCTTGGCGCTGTCCTTGCAGAACAGTTGGCCGGGGGCTTTTTCCTCATGCTCAATGCCGTGGCGGTCTACAAGTTCCATAAAATCCTGGGGCGTGTAGCGCTTGAGCGCAGAAATGCAGTAGTGCGGGTTGTCCGACAGGAAGTTGGCGGGCGTGCTGTTCAGGTTGGTGAAGTTGCAACGCCCGCCGCCGGACATGAGGATTTTCTTGCCGGGTTTGTTGGCGTGATCCAGCACCAGCACACGGCGACCCCGATACCCGGCGGTTGCTGCACACATCAGGCCCGCTGCGCCGGCGCCGATGATGATTACGTCGTACTGTGATGCTGAACCTGCCGTCATGGTACCCGCCATAGGAAAGAAAACGGCGGGCAGTATACCAGTCTCAGGGCAGGTAGACGGAGCCTTCCATGTAGAAGGCAGCCTGGCCGGCGATGTCGACCCGATCCCCCTTCAACTCGCAGCGCAGCACACCGCCCCTTGCTGAAACCTGCCGGGCGTCGAGCCGTGTCTTGCCCAGTTTTTCAGACCAGTAGGGCACCAGCACGCTGTGAATGGAACCGGTAACCGGGTCTTCATCGATACCGGCGCCCGGAGCAAAATAGCGGCTGACGAAATCGCAGTCTTTGCCTAGGGCGGTGATGATCAGCCCCTGGTTGCCCAACTGCTTGAGTTTGCGCAGATCCGGTTGGGCAGACCGCACAGCGTCCTCGTCCTTCAGAACCACCATGTAATTGGTATCGTTTGGTACAAAAAACGCCGTATCAGGTGCGCTCTCCAGGGCTTCCCGAATCAGTGTTGGCGTGGCTTGCTCCTCGAACGCCAAATTTGGGAAATCCAGTACCAGCCAGCCATCATCCGCCTGCCGGACGGAGAGCGGGCCACTTTTGGAGCGTAAACGGATTTGCGCCTTGTCCCAGCCAAGCTTGTTGAAGATAACCCAGGCGCTGGCAAGAGTGGCGTGGCCACACAGTGGCACCTCTGTGCCCGGCGTAAACCAGCGGATATGGAAATCGGCTTCCTCGTCGTCCGGAAGCGACACGAAAAAGGCCGTTTCCGAGAGGTTGTTCTCCATGGCAAGCGAGAGCATGACATTGTCCGGCAGCCATTGCTCCAGGGGCATGACCGCGGCCGGGTTGCCCCCGAAAATCTTGCTGGTAAAAGCATCAATCTGGTAGAGAGGCTGTGTCATGGTCTTTTCTCCTTTGGATTGTATCGCCTGATTTGTAAGCACCTTCCGATGTTCAGCTTATTGTAGGAAATGAACTGACTGCCATAACAGATTCAGATAATCTTATTTTGAACCGGTACAGAGTGTGGTTTCTGGAATCTGTGCCGGTCAGATTCGGCTGTATCTGTACTGCATGGAGAGGCGCAGTGTCTGGTGCAATAGCGTGGTGACTCCGGAGGTACCAGTGACGAGGGACGGGCAATGGGCATTCTTTACAATCAGGTGGCGGATCAGCTCCAGGAGTTAATCCGGGACGGTGTGTACCGCGACGGTGATCGATTACCGGGCGTGCGAATGCTGAGCCGGCAGTTCGGCGTGAGTATTTCAACCATCCTGCAGGCGCACCAGACTCTCGAAGCACGGGGGTTTCTGCAGGCCCGGGAGCGCAGTGGCTACTTCGTGAGGCTGCCGACCGTGGATGCACCTGAGCCAGTGATGCGCCGGCATCGCAGTCGTCCGGTACCGGTCAGCGCCCGGGAAATGACCCTGGACCTGTGCGCCGACGAGCAGAAGCGCATGGTGCCTCTGGCTACGGCGATTCCCCATCCGGATTACCTGCCGCTCCGGCAGATCCAGCACAGCACGCTCTGGGCTGCACGCCGGGGCCTGGAAACCCTGGACTATGCCTTTCCGGGCAAAGAATCGTTCCGGCGGCAGATCGCCCAGCGGATGGCGACCCTCGGGGTACCGATAACCCCGGATGACGTGCTCGCCACCAACGGTGCCCAGGAGGCCATCATCCTGGCGCTACGTGCCGTGACCCAGCCCGGTGACATTGTGGCGGTGGAATCACCGTCGTTCCCCGGCATTCTTCAGGCCCTGGAAGTGGTCGGGCTGAAGGTCATTGAAATTCCTACCCATCCTTCCGAGGGCCTGAGCCTCGAAGGCTTGCAGCTGGCCCTGGAACAGTGGCCCCTGAAAGCCTGTGTGGTGGTGACCAATCACAGCAATCCCATGGGCGCGCAAATGTCCGACGAGCGCAAGAAACAGCTGGTGTCCATGCTGGCGGCGGCTGCTGTTCCTCTGATTGAGGACGATATTTATGGGGATCTGCACCACTCCGGGGACCGGCCGCGACCGGCCAAGGCCTTTGACCGGGCCGATAATGTGATTTACTGCAGCTCCTTCTCGAAGACTATCTCGCCGGGCTTGCGTCTGGGCTGGATGGTGCCGGGGCGTCATATGGCCAGCGCCCGGCAGCACAAGTATTTCGTCAACCTGGCCACGTCTTCGATTCCCCAGATGGCGGTGGCGCATTTTCTGGAGCAGGGCGGTTACGATCGCTATCTGCGGTCAGCACGTCAGCACTATCGCGAGTCCACCGAGCGTATGCGTACAGCCGTGGCCCGGGCATTCCCGGAAGGTACCGCTGTGAGTCGACCCCAGGGCGGGTTCGTTCTCTGGGTGCAGTTGCCGGATGGCGTTTCCGGCACGGAGGTTTACCACAGGGCCAGGGCGGAGGACATCAACGTGGCGCCGGGGCTGATGTTTTCCACGGCCAATAAATACGAAAATTGCCTGAGACTGAACAGCGCCAATCCCTGGAGTGAGCGTATAGAGCAGGCTGTGGGCAGGCTGGGGGTGTTGGCTCACGATGTTCACGCTGCGGCGGGTTAGGGCCGTTCAGCTCTTTTCCCCACGGAGGTCCAGCGGGTCGAGCAGCCCGGCGGCGATGGCCGTGCCGGTAACATCCGGCAGGCGATCGGCGCCCAGGCGCTTCATCACCCGGGCCCGGTACAGATCAATCGTCTTCACGCTGACATCCAGTTGCTCGGCGATTTCCCGGCTGGTGTAGCCTTGGGCCAGTGGGAGAAAAACATCCCGTTCGCGCCGGGTGAGGGTGGTCAGCAGGGCTTCGGTTGCCTCATCACCCTGCAGCTGTGTACCGGATTGCTGGTGTTCCTGAAGGGCCTGTTGAACGCTGTCCAGCAGCAACTGCTCGTTGAAAGGCTTCTCGATAAAATCAAAAGCGCCGGATTTGAACGCCCTGACCACGATGGGCACATCGGCATGGCCAGAGACAAAGATGATGGGCAGCTCCAGCCCTCGCTTCTGAAGCTCCTCCTGAACGTTCAGGCCACCGAGCCCCGGCATCCTCACATCCAGAACCACGCAGCCGGCTTTGCCGTTGCCAACGGCGTCCAGGAATTTCCGGCCATCGCTGTAGGCCTCCACGTTCAGGCCCACGGATTCCAGCAACCATTGGGTGGATTCCAGCATGCCGGCGTCGTCGTCAACAACATAGACGGTGGTGACTTCCGGGGCAGAGTGGTCAGTCATCGGGCTGGTTCTCCGTGGTTGCGGTTTTGTGCTTCTGGTTCTGGCTGGCCGGGAATCGACAGATCAGGGACAGGCCACCGGTTGCGGCGGGGCGGGCATCCAGAAAGCCGCCAAAGCCTTCAATGATCGATCGGCTCATGGACAGGCCAAGGCCCAGTCCCTGGGGCTTGCTGGTGTAGAACGGCTGGAACATCTGGCGGATACCCTGCTCATCCAGGCCCGGGCCTTCATCAGTGACTTCAATCAGGGTTTCGTTCTGGTCATTGATGCAGGTGGTTATCACGATCTGTGCAGGTGCGCCCCGGGTTTCTTCGCCACGGGCTTCGATCGTGGCTTCAATGCCGTTGCGGATCAGATTGATCAGTACCTGTTCCAGCAGCACCGGATCGGCGGTGATGACGGGCGGACAGCAGGCCAGTCGCTCACGGATCTGGACATTGTTCTTCTCGGCCTCCCACTGACACAGTCGGGCGACGTTGCTTACGACATCGTTAAGCGCGATTGGCGCGGTGCGCTTCTGGCCTTTGCGTAAAAAGGCTCGCAAGCGTTTGATGACCTCCGAGGCCCGGTTGGCATGGTGAACAATCTTCTGAAGGCCATCGTCCACGCGGTCCAGGCATTCAGGGTTGGTTCGGGCACCTTTCAGGTAGCGCTGGCTGGCGCTGGCGAAGTTCACGATGGTGGCCAGTGGCTGGTTCATCTCGTGGGCAATGCTGGAGGCAAGCTCCCCGAGAGTGGCGAGCCTGGCGGTATGGGCAAGTTCGTCGGCCAGCCTGCGGCTGTTCTCCTCAGATTCCACCCGGGCGGTGATATCCCGGGATACGCTGATGACCTCAATCACGGCGCCGGTGTATGTCTCCCGGATAGCTCGGCTGGCAATCTCGAACCAGCGGCGGGATCCGTCCCGGTGGATGATTTCCAGGGTCATGGTGGCGTAGCCATCATCCCGCAGAAGGTTGCGGGTTTCCGCCAGTTTCTGGGCTACATGGTTGCCGCGAAAGACCTCTTCGAGCGGTTTGCCACGCAATTCTTCCGGCCAGTAGCCCAGCAGTCGCCATGACGCGGGTGTGGCATCGATAAAGCGCCCGTCCGGAGCGTGGCGGGAGATCAGGTCGGTGGTATTCTCGGTGATCAGCCGGTACAGGCGGTTGGAGCGGGTTGCCTCTTCCTGGGTCAGAACCTCATCTGTGGCGTCTCTCGCTCGTGCCAGAACCCTGCCGCTCTGGGCATCAGGGACGAACGTCCACATCAGGATGGTTCCCGGAATACGGGCTTCGACATTCTCTATTGCCCGGTCCTGTTCCAGTGCAGACTTCACGAGTGCCAGAACATTTACCGGCAGCAGCCCGGACCGGGAGGCGAGGTTCGCCGTCTGATACAGATTCCGGCTTGCGCGGTTGCCCTCAAGAACGGCGCCATCAGCATCCAGGATCAATCCGGGTTGCGGGTCGGCGTCGTGCAAACTAAATACACTTGAAGGGGGAATGTCGTTCATGGCTTATTAATATAGTAAATTAACTATAATACGTTGGTATAATTTCTAGTATTTATTCTATTCAATACTATTCTGGCCAGTCCGAAGTATAGCTAGTTTAGCGATATTCCTGAATACGCCATAAGAACAACAGCACTGAAGAGGACCACGCAATGACCTCGATATTTGATCAGGGCCTGGCGCCCGTTGACGCCAACTACGCCGTTCAATCTCCCGTCGATTTTATCGAACGTACCGCTACTGTTTACCCCGAGTACCCCGCGGTTATTCACGGGGCGATCCGCTACACGTGGGCGCAGACCTACGAGCGTTGTCGCCGTCTGGCCTCTGCCCTCAAGGGGCGCGGCATCGGACGTGGTGACACCGTCGCCGTTATGCTGCCGAATATTCCTGCCATGGTGGAGGCCCACTTCGGGGTTCCCATGATCGGTGCGGTGCTCAATACCCTGAACGTTCGCCTGGACGCCGAGGCCATTGCCTTCATGCTGGAACACGGTGAAGCCAAGGTTGTGATTGCCGACCGTGAATTCGGTGAGGTAATCAAGGACGCCGTCAGCCGGCTGGACACCAAGCCACTGGTGATTGATGTGGACGATCCCGAGTACGGCGAGGGCGTTCAGGTCAGCGATCTGGATTATGAGGCCTTTCTGCAGGAAGGGGATCCGGCGTTCCAGTGGAGCTTCCCCGACAACGAGTGGGATGCCATTTCCCTGAACTACACATCTGGCACTACCGGCAATCCGAAAGGCGTGGTCTATCACCACCGTGGCGCTTACATCAATGCCATCGGCAACCAGGCGGTGTGGTCCATGGACATGCACCCGGTGTACCTGTGGACCTTGCCGATGTTCCACTGCAACGGCTGGTGTTTCCCCTGGACCATCACCGCCATGGCGGGCACCCATGTATGCCTGCGCCGGGTTGACCCGGAGAAGATCCTGCAGCTAATCCGCGACCATCAGGTTACCCACATGTGCGGCGCACCGATTGTTCTCAACGCGCTGCTGAACGTGCCGGAATCTGCCAAGGCGGGTATAGATCACGAGGTGAAATCCATGACAGCCGGTGCTGCTCCCCCCGCCCAGGTTATCGGTGCCATCGAAGAGATGGGTATCCAGGTGACTCACGTTTACGGCCTGACCGAAGTCTATGGTCCGGTGACGGTTTGCGCGTGGAAGACCGAGTGGGATTCGCTGCCACTGCACGATCGCGCCCGCAAGAAGGCTCGCCAGGGCGTTCGCTATCACACTCTGGCGGGCACCATGGTTGGCGACCCGAACACCATGGAACCGGTGCCCAAAGACGGCAAGACCATCGGTGAAATCTTCCTGCGCGGCAACACCGTGATGAAGGGGTACCTGAAGAACCCGAAGGCCACCGAAGAGGCCTTCCGGGGCGGCTGGTTCCACACCGGTGACCTGGCGGTGTGGCACGAAGACGGCTACATGGAGATCAAGGACCGGCTGAAGGACATCATTATCTCCGGCGGTGAAAACATTTCCACCATTGAGGTTGAGGATACCCTGTACCGCCATCCGGCTGTACTCGAGGCGGCTGTGGTTGCCCGGCCAGACGAAAAGTGGGGCGAAACCCCCTGTGCCTTCGTGACCCTCAAACCGGAAGCAGGGCAGGTCAGCGAGGAAGACATTATCAACTTCTGTCGCGAGCACCTGGCCCGGTTCAAGGTACCCAAGACCATCGTCTTCTCGGAGCTGCCCAAAACCTCCACGGGCAAGATCCAGAAGTTCGTGCTGAGGGACCAGGCCAAAGAACTGGACTGATCCCCCGATCGGCTGCGCCGCTCTGGCGCAGCCGACTTTAACCAGAAAAACAACGCTGTCAGGCACACGCGCCGCGTGAGCCCGGAGACCTTTTTATGCAAATGTTTCACCGAAAGAACGGGGAAGAGCAGCCGTATTGGCCGGCTGGCCCTTTCAAGGTTCGTCTGCCGTTTGTCCATTACCGCTGGGAATTCGCGGAGATGGTGCAGGCCCTGATCATGTTCGTGGTCAGTCTGGCTATGATTCCCCTTCTTGAGAAATATCTGGGTGTGCCCTACGACGTAGCTCTGGCCTACGTGGTGATCTGCGGTATCGGTTTCATGCTGCCGGCGTTGCTGGGTGTGCCCCTGGTGCCCGGCTGGATTACCCCGGGTATTCCGGTTGTCCTGCTGTTCCTGAGTGACTACGAGCCCGGCCCGGAAGCGATTCAGGCTCTGTTCGCCCTGCAGTTCCTTGTATTCATTATCTTCCTGGTTCTGGGCATTACCCGCCTGGGGAGCAAGTTGGTGGAGCTGATTCCCCGTTCCATGAAAGGCGGGATCATCATCGGCGCCGGTATCGCGGCCCTGATGGGTGAGATCGAAGCGGGCGGCCGCCTGGCGAACACGCCAATCTCCCTGATCATTGGCGGTCTGGTGTGCCTGTACCTGATGTTCTCGGTATCTTTCAAAGGCTTTGTGGAAAGCAATTCCATCGCCCGCAAGATTGCCAACTACGGCATGGTGCCGGGTATGGTGGTTGCCATTCTTGTTGGCTTTGCCACTGGCGAATACGACGTGCCCAATGTGGAGTGGGGCATCACCAAGCCAGCGTTTGATGAGCTGTGGAACTACCTGCCGTTCGCGGTCGGTTTCCCGGATGCCAACGTCTTCCTGTACGCCATTCCCACGGCCGTGATCGCCTATGTTATTGCCTTCGGCGATATCGTAGTCGGCCAGTCACTGATGAATCGCGTTGATCATTTGCGCAAAGACGAAGACATTGATAACAGCATCGATCGGGTGCACCTGGTAACCGCGATTCGCAACGGTGGCCACGCCTTCTTCGCGCCTTACCCGGGGCTGGCGGGCCCGATCTGGACGGCCGTTACAGCCACCATGGCCGAGCGTTACAAGTACGGCCGCAACGCCATGGACTCCATCTACAGTGGCGGCGGTACCTTCTGGATTACCGGTTTCATTGCCCTGTTCGTTCTGCCGCTGGTGAGCTTCTTCCAGCCGGTGCTGCCGATTGCCCTCTCGCTGACCCTGCTTCTGACCGGCTATATCTGTCTGATGGTGGGTCTGGAGCAGCTGGAGAACAATACTGAGCGTGGCATTGCCGGCACCATGGGTGTGGTTCTGGCGGTGTATGGTGCCGGCTGGGGCCTGGCCACTGGCGCCGTACTCTATTTCCTGATTGAACGTACCAGATTGCTTGGCTTTACCGCCGACCCGGAAGCGCCGGGCGCGAAAGCCGCAGAAGAGCACTAAACCTGCGCCTTCCGGATCTGCACCGGAAGGCGCTGACCCCCTGTGTGTCCTTGGGAGGCTTCGTGCCTCCCTTTTTTCTGCCTGCCTTTTCCCTCGAAATCCGGCCGTTGACAGAATGTCATTTCGTGACAATTTGTCCAATTTTTCCTGAGGAAGTATTCCTTCCGCGTGGTTTCCGGGTTTAAACTGCTTGCACTGATGAATTTTTGTCCGCTGTTCACTACTGATAACAACACTACAAAAACAGGAGGCAGTCATGACCATCAGCTCCACGCCTGAGGGGGTGTCCGTTGAGCCGAGGCATCTCCGGTTCGATATCAGTGAAGATCTGAAAACGCTCTGGCACGGTAACGACGCCTTCCGGACCGCGTTTTTCAACGCGCTTTCCCTGCAGTTCCCTGACGGCGAACAGCAGTTTATAAATGCCGTGAGACTCTATCGGGACCAGATTGAGGATCCCAAGCTGAAAGCGGAGATTCGTGGCTTTATTGGCCAGGAAGCCCTGCACAGCCGCGAGCACAGGAGCTACAACGAAGCTCTGAAGGCGCGGGGCTATGATATCGATGCCCTAGACCGGCGGTTCGAGAAGCATATGGAGTGGGTGGGCAAACTGCCGCCGAGCCGCCAACTGGCGGGCACTTGTGGTGCCGAGCATTACACGGCTGTTCTGGCCAATGCCATCCTGAGTCACCCCGAGTGGATGGAGGGGGCCACACCGGCCATGGCTAAGCTCTGGCGCTGGCATGCCATCGAGGAAACCGAACACAAATCCGTTGCCTTTGATGTTTACCGGGAATGTGTCGGCAACGAACGGCTGCGCCGGATCGTCTTCCTGTTTGTCACCTGGAACTTCTTCAAGTACACCTTCCTGAACACCTGTAGCCTGCTGAAGGCTGATGGCAAGCTCTGGAGTCTTCGCACCTGGATTGGCGGCCTGAATTTCCTGTGGGGAAAACCCGGGGTACTGCGCAAGTGTCTGCCGGAATTCCTGGCCTATTTCCGCAAAGGCTTTCATCCCTGGCAGCAGGATAATCGTGAGTTGCTCGAACGGAATCTTCGGGAGCTGGATATGACATCCAGTGCAGGATCGATCAGGTTTGCTGAAATTCTGATCGCGGTGTGTAAAACTGTGCGGCATAAAGAATAACGACAATAAAGGGGGCTTCCGGTCGAGAAGCTTCCCGGAGCTGGAGGCCCACCATGCGAGTTGGTTTGATCGTCGATTCTGCGTGCGACTTACCTTATGATTTCAGCCGCAAGCACGACCTGTTCATCCTCCCGGTAACCGCTGTAATTGACGGCCAGACCTACATAGACGAACACGACCCGGTACGGACCCAGGAGTTCTACCAGAGTGGCCTGCTGCAGAAAGGCCATCAGACGGAAACCCGTGCCTTCTCCGCCGAACAGATCCACGATCTGTTCATGGAAAAAATCGTTACCCAGTTTGATGTCGCTATC
Source organism: Marinobacter maroccanus (assembly GCF_002933275.1). Classification (GTDB taxonomy): domain Bacteria; phylum Pseudomonadota; class Gammaproteobacteria; order Pseudomonadales; family Oleiphilaceae; genus Marinobacter; species Marinobacter maroccanus. Next base: position 137,247 of record NZ_PSSX01000010.1, read on the forward strand.
TGCGAGACCGTCACAAAAACCCGAAGTCTGATTTTCCAGAATGCCACCGAAGCCATGAATAGTGTCCTGGCAAATTACGAGGGGGCGCGTCACGCCGCCGGTCGCGATGGCCGGTTTTTTATGCGGGTGATCGACAGCAAGCAGATCTTCGCCGGCCAGGGCTTGCTGGCAGCGCATACCCTGAAGCTGATCGATCAGAAGGTCTCCAAGAATGCCCTGCGCCATGAGGTAGAAACCTTCAGCGACAAGATCTACACCTGCGTGATTCCGCGGGACCTGCACTACATCCGTGAGCGGGCTAGGCGTCGTGGTGACAAGAGCGTGTCGGCGCTCGTGGCCTTTCTTGGCAAAGCACTGAATATTACCCCGGTGATCTTCGGGCAGGGGGCTGAAGGCCAGCCAGCGGCCAAAACCCGCAGCTTTGATGTGGCGGTGGAAAAGGTGATGAATTATGCCACTGCCCGCGTGGAGGCCGGACTCCTGACCCCCTATGTCAGTCTCTCCTGTGGCCTGACCTGGACCGAGATTGAGGATTTGCCGGGTCTCAACCGCCTGCGGGACGCCTGCGAAAGTAACGGAGTGGAACTTCTGCTATCCCAGATGGGAATTACCAGCAGTATCTATGTTGGCCCTGGCAGTCTGTGCCTGGCCCTGGCCGCGGAACCCCACAGCTTCAGCGATTTTCAGTAAGCCCGCCACAGACCTCGCGGCTGAACCGGACTGGCCCGGCCGCACCCCTTCACCTGTAGTTTTGGCAAACCTGCCAGCCTGAACTTCATGTTAGCCTCTGGCCAATGTGTTTCACCTTAACAACAGGACAACTGACGCCATGACCAAAGGCAAAACGGATCTCCCCAACCAGCTGCTGGAACAGCACGTGAAGCATGAACTGGCTTCGCTCAAGGGCGCAAAGCTACGCAAGTTTCTGGAACAGGAACTGGATGAGCTGTGGCGTTATGCCGGTGAGATAACCCTGAACCGGATCACTTCGGAAGAGCAGGTGATGGGCGTCATCCAGCGCATCGTTATGGATATGGAGCTGGATGCCGGCATTCCGGAGCTGGCCGCGGAAATGGCGACCGAAGTGCTCAATGCCGATGTGCAGTCGCAGACTACCCTGGGTGAGATTATCACCCGTGAACAGGCCACCGGCTTTCTGGAGGAAGCACTGGAACTCCGGCAGCAGCGGGAGCGGGTGATCAGCGAAATTATGGCGCACCCGGTATATCAGGAACTGGTGTCCAATGTGGTTTACCACGGCCTGGTGAACTACCTCTACGAGGATAACCTGATCACCAAGTCTGTACCGGGCGTGGGTTCGATGATGAAGTTCGGCAAGCGTATGGCCAACAGAGCCGTGCCGGGGCTGGATGAAACCTTTGAGCGGCGCCTTAAGGCCTGGCTGTCTGACAGTCTGCCCGGATTGATCAGCCGTAGTGAGCAGTTCCTGCACAGCGCCCTGTCTGACGAGGAACTGCGGGACAGCGTGATGGCCGCCTGGGTGTCCCTGGAAGACCGTACCATTGCCGAGTTGCACGACGGCCTCGGAGATGTGCAGCTGCAGGAGTTTGTGGTGCTGGGCTATGAGTTCTGGCTGCAGTTTCGCAAGACCGGATACTTCGAGAGCTGTGCCCGGGCGGTGGTTTCCCACCTGTTCGACAAATATGGCGAACGCCCGCTCGCAGACCTGCTCGGCGATATGGGGGTAAGCCGTGAGGTTGTCATGGCGGAGATTGATGCCTACGCAATTCCGGTTATAGACGTATTGCGCGAGGAGGGCTATGTTGAGGCCCTGATTCGCCGGCGGCTGGCACCGTTTTATAAATCCTCCGCGGCGCGCAAGATTCTCCAGCAGGAGGCCTGACTTTTCAATTGCGGGTCCGGGCCCCTGAGGCGTTCCGTTGAAGAGTTTGAGAGGGGATCATTTTGATATCGGATCTGTTCTGGGCCTATCTCGTCGCCATTACCCTGCTCACCATCACACCGGGTGTTGATACTCTGCTGGTGATGCGCAATACCGGCCGGGGTGGTTTGCGGGATGGTTGTGTCACCAGCGTTGGCATCTGCAGCGGCCTGTTCATTCATGCCACGCTCTCGGCTCTGGGCATTTCTCTTCTGTTGGTGGAAACCGCCTGGGCTTTCTCCGCCCTGAAATGGGCGGGCGCCTGCTACCTGGTGTGGTTGGGCATCGGTTCATTGCGCCAGGCCCTTCGCCGTGGCGACGCCCCCGAGGTAAAAGAGGAAAAGGTTGCTCGCCGGAGGGTCGCCATGGTGGCGTCGTTCCGTGAGGGGCTGTTATCCAATGTTTTGAATCCGAAAACCGCGCTGTTCTATATGGCGCTGCTGCCACAGTTTGTAGATCCAGCCGGTAACGCCTTTCAGCAGTCTCTGATGTTGGCAGGCGTGCATTTTCTGCTGGCCATGCTCTGGCAGTGCGGCCTGGCCTGGGTGGTGGTCACCTTCCGGAGTCTTGGCGTGAACGCGCGGATGAAGCGTCTGCTGAACGGCCTGACAGGTGGGTTTTTTGTGGCCATGGGCGCCAAGCTGGCCAGTACCTGATTGTTTCTGATGTTCTTCGCACAAAGAAAAAGGGAAGCCGCAGCTTCCCTCAGACTGCTGACAAACCCTCGCCATTAAGGCGGGGGTTTGTTGTAATTGGGGCATCGACTTTTCAGAGGCTGCCCCATGCTCAAAGAGCCGTCCCCGCAACAACACGAACTCGAGATGGTCA
>NZ_PSSX01000011.1 GCF_002933275.1 Marinobacter maroccanus
CTGACCATCTCGAGTTCGTGTTGTTGCGGGGACGGCTCTTTGAGCATGGGGCAGCCTCTGAAAAGTCGATGCCCCAATTACAACAAACCCCCGCCTTAATGGCGAGGGTTTGTCAGCAATCTGGAACGCCCGCCAGCTGGCGGGCGTTTCTTTTTTTCGAAACAAAATCATCACGGGGCTGCAACCAACGTCAGGGATGCTTGATGGGATAATTCAAAAAGGAGTAAGGACATGTTCCGTAAAACGGCCTGGCTGGCCATCCCGGTTTTCGCACTCGTCGGGTGCAACAGTGATAACGACAATTCCAGCGGTTCGGAAAGCGCCGCCTTCACCATGAACATCCTTCATATCAATGACCATCACTCCAACGTGGAAGAAGGATCACAGGCCCTGACCATTGCCGGCCAGGAGACAGAGTTTACCGCCGGCGGCTTCCCGAGGGTTTCTGCCAAAATTGCGGAACGCGAAGCCGAACTGGACAACGTTCTCAAGCTGCATGCCGGGGACGCCATCACCGGCACCCTGTACTTTACTTCGTTCGAGGGCGAGGCCGATGCTGAACTGATGAACCAGGTATGTTTCGATGCCTTCGCCCTGGGCAATCACGAATTCGACCGTGGCGACGAAGGACTCAAAAAGTTCCTGGACCTGCTGGACAGTGGCAGCTGTAACACACCTGTTCTGGCGGCCAACGTAAAGCCCCAGGTCGGTACACCGCTGGCTCCGTTTGCTGAGGGAGATTACATCCAGCCCTACACGATCAAAGAGATGGGCGGTGAACAGGTTGGTATCATTGGCATCGACATTGCCAACAAAACCCGCAACAGCTCCAGCCCTGCCGACACCACTGAATTTCTGGACGAAACCGAAACCGCCCAGGCCATGATTGATGAACTGGAGGCTGCTGGCGTCAACAAGATCATTCTCCTGACTCATTACCAGTACAGCAATGATCTGGCTCTGGCAGAGAACCTGACCGGCGTCGATGTCATCATTGGCGGCGATTCGCATACCCTGCTGGGTGATTTCGCCGATTATGGCCTGACTGCCGGTGGCCCCTACCCGACCGAGCGCACCAACGCCGATGGCGACAGAGTCTGTGTCGCCCAGGCCTGGCAATATTCGCGAGTGGTGGGCGAGTTGAGCGTGACCTGGAACGCAGATGGCACCGTTGCGTCCTGCTCCGGTACGCCCCACCTGCTGCTGGGTGACACCATCGTTCGCGAAGATGCCAACGGCGACGAATACACGCCGGAGGGAACCGAGGCCCAGGCCATCCTTGACGCCGTTGCGGCGGACCCTCAGCTGAGTATCGTCGAGCCGGATGCCACGGCTTCACAGATACTGGCCTATTACACAAACCAACTGGACACCTTCCGCAACCAGGTGGTCGGCACGGCTACCGAAGACTTGTGTCTCGAACGCATCCCGGGCCAGGGCCGAAGCAACCTGCCCAGCTGTGAAGGCACCACAGATGATCGCGGTGGCGACATTGCCAACCTGGTGGCGCAGGCATTCCTTTTCCTCAGCAAGAATGCGGACGTTTCAATCCAGAACGCAGGTGGAGTGCGCACCGATATTGCCGCCGGAAACATCACGATTGGCGACGCCTACACGCTCCTTCCCTTCGCCAATACCCTGGTCGACCTGACCATGACGGGTGAGGAAATCCGACAGGTACTCAACGAGGCGGTCGATTTCGCCCATGACCAGGACGGTTCGACAGGCGCATATCCCTATGCGGCCGGCCTGCGGTGGGACGTAGATATGACCCGTGCAAGTGGTGAGCGTCTGTTCAATATTGAGGTAAAATCCCGGGACGAAACCCAGTGGCGCCCGCTGGATGACACTGAAACCCTGAACGTTGTGACCAACAGCTTTACCGCTGGGGGCCGCGATGGCTACATCACCTTCGGAACGGTTTCTGACGACGGTCGCGCAGTTGACACCTTCCTCGACTACGCCCAGTCGTTCGTGGATTACGTTCTCGAGCAGGGCACCCTGAGCAAGCCAGCGATGGGGGAATACTCAACCCAGTCCTACATTGCTCCTGCAAACTGATCGTTACCCGATCACAAAGAAAATCCGGCCGTCAGTGCCGGATTTTCTTTTCCTCATTTACCCGCTAATCTTGAAACACCCGCCATCCGGCGCCATCGTTGCACTCTCGTGAAATCAATTCTCCAACGGGAGCTCCATGCCTGACTGTCCTGATTACTCTTTACTCGAACTGGCCTCCGTCCGCGAAGGCGACTCGGTAGGAACTACGCTTGCCAACAGCGTGGCCTATGCCCAACGGGCTGAAAAGCTTGGTTTCAAGCGATTCTGGCTGGCCGAGCACCATAACATGGAAGGTATCAGCAGCTCGGCCACGTCAGTCCTGATCGGGCATATTGCGGGAAAAACAGAAGCCATCCGTGTCGGTTCCGGCGGTGTCATGCTCCCGAACCATCCGCCACTGGTCATCGCCGAGCAGTTCGGAACCCTGGAGAGCCTGTATCCCGGACGGATTGATCTGGGGCTGGGCCGGGCTCCCGGTGCGGACCCGGTAACCGCGCGGGCCTTGCGGCGCGACGGTCTGGGCGCGGAACAGTTTCCGGAGGATGTCGCCCGGCTGCAGTCACTGCTCGGCCCCCTGCAGCCAGGTCAGCCCGTGAAAGCCATACCCGGTGCCGGCACCAACGTGCCACTCTGGCTGCTGGGTTCAAGCCTTTACAGCGCCCAGCTTGCGGCCATGCGAGGTCTGCCCTATGCCTTTGCCGGGCATTTTGCACCCCGGCTTTATCGGGAAGCCCTGAGAGTCTACCGCGACAATTTTCAGCCTTCGGAACGGCTCGAAAAACCCTATGCCATGCTAGCCCTGCCAGCCGTTCCCGCCGACTCGGTACAGGAAGCCGAACATCTGGCCACAACCAGTTATCAGCGGATTCTCGCGCTGTTCCGAGGCCAGCCGCTCTGGATGAAGCCGCCCGTAGACACCATGGACGGGCTCTGGAACGCTGGCGAAAAAGCCAGCGTGAAGGACTTTCTCGGGCTCCAACTGCTTGGGGATGCTGAGACTATCCAGCGACAGCTTGAGCAGATTCTGTCCGGCATTGAGGTTGATGAATTGATGTTCACCGTGGACATCTACGATCCCGGGAAACGCAGGCATGCACTGGACATCCTTGCACAAACCAGAAAGGCCGGGCAGGCAGTCTCTTAAAGCACAGATTCCACCGCATCGATCAGTTCGGGATCCTGAGGGCGGACCCGGCTCGGGAATGATTCCACCACCGTGCCAGATCGATCAATCACGTACTTGGTGAAATTCCAGCGCGGCGGCTGGCTCTGTTCATTGATGGCCCGGAACACCGGGTTTGCCTCGGGTCCGGTGACCGCACCCGGGGCAATCATGGTGAAGGTCACCCCGAAATTCTTGAAACAGACGGTCGCCGCTTCGGCTTCCGAATCTGCCTCCTGCCGGAAATCGTCGCTGGCAAAACCGACCACAACCAACCCATCTTTTGCGTATTGCTTGTGCAGGGCTTCAAGGCCTTCAAACTGGCCAGTGTATCCGCAGCGGCTTGCTGTGTTGACCACCAGCATCGGCTTGCCGGCAGCCAGGTCGCAGAGATTTACGGTATCCGTGGAGTGCAGTTTGCGCAGTTCATGATCAAGAAACGCCGGGCAACTGTCTGCAAGCGCCACAGGCGCACCCATCAGGCCGGCAACCAATGCCGGAATCATCAGAATCTGTTTCAGGTCTTTCATGGATCCGGTTTCCTTGTTCGGTTTACTGGATTTTATACGCCCCGGCCAGACTCTTGGCTCAGCCAGCGGAGTGGACAGAAAAGCTTCGGCTGCTCATCATCCAGGGGAAACAGCGTTCAGAACAGGAGCCAGATTCATCATGACGGATACTCCGATCCACGTCTTTCTCTCCCACGGTCTGGAAAGCGGCCCTGGCAGCACCAAAATCCGGGCCATGAAAACCGAAGCCGAAACCTTCGCCAACATTAAAGCCCATGCGATCGACCACCGCAGCAGCAAGGATCCGGCTACCCGTTTGGCGCAAATGCGCGAGGCCATGGCCCAATGCGGTGCCGATCCTGCACACAGCATTCTGGCCGGCTCCAGCATGGGTGGCTGGGTGTGCGCCCAGACCAGTTCTGAAACCCCGGTTCTGGGCTGTTTCATTCTGGCGCCAGCCCTGGCCATGGCCCGGTATCCCCAGTCCAGCCCCGTTATCCAGGCCCGCCGCTGCCAGATCATTCACGGCTGGGATGACGACGTGGTACCGGTCGCCCCGGTGCTTGATCTGGCACGGGATCAGGGCCTTCCGATTCTGGTTCTTCCCGATGGCCACCGACTGGAAAACAGTCTCGACCGGGTTGTCAGTGAGTTCCGCGAATTCCTCCAAACCTGCCTTTCAGATATGAATCAACCGTGATTTCATGAACTTGCGAAACGGGCAAAACCTCCTTCGCTGAAACGATTGTTTTGGCCATTTTCTTGCGAAAACCACTTTGTTTTGCCAGTCTTTATTAATGTAACAATACATTTCGGTAAAAAAACGAACGGAGAAAACCCGATGAGCAGCATGAGCAAGTTCAAAAAACTGGCCGGAATTTCAGCGTTCGCGTTCGCTGCGATGACCATGGCGAACTCTGTAAACGCCGCTAACTGGCGCTATGCGCACGAGGAATACGAAGGCGACGTCCAGGATGTATTCGCATACAAGTTCAAGGAATACATCGAGGAAAATTCCGACCACACCCTGCAGGTTTATCGCTTCGGTGAGCTGGGTGAGTCCGATGACATCATGGAACAGACCCAGGCGGGCATCCTGAACTTCGTAAACCAGTCTCCCGGCTTTACCGGCTCCCTGATTCCCGAAGCCCAGATCTTCTTTATTCCTTACCTGATGCCGACCGACATGGACACGGTTATCGAATTCTTCCGGGAAAGTGACGCCATCAACGAGGAGTTCCCGAAGCTGTACTCCGAGAAAGGTCTTGAGCTGCTGAAGATGTACCCGGAAGGGGAAATGGTCGTTACGGTGGACGAGCCGGTCACCAAGCCGGAAGACCTTAAAAACAAGAAGATCCGGGTTATGACCAACCCGCTTCTTTCCGAGACCTATTCCGCCTTTGGCGCCACTCCGACCCCGCTGCCCTGGGGTGAAGTCTACGGTGCCCTGCAGACCAACATGATCCAGGGCCAGGAAAACCCGATCTTCTGGATCGAGTCCGGCGGTCTGTATGAAGTGTCTCCCAACCTGGTCTTCACCAGCCATGGCTGGTTCACCACCGCCATGATGGCCAACCAGGATTTCTACAACGGCCTGTCCGATGCTGACAAAAAACTTGTTCAGGATGCAGCAGATTACGCCTTTGAGGAAATCATCGTTCACATCGACGGTCTCGCCGATGAAGCACTGGCCAAGATCAAGAAAGCCAGCGATGAGGTTACCGTTACCCGTCTGACCGACGAACAGATCGAAGCCTTCAAGGCGCGCGCGCCCCAGGTTGAGAAGAAGTTCATCGAAATGACCGGTGAGCGCGGCAAAGAGCTGCTGAACACCTTCAAGGAAGACCTGAAAGAAGTTCAGAACGACTGACACTGAAGGAACCACTCCCGCCGGCTCAGGCCGGCGGGAAGCTGTGCTAACCCCGCCCCGCCGGGGATTCCCTACCGGCCGGGAGCGACATGCTCTGGAGCAGACCCCATGTCCGAGAATTCCCCGGATCTTGAAGACGACACCGGCACCTACGAGTCAGGACTGCCCGGATTTCTGGGAACCATCGACGTTTTCATCAGCAAGGTTGAAGCCGTGATGCTGGCGATGGGCGTCATTCTCATGGCTGTTAACACCTGCGTAAACGTCATTGCCCGCTTCGTGTTCGGCGAAGGCCTGTTCTTTTCAGGTGAAATTAATCGGATACTGATTATCCTCATTACCTTTGCCGGTATCGGATATGCAGCCCGCCATGGTCGGCACATCCGAATGTCCGCAATTTATGATGCGTTGCCAGTCAAAGGCCGCAAGGTTCTGATGATTTGCATCGCCCTGTTCACTTCGGTGGTGATGTTCTTCCTTTGCTATCACTCCTATGGATACATCGAAACCCTCTATAGCCGGGGGCGTATTCTGCCAGCGCTGGGCTTTGAGATCTGGTGGATCTATATCTGGGCTCCGGTAGGTTTTGCTATTACCGGCATCCAGTATTTCCTTACGGCGATCAAGAACTTCACCAGCAAGGATGTGTATCTCTCGACCGGCGTGGTAGATGGTTATGCGGATACCGAATCGGAAGTATGAACCTCGCAGCTGACGTTTAAGGAAGGATAGGAAATCATGGCGACTATAATGATGTTGGTCATGATCGGGTTGCTGCTGCTGGGCTTCCCGATGATGGTTCCGCTGATCACCGGTGCAGTGATCGGCTTCGTAATGACGTTTGACGGCTTCAGTCAGATGGGGACATTCGTCCAGCAGATGATGGGTGGTATCCGGCCCGCCTCACTGATAGCGGTTCCAATGTTTATCCTGGCGGCGGACATCATGACCCGTGGTCAATCCGCTGACCGACTGATCAACATGGTCATGGCATTCATCGGCCACGTTAAAGGCGGCCTGGCGATCAGTACTGCCACCTCCTGCACCCTGTTCGGTGCCGTGTCCGGCTCTACTCAGGCAACTGTAGTAGCTGTTGGCTCTCCCCTGCGACCCAAATTGCTCAAAGCCGGCTATTCAGATCCATTCTCGCTTGCGCTGATTATCAACTCCAGTGACATTGCCTTTCTGATACCCCCGAGTATCGGTTTCATCATTTACGGGGTTATCTCCGAGACGTCCATTGCCGAGCTGTTCATTGCCGGTATCGGGCCGGGCCTGATGATTCTGGTCATGTTTTCGATCTACTGCCTGATCTACGCTCGCGTCAATAACCTCCCCACCGAGGAGAAGTCCACCTGGCGTCAACGCGGTGTGGCCATGCGCGAGGCTTTGTGGCCGTTATTTTTCCCGGTGATTATCGTCGGTGGTATCTACGGCGGTATTTTCAGCCCGACAGAGGCGGCGGCTGTCTGCGTGCTCTACGCCTTCCTGCTGGAATTTGTGGTATTCCGATCCCTCAAGCTTGCAGACATCTACCGCATCGCCAAGTCTACCGGCCTGATCACCGCAGTCGTGTTCATTCTGGTAGCCGTGGGTACCGGCTTCTCCTGGATCATTTCCTTTGCCCAGATTCCCCAGGCCATCCTGGACGCAGTCGGAATCAGTGACATGGGGCCGGTTGGCGTGATGATTACGATCTGTGTCGCCTTCTTTATTGCCTGTATGTTCGTTGACCCGATCGTGGTGATTCTGGTGCTGACGCCGATCTTTGCACCGGCTATCGCTTCTTCTGGCATCGACCCGGTACTGGTCGGTGTGCTGATTACCCTGCAGGTAGCCATCGGCTCGGCAACGCCACCGTTCGGCTGTGATATTTTCACCGCCATAGCGATATTCAAGCGCCCCTATCTGGAGGTTATTCGTGGCACGCCGCCGTTCGTAATCATGCTGATAAGCGCTGCCGGGCTACTGATTGCGTTCCCGCAAATTGCGTTGTTCCTGCGCGACCTGGCCTTCAGGTGATCTGACCACCCTGGAGGGTGAATACAAAGGAGAGCAACATGTTCAAACGGATTCTGGTGGCAGTAGACGGCTCTATGACCTCTTTTGAGGCCTTGAGCAAGGCTATTGAGCTACAGGAACTGACTGATGCGGAGATCTACCTGCTATGTGTCTACAAGCATCACAGCCTGTTTGAGGCATCGCTGTCGATAGGGCGCCCGGAAAACATGGACATTCCCGACAAAGTGCTGTCGGAGTACGCCAAAGAGGTGGTCAATCATGCCAAGGAACTGGCTAAGGAACGCGGCGCGACCCACGTCAGGGGCTTCGTAAAGGCTGGCAGGCCCTCAAAAGTTATCATCGATTTTGCCAAAGACAAGGGCGCAGACCTGATTGTCGTGGGCACAAAGGGCACGCACAGTGACAAGGATGGCCTGTTTCTGGGCAGTGTTTCACACCGAGTGGCATCGCACGCCAAATGCCCGGTTCTGGTGGTGTGACCGCTAACCAGAGATTTCGACCCGATCCCGGCCGGCTTCCTTGGCGCGATAGAGCGCCTTGTCGGCCAGGGTGAGAATTTGTAACGGTTTCTCGCCGTTGTCGGGCCAGTTGGCAACACCCACCGAAACCGTCAACACCCCAAGGTCCCGTTCCCGATGGATAATGGGCACCTCCCGAACAGCTTCACATAGCTGGCTCGCTTTGTCCCTGGCGGCTTCCGATGTTGCCCCCGGCATGACCACCACAAACTCCTCACCGCCATACCGGCAAACAATATCACTCTCCCGGAACTGCTTCTGGAGAATGCCAGCGACTATCTTCAGGGCATTGTCACCGGCTTCGTGGCCGTGGGTATCGTTGAACCGCTTGAAGTGATCGATATCGACAATCAACAGGGATAGGGGCAGGTCGTTGCGCTGTGCGACAGCGCTTTCATGCTCGAAAAGCTGATCAAAGTAGCGGCGGTTTTTCAGTCCGGTGAGCGCATCCTCGTAAGAAAACTTCTGCAACTCTTCCCTCAGGGCAATACTGGAGAGGGTAATACTGATTCTCTGAATCGCCTGATCCAGCGCCGCAAGCAGGCGGGCCGAACCATACTCGCTCTCTGCCTTACCGAAAACGCCGTCCCCCTCCAGCAGAAGAATGCCTTCGGTTACGTTGCCCGCACTGGCCGACTCCACATTCACCCAGAAGCAAAGGGTGGCACTCTCAGCTTCTCTATCCCCCCCTTCAGCTCCCTGCCACTGTTTCAGTTGCGGCAGCCTGGAGGGTTCGGGGAGTCCTTTGCGGGCGTCAAGAAGCACCGGCAACGGCACCGGGCGGCTGAACCCCCAAACAGCGACCCGATCATACCGTTCGCCTGAGCCACTCTGATAAAAGGCACCTCTGAGTGGGCTACAGATATCCGGAAGCGCCCGGACCAGCAGCCCGAACGCCTGCTTCAGGCCCAGGCAATCCTGGAGTTCGGTAATCACGTCGCCCAGAATCCGGTTCTTCTCGTTTTCAAAGGTCAGCATCCGGACCCGCGCCTGCTCACGCCGGGCCAGGGCTTCCGCCTTGGCGGTACGTTCGGCCACCTTTTCTTCCAGTGACACGTTCAGCCGCTTGAGAGCCTCCTGGGTTCCCGCGTAGTGCCATAGTGATATAACCACCACGGCCAGAGAAAAAAGGAGCATTCCCCAGCTAACCGGAACCCGGCCCCAGGGAAGCACGCCATGCGCCACCGCCATATCCACAATCAGCAGCGCGCAGAAAAAGCCGAAGGCCAGCAGCAGAACCTGTTGCTCCCGCAACATACGACGAATACGACGCAGCACCACGGCAAAAATGATAACCAGAGAACCAAGAAACAGGGCATCAAATGGCGGGAAAGTCGACGAGAGATCAAACACACCCGCCAGAGCGCCGAGCAGTGCACCCACCAGATATACAAGATGGACTTTCCAGATCAGGTTGATTACCCAGGGGCGATAATTGGTCAGCCATTGTTCGAGCAGCAGTGCCAGGGCCACCGGAAGCATGTAATAAGAGCCGGCGGCCAGGTAATCCCACATCAAAGGCTGGTAGGCAATCAGCAGACTGGCCTGGCTTTCCGAAACCAGCATCAGCGCCGACGAGAGGGTAAACAGTGAAATACTGGCAAAGGTTTTCTTTTCGGTCTGCAGCAACGAAAAAATGATCGCCAGGAGCGCAATCAGGGTGGCGAAACCTGCAATCACCAGGGCTTCCAGGGAATTCTTGAGGATGTACAACACCAGATCCGGATGGTCCATGATGGAGACTTCACCCCACAGGCCGATATCCGTGTAGTTGGAGAAGATCCGGAAGTACACCGGCTTGCCTTCGTAATTTTCGGGCAGCACGATTTCATGCCAGGGCCAGCCTTCGAACCGACCCCGCCCCTGAGCGCTGAACTCTCCATATTGGTAGATTTTTTCACCCTCGAGCCAGACCTGAACAATCAGATCGACACTGAAGATGTAGAGGACAGGCTCCTGCCACTCGCCGGTTGGCAGGGTTACCCGGAACCAGACGTTTTCACGTCCTTCACGACCGGGTGGATTGGAGGGGAAACCAATGCTGTTCCATTTTTCGGGTGCATCCTGCAACACCCACTCCGGAATACCATCTTCGGTGAAAGGAGAGTCTCCCCAGCGGTATTCCCAACCCTCTGTCACCGGCTGCGATGCGCCATGAGCCAAGGCAGGCATCAGGAGGGCCAGGAGCAGCGCGATAATCAGGCGTAGCAGGCTAATCGATGGCATCAGGAAGGCAAACCTGCATTTTGTGGCGATCAGGGTTGATTATAGCCCACTGCCGGCGAAATCCAGAGGGCTGATGTTATTGCGGCGGCACCACCCATTCCGGGTCTTCAAACTCACCAATGGGCTTGATATCCACAAAAGGCGCTGCGCTGCGGATGATCGCTGCTACCTCGGGGTTGTGCTGCCCCTCCATGGCATCCCGCTGTTCCTTGCTCTCCCAGGAGGCAATCGCAATCAGGGTGCTGGGGTCGCCAATCTTGCGGTGCAGTTCAGTGCCCCGGGCCCCGGGCGCCTGCTGGATAATTTCGCTCGCTCTTACCCAGGCATCGGCGTATTCCTCCGCGGTGTGACCTTCCCGGATATGCACTTCGAAAATAAACTTCATGAAACCTCCCGACGGCTGCCGGTCCAATCCGGTCGCGTTATCCCGTGATTGCAGAGAACACCGTTAACGTGAGGAGCGGCCCATCACCAGCAGCGCCAATAGCGCAGAGCCCACCATCAGCAACAGTGCCACCGCATTGAGCACGGGCGTCGACCCTTCCCGAAGGCGATTGAACAGGGCCACTGTCAACGGTGTATCGCTACCTGTCAGCATAACGGTGGTATTGAAGTTTTCAAATGACATCAGGAAGGCCATGGCGGCCGCTCCGAAAATAGACGGCAAAAGCCAGGGCAGGGTCACGGTGAACCAGGCCACCAGGGGCGTGGCGCCCAGATTCAGGGCGGCTTCTTCCAGCTGGGGATCAAACTTGCGCAGGCGGGCCGCAATCACCAGGGTACTCAGAGTCGCGATGAAGGTCACCTGCCCCATCACCACCAGAGTCATACCGGGCCGGAACAGATCCAGCTCGATGCCCCAGGCTGCCGACATATCATTGGCCATGCCGCTGTAAAACACCAGTATGGACACCCCCAGAATGACACCGGGAATCACCAACGGCAGCAGCATGAGCAGGTACAGGAACTCCTTGCCCCGGAACTGTATCCGTTCAAACAACACGGCGTTGACACACCCCAGGCCAACGCTCACCAGGGTCACCCAGAAAGCAATTTTGGCACTGACCCAGAGCGCCGTAAGCAGCCCATCGTCGTGGAAGAGTCCGGTACGGCCGTCACTGCCATCGGCAAAATACCAGTCCAGGGTGAAGCCTTTCCAGGGCAGCGACGGGAAAGGCGCGTCGTTGAAAGCAAACACGGCGGTGACCAGCAGGGGCAGGGCCAGGTAAACGAAAAATGCCACCAGGTACGCCAGATAGAGACTATCGAACAGACGGGACCGGGGTACGGAACGGATCATGGCTTCACCCTCACCTTCACCCCATCACCTTGCGCAACGATTGGCCGGAGATTTTCAGTCCGAGCCAGACGATGAGCGACGACAGTACCAGCAGCAGAACACCGAGCGCTGCGCCCTGCTCCCAGTTAAAGCGGGTGATGAACTGGGTGAAGATCTGTTCGGTAAACCAGGCACTGTCCTTTCCGCCCATGAGCACCGGGGTCAGATAGCTGCCAAGGGTGAGCATGAACACGACGATGCAACCGGACACAATACCGGGCATGGCCCAGGGCACAACGATTTCCCGCAACACGGTGCCGTGACCGCCACCCAGGTCGTAGCCGGCTTCCACCAGATTCTCATCCATGCCATCGAGGGTCGTCACCAGTGGCACCACCATGAACAGAAGGCCGTTGTAGACCAGACCGATGATGACCGCGACGTCGTTGTAGAGCATTTCCACCGGCCCATCCACCCAGCCCAGTGCCTGTAGCCAGGAACTGAAAAGGCCGCTTTCACGCAGCAGAATCATCCAGCCGTAAGTACGTACCAACTCACTGGCCCAGAACGGAATCAGGCAGGCCAGAAACAGAATGCCTTTGGAGCGCCCCCGGGCAAGACGGGCAATGTACCAGGCAATGGGGAAGGCGATGATCAGCGTCAGAAAGGTGGTGAACAGCGACATTACCCCGGTGCGTACAAACGTCCGCCAATAGTAGGACTCAGTGAAGAAGTTCTGGTATTGCTCAATGCCCCAGGCAATGGTGTCCCAGCTCTCCCGGACCTGGAACGATACCCGGAGCATCTGGAGATGAGGCAACAACACCAGCAATACGATCCAGAGCAGGAACGGCGTGAGCAGCAACCAGAGGGATAATCGACTGACCGACGACTTCACGGACTGTCGGCTCCAAAAACCCTCGCCAGGGCCGGATTCCAGGCCAGCCGGATTGAACTGTCAGCAGACAGCCTCGGTGCCGAGCCATCCTGGGGCAAGCGGGCGTACACCGGTTGCCCACAGTTCTCTGCCTCGACCCGGCTGTTGGCTCCGTCGAACAGGGTGGTGCGTACTTTCGCCTGCATCGATGAAAAGCCGGAACTGAGCGCATCTCCGGAGAGAACCAGAGATTCAGGCCGGATATACAGCTCGGCCCGATGGCCGGCACGAAGGTTGTCCGATGCCACCCTGCCCTGAACCAGCACACCATCATCCAGGCGGATTTCTGCCAGATTATCCCGCACGGACACCAACTCTCCAGACAGGCGATTGTTATCGCCGACAAACCCGGCAACAAACGGTGTAACCGGCTCCCGGTAAAGCTCCTCCGGTGGCGCCACCTGATCAAATCGGCCGTCCCGCATGACGGCCACCTGATCCGACATCACCATGGCTTCCGACTGGTCGTGGGTGATGTATACGAAGGTGGTTCCGAACTGTTTCTGGAGGTGTTTGAGCTCCACCTTCATTTGCTCACGGAGCTTCAGGTCGAGGGCGCCTAGGGGTTCGTCCAGCAGCAGGAGCGTGGGCTCCAGTACCAGGCAGCGTGCCAGGGCGACCCGCTGTCGCTGTCCACCGGAAAGCTCCTGCGGGTCGCGGTACTCAAGATCAGGCAGGCCGACCTGCTCCAGGACCCGGGCAATGCGCTTTCGCCGCTCTGCCAGTGGCATTTTCCGGCGCTTCAGCCCATAGCCGATGTTGTCACCGACCGTCATGGTGGGGAACAGGGCCAGATGCTGGAACACCATGTTCACCGGTCGGCGGTTCGGTGGCACATCGTTCATGCGCTGGCCACGGATGTGGATATCACCTTCATCGGGCTTGTCGAAGCCGGCCAGGAGTCGCAACAGGGTGGTTTTGCCGCAACCGGAGGGGCCAAGAATGGAGAAAAACGTGCCCGCAGGCACGTCCAGGGACACGTGGTCCACCGCGGCATTGCTGCCAAAACGGCGGACCAGTTTCTCACAGAACAGGTCCGAATCCATTCCCATGGGGATCAGTTCGCGGCCTGGACGCGATCCAGCACCTGACCTTCCATGGTTTCCAGCCCTGGGGGAACCGGCGGATACCATTTGATATTGTTGATAGCGGCTTCGTCGAAGCTTGCGCGGTAGGCGTCCCGAAGATCGGCCTTCACAAACTCATCGGCACCTTTCGATGCGGTAAAGTTGCCCGAGGCATTGGTAATACGGGCGGCGATTTCCGGCTGCATCACGAAATTGATCCACTTGTAGGCGGCTTCTTCGTTTTCGCTGCGACGGGGAATCGCAAAGGTATCGATCCAGCCCAGGGCGCCGGATTCGGGGGCAACAAACCGGATGTCCGGGTTCTCGGCATTCAGTTTCCAGCCGCCGGCATCCCAGGCCATGGCCGCTTTCACTTCACCGGTACGCAGCAGGGCCAGCAACTGATCGCCACCGGTCCAGTAGGTTTTCACGTTGCTCTTGCAGTCAATCAGCTTGTCCTGGACCTTCGCCATGATCGACTCGTACTGGTCCCGGTCATCGTAGGCGGCGAACGGGTCCATCCCCATGGCAAAGGCGAAACCGATCAGGGTCGGTCGCTTGAGCCGGTAGCTGACCTGGCCCTTAACACCGGAATCACACAGGTCGGTGTAATCGGTCACCATATCCGCCACCGAGCTGTGCACGATCAGACCACTGGTTCCCCACACCGAGGGCACACCATAGTACTTGCCATCCAGTTCGGTGGAATCCTGGGTCGCCTTGACCATGGACGACTGTAACTGGTCCGTGGTTACGCGGCTGAAATCGATGGGTTTATAGATATTGAACTGGCGCTGAACGCCGACAATGCGGTCCTGGCTGGGCTGGGCCAGATCAAACCCCGCCCCGCCCGTGGCGCGGAGCTTGGAAATCATGTCTTCATTGTTGGAGAGGGTCACCTTCACATCGATGCCGGTCTCCTCCTCGAACTGGGCGACCACATCATCCGGCGCGTAGCCCCCCCAGGTAATCAGGCGCAGCTCTTCAGCCAGGGTGCTGCCGGAAAAACCGGCGGTGGCAAGGGCTGCAGACAGCAAAAAAGCACGGTTCCGTGTCGAACGAGAGGAAATGATCATAACGTGTCCTTACTGATGGCGATTCCAGAAGTTTGCTAACCATTTGTTATCAGGAAGTTATAGACCATGTATTGCAGTTTTGTGAAACCCGGCGCAAAAAAACGGAGGCCGCAGCCTCCGTTTTCTGTCGTGCAATGACGTATCGACGCGCTTAACGCCCGGACTTCAGCATTTCCCAGTACTTGGCATAAATCTGAAGGGCGTCGTCGCCAATGTCGGTCTGGAACTCGGCATTGATCATGTCGGTGGCGTTCGGATAGCTTGCCCGGTTATTCGCGACTTCGTCCGGCAGCAGGTCCCGGGCCGCCAGATTTGGAGTGGCGTAACCGATCTCCTCGCTGATCAGGGCGGAGATTTCAGGCTGCAGTACGAAACTGATGAACTGGTGGGCCGCTTCCGGATTCTTGGCGTTCTTCGGAATCACGAAGCTGTCCAGCCAGGCAATGATGCCTTCCTCCGGATAGACGTACTCGAGCGACTCCATGGTGTCTTTGCCCATAACCGCTTCGCCGTTCCAGATCATGCCGACATCGGTCTCGCCTTCCAGATAGGGCATGCGGGGCGCATCGGAGTTGAAGGTGCGAACCGAAGGCATCAGCTCGGAGAGCTTTTCATAGGCCGCCTCGATTTCATCCGGATTGGTGCTGTTGCCAGAGTAACCCAGTACCCGCAGGCCAACGTGGAAGACTTCCCGCATGTCGTTGGTGAGCATCACCCGGCCATCGAAGCGGTCTTCCCACAGGTCTTCCCAGGCGGTGACAGGCTCACCTTCGATATCTGCGGTGTCCACCGCAAGGCCAGTGGTACCCCAAAGATAGGGCACGGAGAATTTGTTCTCCGGATCGATATCCAGGTTCACCAGCTCCGTGTCCAGGTTGTCAAAGCCCTCGATCTTGCTGCGATCGATTGGCAGCAGCAGGTCTTCCTGGCGCATCTTGCTGACGTAATAAGTAGACGGCACCGCCAGGTCATAGGCTGCGCTGTCATCCAGCAGCTTCAGACGGGCATACATGGCTTCGTTACTGTCGTAGGTGGTATAGACCACCTGAATGCCGGTTTCCTCGGTGAAGCGGTCAAGCACTTCCTGAGGCATGTATTCGGACCAGTTATAGAGGTTGAGAACCTGGGGCTCCTCGGAACTACACCCCGTCAATCCCACTGCCAGCAAGCCGGCCAGTGCCAGTTTCTTCATCGTTTGCTCCTTATCAGAATCCATTGAGACAACATCAGCATAACCAGTGAAAACACCAGCAACAGTGTGCCCAGGGCATTCACCTCGGGTTTCAGGCCCACACGCACCATGGAGTAGATGCGCAGAGGCAGAATTTCATAGCTCGGACCACCCACAAAAGTGCTGACCACCACATCATCGAGAGACAGTGTAAACCCTAGCAGCCAGCCTGCCAGTAACGCCGGCATGATCACCGGGATCAGCACGGTGCGGGTCATCGTGAAGTCAGAGGCACCGAGATCCCGGGCGGCCTCGGGCAAACTCTCATCAAAGCCGCTCAACCGGGCCATCACCGTGATCACCACGAAGGGCAGACAGAAGGTAACGTGAGCCAGTAGCAGCGATACATAACCAAGCTGCAGCCCTACCAGCAGGAACAGGGCCAGCAACGAAATGGCCAGGACAATTTCCGGCGACATCATCACCACAAACAGCATGCCGTTGAGCAGCTTTTTGCCCCGGAACCGGTATCGGTGAAGAGCCAGGGCGGTCAGGGCGCCGATCACCGTGGATATGGTGGCGGCAGACAACGCCAGCCAGAGAGAATTCCACATGGCATTGACCATGGCCCGGTTATTAAAAAGCGCCTCGTACCAGCGCAGGCTGAGCCCGCCCCAGGCATACCCGGTTCGGGATTCATTGAACGAGAACACCACCAGCACCACGATCGGCACATAGAGCAGGATGTACACCAGGGTCAGATAGGTGCGGGGCAGCCATCGTGTCATCACGCACCCTCCTCGCCAATTCGCCGTTTACTCAGGCGGTGCGCGAACATGAGGAACGCCATGGTCACAGTCAGCACGATGCTGGCCGCAGCGCCGAAAGGCCAGTTGCGGGCATCAAGGAACTGGTTCTTGATCACGTTACCCACCAGCAGATTGCGGGAACCGCCAAGAATATCCGGCACAAAGAAAAGTCCCATGGCTGGCAGCAAGACCAGCATAACGCCGGCCAGAACTCCCGGCAGGGTGAGCGGGACAATCACGTGGATAAAGGTGGACAGCCGACCCGCGCCCAGATCGTGGGAAGCCAGCAGCAGTTCCTGCTTCAGATCCTCGAACACCGAATACAATGGCAGGATCATGAACGGTAGCAGCAGATACACCAGACCAATGATCACGGCGCCCTCGGTGTAGAGCAGCTGCAGGGGCTCATCGATCAGCCCGATCGACATCAGGGCGCTGTTAAGCAATCCGTTGGTGGCCAGGATCAGCTTCAGGGCGTAGGTGCGCACCAGAGAGTTGGTCCAGAAAGGCACAATCAGCAGGAAAATCAGTATCAGCTGGCGCTGTTTGCCAACCTTGGAGAGCGCCCAGGCAAACGGATAGCCAATCAGCAGGCACACCAGCGTGGTCATCGCCGCCATGTACAGGGAGTGCAGGAAAACCTCCAGATACAGCGGGTCAAACAGCTGGCGATAGGCATCCAGATTCAGGGGCAGGGACAGGAACGAGACCGGGTCCCGGGTCATGACACTGGCACCTACCACCAACAGGTTCGGTGCCAATACCAGAAACAGAAGCCAGCCCCAGACCAGAATCAGAACGGCAGTCTTGAACGGCTGCTGCATAACGCTATGCATCGGCCGACACGTCCTCTTCGGGTAAGGCTTCGCCGGTTTCCCCTGGCAACAACCATTCCCAGCCGTCCACCCAGCTGACCTTGACCGGCTCGCCCAGACGGTAATCGAATGCCGGATCGTCCTCGTCAAAAAACTCGCTGGCCAGCACTTCGGTACCGTCGGCAAGATGAATCACCGAATCCAGGGTACTTCCTTTGTAGTTACGCTCGACAATCTTGCCCGCTACACCCTGTTCGTCAGCGGGGTCCAAAACTCTGATATCTTCAGGGCGAAGCAGCACGTTGAGGGGCTGGCCCCCGCTTACCGCGAAGTCCGGACGACGCAGTGTTCGCTTGAGGCCGAAAACATCCACGGTGATGGAATCGTCGTCGACCGTTTCCACCGTGCCCGGGAAAAAATTGGTCTCGCCAACAAACCGGGCGGTAAACAGGTTGGCCGGTCGCTCGTAGACCTCCCGGGGCGTTCCCAGTTGCTGAACCAGGCCATCCTTGAGTACCACCACCCGATCCGACATCGACAGCGCCTCTTCCTGATCGTGGGTCACGAACACAAAGGTGATGCCAAGCTCCCGTTGCAGGCGCTTCAGCTCAACCTGCATGGTGCGGCGTAGCTTGTAATCCAGGGCCGAGAGCGGTTCATCCAGCAGTAGCAGCCGCGGCCGTTTGACCACCGCCCGGGCGATAGCAACCCGCTGCTGCTGGCCGCCGGACAGCTGATGTGGCTTACGACGGGCGAAATCCTGCAACTGAACCATGGCCAGTGCCTCATCAACACGCTGGCGAATCTCGTCCTTCGGGCGCTTTTCCATTTTCAGGCCATAGGCCACGTTGTCGAACACCGACATGTGGGGGAACAGCGCGTAATGCTGGAATACGGTATTCAGGGGACGATTTTCCGGAGCGGTGTGGGTGAGATCTTCTCCCGCCAGGGTGATGGTGCCCTCATCCGGATGCTCGAAACCTGCCATCAGGCGCAGCAGTGTGGTTTTACCGCAACCGGAGGGCCCCAGCAGGGTAATGAACTCGCCGTCGTAGATCTCAAGATCCAGACCGTCGAGCACCGTTTTGCCACTGAATTGCTTGGAGAGATTGCTCAGGGATAGCAGTGTCTGTTTCATCGGCGCTGCCCAAAGAATGAGCGGCCTATTTTTCCAGAAACCGACGCAAACAAAAAGGGGCGCCGGGGTAATTCAGCCCCGATGCCCCTGTGTCTGGCAGCGCGTTCAAGCCTCCGACAGGCTGGAACGCATCGTCAGAATTCAGTCTTCGGCCACACTGTTCAGGTAGGCCTTGTCTGAAATGTTGGTCCACTGACGAACCTGCTTGAGGTAGTCACGCTGGGACTCGATGATTTCTTTTGCCAGCGGGTCCTTCTCAGCGGCTTCGGCCAGCAGCCGGTTGGTGGTGCTGCGCAGGGCATCAATGACTTCCGGCGGGAACACCTTGTGGGTGACATCCGGGTAGTCTTCCTTCATGCGATCCCAGGCCACGCCGCTTTGATGGGTGCTCTGGATGTACATGTCATAGGCGGCAGTTCGCATGGCGACACGGAGAATTTCCTGGAGGTCTTTGGGGAGGCTCTCCCAGGTTTTCTTGTTGATCAGGAACTGAACCTCGGCACCTGGCTCCTGCCAGCCCGAATAGTAGTATTTGGCGATCTGATGGAAGCCCATCTGGAAGTCCAGTGCAGGGCCGACCCACTCAACCGCATCAATCGTGTTGCGTTCAAGAGCGGTATACAGCTCACCCGGTGGCAGATTGGTAACCGCAACCCCCAGCTCGGACATCACCTCGCCGGCAAAGCCCGGAGTACGCATCTTCAGGCCCTTCAGGTCTTCCAGCGAGTTGATTTCCTCGCGGAACCAGCCGCCCATCTGGTTGCCGGTATTACCACCCGGGAAGGACAGCATGCCGTAGGGCTCATACACCTTCTGCATCAGCTCCATGCCTTCACCGTGGTAGAACCAGGCGTACATTTCAGGTGCAATCAGCCCGAACGGGATGGTGGTGAAGTACATGGCGTTGGGGATGGTGCCCTTGTAGTAGTAGGACGCGGTATGCCCCATGTCGTACTGGCCGTTGCGCACCAGATCAAAGATCCCGAACGGCGCCTTGTGCTTGTTGGACGGATCAATGCGGATCTGCAGCCGGCCATCCGACATGGTTTCCGCCATGTCCGCCATATGCTGAACCGTCTCTCCCAGTACCGGAGAGTTGGGTCCCCAGGTTTGCGCAAGGCGCAAGGTATAGTTCTCCTCGGCTACCGAAGAGGTGCTGAACACAGTAGCCGCAGCGGCCGCGGCCGCAAGCAGTGTTTTCCGGATTGTCATTGTGTTGGCTTCCATTATTGTTGGTATGAAAACAGGTATTTCTGTCGCGCAACCATCATAGCTTCCTCATGGTGTTCCGCCAATCGGCAGAACACCATGAAGCGGGATCAGACCTTGAACTGCCCGACCAGATCCCGAAGGTTCTCACCCAGGCGCGCCAGTTCATGGCTGGCTTCGTTGGTCTGGGTTACGCCGGTATCACTACGTTGGGCCGCATCAACGATCCGCACGACGTTCTGGTTGATCTCTTCGGCCACCTGGCTTTGTTGCTCTGAGGCTGTTGCGATCTGCGTCACCTGATCGTGAATCTTGCCAACGGAGGTCTCGATGGTTCGCAGTGCGCTGGTTGCATGGTTAATCCTTTCGACGGTTTCCGTTGAGCGGTTGCGTGATTTGTTCATCCGCTCAACCGATGCCTTGGATTCAGTCACAAAGCCGTCAATCATGGTGCGAATCTGATCGGCGGACTCGGCGCTGCGCTTCGCGAGCTGACGCACTTCATCGGCAACCACCGAGAAACCACGACCATGCTCGCCGGCCCGGGCGGCTTCGATCGCCGCATTGAGGGCCAGCAGATTGGTCTGTTCGGTCACGGCATGAATGACATCCAGTACTTGCTGGATCTCGTCGGATTTCTCCGCCAGAGCGTTGATGCTCCTGGCCGTATCCTCGATTTCCTCGGACAGTTTGTTTACCGCGCCCTGGGCACTGCTAATGGTTTCGCCACCCTCGCGGGCCATGCGGTCGGCGTCTGAGGCTGAACTTTCAACCTCGTTGGCATTGCCGGAAATCTGCTGGATGGTCGCGGCCATTTCATTGATCGCAGAGGCAATCTGGTCAGTCTCGGAGCCCTGCTCCTGGACCGAAGCCCGGGTTTCATTGGCTACCCGGCTCAGTTCTTCGGCGGCGGACGCCACTTGATCCGTAGTCGCGCCAACCTCACGCATGGTGTCCTGGATCTTGACCACGAAGGCGTTAAAGCGCCGGCCCAGCTCAGCCAGCTCGTCATTACCCTCGTCCGGCAGACGCTGGCGCAGGTCACCTTCGCCGTCGGCAATTTCCTGCATCATGTTGCTGACGCTCTTTAACGGCCGGGTCACGCTACGACCAACGAAGATGCCAATCACCAGGGCAATCGCGACAACCAGGACTGTGACCAGCAGGATAAAACCCAGAGTTTCGGCCATACCGGCCTCGATTTTCTCACGGGCGGCGGCCACCTGCCGATCAATATCAGTAATGTAGACACCAGCACCTATCATCCAGTCCCAGTCGGGGATGAGGGTAGAGTAGGACATCTTGGGTTCTTCATTGCCGGAAGCCGGGTTCATCCAGTCATAGCCGTAAAAACCATCCTCCTCGGCCGCCGCAAATAGATCCCCCACCAGACGTTTCAGAGTCGGATTATTGGTTGGCCCTTCTTTGGAAGGATCGGGAGCATAGGCCAGGTTGTAGACATCACGGGTGTAGGCAAACACATAGTTGGTTTCATCAAAACGGATCGTGCGCAAACGCGCTGCTGCTGCCTCCTTCGCTTCCTCTTCGCTCAAGGACGGATCATTCTTGGCCTCCAGCACCACCGCTTTGGCGGCATCAACCAGGTTCTGCAGACCAGCCTTGCGCGCTTCCAGGAGACTACTCTCAAGGCGTTCAAGTTCAGCTTCGCCGTTTGCCTGAATCTGATTGGCGGTGATCCAGGCAAGAGTTGCCGCCGTAATCAGAACCGGGACCATTACGGCCACAAGCAGGCGACTTCGTATTTTTAAGCGACTCAGAACATTCATCGTACCGGACTCCAAGAGAATAGCTGTTGATGCGGATTATCCACAGACCCACTCAGGTGATCTGTTCCAGTTTGTTAAGAGAGATTTCAGCAAACGGCTCATCGCCTGTGCCGCTCTATGGATAAACGGATCTTCCGCCAATGTTTTCAGATAAGTAGAGTAACGGCAGTAACCTAAATGTCTTGAGCAAGCGTTAGACTAAAGGACCACTACGAAGGTAGGCCAATGAAGCACCTGTTTCTGGTACGCCATGCCAAATCCAGTTGGGCTGACGAGTCTCTCTGCGACCGTGAGCGACCCCTCAACGCCCGGGGTGAAAGCCAACTGGCACCGCTGGGCAAAGCCCTGAAGGCCGTCGGCGCCTTCGAGGGCGAAGTTTACTGCAGTGACGCCACCCGAGCCCTGGCGACCCTTGAAGGCGCACGACCGGAAAATATCATGCCCGGGCAATGGCACACCCGAAGTGAGCTTTACACATTCGACTACCGACGGCTGACAGCCTGGCTGGAAGCGCGGGGAGACGACTCCCGGGTTACCCTTGTAGGTCACAATCCCGCCTTGCTGGAACTGGCCCAGTGGCTGTTGAAACAACCTCCGGAACAGCTACCGACCGCCAGCTTCATCCACATCCGGCTTTCGATCAAAAACTGGCACCAGATTGGTCGCGGCAAGGGCAAACTGGTGGCGCTGATGACGCCACAGGATTACAGCTACGCCCACTTCGAACGGAAACTGAAAAAGAAAGCCAGAACCACGGGGGACGACCCGGCAAAGGACATCCCCAAGGCCCTTCACCACCAACATAACCGGCTGAGACAACTTGAACGGGGCGTTGTACTTGGCCTCGATGACGAATTCCTGCATCAGTACCGGATTGCCATTCGCCGCAGCCGGGCCATTGCCGAATCGGTCCAGGAAGTCACCGGTGACAAGGCACTGGCAAAGGCGGTCAAAACCCTGAAACGGCATGCCCGAGCCACAGGACCGTTACGCGATCTGCACGTGTTCCTCCAGGACCTGCCCGAGTTGTGTGGCGACAACTCGGAAATCCGGGCAGCCCTGCAGATCTGGTTCGAACGGGAAGCTGCCAACCGCCACAAAAAACTGGTAAAGCGCCTGCAGAGCAAGCGCTATCACGACAGCATGGAACACTGGCTGAATCTCATCGACTCCCGGAAGTTCCAGAAGTTGGCTGGAACGCTGAGGGCAAAAGACATCCGAAAGGCAGTGGAACGTCGTATCAAGGAGTTCAACAAACTGACTGCCGAGCTGATGCATACCTCACCAGACGAGGATATTCATCGGCTGCGCAAGCAACTCAAACGAATCCGTTACCTGATGGAGCTGGACGCCAGAACCTGGAAGCCCCAGCTGAAAACGCTCAAGGCACGGCAGCAACTTTACGGCCATTTTCAGGATCTGCATGTCCAGATCGAGTTGCTTGACCAGTTCCGCAAGGCAGCCCCGGAGGTTTTGCCCGCCGCTCTGGGCGGCATTCTGGAAACCCTGGAAGAGCGCAAGGCGGACGCCCGGAAACAGATTCTGACCCTTGGAGGACTCGATGGAGCCCCGCTATGACACGCTGTTCTACGACGGACAATGCCCCCTGTGTGCCAAAGAGATCCGCACCCTTCGCAAACTGCAGCGTGGCAATCTGATTTTTGCGGACATTCACGAACAGCATGACGGCAGCAGCAATCTGCCGGGCCACGAAGCCCTGCTCAAACGGCTGCATCTGATGACCTGGACTGGAGAGTGGGTCATCGGCCTGCCTGCCAACGTTCGCGCCTGGTCCCACACGCCCTTTGGCTTTCTGTTCAAGCCCCTGCTGTGGCCCGGCATCCACCAGATCGCCTCGCGTATCTACGGCAAATGGGCAGACAAGCGGTATGAGCGCAAGTACGCCTGTGCCATTGGTAACAACAAAGCGGCCTAGCCGGGAAAACCGATAGTTTCCAGATTGGGTGGACGGTAGTCGGCATCCAGCCGCCAGCGTTCTGCCACCGAAGCGTGAATCGTCGTTTCAATGTTTTTCGGTTTCAGGTTTCGGACCAGCGGTTTCGAGAACCGGAAAATAT
The DNA here is from genome assembly GCF_002933275.1 of Marinobacter maroccanus. Lineage (GTDB taxonomy): Bacteria > Pseudomonadota > Gammaproteobacteria > Pseudomonadales > Oleiphilaceae > Marinobacter > Marinobacter maroccanus. Next base: position 23,735 of record NZ_PSSX01000011.1, read on the forward strand.
GTCGGCGTGAGTTGTGCAGCCTGGCCCGCGCACTCGGACTGATCCCCCCTGGCAGGTGCTCTTCCAGATCAAGCCCGGCGTTCCTGGCCTGACTCACCATCCAGTCAAGGGCGATATCCGAGGCAAACAACCCCTGATCGTCCGCCGCGTAGCCTCCGCCAATATCACTGTGGGAGCCCGCAAACCACACCTGTTCAAGATCCAGCCCGCTCCGGGGCTCCCAGAGGGTGGGTTCAAAGTCCTCCCGACGCTCGTCAATGGCGAGGGCGTGGCGGGCAATGCGTACGTTGCTTCCCAGCTTGGTGTCGTAGAACTCATCCTTGCGATCAAACAGGCCCATCAATGAAAAGGGCACACCCAGGGCGCCCACCGTATCCCAGGCTCCCACGAACCGTATTTCCCGGGACTCATGACTATGCGCTTTGCGGAATTCCACCGACCGGGCGCCCGAAGGCGCCCAGGCGGCACCGGTTTTTTTATAGTGATCGAAAGCCTGCTGAATCAGCCGGGCATCGGGCCGCTTGAGGATCCCGCAGTTGTTGATCAGCCCGCACAGGGAGCGAACGGTGTAGGCGCCGCGACTGAATCCAAACAGGTAAATGTCGGTGCCGGGTGTAAAGTTCTGAACAATATAGCGGTAGGCATCCATGATGTTCTTATGGATGCCCTGACCGGTCACGCCGCCAACCACCGCATTATGGTAGGAGCCAATTCCCCAGTCATAGAACACATGCTGGGGCCGGCCATCAGAGCCGATGGGACGTATGGCCCTGGCGACTCTCAGTACATTGGTGGGGACATCTTTCTGCAGATCTTCTTCGGGACGATTCCATGTGCCGTCAGCACACACGACGAGGCGCTTCACCATGGCAGACTCCTTTGCCAAGCATGTGGTCAGATTTTAACCACAGTATAGCTCAGGGCCGGTCATCCGGCGGCGCGCCCTCCTCACATTTCCGGCAATCAAGCTCAAACCCGAGCATGGATTCCCGTCCCTCTTCCGTCGTAACCCATGGCCGGTTCACCCAGGGTGGCGTGTGCCGCACATGCTGATTGTGCCCACACGCTAGCTGGGCCACCCAGTGGCTTTCTTCGTCCTTGTGATAACCGGTGATGGGCTGTTTCATTTGACCTCCTTCGTACATATGCGGGGTGACGCCAGGCGGCCCAAACCCTTATCCTGAGATATAACCTTATTCCACCAGTTTGAGGAGTTCAGCCATGAAAACTGCCCACGATCTTGTAGAAGCCGCCAGGAAAGACATTCAGGAAGTGCCCCTTGATCAGGCGGACGATGCCATCAAGAACGCCGATCTTCTGCTGGATGTGCGTGATGCGGATGAGTACCGGGCCGGTCATATACCGGGTGCCGTGAATATCTCCCGTGGTCTGCTGGAGTTCAAGTTTACCAACGATCCGGCGTTCGAGAGCCGCGACATGAAGATCGTGTGTTACTGCAAGACGTCCGGACGGGCGGCACTGAGCGCCAAAGCCCTGAAGGAAATGGGCTATATGCATGTGCAGTCCATTGCCGGCGGGTTTGATGCCTGGCAGGAAGCGAACAAACCTGTGGCCAAGCCAGAACTGCCATCCTTCGAGTAATGGGCATCTAGAGGCAGCAGGCCTTGTACTTCCTGCCGCTGCCACAGGGACAGGGGTCGTTACGACCGGGCTTGAGCTGGCCCTCGCTGGTATCGCCCCGAAGGTAATACCAGCGACCCTGCTCCCGAACGAAATCGGAGTTTTCCTCGAGAAATCCCCAGCCCTTGCCCAGGTGGTAGAGCGCACGGAAATGAACTGTCCCACTCTCACCTGACTCATGAGAGCTCAGGATCTGCAAAGAGGTCCAGTCAGGGGAGTCTGCCAGACTGAGCGTCTCCGGCCGCGCGCTCGGGTGCCAGGTGGTTCGCAGGTACTCCGGAAGATCGAGAACGAACGCCGCGTAACGGGATCGCATCAGCGCCTCCGGCGATGGCGCAGGTTCGCCCTGATGGAAGGGCTGGCAGCAATCAGCGTAAGATTTACCGCTGCCACAAGGACAGCTTCCATTTTCAGACTGTTGTGTCATCGGGGACAATCTTTTCGACTATGCTCGTTGACCGGCAGTGTATCAATATCCAACCGGTGTTGCTCCGGCCTTCTTTACCCACTTTTGGTGATTCCCTTTGACGGATGTATCGCTGTTACAGATTCTTCTGGCCAACCTTGCCATTCTTGCCGGAGCCTGTCTGCAAGGCGTGGCCGGCTACGGCATTGGCACGCTGGCCGCGCCGTTGCTGTTTCTGATCAGCCCGGTATTAGTCCCCGGACCGTTGATCCTGAACGCCACTCTGCTCACTGTCTTCATGCTGATACGAAATCGTGGCGCGTTGCAGGTCCGGGAAGTGCGCTTTGCCATCGTTGGCGGCGTTGCCGGCGCAATTCTGGCAGCTCTGACACTGCTGGTCATCTCCACCAAAGGCTTCGAGCTGATCTTCGGTGTGCTCATTCTCGCTGGGGTAGCGCTCAGTATTGGTGGACTAAAACCTGCGCTGAACGCCCGGAACAGTGTAATGGCCGGAGCCGCCTCGACCTATATGGGCGCAATTACCGCGGTGGGTGGACCGCCGATCGCGTTGATCTACCAGAATGAAAAGGGGCCGCTGGTCAGGGCAAACATGTCCGCGTTCTTTTTGGCAGCCAGTGTCCTGAGCCTGTCAGGTCTGTTTGCCTCGGGCTACCTGGGCACCCGAGAGCTGTTCCTGTTCGCAGTTACCTTTCCCGGCGTCTTCCTGGGCTTCTGGCTCTCCGGCAAACTCGTCCATCGCATGCCCTTTGAAGGGCTTCGCCCGGTGATTCTGGCTATTGCAGCCATCGCCGGAACCGCCGCCCTCATTCGCGGCCTGCTCTCGCTTTAGGAATCTGCCCAGAGCCTTACCCGGAAGCGGTTCTTGCGCCACAGGAATGCCAGCCAGAGCGCGTGGGCATTGATCAGGAACGCGAGGATCCACTCGAACGCATCGTCCTTGCGGCTGTAGAATTCCGGGGCCACGCCATTCAGGATCACTGAGAGAATTCCGATGGCAAGGATCAACTGGCAAAGATTCAGCAGCCTCATGCCCGTGTGCTTCCACAATGGATGACTGCGCAATCCGGAACTGACCAGCAGCTCACAGATGAAGGTGAGCGAGAAATACAGAACCACGCCAATACGGCGGATCAGATTGAACCCGTCACCGGCATGGCCCAGCGCCAGGGTATAGGCACCGAGCGAGACACTGGCCACCAGGCCCAGCCACGGGACCCAGGCAACGCCGGTGGAATGAACGCCGAGCTGGCGCAGCCACCGCCCGTTTAGCCACCAGAACAGGATTCCCAGCAAGGCCGCCGGCAGCATAGTGCCCTTGAAAATGAAATAGGAAGTACCGTGGCGGCCGGTCCGACTGATGCTGGAGCAGCTGTCCCAGTATGGATTGCACAGCTCGACATGCCCTTCCAGTACCGAGACTGTAAAGGTCAGATGGATCGTTAACAGCGGGACAAGAGCCGCAGCCAGTGCGAGCCACCAGAGATGAAAGGAACGATGATCAGTCATTGGAAGAATCCCCCTGAGAGACTCCAGGCCCGGAAACACAACACCGGCAAAACCGGTCAGCAACGCATTGAATGAACATTATTTGACCAGATTTTGCAATCCGGTCCATCCTGTCGGCAGGTTTTTGCCTCAAGATAGTGCTCCAGGGATCAGGAATCAGAATATGAGCGCACCGCATCAGGAAATTGTTGAAAGCCAGATCGACGTCTCGGAACTTGCCATCGGCATGCACGTCATCCGTCTGGATCGCCCCTGGGAAGATACGGACTTTCTGATTCAGGGGTTTGTTATTCGTGATCAGGCAGAGATCGACGCACTGCGGGCACAGTGCGATTTCGTCTTCATTGAAGGCCGTATCGATGGGGCACCGCTGCCAAAGCATGAGAACGGCAACGGTCGGAAGTTTTCCGGCCTGATGGGACTGTTCCGCAGAAAACAGGCTCCCGAACCTGTCCAGGATACTCATAAACCGGTACCGCCCCGAAAGCGAGTCAGGTACATCAACAAGGTCGATGCCGGCCGGGAGATGGAAACCGCGGTCATACGCTTCGAAGAGGCTCAAAAAACCGCCAAATCCATTATGTCTGGCTTGAGGGTCGGGCGCACGCTGGACCTGAACAACGCCCGCACAGTGGTTAACCACTGCGTGGAGAGTGTACTCCGGAACGAGAACGCCCTGTTGTTGCTTACCAAGATCAAACACCAGGATGAGTACACCGCCGAGCACTGTATCAACGTGTCCATCCTGGCCGCCGCCTTTGGCAAGCACCTGGGCTTGCTTGAGGGAGAGATCCGCAATCTGGCCCTGTGTGGCCTGCTCCACGATGTTGGCAAGACCCGGATTCCCGATGAGATCCTCAACAAGCCGGGAGCGCTGACACCAAAAGAATTCGATGTCATGCGCCACCACACCACCCACGGGCGCACCATTCTGATGGGAACGAGCCATTCCCTGAACACCGCCGTGGATGTGGCGTTCAGCCATCACGAGAGGATGGATGGCTCCGGCTATCCCCGGGGCCTGAACGCCCAGCAGATTCCATACTTTGCCAAGATCATCGGCCTGGTAGATACCTACGACGCCATTACCAGTAACCGGGTCTACGACAAGGGCCGGGCCTCCATGCAGGCCCTGGAGATCATCCACAAGCACCGGGGTACCCAGTTCGATGAGGAACTGGCGGATGCCTTCATTCAGATGATTGGCGTATACCCGCCGGGCTCGATTGTTGAGATGGTCAATGGCGAGGTCGGTATCGTTGTGGAGAGCCGGCCAGAGCATAAACTGAAGCCCTCCGTTCTGCTGGTCAGAGAGGCCGATAAAAGCCTGATGACCCCCTATCGGACGGTCGACCTGAAGGTCAGCCCTGAGGATGCTTCCGGTGACATCTATCGCATCGCCCGGGAAGTCCCTGACGGAACCTACGACATCGTGCTTCAGGAGTTTGTCGATCAGGGGCTGATTGTCACAACGCCGAGCCGCAGCCCTGACGCCACATAAGTAGCCCTGACGCAACCTGAAAGGGACAGCCTGTTACTTTCTAACCCGGGATGCCCTGCTATACTGCTTGCCAAACAAACTCCGGCACAACAAGACATGGACTCCGGCATCCCCTTTATCACTATTCCCGACTCGCCGGCAGAAGCTGACCCCGAAGAGGTCATTCCCGCCGAGGGACTCAGGGCCATTCTCGACAATCTGGATGCCCTGGTTTACGTCTCTGACTTCGAGACGTATGAGCTCCTTTATATGAATGCCTACGGCCGGAGAATCTGGGGTTCGATCGATGGCAGAAAGTGCTGGGAAGTGCTTCAAAACAACAATAGCCCGTGCGACTTTTGCACCAATCACCTGCTGACAGATCATAAGGGCAACCCCTCGCCACCTCATGTCTGGGAGTTCCAGAACAGGCTTGACGGACACTGGTATCAGTGCCGGGACCAGGCAATTCCCTGGACCGATGGCCGACTGGTCCGCCTCGAAATTGCCACGGATATCACTCAGCGAAAGGAAATGGAGCTGGCTCTCAAAGAGGCCCATAAGAAGTCCCAGGCCGCCGCGCTTGAAGACGATCTGACTGGCCTGCATAACCGTCGGGCTTTCTTTGAACTGGGCAACCAGCTTTTAAAGCAGTGCCTGAGAAATCGTTCTGCCCTCGCGATCATCATGTTCGATCTGGACTATTTCAAGCAGATCAATGACAACCACGGTCACGACGCCGGCGATGAAGTGTTGCGGTACGTCGGACAGTTGCTAAAGAACAACGTTCGGGAAGCCGATATTGCAGCCCGCATAGGCGGGGAAGAGTTTGCGATAGTTCTTTCCGAAGCCGGCGTTAAACAGGCCGCAGACCTTGCAGAGCGCCTGCTGAAACTGATGGGCGAAACACCTGTTCGCTACGGTGATATCCAGATCAGGCCATCAGCCAGCTTCGGCATATCGATGCTGCGCCGCGAGGACCATCACCTCGATACACCACTTGCCCGGGCAGATAGAGCGATGTACGGCGCAAAGGCTCTCGGCAGAGGCCGGGTGAGCATCGATGCTTGAGCAACTCCGAGGCCAGTTAGCCGGGCCGTTTGGTAACTGCCATAGTCAACCGTGAAATACAGGTGGTTTTCCCTTCTTCGTTCTCAAGCAGAATTTCCCACACCTGAGTAGCACTACCAATGTGAATGGGCCTGGCCGTGCCATACACCCAGCCTTTGGTAACCGGACGGATGTGGTTGGCGTTGATATCCAGCCCAACCGCTACCGTTTCCGGATCTTTCAGACAGCAATTGGCCGCCATACTACCCAGCGTTTCCGCCAGCAGGACGGATGCGCCTCCGTGAAGGATGCCAAAAGGCTGAACCGTGCGTTCATCAACGGGCATGCGACCTTTCACATAGTCGTCACCAATCTCAAGGTACTCGATACCCATGTAGCTAACCGCCGTGTTTTCACTGGCTTTGGCAAGGTGTTCAAGGTTCGGGGTGCTGGTCCAGATTGCCATAGAGAAACTGCTCTCGTTGTTGTTTGAAACAGGAAAAAACAGGACCCCAGTTTATACAGATAGGATGCGAACTACCAAGCCCTTCTTTGGAGCCGATCACGGGGGCCTCAGCCAATCTCTTAACCCGCTCCCGTATAGATCGCCTTGAACTGCCGGACCAACTCATCCACGCGGCCCGAATCAACGAGCTCATAAAGGCGCTCGGCAATGCGCTCTCTCAACTCAAAGGAATTGCAGGGCGAGGCCTTGGCAAAGGTAAAAAACAGACCCTCGCGGCTCACCGGGGTTTGCAGGGGAACGAATTCGTCAGCAATGCCCATGTATTCAAGTTTCACCTCGCCCTGCAAGACTTCGTAGAGGACATAATCAACCCGGCCTACCCTGGCCATCTGGAAGGATTGCTCAATCGACCTGACACCTTCGATACGAAGGTTCTGTTCTGCATACCGGTCAAAGTTCTGACCAAAGCTGTTATTGATCAGGGTACTGCCGCGCTTGCCCGCCAGATCCGGCCAATGGCGATAGACAAACTCCCGGCCTTTGGGTACCCAGACAGCGGTCGGCAGGTGGGTAATCGGAGGCAGCAGATAATCCATGTACCCAATACGCTCGGAGGTGATGAATGCACCCGCAACCATGTCGATTTCACCCTGGCGAGCCAGGTGTTGAACCCTGGCCCATGAACCGATGTCCCTCACTTCCACGTTCACACCGAGGGGCTCGGTGATTTCCCTGAGCAAAGCGGGCACTGCACCAACCAGAGAGCCCGGGTGTTGTTCATCCCGCCAGAGCAGGGGCGGATATTCCGGATTACCACTGACGGTAAGCGTATTGCATGGGGTTTCAGGCTCAGCGTTGGCCGGCACCAGAAACAGCACGGCAACCAAAAAGACAAGTGACTTACCAACGACAGAAGAAAATAACTTATTCAACTCTGACAAGACCCTCTTTTTGCCAGCCAAGACGGCCGACCTCAACAATCTGGCGACGGATTCCCGGCACCGGCCGAATCATGAAAAGATCGCCGTTCCGGCCCACCATGGCTCGGGGCACACCAGTTGCTTTCGCTATGTCAGCATGCGTTTCCATGTGTTCAGCCTCACCATGTACCGGAATGGCAATGGCAGGCCTGACCCATCTGTACATTAACTCCAGTTCTTCCTGCGCGGGATGACCTGAAGCATGTATCGGCAAATCAGCGTCCTCGGCGGCGATAACCCGGACCCCCAACGCTTTCAGCCTGTCCATCAGTGCCTCGATGGCTTCTTCGTTCCCCGGAATTGCACGGGCGCTGAAGATCACCGTATCGCCTGCCTCAAGCTCAAGATCCGGATGGGTACCGGCCGACAGTCTGCGCAGGGCGGTTCTCGGCTCGCCCTGGCTGCCGGTTGCCACGGCCAGGACTTCATTCCGGGGCAAGTAGCCAAGATGAGCGGGATTAATCAGCTGGTCAGATGAATCCCACAGGCCGGCGGCCCTGGCTGCGCCACTCATATTGATCAGCGATCGGCCCAGCAGCCCCATGTATCGCCCGGTTTCCCGCGCAATCGAGGCGAGCGTGTGCAGGCGGGCTATATTGCTGCCGAAGCAGCTAACCACCACACGGCCCTCGGCGGAACGGATAGCCTGCATTAATCCTTCACGCAAGGCCGCCTCAGACACCGAGTGACCCGAGACCGTGGCGTTGGTGGAGTCACACACCATGGCGTTCACACCCTCTTCCGCCAGGTCGGTAAAGGTTTTTGGCGAATAGCCATGGCCTACCAGCGGCTGCTCATCCAGCTTCCAGTCGCCGCTGTGGAAGATGTTGCCCGCGGCGGTGCGAATCATCAGGGCGTTGGGATCAGGAATGGAGTGGGTCAGCGCCAGCCATTGCACACTGAACGGCCCGATCTGTTTGCTCTGGCCTGTCTCCACCTCAATGATCGGAACCCGGTGCAGCAGATCGAACTCCGCCAGCTTTCGACGCAGAATTTCGGCGGTGAACCGGCTGGTGTATATCGGACACTGCAGCAGCGGCCAGAGATAGGGTACAGCGCCAACGTGATCTTCATGGGCATGAGTAATAACCAGACCCGCCAGGCGGTCACGGCGGTCGGCGATGAACGCAGGATCCGCCATTTGTACCGGCGGCTCACCCCGGTGGTGCTCGGTGCCATCGGCAGCAATGCGGCCAGGCTTCGGAAAGGTAACGCCGCAATCCACCATCAACCAGGCACCATCGTGGCCGTAAAGGTTGAGGTTCATACCAATTTCGCCAGTACCACCCAGCGGTAAAAACCAGAGATCGGGCTGTTCGGGGATCATTCAGCGACTCGGTCCAGATACTTCAACACCAGGTCCTCGTGTATTCCTTCCATTTCAATCAGTTTCAATGCCGCCCGGATATCATCAGCGTACTGCAGCACAGGCGAGTTTTTCGCTACGGCAATGTAAGACCGCTCGCCGGGCACAAAGAACGGTGAAACCTCAACATCCAGCCCCAGTTTCTCAATCGTGTACAAACCGACCAGTTCTGGCGCAATCACCACATCCACCCGGCCCTTCTGCATCATCAGCATCAGGTTTTCATATCGAGGCGCCGGCTCTTTGAGCAGTTTCTCATCATCATCGAACCTCGAGAAATACGTAGCACCTTCCAACACACCAATGGCCCTGCCATAAAGATCCGCGTAGCGCTCAATGCGGTGCTCTTTGTTCAGGTAAAAGAATAATCGTCGTTCCGGAGGAAACGCCGGCGCCACGAACTCCATCAGCTCGGCCCGCTCCTCTGTCTCGAGAGGCCCCAGCATGACATCCACCTCACCCTGCTGAACCATTCTCAACACCCGGCGGAAAGGCGCCTCCCGGTAATGCACGTTCCAGCCCAGCCGCTCGGCAATTTCCTCGAAGATATCCACGTAGAGGCCGGTTCGTTCCCCACCCTGGATAATCCTGTACGGGGGCGCGTGGTTGGCTCCCACGGTAACGGTCAGCGCTTCCACGGTCTCTGTGCCCTGCTGGGCACCAACCGGAAACACCAACGCCATCAGAAGGGCGGCTGTAAGCACTCGCATTCCTGTCGTCCTTGCCTGTGAGCTTTTCAGTTTTTTATACAGTCTGGTCACCTGTCTTCAGTATAGACGGTTCAAGATCCGGGAACGTCGGATTTACGTACTCACGGTTGAATTCAACCACCCATGGCACAAGGTCAGGTAACAGGCCAATCCAGCAGTCACTGACCGAACCGTTTAAAAAGTCATCAACAAACGATTTAAACAGTGCCATTCATTCGTCAACAGAAAGGACGGACACCATGAAGATTTTGATGGTTCTTACCTCCCATGACCAGATGGGCGACACCGGCCATAAGACCGGTTTCTGGCTCGAAGAGTTCACCGCACCCTACTATGTTTTCCGGGATGCCGGTGCAGACATCACGATAGCCTCACCAAAAGGTGGCCAACCGCCGGTAGACCCCAACAGCGAGGCGGAAGAGGCACTCACTGAAACCACCCGTCGTTTCCAAGAGGATGCCCACGCCAAGGAATCCCTTGCCAGCACCAAGAAGCTGGGCGATGTGGATATGAACGAATACGACGCGATTTTCTATCCGGGTGGTCACGGTCCGCTGTGGGACCTCGTCAACGACGACAAGTCCATTGCACTGATCAAGACCGCCTACGAGCAGGACAAGGTAATCGGTGCAGTCTGCCATGCGCCTGCTGTGTTCAAGAATGTGGAAGTGAAGCCGGGCCAGAACATCGTTGGCGGCCGGGAAGTTACGGGCTTCACCAACAGCGAGGAAGAAGCGGTAGGCCTGAGCGGTGTGGTGCCCTTCCTGCTGGAAGATATGCTGAAGGAAAACACTGCCACCTACACACGCGGCGACGACTGGGCACCCCATATTGTGGTGGACGGCAAGCTGATTACCGGGCAGAACCCGGCCTCTTCCGAAGGTGCGGCCAAGGCCGTCGTGCAGGCACTGCAAGACGCCTGATTCGAGAAAAATGGTTTAATAAACCCGGGGTCAGATGAATTTTTCATCTGCCCCCTTTTCGTCCGACCCCACTGTCACGCGACTTCCCCCGCATGACTGATCAGTTCGCCGGGCGCGCCCTTCTCCAGCAACTCCCGGATATGGTCCGGTATTGTCACCTTCCCCATCACTGAAGGCTGAATCACTACGTAGGTAACATCAGCATCAGCGATAAACGCCTCATCGCCGTACCGAAAGAACTCCAGATGCAGTGTGAACGAGGTATTGCCGATTCTTCCCGCCCGAATGCGCGCCTCCAGCACATCATCGAATTTTGCCGGGGCTTTCCAGTTCACGGTGAGACTCACTACCTGAATATCCAGGTCCTGATCCAGCAGATGCTGGTAATCACCAAACAGCGTGCGGATGTACTCGTTTACTGAAATATCAACGAAATCCGCATAACGGGCGTTGAATACCACCCCCTGGGCGTCGCACTCGCCATAGCGAACCCGGAAGCGAAAGCGGAAAGGCGTATCACCAGCCATGAAGCGCTCCGATTAAAGTTCAGTTACTGTCGCCAACAGCTTCTCATATCTGTGCTAACGTTTTGAGGAATATCTCAAAAAAGCTGGCCATCGCTATGAGCAACCCCAAGCACACCCTTTTCTGGATGACGCTGTTCCTCGGCGTGGTCGTCATCGTCGGCGCCCTGATCCACAAGCCCCTGATTTCGGCCTTTATGGCCAACTGGGTTTTCAATCTGCTGATTCTCGGGGTTCTGATCATCGGCATTGGACTCACTTACCGGCAGGTATTCGTGCTGTTTCCGGAACTGAAGTGGATCGCCCAGTTCAGAACCGGCCACGCCGGGCTTTCCGTGGTTCAGGAACCCAAGTTGCTGAAGCCGCTGGCAAGACAGCTCGGCGAGGATGCCACAAAGGACCGCTTCACGCTCTCTACCCTGTCCCTGAGAACCGTACTCGACGGCATTCACTCACGCATGGATGAACAGCGGGAAATCACCCGGTATTTCATCAGCCTGCTGGTATTCCTGGGGCTGCTCGGCACATTCTGGGGCCTATTGGGCACCATAAACTCCGTCGGCCAGGTGATTACCGGCCTGGACATGAGCCAGGAAGACTTCGGCAAGGTGTTTGCGGAGCTGCAGGAAGGTTTGCTTACCCCCCTGGAGGGCATGGGCACGGCCTTCAGCTCCTCTCTGCTGGGCCTTGGCGGTTCGCTGATCCTCGGTTTCCTCGACATCCAGGCCGGTCATGCCCAGAACCGTTTCTACGACGGCCTTGAAGAGTGGCTAACCGGTGTAACCAACCTTGTCGACCGGGTCGATAGCGAGAAAGACCTGTCATGATCGGTTCCAGGCGTCGAAGCCGAAGCACCACCAACGTCTGGCCGGGGTACGTGGATGCCCTCTCCGCCTTGCTGATGCTGGTGATCTTCATGCTGCTGGTGTACGTGGTCAGCCAGCTTTATCTATCCCAGACACTGTCTGACCGGGATACCCAGCTCGCCCGTCTGAATGCCCAACTGAACGAACTTTCGGAGCTGCTGGGCCTGGAAGAGAGCCGAAACGAGGCGCTGGAAGACCAGTTGACCAGCGTCCAGGACCGGAACGACAGCCTGGTCGGCCAGCTTGAATCCACCCGAGAGCAGCTGATGCGGCAAACCGCCATGGCCGATGCCCAGTCGGAGCGGCTGGCCAGCATGGAAGAATCCATTGACGAGAAAGACGAGGTATCCGCCAGCCAGCAGGCCATGATCCTGAGGCTGTCCAACCAGATTGCTTCATTGCGGGAGCAGCTCAGGCAGATTGCCTCGGCGCTGGAGCTTCAGGAGGAGATGACAGCTGAGAAAGAGCAGGAACTGGAGCAGGTCAGCCGAAGGTTGAACACGCTGCTGGCCGAGCGGGTCAGCCAGCTGGAACAGTACCAGTCTGAGTTCTTCGCCCGGCTGCGGGATATTCTTGCCGGTAACGAGAACGTCCGGATTGTCGGCGACCGCTTCCTGCTGCCCTCGGAACTGCTGTTTGCCTCCGCCTCGGCGCAACTGGGCGAGGAAGGCCGACAAGAGCTGGACAAGCTTGCTGATTTGCTGCTGGATGTTTCTGCCAGGATCCCGGACGACGTGGACTGGATCCTGAGGATTGATGGCCATACCGACGTCCTGCCCATCAATACCGAGAGATTCCCCTCCAACTGGGAGCTCTCAACGGCTCGCGCGGTTGCTGTGGTTCGCTACCTGGCTGACCAGGGGGTTCCGGAACGGCGCATGGCAGCTGCCGGCTTCGGTGAGTTTTTCCCGGTAGCGGAAGGTACCTCGCCGGACGCGTTGCAGAGAAACCGGCGGATTGAGCTGAAACTTACGGATCGCTAACTCTGCGAGTGGGTCAGCAGGGCGTTCACCGTCATGGTGTAAGGAGCTTCAACGCCCAGGCGCTCGCAGCGTCTCAACACCGCACCAGCGATGCTGTCGAGTTCAAGGGGCCGGCCTTTTTCCTTATCGACCAGCATGGACGTCTTGATGGCGTTGAAGTTGCTGATCAGATCGAACATCTCGGCCAGGTCTTCCGGCCCAAGGTTAACGTTGTCGGCCTTCGATGCTGCTACGGTTTCCGCCATCATTCCGTAGACAATCTTCTGGAATTCGGGGTGGTGAGTGAGGCTCCGGGTATCAAGGCCGGTCAGGGCCGAGAGCGGGTTCACGCCATTGTTGATCACCAGCTTGCGCCAGAGCTCGTAACGGATGTTGTCGGAGACGGTTGTTGGAATACCGGCTGCGGTATAAGCCCTTTCCAGCTGCCCAAGCAGGAAAATCCGGGGATCATCGGGCCGTTGCCTGGGCCATGCGCCCATGACAATCTGGGCCACGCCTTCGGCGAATACTTTCCCGGGATCCGTAATATGGCCCCCAATCCGGACAGCAAGGCCGCCCAACACCCTGTTCTCGCCAACTATCTCTGCAATAGTGGGCTCGTTATCGACACCATTCTGGATCGACAGTATCGGAACACTGGCATCTTTCAGCCAATTGGAGAGTTCGTTCATTACCGCTCTAGTCGCCGTTGACTTCAAAGCGATAACAATCAAATCAAATGTGTCGGCTTCATAGCGCTGAATCAGCTCGCTATGGGAAAAGGCCGGTAGGCTCTCGCGCAGAATCTCGCCTTCATAGTCAACCGTCAGGCCATTGGCTCTCAGGGCCTGCAGGTGATCACCACGCGCGGTCAGGACTAGTTCGTGTCCCGCACGGGCCAATCTTGCCGCGTAATACCCACCGATACCACCGGCACCAATCATTAGAAGCTTTAGAGCCGCCAAGGGAACCTCATCACTCAGAAAGCGCCATCCAAAATTTAACTACCAGGTGCAACAGATACGCCTCTAGTCAGCAGGAGATAGACCCACTGTTTCAGGACCTGTGCCCAGGCAACGTTCAACAGCCTGGCCGACAGCCAACGTTGCCTCGGTGATTGTTGTCACCGCATCCAACCGAATCCGGATAACATGTGGCCAACACTATTCATACCACTGCTGAACATCCGTTGTGGAAACTTGCATCCTCCAAGTGTAAACGCTGCGGTAAGTAGGCACACGGTTGGATCTTCCAGCTTGGGGTTACGCTGGTTCTCAAGCGACTCGCCCTTGAATGATATTGCGGCACCCCACTGCTGGTCCTGCACCCAGCCACTGATCATTTCGCGCAGATGCCGATCGTTCGGCGAGATTTCACTACCAGCCTTGTCATCTAGACAGATAACAAGGACCCCTTGTTCACGCATGGTTTCCAGACATTGCCCGACACGACGATAATCTGACTCACTCATTCCTGTGTTCAGGCGCAGCTCAAAGAGATCCTCCGGGTCCTCGGAAAGCAACGCTCGAAGCAGATTCTCTCGGGCTTCTGAATTTTTCGTTTGAATACCCGGCGTAAAACCTCTGGAACTGAGCAGGGAAAAGATGCGCTCCGAACGATCGGTTTTGCCCTTAAGGTGGGTAATCAGAGGCGCCTGAAGGCTTGTGTCCGTGCTTATGAGTAAAACACTTCTGACCCTCTCTCCCCAGATCATCCGCGCAGGGCCGGAACCAGCCTGTTGCCGGGACTCCAGGCTTCGGGCATTACAAGAGACAAATAATACCGGCAGCTTGTCCACGATTTCCTCCTAAACCGGCCAGCTCAGAAGCTGCGGCTCATCGCCCCAGCTTCTTTGCAGATTGGCCACCGATACCGAAATGCTGTTTCGGCATTTCCGTGATAATAATCCGTACACTTTCCACCGGCGCTCCGAGGGAGCGGCAAATGGCGTCGGTAACCTCCCTGATGAGCGCTTCCTTTTGCTCATCAGATCGGCCCTCCAGAATATTAATCTGGGCAACAGGCATAAAAACTCCTTATTCGAATCGAGCGGATACCGTACCCAGCCCCTGGTAACGAACCGTGATGTTGTCACCGGGCTCAACAGTAATCGCGGCGGTAATGCCACCGGTCATGATGAAGGTACCAGCCGGAATGTGTTCGCCACGCTCGGCCAGCAGATTGGCTAGCATGGCAACGCTGGAGGCCGGATGGCCCAGCACCGCAGCACCCGCACCTACGTCCACCACTTCACCGTTCTTCTCGACCACCACGCCCAGGGTTTTGAGATCGACGTCCGCAACATCGGCCATCTGACCACCGGTGATAAAGCGCGTGGACGAAGCGTTGTCTGCCACCACACTCACCAGGTCAAACTTGAAGTTCTCGTAACGAGAGTCGATTACCTCCACCGCGGGAATCACAAAATCTGTTGCTGCCAGTACCTGACCAATGTGACAACCCGGTCCTTTTAGCGGCTCCTTGGTGACAAAGGCAATCTCTGCCTCGATTTTCGGGTGGATCAGTTCCTTGGTGTTGACCACACCACCGTCAGGGACGCTGAAGTAATCGGCCAGGAAGCCATAGATCGGCGTTTCCACTCCCATCTGCGCCATTTTGGCCCAAGAGGTGAGTCCCATTTTCATACCAACTACCTTGTTGCCACGGGCTTCCTTCCTACGGCGGATCTCCCACTGCACATCGTAGGCATCCTCGAAGGTCATATCCGGAAAGTCGTTGGTCACCTTAGTGATGTCATGGGCCTGAAGTTCGGCGTTTTCCACGTGTTCCGCCAGGGCCAGGACCTGTTCACGGCTCAATGTCTTGCTCATGCGTTCCGCTCCTTCTGTGCCGCCAGCAGATCCAGCGCCACATCCACAATCATGTCCTCTTGGCCACCCACCATGCGGCGTTTGCCCAGTTCAACGAGAATATCCACAGTCTTCAGGCCGTACTTCTGCGCCGCCACTTCGGAATGGCGCAGGAAGCTGGAGTAGACACCGGCATAACCAAGCGCCAAGGTTTCGCGGTCTACTCGAACCGGGCGGTCCTGCAGCGGCCGTACAATGTCATCAGCGGCATCCATCAGCGCGTAGACGTCGGTGCCGTGCTCCCAGCCCATCTTGTCGAAGGCTGCAATACACACTTCCAGAGGCGCGTTACCAGCGCCCGCGCCCATGCCGGACAGGGAGGCATCAACCCGGTCACAGCCCTCTTCCACCGCCACGATGGAGTTGGCGACGCCCAGGGCGAGGTTGTGGTGGGCATGGATGCCGGTCTGGGTTTCCGGCTTGAGTACGTCCTTGAGTGCCCGGAAGCGGTCGCGGATGTCGTTCATGTTCATGGCGCCGCCAGAGTCGACCACGTACAGGCAGGTAGCGCCGTAGTCTTCCATCAGCTTGGCCTGCTCAGCCAGGCCCTGCGGGGTCTGCATGTGGCTCATCATCAGGAAGCCGACGGTGTCCATGCCCAGTTTGCGGGCGTGTTCGATGTGCTGTTTAGACACATCGGCTTCGGTGCAGTGTGTGGCCACACGGACGATGCGGGCTCCGGCGTTGTAGGCGTTGTCCAAGTCATGGACGGTACCGATGCCGGGCAGCAGCAGGGTGGCGATTTTCGAGTGGGTGACCACCTCCGAGACCGCCTCGATCCACTCCAGGTCAGTGTGGGCGCCGAAGCCGTAGTTGAAGCTGGAGCCCTGAAGGCCGTCGCCGTGAGCGACTTCAATACTGTCGACTTTTGCTTTATCCAGTGCCCGTGCAATGTCCTGCACGTTCTTGATGGAGTACTGGTGGCGGATGGCATGGCTGCCGTCCCGCAGGGTCACGTCGGAGATGTAGAGTTTCTTGCCGAGATTGAATGTCATGGGAATATCCTCCTCAGTTGACCAGCGATTCGGCGATGCGCTCGGCGGTGCCCAGCGCCGCGGAGGTCATGATGTCCAGGTTTCCGGCGTAGGCCGGCAGGTAATGGGCGGCACCTTCCACTTCCAAGAAGATGGAGGTCTTCAGGCCACTGAAGCGGCCCAGGCCCGGGACGTTCATGGGCTGGTCTTCGGGAATCACATCAAACTGCACTTTCTGCTTGAGGCGATAGCCGGGCACGTAGCTGTTCACCGCCTTTACCATTTCCTCGACGGAGGCTTCCACTTCCGCCTGATCGGCGGCATCGGAGAGCACGTACACCGTGTCCCGCATCAGCAGCGGCGGCTCGGCCGGGTTGAGGATGATGATGGCCTTGCCCTTCTGGGCGCCGCCGACCACTTCAATGGCCTTGGAGGTGGTCTCGGTGAATTCATCGATGTTGGCGCGGGTACCGGGGCCGGCGGATTTACTGGAAATGGATGCCACGATTTCCGCGTAATGAGCCTTGGCGACGCGGGAGACCGCTGCGACCATCGGAATGGTAGCCTGGCCACCGCAAGTGACCATGTTCACGTTGCCTTCCTGAAGGTTCTGCTCCAGGTTCACCACTGGCACACAGTAGGGGCCTATCGCAGCGGGGGTCAGGTCGACAATCTTGATGTTTTCCTTATGGCCCCGCAGGAACACCTCGTTGTGCATGTGAGCCTTGGCGGAGGTGGCATCAAAAACGATGTCGATGTCGGCGAATTCCGGCATTTTCACCAAGCCATCTACGCCTTCGTGGGTGGTCGCCACGCCCATTCGCTGGGCGCGGGCCAGGCCGTCCGATTCCGGATCGATACCGACCATCACACCCATCTCGATGTGTTTGCCGTTGCGCAGAATCTTGATCATCAGGTCGGTGCCGATGTTGCCCGAGCCAATGATCGCTGCTTTGATTTTCTTGCTCATAGCCTGTTCCTCATTGTTCTTGTCGGTCATGCGAAGCGAACAGATGCGCTTCCGATGCCACCTATGTCTACGCGCATATAGTCACCGGCCTTGACCGGCTCAAGGGGTACCAACGAGCCGGACAGAATGACTTCTCCGGCCTTAAGGGAAATACCGAACTCACCCAGCGTATTCGCAAGCCAGGTAACACAATTCACCGGCGAACCCAGTGCCGCTGCACCAGCACCGGCGCTGATCACACTGCCGTTCTTCTCGACCACCATCCCGCAGGTAACCAGATCCACCTTGCGAGGAGACACCGCTTGGTCCCCTAGGACGAACAGTCCGCAGGAGGCGTTGTCGGCAACGGTGTCCTGAATGGATATCTTCCAGTCCTGGATGCGGGAATCGACGATTTCGAAGCACGGCATGACGCACTCAGTCGCGGCCAGAACATCCGCATTGGTGATACCGGGCCCCGTCAGATCTTTCTTAAGGATGAAGGCGATTTCGCCCTCAGCTCGGGGGGCAATCAGCCGATCACTGATGGGCATCACCTCGCCACTGTTGAACACCATGTCGTCGGTGAGATAGCCAAAATCTGGCTGATGAACATTGAGCATGTTCTGTACGGCTTTGCTGGTAACGCCAATCTTCTTGCCGATGATCGAGGCGCCATCCGCTAAACGACGTTCCAGCATGCGCAGAGAAATGTGGTAGGCATCGTTAATGCTGATGTCTACACCACGGCTGGTGAGCGGGGACACGGCCTCCCGCTTGATCATGGCCTCGTAGAGTTCGTCACCGAACGCCTGGATCTTTGCCTGTTCCATTACTTACCTCCGGCAGCGGCTTGATCCGCTTCGTTCAGGAAATCATCAACCAGACGGGCAAACCGACTGGCGTGTTCAATCTGGGTCCAGTGGCCACAACGGCCAAACACGTGCAGCTGGGCACGATCAATCAATTCGGCCAACTTGAGTGATGCCTCCAGTGGAATCACTTCGTCTTCACGGCCGTGAATGATCAGCGTCTCGTGGGGCAACGCGCGAATCGACTCTTCAGGGCTGGCGAGGTTGTCCACCCAACGCTGACGCGGGGCCGGGAACATGGCCGCAAACGACTCCTGAAAGCCAGGACGCACGCTGGCCTGATAACGCATTTCTGCCAGTTCGTCGGTCAACAGGCCCTTGTTAAAGGCAAACACATCCATCAATCGACGCATGGTTTCGAGAGACGGCTGGTAACCCCAGACTTCGTCCAGGCCCTTGGTGATCGGAAAGCTGACCCCGACAGAGCCCATCAGCACCAGACGGCGAACGCGCTCTGGATGTTCGATGGCCAGCGACAATGCCAGACCACCCCCGAAGGAGTTGCCCACCAGATCGACCTGCTCAAGCCCCAGCTCGTCCATGACCCCGATGGCATGTTTCACCCAACGCTCACGGTTATAGATCTTGTCTTCCGGGCGCTCGCTGTAGCCAAAGCCGAGCATGTCCGGTGCAACCACCCGGCGGTGTTTAGCCAGCTCGGGAATCACCAGCCGCCAGTTGGCCCAGGCGGTTACCCCGGGGCCGGAACCGTGAATCATCATCAACGGGAAGCCACCTTCGCCGTGATCGTGCACATTGGTCCGGTAGCCGGCCGCGGTGATCTCACGCCCAATTTCAGGGCTGTCTACAGGTGCGTTCATGGCTACCTCACAATTTGATACAGATGTTTTTGGTTTCAGAGTAGAACTCCAGACCGTGTACTCCGCCTTCGCGACCAAGCCCGGATTGTTTGGCGCCGCCAAAGGATGTGCGCAGATCACGCAGGAACCAGGAGTTCACCCACGCCAGACCAACCTCCATCTGTTCTGCCACGCGAAGAGCACGGGCGGAATTTTCTGTCCAGATGGCACAGGCAAGGCCGTAACTGGTGTCATTCGCCAGCTCGATGGCTTCTTCTTCGGTGTCGAACGGACGGATGTGACAGCAAGGACCAAAAATTTCTTCGCGGATAACACGGGCGTCTTCAGGAAGGCCAGTCCAGATGGTCGGTTCAATCCAGGCTCCAGCGTTCAGCTCTGCGCCCATATCGGGAATGCCTCCACCAATCTCAACGGTTGCACCCTCTTCGCGAGCCAGATCGTAATAGCTTTTAACTTTGTCACGATGCTCCAAGCTGACCAGAGGTCCGAAATTCGCATCGGGGTCTTCTGGTCGGCCGAGTTTCAGCTTGGCCACCTCTTCTTTCATACGCGCGAGAAACTGATCAAAAATCGAGCGCTCTACATAGACCCGCTCGGTCCCTAGGCAGACCTGACCACAGTTTACAAACGCGGAGCGCATGGTTCCCTCCACGGCTTTTTCGAGATCGCAGTCAGCGAACACAAGGCCAGGGTTTTTGCCGCCGCACTCCATGGAAACATTACGCAGGCCTACTGCGGCGGCTTTCATGATGACCTCACCGGTGCGGGTTTCACCGGTGAAGGTGATCGCATCCACTAATGGATGAGAAGTCAGGAACGCACCCGCAGAGTTAGGGCCAAAACCGTGCACCACGTTAAACACACCTGGTGGCACACCACACTCGTTCATGACCTCACCTAGCAAAGTCGCCGTAGCAGGTGTTTCTTCCGACGGTTTAACAACAACCGTATTCCCACAGGCCAGCGCAGGGCCAACCTTGAAGGTCATCAACAACAATGGAAGGTTCCAGGGAGACACCACGGCAATAACGCCCTTTGGCGTCCGATGGCCTATGTTTACGGCGCCCGTACCATCCGGGGTATCCATTCGGAAGCCCTCAGTGGGATGGTTCATGGAATCCGCAAATTCCTTGAAGTTAGCTGCACCGCGGGGAATGTCGATGTGGCTGGCCATCGAGCGTGGCTTGCCGGTATCGAGACACTCTGCGGCGAGAAATTCGTCGAAACGCTCATTGATGCGGTCCGCGATCTTATTCAACATGGCGGCACGCTGCTTTTGGGTCAGCTTGCTCCAAGGACCCTTAAGCGCAGCTTTAGCGGCACGAACGGCAGCATCGACCTCCGCCTCGCCGGCCTCGTGAACTTGGCCAATTAGGCTATTGTCCACCGGGGAGCGATTTTCGAATTTTTTGCCGCTGGCCGAAGCCACGTATTCGCCGTTGATAAAATGCTTGAATTCGTTCATGACTGCCTAGTCCTGTTAAATTGAATCCCGTTCGGCCTGTTTGTAATCAGGTCAACACGGTCAGGAAGCGTTCGTTCAGTACGCGATCATGGTAAAAAATCGCCTTACCGAGGTCTTCTGCCTTCCAGGTAACGGGTTTATGGTCCGGGTAGTGATAATCGCCACCGCAGAACACTTCGTTTCGGTTGCCGGATGGGTCAAAGAAATAGATGGTCTGGCCGTGGGTTAGGCCATGGCGGGTCGGGCCGATATCGATGGAGGTATCGGTCATGGAGATCAGATCCGCCGCCCGCAGCACTGCTTCCCAAGTATCCAGAAAGAAAGAGGCGTGATGGAACTTGCCTTTCTCTTCGTGGTGAATGAAGGCCACGTCGTGCTCCTTCATGGAGACAGTCAGGAACTGCGCTACGCGGGTGCCTTCGGGGTCCAGCACCTGTTCCGCCAAATGAAATCCCAGCACGTTCACGAAAATGTCGTACACGGCGGCCAATTCCGGGCCGTAGAACAAGGCGTGGTCAAAGCGCACGGCCTTCATGCCTTGCAGTCCACGGGGCCAGGCTTCGGGGTTAACAGCGGATACGCCCCATTTCCCGGTGTATTTCTTGTCAGCATAAAGCTCAAAGGCATGACCGGAGGGCACGGTAAAGCGAACGCGGCGACCGCAGTCTTTCAACTCTTCCGCTGGTACCTGCTCAACCTCAACACCGTAGTCCACAAGGTCTTTTTCAAGCTGGTTCAGGGCGGCTTCATCCACCACCTTGAAGCCCATGAAGTCGCAGCCCGGCTCGTCGGTTTCGCGCAGAACCACAGAAAATTTGTCCACTTCGGTCCAGGCCTTCAGGTACACACGGCCCTGGTCGTCTCGGTCGGTTTCGATCAGACCCATCAGGTCTGTGTAGTGTTTGACGGCTTCTTCCAGATCAAGAACGCGAATCTGAACGTGGCCGGGACGCATCACACCTTTTTTCATGACAATTACCTCTATACTTTTGTTGTTTTCTGTTTTTCGAATGCTGCCTCCGGCAGAGGCACACACTCTATGGTCAAATCCGTCAACGGGTAGATTCTGCAAGCCAGCACCTCACCCTTATCGATGGCTTCCGGCGGCACGTGAGCCTTGCTCATCTTTCCGCACTCGAAATCACCTTCTACAATCCGAATCTTGCAGAAACCGCAGCCACCGCCACGGCACCCGACCGGCACACATTTCTTGCCTGCCTGCTCCATTGCCTTAAGGACGCTCTGGCCCTCCTGGCAAAGGAAGTGATCGCCGGTTGTCCGGTTGTTTACCTGGAATCCGGCCATGGCCACCTCCCGGTCAGATCTTCTTGAACAGAGCTGAACGCTGGGTTTCTTCCGCACCGTCAGCCGCTGTCAGGAATTTCTCCATGAAAATGTCCCGCTCGAACAACCGGCCCTGCATCAAGGCGGTGATCGCCGCATCAATCATCGGTGGCGGTCCACACAGGTAGGCTTTGTTGCCGGCGAATCGGCCATCAAAATGTGCCTTGGCGGCTTCGTGCACGTAGCCCTGGTATCCGCTCCAGTCGGCATCATCCTCGGCCTGACTCAACGCAGGCACGTAGGTGAAGTTGTCGTGGTCACGATCGAGGGCTTCAAACAACTCGCGGTTGTAAAGCTCGGCCTGGTTGCGGGCACCCTGGAACAACACGATTTTGCGTTCATCGTTCTGCTCCAGTAGGTCCAGAATCATCGATTGCGGGCTCGACAGGCCGGAGCCACCGGCGATGAAAATCAGGTCGCCGGGCTGAGAGCTGCGCACGAAGAACTGGCCGTAAGGGCCCGACAACTGGAGTTGATCGCCCGCTTTCAGTTGCTCGTGGATATATGATGTGGCAGCACCGCCTTCGACCAGGCGAACATGCAGCTCCACTTCATCAGCCTTGCTGGGCTGGTTGGCCAGGGAGAAGGCCCGGGCGCCATCAACGCCAGGTAGTTCAATGTTGATGTACTGGCCAGCCTGGAAGGTCATGGGCCGGTCCAGCTTCAGGTGCAGCCCCTTGATGGTCGGCGACAAGTCCACGATGTCGGTGACAGTTGCGGCGTAATCCTCAACAGGATGGCCTTCAAAGTCAGGATCAACATCAATGTCGGCTTCGATAGTGACATCGCTCTCGACGGTCGCGCAGCAGGCCAGCACCTTGCCTTCATCCCTCTCCACATCCATCAAGGCAAACGGTGAGGCGTCACCGATCTCAACGTCGCCCTCAAGCACCTGCACCTTGCAGGTAGCGCAGGTGCCGTGACCGCAGGCAAACGGCAACCAGACGCCCTGACGGAGCGCCGCCGCGAGGATGGTCTGGCCATCCTCCACTTCGATCTGCTCGCCAATGGGTTCTATAGTTACTGTATGGCTCATAGCGCTACCCTCAGTATCCGACGTTTGCCATACCGTCCAGGCCGGGAGTGGTCACTGTCAGCATGCTTTTGTGATCAATACCGTTGTCTATCAGGCTGGCATCGGCATTCGGTGTAAAAGGCTCGTCGTTCAGCAGCCATTGCGCCTTCAAAAAGTCCGCCTTGGCAGAATCCGGGTGCGACGCGGTGGCCGGTTTGATGATCTCGTCCACCAGTGCACGGAAGGACATGTCCGGCTGCACCAAAAGTGCAAAGGGTGCACAGAACATCAGGTGGTTGGGCCAGTAGACGTACAGCAGCTGCATGCCGTTGAAGTTCTCAACCTTATCTTTGGCTTCAAACTTGTAGTCGTATAAAGCGTTAACACTCATAGTGGTCACCTTGTTGTTTTTGTGGGTGAATCGCCTGGCGCGGTTGTCGGCCAGACGACTCCCGAATCAATTTCAGGCTGCATCCTTTTTCTCGTCCGCCGGCTTGAGGCCCTTGATGGACAGCCAGCGCTTGTGGTCTGGAGAGCCCAGGTACTCGAAATTGTCCTCGCCGATGTTGATGTGGTAATACTTCTGCACCACGGTCTCGACGTCTGCGCCTTCACAGTTGCCCTGATAGATCTGGTGCACCGGCAGCCAAGCCTGAATGTACTTCTCCGGTTCATGCTCGAAAATTTCACAGCAGGCTTCAGAGCAGAAGTGATAGCGCTCGCCTTCGTACTTCAACTGACGGTGACTGAGCTTGGTGGGCGCACCCATCTCGGTGAACAGCGTCGGCACCTGACACACCTGGCAGAGTTGCGGCAAGGTGTTGTTGTAGAACCGACGGCCAGCAGCAGCTTCCTTCGCCAAATGCTCGTAACGTGGGCGGTAGTACTTGTCGAAAGTGTCCGGGTACTTCTCGGACATCCAGTCCATCTCTTCCTTCTCTGGAATCCAGGTATGGAAGTTGGTGGCCTGGCTGTACTGGTAGAAGGTTGTCCACAGTTGGTGGCTCAGATGATGCTTGGCATCGTTGGCGACTTCCTGGTATTTGGGCGGACGAATGCCGTAACGCTCAAGATCCTTGAACAGGGCGCCACCGTTCTGCTCGTAGTACACTTCCCAGGCCTCAGACCAGGACATGACTTTGTTCGGCAGCATGTAGTCCATCATCATGCTGACCAGGCTGAGCAGGCGGAAACCACGCCAGAACCACTTGTCGATCCAGCGCTGAACGATGGGCACGTTGTCTTCGTGCTGCTCTAGGATGAACTTGATCACCTCAAGGCCCAGGGTCATGTGGCGTGCTTCGTCTGACTGTGCAGAGAAGCCGAAGGTGACGGTGGCCATGTCGCCGTTGTAGGCCGCACCCGACATGAACGGTACGAACAAGAGGTTAGTCAGCACATATTCGAATGAGAAAGAAATCGCAGTCAGGAATTCGAACGGACCGGCGGTGCGGGCATCGTCAAAGAATGACTTGGGCACCGACAGGAACCATACCCGGTCGTGCATGTGCGCGGCATCATGCAGGCCGTTAAAGTGCTTGTTGTAGTGGCTCATCGCGTGTTGCTGGGTCTGAGAATGACGCAGCTCGTCAATCGCCTGCATCTGGCAGGCCACCCGCGCACCGGTACCACTGAACTGACGACCTGTTTTGGCATAACCCTGGAAGGCCGCGTGTTCCAGCGGAGAGACACCACTGAGGAACAGTTTCAGAGCGTTGACGTAGCGAGCGTCTGAAATGTTCTGGTGGCCATTATTCTGGGCAAACGCATCAAAAATGGCGTACAGCTTCTTCTCTTTTTCCGCCTGGTACTTCCAGTAAGAATCCATGGTCAGACGGAACGGGTCTTCCCACTGGGACCAGTCGGTGATCTTGATTCCTTCAAAGTCCTCGTCCGGAAAAATGTCTTTCTTTTTCTGGTAGGTCGGTTCCCAACCCATGTCGCGGGTCAGATACTGGTATTTATCTTTGAGATTCAATTTCTTGTTTTGAACAGCCATGATGGTTCTCCCGATTATTTCCACTCAAGAATGAAGTGGTCATCGTCTTCATCGACATTGCCGCCGATGCTGATGACATTTATGAGCATTTCCTGAACGTCCCAATCGCGTCCGAGCTTTTCTTCCATGGTTTCCCGGTTCATCACCAGGCGCTTCTCGGCCTGGATCCGAATCATCGCCGGCTGGTGCTGCATTTCCGCATGAGGGTTATCGTCCATAACCGCTTCGGCGAGATAGCGAGAGTCGTCGTTGTCTTGAAATACAATGAATACCAGCTGGCTCATGCTGAGACTCCCTGGCTCTGCAGACCGAATTTCTTCAGGCGGGTAGAAAGCTCTGCCCGGGATTCATCGAGGGCGTCAATACCGACGGAGGCTTCGGCCAGTGGCTTGAGGGCGTTGTAGGCCTGCGGCTCCCACTGATCGATCCACGTCTGGAGCAGTTCGCGGTTGGCTTCACTCTCACCCGACACGGCCTTGATCATGGCGTTGGTCCAGCGCAGTGACTCTTTGTACCAGTCCCGCATGAACTCGGTGAGCATGGACACGTCTTCCGCGCCCTGGCTCTCGAACCAGGCGTCCATCTTGTCGTAAATCAGGGTATACATGAGCCCGTCGAGCAAAATGTTCTGTACCAGAGTCAGCTCAAACCAGTCGTCAACCACCAGGGTGTCTTCCACCAGTTTGCGCATGGGCTGCCACAGCTCGTCCTCCATCCAATAGCCTTTGGACTCGTCCAGTGCCTTACCGGTACTGCCGTCGATCATCAGAGCAATGCGAGACAGATACTGGCCAATACCCAGACGATCCATCGCGGTGTAGATGTGCATCTGTGAAACGGTGGTGGCTACCGCCTCACCCGCAATCTTGCTGTTGTTCATGTTGGCGCCCAATTCAACATGGCGCAGGGGCACCAGCAGGCGCAGCAGTTGCTTCTGGGTTTCTTCCGGAAGCCGGGTCAGCAGGTTGCGCTTGTCGCAAAAACCGAAGCTGGTCTCGGCTGCTTCCTGCATTTTTGCCCGGTTACCCACGTAGGCGCCGTAGTAGAACTGGCGGGGATCAGACACCGCGTACCAGTCTTCCATGCGGATGGCGGTGCGGCGATCATCATTGAGCTCGTATCGGGAATCCCACTGGGGGCGGTAATGAAAGTTGGTTTTCGCCTCCAAGTCGTAGCTTGCTTCCTGATAGCGCGTCGCCGGCTTGTCACCGAAACGGCGAGCAATGTGGCTGTAGGTGTGACGAATGGGCTCCACCGAAGTGGTTTTGATTTCAATACTCATATCAACCTTTCCGTTTTGTTTTTGTGGATCAGAGTGATGTGGGTTTTGCGCTGCCGTTCAGTAACGCTCTCCGCGTTCACCGAAGCGCCACTTGATCATGTCCTCATCGATCTGACGGATCATGTCGGAGTCCATGTGGACAACGTTGTTGTGCTTGCAGAAAATTTCGAAAGCCTCTCTGGGTAAAACCAGTTCGACGAACAGCTCCGGGTGACCGATGGCAAAATCGAATTCCACGAACTTGTCGCCCGGCTCGCTGCGAACCCGGATATAACGGGTCATCTCGTCAAAGGTTTTGGTGTGAAGGTCGCTGTTCATGATTTGCACCGCTTTGTTTGCTTTTTGTCTGAGAAGGTGAGGAGCAACGGGTGTGCCAAACCCTTCAAAAAGGCGAGCGCAAACTTACATCCAACTGTTTTTCATACAGTTATCAGCTATTCGAAATGAATCAGCGTGAATAAAACCGGGAGGGTGACCGCTACTTCCGGGGCTATTTTTTACTAAATGATCAATTTTCACAGTCCGGATAACCAAATGCTGAGACGGTATGATCCAGCCCTGCTGCAATCAGTTTTTTTTATCATTTGGTTGATTTGTGGCATCCATCAGGTATTAACTATTTAAGCGAAATGCCAACACGCTCTCCGAAAAGAGCAGTCCCCGCCGACAACAACAAAAGGGGTAACCACCATGGCTGTAAGCTACAAGCCACAGCTGAGTTATTCAGACTTCAGGGATCTCAAGGACCAGATCCAGTTTCAATCCACGGAGGGCAAAATCTGGTTTGGCGAACAGCGTATGCTGTTGATGAATCTCAGTTCATTGGCAGCATTCCGTCGCGAGATCGTTAATAGCATGGGCATTGAGAGAGCCAAGGGGTTCTTCCTGAGGCTTGGCTATCTCTCTGGCCTGAAGGATGCCGAGCTGGCCCGCAAGCTAAGGCCTCATTGCGGTGAGCTGGACATTTTTCTGGCCGGCCCACAACTGCACTCGCTAAAGGGCATGGTGAAAGTCGTTCCCCTGGAGATAGATCTGGACCAGGAAACTGGAGATTTCTACGGACGGTTCGAATGGATCGACTCCTGGGAGGTCGAGATCTGCAAGACCGAGCTGGGTCTTATGAAAGAGCCTGCCTGCTGGGTACTGCTGGGGTATGCGTGCGCTTATACCTCATCCTTCATGGGCCGGGAGATCATCTTCAGGGAAGTCAGCTGCCGGGGCTGTGGGGATGAAAAATGCGTGATTGAGGGGAAACCCGCCGAGCAATGGAAGGATGGAAAAGAGTTTTCCCGCTATTTCAAAGCCGATCCGATCATCGAAGAGCTTTACGATCTCCAGGAGCAACTAAACTCCTTGCGAAGCTCCTTTCAGCGGCAAGAAGGCCAATATTACGGTATTGGCCAGTCGGCATCCTATAACAAGGTTTGCCGGATGATCGACAAGGCCGCACAGGGCAAAGTATCGGTACTTCTTCTGGGCGAGACCGGCGTCGGCAAGGAAGTAATAGCCCGCAGTGTCCATTTGCGAAGCGCAAGGGCTGATGGGCCCTTCATCGCCGTGAATTGCGCGGCCATTCCGCCGGATCTGATTGAGGCGGAACTTTTCGGCGTCGAAAAAGGCGCCTATACGGGTGCGAACCAGTCGAGAGAAGGGCGTTTCGAGCGCGCCAACGGTGGAACCATCTTTCTGGACGAGGTTGTGGAGCTCACTCCCAGAGCCCAGGCCACCCTGCTCAGAGTATTACAGGAAAGTGAACTTGAAAGAGTGGGCGACAATCGCACCCGAAAGGTCAATGTTCGAGTGATAGCCGCCACCAACGAGAGCCTTGAACAGGCAGTCGAGGACGGCCGCTTCAGAGCCGACCTGTTTTATCGCCTAAACGTTTTCCCGGTGAGAATCCCACCGTTGCGGGAACGACTTGAAGATCTGCCTTTGCTGGCCGGCCACTTCCTGGAAAAGTTCCACGCCCAGTATGAAAAACGCACTCTGGGGTTATCGGACAAAGCCCTGGCCCTGTGCATGAACTATCAGTGGCCGGGCAATATACGGGAGCTTGAGAATGTCATTGAGCGCGGTGTCATCCTAACCGACAACAACGAATCCATCAGTCAGGATGCCCTGTTCGTCTCGCCTCCTCCATCTGAGCCAATGCCCATAGAACGAATCGATGCAGACGGTAATGTCTGCATCGGCCAGGCTGCCGGCAAGGAGGAGAGCTGGTCTGATCATATCATCAACAGCGGAATCAGCCTGGAAGAAGTGGAAGAAACACTGATGCGGCAGGCCATGGAACAGGCAAATCAGAATGTCTCAGGGGCTGCTCGAATTCTGGGGCTGACCCGTCCCGCTCTCGCCTATCGACTCAAGAAAACTGGCATTCTCGCTGAAAACTGATTCTGAAAAAGGTATCTGCGACATGGAAGTTGCGCCTGCTTCACACCGGCTGTGACGAAATGGACAACCCCGCCCAACGCTTGATCATTTGATAAAAATCAACGCTGTGATCCACGTTATCGAAAACGCAAACCTGCCAAGAAAGAAAGTAATTTTCAAAGTTATTTCAAAGCCTTAGATTTTTTAAACCCGTTCTGGCACAACCGTTGCTGAACCACCGTCAGTCGCTTTTTCACAAAAACAAAGACGGTGACCTAACATGCCATACGCTTTGGAATGCCCACGAGGCACATTTCCACCTACGCTCGCCTTTGTCGGCCTGTCCACATTGTTACTGAGCGGTTGTGAGGCCCCGCTGAATCTGGAGGCGGTGCGACAACAATCACAGCAGGCCGTTCAACGAACCGATTTTTTCCAGGCCGTTGCGCAGAACGATCGCGTTATCGCCATTGCTGGCAATACCGGAACTATGCTGGTAAGCGATGACGGCGGCCAGAGCTGGCAACGGGTGCCCGTATCCACCAACGAGAGCTTTCTCTCCCTCGATGCCTGCCCGGATGGCAGCTTCATTGCACTGACCTTTGACAACCAGTTCTGGCATGGCAACTCGGCTGGTACCCAATGGACTGCCCATGAGCTTCCAAGCCAGGAACAGATGATGACCGCCGCTTGTTCACCTGATGGCAGCTGGTGGGCAGGCGGAAGCTTCACAACGATTCAAAGTTCAACAGACCAGGGCGCCTCCTGGCAGGAAACCACACTTAACGAAGACGCCATTCTCACAAACCTTCAGTTCCTTGATTCGGAAACGGCAATGGCAACCGGTGAGTACGGCCTCTTGCTCAAAACCCTCGATGGTGGCCAGAGCTGGGACTACGCCGGTTACCTGCCGGAAGAATTCTATCCCCATTCCGCTCACTTCAGTTCGGCAACCGAAGGCTGGGTGGGTGGACTGAACGGTTTCATCTACCACACCACGGACGGTGGCGAGACCTGGAATCGTCAGGAAACAGACACCAGCATGCCGGTTTTCGGATTCATCACCGCCGGCGACTCCCTGTTTGCCCTGGGCGACAACGCCACTGTTATGGCGCTTCAAGAGAACCAGTGGACAAGCCTGGAAACGCCCAACCAGCCGCTTTACCTCCGCGATGGCGTTGCCCTCAACAACAGCCAGTTGCTCGTGGCCGGTGGCCGCGGCCTGCTCCTTCAAGTTGACATTCCCGTGGCCAAGGTGGCCAGCAAAAACCGAGGTAATTGATCATGGCCGGACTGCACAAATTCACGCACTTCCTGCACTTGCTGGAACTCTGGATTTTCAGGAACCCGCGGAAAGTACTGGCACTGATCGCAATGCTGACACTGTTCTTTGCACTGCGGATTCCGGGCCTGAAAATCTATACCGACTTTGCCGACCTGCTGCCCCAGCAACACCCTTACATTGAACTACATAACAGCATCAAGGATGACTTTGGCGGCGCCAATGTTCTGGTAGTCGGTGTTGAATTTGCCGAGGGCGATATCTTCTCTAACGAGAACCTGGCAACCATCGACCGGGTAACCCAGGCAGTAGATAACCTTCCCGGCGTCAACCACAACCTGGTTGCCAGCGTTACCCATCGCAATTCCCGGGAGATCTGGCTGACCGAGGTGGGCAGCATCAATTCCGAGCCCTATTACGACTCCACTCGGGGCGAGTACTCAGAACAGGCACTGGCTGAAATGAAAGCGGCGGTGGCTGCAAACCCCCGGGTATATGGCCCTCTGGTCTCCCCGGATTTCAGGATGGCCCTGGTCAAGGCTCAGTTGATCGAAGGCAAACTCGACTACGAGAAGACCTTCGCGCAACTGCAGCAGCTCCGCGAGCAGGAGGCCGTTGACGGCGTCACCATCTACGCCACAGGCCAGCCAGTACTTGTTGGCTGGGCCTACACCTACATGGACCAGATCCTGCAGATTTTCATCTTCACCGTACTCGCCATGCTCGCGCTGCTGGTATTCCACTTCCGAAAGGCGTACGGCGTGCTCATTCCCCTTGGCGGTGTCCTGATCTCCACGATCTGGGGCCTTGGGATCATCAGCCTGCTCGGGTACAACCTGGATCCGCTCGGCCTGGTGATCCCCTTTTTGATTGCAGCGAGGGCCATGAGCCACGGTGTTCAACTGGTGGAGCGGTACTACGCCGAAATCCGCGAACTTGGCGAAGGGTCAAAGGCAGCCAAGGCCACCTTCGACAGCCTGTTCCGCCCCGGCTCACTGGGCGTGGTTTCTGATGCCATTGGTTTGTCATTGATCGCTATCGGCTCGATTCCTCTGAACACCCATCTCGGCATTTACGCCTCCCTTTGGGCAATCACTGTGGTGTTCACGGTTCTGATCGGTGTTCCCCTGCTGCTTTCCATCCTCCCCACACCGAAAAACGCCGAGATGCGCGAAACTGCCCTGCGTTATATCGGGAGCAGTTGCTCTAGAACAGTGACTCGCCCGGGACGGGCAAAAGTTGTATTGGCGGCGGCTGCCATTGTGATGGGCGCAGGTGTGCTTGCTGCCTCCAACGTCCAGATCGGCGACTCGGAGCCCGGCTCCCCCATCCTGTACCCGGACCATGATTACAACATCTCATCCCGTGTGGTGAACGATCGCTTCCCCGGGTCCGAGGAGCTGTATGTAATCGCCGAAACCGACGAGAAGGGTGGTCTCAAGCGCCCGGAAGTCCTCAAAGCACTGTCTGACTTCCAGGCGCACATGCTCTCCGATCCCGGTGTTGGGGGATCCAAGGGCCTGCCAGACCTGGTCAAGCAGGTAAATCGGCTGATGCACAACGACGATCCACGCTGGTACC
Organism: Marinobacter maroccanus; assembly: GCF_002933275.1. Classification (GTDB taxonomy): domain Bacteria; phylum Pseudomonadota; class Gammaproteobacteria; order Pseudomonadales; family Oleiphilaceae; genus Marinobacter; species Marinobacter maroccanus. The sequence continues at coordinate 55,463 of NZ_PSSX01000011.1, forward strand.
AGATTCCCCACGACCAGCGTTATGTGGGTGGCCTTATGTTCACCTACATGGCCTCAAGCCCGATTCCCGGGGCCCTGGATGAGTTCAATGACACGGACGACCGTGTCGCTAATCTGGTGTTCTTCTATAAGGACCGCCAAGGAGAAACCATCCGCCGGGCCATTCACATGGCCAAGGAATGGATCGCAGAGAATGGTGACAGAGTTGAAGGCCTGACCATTCGCCTGGCAGGCGGAACCCTCGGCGTTGCCGCAGCCATGAACGAGTCGGCATTCGACACCAACATAATCGTTCTGCCCCTGGTCTTCCTGCTGATCTTCGCCTTCGTGATGCTGTTCTACACGTCCTGGCATGCCGGGCTGATGATGCTGCTGGCCATGTTGTTCGCCACCACCCTGACCTACGCCTACATGGGCCTTTACGGACTGAGCATCGATATCAATACCGTACCCGTGATCGCCGTGGGTATCGGCGTCGGTATTGATTACTCCATCTACATGATGGACCGCATACGGGAGGAAATGGCCAAGTGCGGCGAGCTACGCGAGGCGGTGCGCCGGGCCATTGCCACCACCGGTATGGCGATCAGCTTCACGGCTTTGACCCTGATGGCCGGCATCATCATGTGGGTGATTTTCTCCGACCTGCGCTTCCAGTCCGATGCGGCCATGCTGCTGTGCGTGATGATCGTCATCAACGGCATTGCCGCCATGCTGCTGGTGCCCTCCTGGGTGCTGGTATTCAAACCCCGATTTATTACCAACGTCTACGCAGACGAGGACGGCATCCTCCACGCCGACCGTCAACGTTCAGAACCGACTCCATCGCCGACCGACAACCGTCAGGACGGTGAGGGATACGTAGCCGGAGCAACGTCCCGGGCCTGACCCCGGGACGCTCCATCACAACCCAAACGAGGATCTGCCATGCAAACAAAAATAAAAGGCCTGAGTCTTTGGTGCGCTGTATTCTCCAGCACCACTGCACTCACCCTGGCTGCGCTGCCCGGCACTGTTGCCGCGGAGGATACCAGGATCAATGGCTTCTATGAGAACGCAACCTACGCTCGTGACGGAGTGGGTCTGTCCAAATTCCGTAATACTCTCCAGCTGGAAGGCGAAAAGCGGATCGGGGACGTGGGCATTTTCAGTAATGTCTCCGTGAACGGAACGCTTCGCGGCACCTACGATGGGGTCTACGACCTTAACGACGATGAGTACGGCAGTGAAGCCGGTGGCCCGGTTCAGCTTCAGGACATTGCCCAGGGTACGGTTCCCCATGGTGGCGGCATCGCACCAACGCCGTTCTTCGGCTTCGACATCAATGAGAACCCGAACGACGGAATGGTGGTTCTCGGCGAGCACCTGCACGATCAGGACAATGGTGTTGCCTTTGGTGTCCCCGTCCGCCCCTGTGACGTTGACAGCCGCGGTTGTATCGACGACTACCTGGACAAGGACGAAAACGAGCTCCGTTTCCAGGAGTTCAATGACCGTCTGGATTTCATCCGGGAACTCTATGTTGATTTTGATCTGAATTTCGACAGCGGCAACGTGCTCAGTACCCGGCTGGGCAAGCAACAGGTTATCTGGGGCCGTACCGACCTGTTCCGGGTTCTGGACGTCATCAACCCTGTAGATTACTCCCGCAACAACATCTACGACGAACTGGAAGACATCCGGATTCCCATGTGGATCCTGAAAACGGACTACCGTATGGGCCCAACCGAGGTTTTTGAGGGCTTCGCCTTTGATGATCTCAACTTCCAGGTGGTCTGGAACTTCGATGAGTTCCGTCCCCACGACATCGGTCAGTGCGGCCAGCCCAACGTGATACTGGATGCCGGCTGTTTCTTCCGGGGCATGAACAACCTCTGGGAGAACGGCGGCACCGTGGCCAACTTCGCGGGCGCAACACCGGATGGTGGTCTGGCCACCGACTTCGGACCGGGACAGATCGGTATCCGCCGTGCCAACATGCCTAGCTGGAAGCTGTCCAACACCCAGCTGGGCCTGAAACTGGAAGGTGTGTACGGCGATCTGGGTTTCTCCCTGAACGCCCTGACCTACCGATCCCAATTGCCCTCGCTTCGTGGCGGTATCCCGGCACAGAATGCGTTTGACGGCACCACTGACGTTTATCCCTCTTTGATCGCATTCGATATCCACTTCCCGCGGGTCAACCTGGTGGGTGGCTCCCTGGACTATTACTCCCAGGGTATCGATACCGTGTTCCGGTTCGAGACTGCTTACACCTCCGGCGAGGAATTTGCCAATACCCTGCGCGAGAGACTCTACTCCGAGTCGGACGTGGCGCGTTACGTTATTGGCGCAGACAAGAACGTCTACATTCCCTTCCTGAACGAAAACCAGTCGTTCCTGTTCTCCGGCCAGATCTTCGGTCAGCACATACTCGATCACGAACGTGAGCAGAGAACGTACGGCGAGGCCGGCATTCCGGACTGGGAGCATAACTGGATTGGCACCCTGCTGATTCAGGGCTTCTACATGAACAACCGTCTGATTCCGAAACTGATTACCGCCCATGACTTCCGTGCCCAGGCCACAACACTGGCTCCGAGTGTCGACTGGATCGTGACAGACCGATTCAAGGTGACCGCCGGCGCTAACGTGAAGGTCGGAGACGGTGCCCGCAAATTCGACGACTGCCGTTCCTGTAACCCCTGGGATCCGTTCACCCAGACACCAGGTGTGGTCAATCACCAACCCGGAGAGTCCGCAGGTCTTGGCGGCTATGAACCACTCGGTCGCTTCAAGTCCGGGCCGATCGGCATGGCCCAGGAAGAAGACGAAGTTCAGCTGACCGTTCGTTACAGCTTCTGATCACGAGGTAACACCATGAGACAACAAATGATGAAACACTTTACATGCACTCTGATCGCTGGCTGTACCGCCAGCCTGATGGCCACTGCCGCTCTGGCAGAAGAGGCAGTCATTACCGAGTCCTTCTATCCCTATAAAACTGAGACACCTCAGCACGAGGGTCTTGAGCCCGGAATGGTGATCGACCAGTCCAACGTTGCCCAGTTCAAGGACATCATCGACCCGGCCTTCTACGGCTTTATTGAGCAGGGCTGGACCACCATGGTCGTGGGTGAAACCACGTCGTTCGATCTTCACCCCAGCTACGTTGAGGCGACCCGCCTCGGCATGGATCAGGTCACCCTGGGTGCCCAGGTGGGCGAAATCAACGGTTGGCAGGCGGGCCGCCCGTTCCCGGAGGAACCGAGCACTGACGATCCACGCGCCGGTGAGAAGCTGGCCTGGAACTACAAGTACGGCTATAACTGGGGCGACAGCGCCGCCATCTCGCCGTTCTACTGGAAATACCGTGACATGAACTCCGGCGATGTTGAACGCACCATCAAGTTCAACTTTCACTTCCTGAACTACAAGGGACGGGTGAACCAGGAGCCAACACCGGAAATCACGCCGAACCCGTCCGACTTGTTCAGGGCCATCTATCTGCAGGTACTGGATCCCGCCGACGTGCGTGACACCCAGTTGCTGATCCACCGGGCCGCAGACGACTTGAAGCGGGATAACTCCTGGCTGTACCTGGGCTTCCAGCGCCGGGTTCGTCGCCTCGCCACCGGCCAGGTCACCGACGCCTTCCTCGGTTCGGATCTGATGATCGAGGATTTCGAGGGCTATAACGGCCGAATCTCGGACATGAACTGGACCTACAAAGGCACCCGTTACATGCTGATGCCGTTCTATAACCACAATGAGCTCAAGCTCGACACCGAAACCCACAGCGACAGCGACGGCTATCAGGTGGTTGCTTTCAGTGGGCAGGGCGGCTGTTTCCCGGACATCACCTGGCAGCTGCGCAAGGTATACGAGGTTGAGTCGGTGCCTGTCGATGAGAGTCATCCGCTTTCAAAGCGAGTGCACTTCATGGACGCCCAGACCTTTACTATCCCCCGTACAGTGTCTTATGACCGCAAAGGTAGCCTCTGGAAAACCTTCACCATTGGCCAGGCCCACCCTGACCATCACCTGGCCAAGAACAAGGGCACCGGGGTTTCCATTGACGACAGCTTCAGCATGATCGACGTGCAGGCAAGCCACTGCACCACCGGCCAGTTCAAGGGCCAAGTGGATCCCGAAATGTCGCCGCCCAACATGTTCAACGTTCAGTACCTGCGCGCTACGGGCAGTTAACCGGGCATCATTGTTGCTCCTCTTTTGGGCCCGCTTCGGCGGGCCCCTTTTTTCTGTAACGGGGAAGAAAACATGTCAGTAGGCGAAAACACATCGAACCCACTCGATCACAGCAGCGAACCACTGACGGTCGTTGTGTCACGAAGAGTGCGTAAAGGCAAAGAAAACGCATTTGAGCAACTCAGCAGCCAGATGACCCAACGGGCAGCTAACTTCCCGGGCTATCTGGGCGCCACCATGTTCCGACCATCCTCTCCCGATGATCCCGAATACCGCATTGTCTTCAAATTCAGCGATCGGGAGACGCTGACGGCCTGGGAAGAATCGGAACAGAGGGGCGAGTTGCTGCAACAGATTGAAAGCCTGCTGGTTCAACCCAGCGAGCGGGAGGTCACCTCGGGAATCGTCACCTGGTTTACCCTCCCGGGCCAGAATCCGGTGAAACCACCGCCCAAATGGAAGATGACCATTGTCAGCTGGCTGGCGCTTTATCCGGCGGTAACCCTGGTTTTCGTAATGTTCGGCGAAATTCTGGCGCAAATACCCCTGTTGCTCAGAACCATGGCGGTGACCATCGTGGTCATGCTGCTGATGAGTTATGTGCTGATGCCGAGAATGACAAAATGGTTCACGTTCTGGCTGTTCCCGGATCGAAACGGAAACAGCCGCTGATCCGTTGCTGGCTTAGCCGGTCACAGGTGTTTCATCAACGCCTGTAGCTGTGGATTCTCCGGAAATCGCTCCAGAAGTGCCCCGGTAACCTTGCGGGCCTCGTCCTGCTGTTGGAGCTGAAACAAAGCCACCGCATAGCGATAACCGAACAGCCACTGGTCAGGCGCCAGTGCTGTGGCCCGTTCCAGATCTTCCAAAGCCTTGCTGTAGTCTTTCAGCTTCAGGTTGATCAAGCCGCGCAGGTGAATGAGACTGGCTTCGTCCGGGGTTTGCTCCAGAGTGCGGTTGATAGCATCGATCGCTTCCAGATTGCGACCGCCGGATCTCAGGATGTCGGTAAGAAGAATGGTGCCAGGTGCATAGCCCGGGTCCTTGTTAAGAGCCTTTTCCAATGTCCTTTCGGCCTTGTAGACGAAATCACGGGCCAGCAGGTACCGGGCTTTCAGCACAAGTCCCGAGGGCAGGTCAGACTGCATCTCCAGGAAATGTTCATACTCCCCACGAACCTTCTCCCATGGAGCGGAATCCAGTTCAACGCCAAGCCATGTCAGGGACTCGAAAGCTGCAATCCGTACCGCCAGCGATGAGTCGATCAGTCCGGCCTCACCGACTCTCCGGGCATGCTCAGCCGAACCATGCCGGAGTATCCGGAACGCGCTTTCCCGCATTACCACCTGATCGCTGGCCGACAGATTCGCCACCAGGGATGGCTGTTCCTGCGCCAGCCATTGCCCTTGCTGCTCCAGCAAGGTAGCCCGGCGCAGCGCTGGTTCATCTGGGTTTTGCAGGTACTCCACCATGCCTGAGGAAGGACGCTGCTGAACGTGATACCAGGTCTCCTGCTCATAGAGTTCCGGGAACCAGCCATCAACTTCAGTGATCGACCAGTCCCGGTTTTTGTCGGTGTGGCAGCCCAGGCATACATCGGGGCTGCTGCTGGCATTCGAGATGTCCGGGCGTGGCACCATAAAGCTGTGTTCACGTCGGGCATCAATTTTCATGAACGTGCTTTCGGGCATATGACAGTTTACGCACTGCGCCCCCTCACTACCCCGTCCATGACGGTGATGTTCGGGAGTATCGAAATCAGCGGCGCTGTGACACTGGGTACAGACGGCATTACCTTGCGCCTTGAGATTGCCGGTGTGGGGATTGTGGCAATCACTGCAGACCACGCCAGCCTCGAACATCTTGCTCTGCTCGAAGGAGCCCAAAACAAACACTTCTTCTCGAATCCGGCCATCGGAATAGTAAAACGGCTCATCAAGGCGGGTCAGGCTGAATTGATCATGGACCTGACCACCACCCTGATCAGTCAGGCTCGTCCGTAAAGAATGGCAACGTCCGCAGCTTGGCACCTGATTCGGGCTGGAGTCTGGCCCCTCATGCATGGGCGGCCTCGCTCCCTGACTGACCAGCCAAGCCCCCATCGCGGCAAGCTCGACACCCGGAGCCAGAGATTTCCCATCAAGGGCTGCATGCGCGTGTTCTTCCGCATTTTCATGACAGGCCGCGCACCCTACGGAGATCTGTTGCCAGTGAGTGTCATAGCTGTCTGATTCCGCATCGTAGTTGCGTTTCAGCCCGGTGGAATGACAATCGGCGCATTGATTGTTCCAATTCTGGTAAACGCCGGTCCAATGCATGGCATCGCCGGGATGATTCTGATCCGACTCATCCAGTCGGAACCAGCGCTGACCACCCTCAGACTCGGCTCGCGTATCCCAGGCAATATTGAAGGCCTGAAGACGGCCGTGACCAACATCCACCAGATACTGCTGAAGCGGGTAAACGCCAAAAGTATACCTGACGGGCCACTCCCGGGAGTTTCCGCCTTCGCTCAAACGGATAACATACCCTTCGCCTTCACGCCGGAAGTTTGCCTGGATATCGCTGTCTGCAAATCGGCCATTGGAAAAGTTCCCCTCCACCGTGTCCGGGGTGGCGGGGGCCATTGCTACCGCGTGCTGGGAACCGGACCACTCACGCACCTCGGAAGCATGACAGCCTGCGCATTCAGAGACATCGGCAAAGGCGACTTCCGTGCTGGCCAGAAATAGCGCAAGGCTTGCAACCGCACTCAGAAAATAGTTGACCATATCATTGAATTCCGGGCCATAATTCCAAAACATTTGACCAGATCGTAAAGCCTTCATCGTTTTTAATGCCGGCGACTAAGTTCGCGCTATTTTACCTGCAAGACCCGGCCCGGTTTTACCTGGCATGGCCTGGCAATTGCTTATTTTTATACAAGTACAGGACGATGCTCCTGGTGAAGCAGACAACAACAACGATACTGCCATGAATCAACACAACGTCCCTTTTCTCAATAACGTTGGCGTGCAATCGCCCGATTTCGAGGAGGCCCGGCATTTTATCAACTCCAGGATCGACGACCGTGAGGTCTCCCCGATTTCCTCCGGCGGCCAAAGCAAGAACATCCTGACCTGGCAACCTCTGGACCGCTCCACCCTGTTTGGCGCCCGCTGGTCGGAAAAGGTGCACATCCAGTCCGAACCTCAAACCACTTTTCATGCCATTCTGGTGCTGGAAGGCTGCATTCACTGCAAAGTCAGTAAAATCAACGTCACAGCCGGTGGACTTCTGCTCATCGCGCCAGGTCAGCAGGCGGACCTGATCTGGGAAAAATCGACCCGATCGGTGGTGATCAACCTGTCCCGTCAGGCACTGGTGGATCATCTGGGCATTCCCTGTTTGGAAGTGCTCGGCAACGCCTCTGCCGTGCTGGGGCCGGAGGAGCAGGATGCCCGCCTGATCCGCCAGGGCATTGAATGCATTGCGCAACAGCACGACATTTGCGAGGGAAACCTGGATCCTGCCCTTCAGAAACAGTGGCAGAGTCTTTTGCTGACCCATTTTTCGAACCGTATCCTGCAGGCATCCCGGATCAACCCGATAATCCTGCCAGCCAAGGTGCGGCTGGTGACCGAATGGATACAGGCCCACCTAAGGCAGCCCATCTCGGTGGCGGATCTGGTAAACGTGTCCGCCAGCAGCCGGCGCTCGATAGAGTCCGGGTTCCGCACCTACCTGAACACAACACCGGCCAAATACATTCTGTGCCACAAGCTCAAAGGCGTTCGCGATCTGTTGCTTTCCAATGCTGAAATCAGCGTCGGTGATGCGGCCTACGCTTTCGGCTTTCAGCACCTGAGCCACTTTACCCGACACTATCAGGACGCGTTCGGCGAATTACCGTCCGAAACCGTTCGCCAACGGCAAAAGAGCCGGGTTATCTTCCAATAAAAAGGCCCGGTCTCAGGCTGGCTGAGCCGGGCAACACGCTTGCAGAGTCAGAAGGTTACGTTAAAACCGACAGCATAATTCGTGTCGATGACTTTCACGCCCTGAACCACCGCCGGTTTGTCATACTGGCCAGTCTCGGCCCACACTTTCACCGAGGGAGTCAGTCGCTGCTCGACTTTCAGGGTGTATACGGAATTATCCGCGGCATCATAATCATGATTCTTTTCCTTGAATCCCAAGGCAATGCCGGCGCCGTTATCTGCCTGATAGTAGGCTGAAATACCGTAGGCGTCATAATCCGCCTTGCCTTCCGGGTCTAGCGGATAGGGAGAATCGCGGTTATTTTCCCAGGTCGCCCCCAGCATGAGGCCGCCGATCTTGTAGCTGGCTCCCGCCGCAGTAATCAGATAGTCATCGGTGGCAAATGGCGGCAGCTGATTCTGCATCAGCAGCGTGGTCCCGATAGCGACACTGAGATCGCCGCTTCTGTGCACCAACCGTATCGAACGACCATCCACATTCTCATCATTGCTGTCGTTCAGGGTAATCGCCGCCACGACCGCCTTGGTGTTCAGGAACCAGGGCGTGTGGTAGGCAAAGGTGCCTGAGGTCCGGTCCGGCTGGGCAAAAATGCCATCCGGGTTCAGATCGGCGTGGGATTCGTTGTATTCATAGTGATTAATGGGGCCATAAATATCGCGCCACTGGCCGCTGGTACCACGGGGCGCCACCACGAACATGCCGTATCGGGTAGGAAGCCAGAACTTGGCCTCTTTTACATGGATATCGGCTTCACCATCACGCCCGGTCGACGGATCATCCGCGCTGTTGGCAGCGCCGGCCAGGTCCACTTCCACGGCATAGTTGAGGTTGAGTTTCTCTTGCAGAGCGACTTTGCCCTGCAGCCCAAGCTCGATTTCGAAGGCATCGGCCTCAGCATCCTCACCCTCAACTTTCAGCGCCCCGGCACTCAGGAAGCCATAGAAGTCCGGTTTTTCCAGCTCGGCCGCCATCGCCTGCGTTGCGACTGCTGCGGAAACCGCAGCAGCGAGAAAAGTTTTCATCAGTTTCATCGGTTATCTCCTGCTCGGAAAGTTGGTTTGGGATTACTCGACACACTTGCCATACAGACAGGTGGTGAAGCTGTAACCGACTTTCCGCATGTCCGCAGGATCGGCGGGGAAGACGCCATTCCGCCGGATGTAGTTATCCCACTCGGCCAGCAGTTCTTTGAGCTTTTCAGGGTTCTTGCCGGACAGATCCGTGGTTTCGGTCGGGTCATTGGCCAGGTCGAACAGTTGCCACTGGCCTGGGCCATAGGGTTCTTCCAGCAGCCGGATTTTCCAGTCACCCATGCGCACTGCAGAACGCCCGAACAACTCCCAGCCAACCACACGGTTCTTTGGGCCGTTACCATTCAGGCCTGGCAGCATGGAAACGCCCTGGATCTCGAAGATGTCGCGGCCGCTGTAGGGACTGGTTGGCAGCTCAATGCCCGCCAGTTCCAGGAAAGTCGGCATCACGTCCATCACGTGGAAGAACTCGTAGCTGACTTTTCCTTCAGCATCGTCACCCGGCAGATTTAGGATGGCAGGCACGACCAGGCCGCCCTGGGTTGGATAGCCTTTCCACATCGGCCACGGCGTGGCACTCACCTGTCCCCACTGCGCGCCATACCAGATATAGGAATTCGGCCGGCCAATGTTGTCGTAGCTGTTATCGTATTCGTTGGCGATCCATTCCTTGTTCTTAGGCAATACCTCCGGGCTGTTGCCATCGGCACCATTGTCTGACATGAACAGTACAACGGTGTTGTCGAGCTCACCCATGCTCTCCAAGTGGGCAAGAACCCGACCGATGTTGTCGTCCATGTTGTCGACCATGGCGGCGTAGACTTCCATCTTGCGCGCCTCAATCTTGCGCTGATCTTCCGTCAGTTCATCCCAGCTGGGCAGCTCGTCAAAAGGCACGTTGGCAGCCAATTCATGGCCCACGAGACCCATTTCCTTAATCTTGTCCAGTCGCTGCTGACGGATCGCTTCATAGCCCTCGTTGTAACGGCCTTCGTACTTGTTGATGTAGGAGTCAGGTGCCTGCAGCGGCCAGTGGGGCGCGGTAAAAGCGAGAAAACTGAAGAATGGTTTGTCGCCGGCAGCGTCAATGTAGGAGATCACCTTGTCGGCATAGAAGTCCGAGGAGAAGAAGCCTTCGGGCACTTGAACCTGCTTGCCGTCCTCAAGGTAGATCGCTTTCGGGTCGACCCCGATGATGGCGCGGCCGTCATCAAAGTGGCTGGCACCGCCCTGCACCAGTACCCAGGAATGATCGAAACCCCGGGCAGCCGGGCTCAGTTCTTCGGTTCGGCCCAGGTGCCACTTACCGGCAATGGAGGTGCTGTATCCGTTGTCGCGGAGCACTTCCGGCAGGGTTGCCACCAGATCATTGAGATAGCCTTCGTAGCCCGGTTTCCCTTTCTGTTCCGCGGTCAGCAATTCCGCCATATTACCAATACCGGCCTGATGGTTGTCAGTGCCCGACAACAACATGGAGCGGGTGGGAGAACAGGTCGGCGCGGTATGGAAATTGGTCATGCGGATCCCTTCATCCGCCAGTGCATCGAGAGTCGGCGTTTCAATTTCCCCGCCAAACGCGCCGATGTCCGAATAGCCGAGGTCATCGGCCACGATGAGAAGAAAGTTGGGTTGTTCGGTCTGGCTTGCGGAAGCCAGTGTGGAGGCTGCCACCAGCCCCAGAGCCATACCCAACCGACGAAGCAGTGCATTGTTTTTGTACATACTATGCCCTCAGTCAGTTCGTTGTTGTGCCACATGTGTGGTGACAGCCATTCTGCTGAGAGCCAGGAAGTAGGGGTTATCCCGTATGCGCAGGCATTGTCATATTTGCGCAACAAACTGAGGAAGGAACGTTATCGGTTTTGGGAAAGGCCTTATCTTGCGGTTCCCCGGTCATGGAGATGACCGGGGAACCGCTACATATCAGAAATGAATAACCGTCCGAATACTCTTACCCTCATGCATCAGGTCAAACGCCTTGTTGATGTCTTCCAGCGGCATTTCATGGGTAATGAACACATCCAGGGGGATCTCGCCCTTCTCGGCTTTCTCCACGTAGCCCGGCAGTTCGGTGCGGCCTTTTACACCGCCGAAGGCTGAGCCACGCCAGACGCGACCGGTCACCAGCTGGAACGGGCGGGTGCTGATTTCCTCGCCGGCACCGGCTACACCGATGATGGTGGATTCGCCCCAGCCCTTGTGACAGGCCTCGAGCGCCGCGCGCATCAGCTTCACATTGCCCACGCACTCGAAGGTGTAGTCGGCACCGCCATCGGTCATGTCGACAATGACTTCCTGAATCGGCTTGTCGTAGTCGCTGGGATTGACAACGTCGGTGGCACCCAGTTGCTTGGCGATGTCGAATTTACCCGGGTTGATGTCGACCCCGATGATCCGGCCGGCCTTGGCCATTTTGGCGCCGATGATCGCCGCCAGGCCGATACCGCCGAGACCGAAGATGGCCACGGTTGCGCCTTCCTCAACCTTGGCGGTGTTCAGCACCGCACCGATACCTGTGGTCACGCCGCAGCCGAGCAGGCAAACCTTGTCCAGGGGCGCTTCCTTGGGGATCTTGGCCAGGGAGATTTCCGGCAGTACGGTGTATTCGGAAAAGGTGGAGCAACCCATGTAGTGATACAGCGGCTGGCCTTTGTAGGAGAAGCGGGAGGTACCATCCGGCATCACGCCCTTACCCTGGGTTGCACGAACAGCGCCACACAGGTTGGTTTTACCGGATGTACAGAATTTGCACTCGCCGCACTCAGCCGTATACAGGGGAATGACATGATCCCCTACTTCCAGGTTTTTTACGCCGGGCCCAACGGCTTCGACAATGCCGCCACCTTCGTGGCCCAGAATGGTCGGGAACAGTCCCTCCGGATCCGCACCCGAGAGGGTGTACGCATCAGTGTGACAGACACCGGTGGCAACGATGCGCACCAGAACCTCGCCCTCCTGGGGCGGTGCAACGTCAACTTCGACAATTTCTAGCGGTTTGTTGGCTTCAAAGGCCACCGCGGCACGGGATTTAATCACTTTCGGCTCCTTGATTGCTATGGCGCAGGTATTTGGTTACGACCTCTCAGCCGTGACTGTTTGACTCATTCTAGCCGACTTGGCAATGACCATGTTGCGATTCAGAGGCTCCGAAATCTTTTCTGGATCTGGAGCGTATCTACAGGGCAGAATCAAAAGGTTGAGGAGCTCTTACGTTGCACACGCTTTACTGGTTTACACGGGACCTTCGCCTGCACGACAACGCAGCGCTGCTGGCCGCTTCAAAGTCCGACATGCTGCTCTGCGTTTACGTGGTGGATCCGCGATGGTTCGCGCCCGGGCCGCTGCAGAGCAAGGCCATGGGCGACCACCGCTGGCGTTTTCTCTGGCAAAGCCTGATGGCCCTTGAACGAAGCCTTCGGCCGTTGGGGCAGAGACTCCATATTGCCTATGGCGAGCCGGAAACGGTCATCCCGGAACTTGCCCACGCTCACAGCATTGAGCGCATCGTTCGCTCCCGCCTGCCGGGCACTCAGGAAGCCGGCCAGTGGCGAGCCATCAAGGACAAACTGCCCAAGACCCTGTTCCAGCAATTCGAGACCCTGAGCATGTTCACCGAGGGCTCCCTGCCGATGGCCCTCGAGGATTTGCCGGATACCTTTTCCCAGTTCCGCAAGCAGGTTGAGAAAACCGGTGAACGCTGCTCCGAACGGTTGAGGATTCGCACGCTGACGGCCTTGCCCCCGCCGCCCGGCTTTCCGGAAGACAACCGGGGCGGCTGCCCGCCCATACCAGAGCCCGTGCACCCATTGCAGTTCATGGGCGGTGAAGCGGCAGGACTGGGTCGGCTGAAGGAATTTCTCTACGACAATCACAGCATCGACCGCTACAAAGAGACCCGCAACGCTCTGGATAGCTGGGATGCCTCCTCCAAGTTCTCGCCCTGGCTGGCCAACGGATGCCTCTCGGTTCGGGAGGTGGCCGAAACCATCATCGAATACGAGGCCAGTGAGACCAAAAACGAGTCCACCTACTGGCTCTGGTTCGAACTGCTCTGGCGGGAATACTTCTACTGGTACGCCCTGAAACACGGCGCCAACCTGTTCCGCCGGGATGGCGTCCAGCGCAAGCGCCGACACGGCACATTCTACGGCCACCGTTTCAAGGCCTGGTGCCAGGGCAACACCGAGTATCCGATTGTGAATGCGGCGATGAATCAGCTGCGGGAAACCGGTTACATGAGCAATCGGGCGCGGCAACTGGTGGCAAGTTGCTTTATCAATGAACTTGGGTTGGACTGGCGCTACGGGGCGGCATGGTTCGAGGAGCAGTTGATCGACTATGATGTGGGGAGCAACTACGGCAACTGGCAGTACCTGGCTGGCGTAGGGGCAGACCCGAGAGGACTGCGGCAATTCAATCTGGAAAAACAGGCGCAACAGTACGACCCCACCGGCACCTTCATTGACCGCTGGGGCGGACACGCGGAACAGCCCGTAGGTTTACACACAGTGGATGCGGCAGACTGGCCCCTGTAGTAAAAGGCGATTAGCCATGACGGATATGACGGACAACAGCAGCACAGGTACAGCACGTGAAACCCTGGCCCGCATCATCGATACCAGCTCACCGGCAACCTTGCTGAGCTGCGGCAGCCTGGCAACCGAAATGTCGCGAATCTGGCAGAAACACCAGGAAGGTGTGGACGTGCACACCCTGGACACGTCCGATCCGAACGCCAGCCTGGTGCTCGAAAGGGTCGTAGACCTGGCACTGATTACCGACACCCTCGAACACCTGCCCCATGATGAGGGCGCCCTGCTGTTGGGGCAGCTCAGGAATTACGGCACCCATCAGATTGCCGTAGTCGTAGGCGAGACCCCGGACTGGGCCTTTACCGATTTCATCGGCCTTGGCTTCCGCCGCCACGCCGAGCTGGAAAATGATAACGGCGCACTCACGCTATATACCTACAATCTGGATACTTACAACCACAAACGGGCCTGGAACAATCCAGAGAACTGGGCCAATCCGGAAATGTGGGGCAAAGCATGGTGGTAGAAAGCGCGGCAGTGAACAGTCCGTCCTCTCAGAAACTCAAACCGAGCACGATCAGGATCGGCACCCGTTACCGGGCCAATCGCCTCAAGGGCCCCTACGACACCATTGTGATCGGCTCTGGCATTGGCGGGCTGACAACAGCCGCGTGCCTGGCGAAAGCCGGCAAGAAAGTCCTGGTGCTTGAACAGCATTACACCGCCGGCGGCTATACCCACAGCTATGCCCGCAACGGCTACGAGTGGGACGTGGGCGTCCATTACATCGGCGACATGGGCTCTCCCCACACCCTGGGGCGCAGACTGTTCGATTACATCACCGACGGCAAGCTGGAGTGGGCCCCCATGGACGAGAACTACGACCGGTTCTTCCTGGGTAACAAGGTCGTGAATCTGCGGGCCGGCAAGGAGGGGCTGCGGCTCTCGTTGCTGAGCGCCTTCCCGGACGAACAGGAAGCCATCGACCAGTATGTGAAACTGCTGGGAAAAGTCGCAGATGGCATGCAGTGGTACACGCTCTCCAAACTCACGCCCGGCATCCTCAGCCCGGTCATTAACAAAGGGCTTGATATAGCCCTGCCGGACTGTTTCAACAAGACCACCTGGGAAGTTCTGAGCGAATTGACCGACAACCAGGAGCTGATCGGGGCTATCACCGGCCAGTGGGGCGATTGTGGCGTCACGCCCAGGCAATCGAGTTTCATGGTTCATGCCTTGATCGCCAAACACTACCTCTACGGCGGTTTCTATCCTGTCGGCGGTGCCTCGGAGATCGCGAAAACCATTATCCCGGTCATTCAGCAGCCCGGCGGTGAGGTATTCACCTACGCCGACGTCACCGACATCCTGGTGGAGAAAGGCAAGGCAACCGGCGTGCGCATGGCCGATGGTGAGGAAATCCGGGCACCGATGGTCATCAGCAACGCTGGGGTGATCAACACCTTCGAAAAACTGCTGCCAGCCGATGCGGCTGAAAAGGTTGGCTACAAGAGCAAATGCCGGCACATCATTCCCTCCATGCCCCATATCGGGCTCTACATCGGCCTGAAAGGCACACCGGAAGAACTCGGCCTGCCCCGCACCAATTTCTGGATCTATCCCAGCGCCGATCACGACGACAACGTGCAACAGTTCCTGGATGACCCGGAAAACACCGAGTTTCCGGTGGTTTATATCTCCTTCCCGGCGGCCAAGGATCCGGATTACCAGAACCGCTGGCCGGGCACCTCAACCATCGAGATCGTTGCACCGACCACCTGGGAGATGTTCGAGCCCTGGCAAGACACCATCTGGGGCAAGCGGGGCGAAGACTATGAGGCCCTGAAGCAGAAAATCACCGACCAGTTGCTGGAAGTGATGTACCAGAAGCTGCCGCAGCTACGGGGCAAAGTGGATTACGTGGAGACCTCCACGCCCCTTTCCACCGCCTGGTTCTGCCGTTACGGCCGGGGTGAGCTGTACGGTCTGGACCACAACCCCGAGCGTTTCGAACAGGACTGGCTGAAACCGAAAACCGACATTCCCGGGCTGTACCTCACGGGCCATGACATCCTTACCTGCGGCGTGGTGGGTGCCATGATTGGTGGCCTGGTCAGCACCCTTGCCATTCAGGGTTGGCGCGGCGCCGGGTTGGCGAAACGCATTTTTGTGGGGTAACAACACAGACGATGACCGAGCCTGGAAGCAACCTGGTAGAAGCAGATCTCTCCCGTATCATCGAAATGGCCTGGGAGGACCGCACGCCCTTCGAGGCCATCGAAACCCTCTATGGCCTTCGGGAAAAAGACGTCATCCGCCTGATGCGCCGTGAGCTCAAACCCGGCAGTTTCCGGCTCTGGCGCAAACGGGTAACTGGGCGCAACACCAAACATGGCCAGTTGCGCCCTGAAGGGGTGAGCCGTGGCTATTGCCCGACCCAGTACAAGCATCGATAAGTACTTGGTCATTGGCATTGCCGGCACGGCTGCGCGATCATAGTCACTCAGGTAGCAAGCAAGGAACCCACTCGATGGCACTTTTCAACCAGAAAAACGCCCGCAAACAGCTGGACGCCGAGGCCAGCAAGGTTCATCGGGCGGATCTGGAAACCCTGCTGGACCGCCAGCGCAGTATTGAAGAAAAAGTGAGAGGCAGCGGCAAGCTGTCCCGTTTCAGCACCGACATCAAGCTGATGTTTTCGATGATCCGGGACTACTGGTACGGCAACTACCGGAGCGTACCCTGGAAAACCATCGCCGCGGTAGCAGGTGCCCTGCTTTACGTCATGAACCCTCTGGACGTAATCCCGGATCTGATTCTGGGCTTCGGTTTTATAGACGATGCTGGCGTTGTCGCCCTCTGTCTGAAGCTGGTGGAGTCTGATCTTCATCGCTATGCCGCCTGGAAAGAACAGCAGGAAGAACGGGAAAGAACACCTCAGACGAATTGATTAAATTCTGAACTGACGGTAATCTCTCACCCCTCATCAGCCCAGCCCAAAACTAATCTGGAGATACCGTGGATTTCGCCACTCTTATCGGTCTTGTTGGCGCAATTTTGCTCATTGCTTCGGCAGTTATTCTTGGCGTCTCTCCTTCTGTTTTTATCAATCCACCATCCCTTTTGATCGTCGTTGGCGGCACCTCACTGGTCGTTCTGGCGAAATTCAGCTTTGCGCAGTTTTTCGGAGCCTTCAAAGCCGCCGCCAGAGCCTTCAAATTCAAGTTGCCGGAAACCCAGGCCAGCATCGAAGAACTGGTCGAGATCGCCAACATTGCCCGGAAGGAAGGCGTTCTTGGACTGGAAGACCGTGAAGTAAGCAGCCCGTTTCTGGGCCAGGGTATTCAGATGCTGGTGGATGGACAGGACGGCAAGACTATCAAGGAACTCCTGAACAAAGAGCGGCTGATGACCCTGGACCACAACCGGTCCGGTGCCAAGGTCTTCACGGCCATGGCGGATGTAGCGCCGGCCATGGGCATGATCGGTACCCTGATAGGCCTGGTGCAGATGCTGTCGAACATGGAAGACCCGAAATCCATCGGTCCTGCCATGGCGGTCGCCCTGCTAACCACACTTTACGGCGCCATGATCGCCACCATGATTGCCACTCCGATTGCCGACAAGCTTTCTCTGAGAATGACCGAGGAAGCGCGCATGCAGTCGCTGTACATTGATGCCCTGGTCGCCATTCAGGAAGGAACCAACCCACGCATCATCGAGCAGATGCTCTCAAGCTACCTGCCACCCAAGGAACGTGAAAAAGTAGCCGAAGCAGAAGGCGCGTAACCATGGACGAGCTGCCAGAAGAGGAAAAACCGGGGATTCCGGCGTGGGTTGTTACCTTCGCTGACCTTATGTCCCTGCTGATGTGCTTCTTCGTTCTGCTGCTGTCCTTTTCGGAGATCGACGCCCAGAAGTTCAAGCAGATCGCCGGTGAACTTTCCAAAGCCTTCGGTGTTCAGCGGGACGTGCCCGCCCTGGAAATTCCCAAGGGCACCAGCCCCA
Organism: Marinobacter maroccanus; assembly: GCF_002933275.1. Classification (GTDB taxonomy): domain Bacteria; phylum Pseudomonadota; class Gammaproteobacteria; order Pseudomonadales; family Oleiphilaceae; genus Marinobacter; species Marinobacter maroccanus. Next base: position 73,202 of record NZ_PSSX01000011.1, read on the forward strand.
TTTTCGACAAGTTTTCGCCTGCACCGCCGGAGCCTACCGTGGTCAACGAGGTGAAACAGACCACCACAGAGGAAGACCCGGAACTTCAGACCCTGAAAAGCCCCACCGACATGGCCGTTGAAGCCGCCGTAGAGGAAGAGATGCAGGAAACCATGGACGAGATCCTGAAGGTTCTGGAGCCTGCCATTGCCGATGGCCGCATCAATGTAAGTAAAGATCAGCGGCGAATAGTGATCCGGGTGGAAGAAAAAGGTTCTTTCCCCTCTGGTTCGGCCCAGCTGACCTGGGAGTTTGAAGGGCTGCTGCTGGACATGGCGGAGGTCATTGAAGGCATTCCCGGTGATCTGACCATTGAGGGCCACACCGACAACGTACCCATCCGCACCGATCGTTTCTACAGCAACTGGGATCTGTCTGCTGCCCGTGCCGCCGCTGTGGCCAACGTTCTGGTGGCCCGGGACCAGGTTGAGCCGACCCGCCTGTCCGTCACAGGCCTGGCGGATACCGAGCCCAGAGTCGAAAACACTTCTGCCGAGAACCGCGCCAGGAATCGGCGCGTTGAAATCATCATCGACCTCTCCGGCCCTATGCAGGAACAGGAGGTTCGTCTTCGGGAGTTGATCCAGTCCGAATCTGCCGATGAAGAATCAATCCTGGGTATTGAATCCGACAGCTCGACATCGAACGACATCAACTGGTAAAGGCTCTCTAATTTGGTGCGCCTTACGCTAAAACGCACAAGGATAGTGCGCTTTCCCTCTTGAATCCCCTTCCCCCTCCCCTTCGATATCCCTCAACCGCCTTACCGCTCTTGAATTGCCTCGTTTTGGAACAGCTCTTGCTTCAACTGCACCTCAACAATGCACAACCCAACGTAAAACGGCCCGATAGAGGCCGGACACACAACATCAGGAGCGAAAACCCGTGGACATCACGAGTGCAGTACACACCCTGACCGAAAGCGCCAACACGCTGTTCATCCTTATTGGCGCCATTATGGTGCTGGCCATGCATGCCGGCTTTGCCTTCCTGGAAGTGGGTACCGTTCGCCACAAGAATCAGGTGAATGCCCTGGTCAAGATCATGACCGACTTCGGCATATCCGCCGTGGCCTATTTCTTCATCGGCTACTACATTGCCTACGGTAGCCATTTCATGAGCGGTGCCGCCGAGCTGACTGCTGCCAATGGCTATGATCTGGTGAAGTTTTTCTTCCTGATGACCTTTGCCGCAGCCATTCCCGCGATTGTCTCCGGCGGAATCGCTGAGCGGGCGAAGTTCTATCCGATGCTGATTGCCTCGGGCCTGATCGTTGCCTTTATCTATCCCTTCTTTGAGGGGCTGATCTGGAATGGCAACTATGGTTTCCAGGGCTGGCTGGAGAACCAGTTTGGTGCATCCTTCCACGACTTTGCCGGCTCTGTTGTGGTGCATGCCGTGGGTGGCTGGATCGCCCTGGCGGCCGTACTTGTTCTGGGTGCCCGAAACGGGCGCTACCGTAACGGCAAGGTGGTGGCCTTTGCCCCCTCCAACATTCCCTTCCTGGCCCTGGGCGCCTGGATCCTGACCGTCGGCTGGTTTGGCTTCAACGTGATGTCGGCGCAGACTCTCGACGGCATCAGCGGCCTGGTTGCTGTCAACAGCCTGATGGCGATGGTCGGCGGTATCCTGGTATCCATGCTGCTGGGCCGAAAAGACCCGGGCTTTATCCACAACGGTCCGCTGGCCGGACTGGTGGCTGTGTGTGCCGGCTCAGACCTGATGCATCCGGTGGGAGCACTGGTGACCGGCGGTGTGGCCGGTGCCATCTTCGTGTACCTGTTCGAATGGGCCCAGGCAAAAATCGAGCGACTGGACGATGTGCTCGGTGTCTGGCCCCTGCACGGTGTCTGTGGTGTCTGGGGCGCGATTGCCTGTGGCATCTTTGGTCAGGAAGCGCTCGGTGGCCTGGGCGGCGTCAGCCTGATGTCGCAAATCGTCGGTTCAATAGCCGGCGTTGTGGTGGCCTTTGTCGGCGGCCTGATTGTTTACGGAGCCATCAACGCCATCTCGGGGCTACGCCTCACCGAAGAAGAAGAGTTCAACGGTGCGGATCTGAGCATTCACCGGATTGGTGCAAACGCGGTCGAATAAGCACTTGCCGTTCAGTCGCCGTAGCCAGTCAGTTCCATGTAGCCCTCACCCGAGTGGCTGCCGGCGACGGTGACCGGGCTCTCCCAATAAGGGTAGAGCCCGCTATTCAGATAGTCTCCCGGAGGTGCCGAAACCTCCAGATTCACTCCCAAATCCGGCACCTCCAGACGCCATTGGCGTGGAAAACCCTCGGCATCAGGTTTGGTTGGGCGAAGGCGGAGCTGGTCGGACTGAAGCGCTACCGGCTCACCCTTGTCGGGAATCCAGGTACCTGCCCGAAAGGCACCATCGTCCTCCCGCAGCCGGAAGGCCATCAGTTTGTCCCCCGAGTCCAGGTGCAGGGCGAACCAGTCCCAGCCCTGCTGTCCGGACTTGAGAAACTGGCTGCTCCACTCGCGGTCGAACCAGCCCTTTCCTGTAACTTCCAACGTCTGGTCGCCAAGGGTGACGGTGCCCTCTATCTGAAGGCCCACCAGACTGAAATACATGGAACCCTCGCCATCAGCGGACTTGGCGCTGAAGCCGTTATCGCCATGGGCAACAGGCTCGCCATTGACCGAGATGGATAAGTCGTAGGACCAACCGTCCGCGGCCACCTGCAACCGCCAGGATTCATTCCCGGAGACAGCCTCAAGCTGCCAGTCGTCCAGCCAGACAGCGACCGGCTGTGCCCGGGCTCCGGCATAGCCAACGTCGCCCCGGGCCAGCTTCTCCGCAAAGTAATGTCGGGTATCAAAACTCACAGCAGCATGGGCCATCCAGGCCGCCTCCAGGGGCCAGTTCTTTGGGTCCGGGGACTCAGCGTCCGCCAGTCTCGGCGTGATTGCCTGGCGGAACTGGGTCCACTGCAGGCCCAGGGGCGCGCCATCGTCCGTCTTCAAATTGGCGGTCAGGTACCACCATTCAATCCGATGCTGCGGGTGGGGGCCGAAATCATCAGGAAATGTCAGTCGGTCTCCCGGGCCGGGCTGCAAAAAAGGCACGCCGGATTCGTTTTCTGCGACACCGGCCAGTCCGGCAAACCCTGCCTCTTGCTGTGGCTCCGAACACCCGGCCAGAACCACCAGGAACAAGATTGTGAACCACCGCTTCATCGCTCACCTCCCGCCATCACATTGGCATTCACTGGCGCGACTGACGGTGATTTCAGCTGACGGCTCATCAGTAAGGCAATGCTGAGGCCGATCAGCAGGCTCAGGACACCAAGCTCCAGCCAGAATCGCGGGTACACAGCCATCGGCAGGGACCAGCCAAACGCGATGGGATTGATCCGATGCACCAGCACCCAGGTCAACCAGACGCCAAGCGGCAGGGCCAGCAGGGCAATCGCGCCCGTCAACGACACGGACAGCCGGACCAGCTGGGCCGAAGCCAGCCGGCGTGACAGCCCCCACACCACAAGCAGCCGGAAATACCAGGCCCGGGTCGAGAAAAACACCCAGCCCATCATCAGCAGGGCGATGGCCGCCAGTATCAGGGTCAGGGTGGTCATGGCCCGGGTCAGCAGAAAGGTCTGGTCAAAGATGGCGGAGGCGAGCTCTTCAATGGCCCGGTTGTCCCGAACTGTCAGCTCCTCCACTTGCCACACCCGCCTTAATCCATTGGTTACGTCCTCGATGGAGAGATCGCCAGGCGAGACCGACAGGCTTTGGAAACCGGTGGCGAAGTCCGCCGGGAGCACCGACGGATGAATCAGGATCTCGCCGGCGGGGCGGCCATAATCCGGGTAGATGGCCAGTACAAGGAATTCGAACGACTGGCTTCCGAGGGTTACCTTCAGGGACTGGCCGACCTCTACATCTTGCCGGCGCGCCAGCTGTTCATTCACCATCACGCCCTGGCCCTGTTGCAGGCTCTGCCAGGGCTGCGGCGCCGACTCAAACAACTGCCAACCGGTCACCAGCGGACCAACCGGGCCGATGGCAAAGACGTCAACCCTGGCATCCCCCTCATCTTCGCCGCCCGGCAGGGTTGCCCGGCCCCGAATGACCCGGTGCCACAGGCCAGACACTGCAAGCTCCGGCTGTTCAGCGAGCCAGTCGACCGCCAGGGTTGGATCCGCTGTTTCAGGGACCTCGATGTAATAATCCGCTTCCAGTCTTTGCGCCAGCCATCGGTCGAAGGTGCTTTCAAAAGTGGTCACCAGTGCCTGCACCGCCAGCACCATCGCCATGGCGAACTGTAGAGCTACCAATGGCAGTGCCAGGCGACGAGCCAGCACTGAAAGCTCCCGGTGGCGCCAACGTGCCTGCAGATCCCTGTCGTGGCCGGCCCGCCAGTCTGCAAGCCAGGCAATCAACCTTGGCGCGAGCATGCCGGCAGCCACGAATACCATGGCCACAGCGATAAAAAGCCAGAGCAGATCCGTAACCCAAACCGACAAGGCAAGGCCAGTCAGAAGCACCAACAACACCAAACCGCCGGATCGTCGGTTGCCTCCCGCAAATCCACGGGCCAGTGGACGGAGGAAATCCGCCAGGCAAGCCACCAGAACTACGGCCATCATGGTGACAAGCGGCACCAGCCAGCTCCCGCCCTGGCCTGCATACAACGGCTGATCGAACAGCCCCTCGAGCGCCTGCCCGAAGCCGCTGCCCAGACCAGTGGCCAGCCAGCGGCCAAGCCATATTCCGGGCACAACACAAACCAGGGCCAGCAGCAGGATCTCGACAAACAGCAGGCGATTCACACGACCTTGAGGAACGCCAAACCGATGCAACAGGGCAAAGCTGTCCCGGCGCTGGGCCAACCCAAGCAGATAAACACTGCGCACGAGCAAGGCGGTAATCAGGAGAACCAGAACCCCCAGGGCATCCAGGTTCAGCAGGAAGCTGTCACCCAGCTCACCGGTGTCCGGGCCAACGCTGAAAGGCACCAGCTGATAGCCGGATGGCAGATCGCCGCTGGTGTGATCTTCGGATACCAGCAACGACAGCTCGCTGCCCTGATCCCGGGCCAGTTCAGCCGCTTCACTGATGTCGACAAAGGGCCGGCCATCCAGCTCCCCACCCCAGGGTGCCTCTTGCCCCCCAGGAGCCTGAAAACAGCCTGCTGCCAGAGGGTCGACACCCACCACGCGCCCGCCCTCCGGCGAGGAAACCTCCAGCCACGGCATGACACACAGCCCCGCTCGTCGCAGCTCGACGAAGTGGTCCACAGTCAGGGGGTTACCATCTCTGCGGACTACCTGCTGGCGCTCGGCTACCGCCGATTCGCTCTGATCGAGACTGGCCCGGGCCTGGCTGGTGAGATGATGAACGCCAGTCCAGAGCATGGTGGCAAGCACGATCATGGCGGCCAATGCCAGCAGCTGAAGCGGGTGACGACGGTAGTGGCTGAACAGAGCGGCCGACAGGGTCATGGCGGGCTCAGGTTTCCGGCAGATGGGCAAGATCCAGGTGCTGGCTGCAGCGGCTGGCCAGTTCCGGATCGTGGGTGGCAAGAATCAGACCGCAACCATGTCGGGTCTGCAACTCGAAGAGCTGCCCGATCACCGCCTCGGCGGTATGCCGGTCGAGGCTGCCTGTGGGTTCATCGGCAAGGATCAGGGCTGGCTTCATGGCAAACACCATGGCCAGTGCTGCGCGCTGGCGCTGTCCGCCGGACACCTGATCCGGGAAACGGTCAGCAAGTTCGCCGATGCCCAGTCGCTCGAGCCAGTCCTGACAGCCATCCTCGGATTGGCCCGCAAGCCGGGCCCGAAAACGGACATTGTCCAGCAATGACAGGGCCGGCATCAGGTTGGCTTCCTGGAACACCACACCGATCTGCTGCCGGCGTAGATCGCCCCAGCGCGCGTCAGCCTTGCTGCCGGCTTCCGTTGACCGGGTATCGAACGTCTCGCCGAGAACCTGGACCACGCCTGCATCTGGTTTTTCCAGGCCACACAGGATGTTCAGCAGGGTGCTTTTACCGGAACCCGAGCGGCCGGTCAGCGCCAGTGACTCACCGGCTTCAAGATGCAGCGACAGATCCACAAGCACCGGCACCGGCTCATCGCCACTTTGAAACTGCTTGTTGAGGCCCCGGGCCGAAAGCAAAGAATCCACCATAGTTTTCCTGTCTGACTATTTGAGACGATGCCTCTGACCGGCCAATCGAAGCCTGCTTGTCAGTCAGCTGCCCCGATAGGTTCTGCGTGGGCACCATGCCGGCGTGCACGCCATTCCCGGAACTGTTCCAGCCAGGACAGCAGAGCCGGTATCACCAGCAGAACCAGAAGGGTCGACAGCCCAAGGCCAAAGGCAATGGAGGTGGCCATGGGGATCAGGAACTGGGCCTGCAGGGAGGTCTCGAACATCAGAGGCAGAAGACCACCGATAGTCGTCAGGGAGGTCAGCATCACCGCCCGAACGCGCTGTACCGCCGCCTCATTGAGCGCATCGGTGATACCCAGTCCTTTTTTCCGCTGCTGGTTGTAGAAAGCTACGAGGATGATGGCGTTATTGACCACAATCCCCGACAGACCGAACAGACCAAAGAGCGACAGAATGGTCAGCTGCAGCCCCATCAGCCAGTGCCCAAGCAACGCACCCACCAGGGCAAACGGAATGATGGCCATGACGATCAGCGGCAGGCTCCAGGAGGCAAAGACCCAGGCCAGCACCACGTACATGAGCGCCAGACCGATAACCAGGCCGGTTTGCATGTCCCCCAGTGTTTCCCGCTGGTCGGCCGCACGGCCCTCAAAGCTGTAACGCACATTGTAGCGACTGGCGATGTCCGGCAGTGCCTCTGCCTCAAGACTGGTCAGAATCTGGTCCGTGGTGCTGACCCGGGTATTCAGTCCGGAGGTCACCTCCACCGCCAGCCGACCCTCGGCATGGCGCAGCGCCTGGAAGCCCTGACGATGATCCAGGTTCATGACCTGGGTCAGGGGTACAAAACGACCGTCCGGAATCCGGATTGTGATGCGTGACAGGGTCGACAGCTGCTCCCGCTGATCCTGGGGCAGCTGCACGCGAACTTCCACTTCGTCACGGCCATCCTGATAGATCTGGGCAATGCGGCCATCAAAGGCCGCCCTGAGCTGACGCCCCAGATCCGTGGTGGTCAGCCCCAACGCCTCACCGTAGGCGCTGACCTGATAAATCAGCTGTTCCCTGCCCCAGGGCATATCGTCTTCAACATCAAGCACGCCCGGAAGCGTCGAAAGCGCCTGGCCCAGTTCCTCCGCCGCACGCTTCAGATCTTCGGCGTTCTCGCCGGTCAGCCGCACATTCACATCCCGGCCCGGCGGCCCGGCCTGGCGTTCGGAAATGGTCAGGTTGTCCAGCCCGGCCGGCGTCTCCAGCCGGCTGCGCCATTCGGTAATAAATTCGGGATTACGAACCGAACGACGGTCGGACGGCACTAGTTCAATCATCATCGAACCCAGCTCGTCGCCACTGCGCGAACTGCCTTCCGCCCCCTGGGTTGCGCCCCGGGTGGTGACGGCATGGAGGATAAAATCGCCGCCCAGAGCCTCTTCCGTTTCATTGAGGGTTTGCTGCATCTGGCTCAGGAAATCATCCACCGTGCCCCGATCGGTACCGGCCACAAAGCTGGCATTGGCGTAGAACACCGAAGGCTCCGGTGTCGGGAAAAAGTTGAACCCGAGCCGGCCACCGGCCAGCAGACCAACCGTTACGATAGCCAGAGCCACGGCGCTCGCCACTGTCGCGCCCCTGTGTTGCAGGCTGTAACGGGAAAACCGGCGAAACCGGCCTTCCCGGAAACGGTCGAAACGCTGCTCGAAGCCTCGCCGGAAGCGCTCCACGGGGCCCGGCGTTTTCGGCTCAGGTTCTGCCTCCCCTGCTTGCTTTTTGCGCCGGGGTACGAAGGCATGCCTCAGATGCGCCGGAAGCACGATGAAACACTCAAGCAGGGAAGCGACCAGAACGCAGATCATCACCAGCGGAATATCACCCAGAATATTGCCAATGACACCGCCCACCACCAGCAGGGGCATGAACGCGGCAACGGTGGTCAATGAAGAGGCCAGCACGGGCCAGACCATGCGCTTGGCCGCCCCCTCTGAGGCGTAGATGGATTCCTCACCCATTCGCGCGTGGGCGTCGGCGTCCTCGCCCACCACAATGGCATCGTCGACGATCACCCCCAGCGCCATGATCAGGGCAAACAGGGAGATCATGTTGATGGAGCCACCGATCAGCCAGAGCACCGCCATGGCGGCCAGAAACGCCGTTGGAATGCCGACGGCCACCCACATGGCAACCCTGCCCGGGAGAAACAGGTAAAGCAGGCACACCACCAGTACCAGGCCGCCCAGACCGTTGTTCACCAGCAGAGAGATACGGTCATCCAGCAGCTGCCAGGTCTCATCGTACACTTCCAGCTTTACCGTCGGTGGCAATACCGGCCGGGTATCCGCCAGCCAGTTCTCCAGTACTTTCGCCGCCGCCAGCGAATTGCCATTCTCCGATCGCTGCAGTTGCAGCTCAACCGCCGGCTTGCCGTCCTTTTCCAGCGTTACCTGGCTCTCGCGGGCCTCCTGACGGATGATCGCGACATCGCCCAGGTTCAGCTGGATCCTCTCACCACTAAGCACCGGAATGTTCTCGAACTCCTGAGGGCTGCGCCGTTGTTCCACGGCCCGGAGCTCCCGGGTGGCATCCTGCTGCGCCATCATGCCTGCAGGCAGATCCCGGGAGATCGCAGCCACTCGCTCGGCAATCTGGTCCAGTGACAGCCCCAGTGTCTCCAGCCGTTCTACCGGCACATCAATACTGATCTGCTGCTCCGGCAGGCCGCGAATCGACACCCGGTCGATACCGCGCTGGAGCAGTTCATCCTCAAACCGGTAGGCCAGTTGCCTCAGCTCGCTTCGATCAACATCGCCAAACACCAGCAACCGGGCTACCGGCTCGTAACGTTCAATCCGGGTTACCTGGGGCTCTTCGGCCTCGGCGGGGAAGTTGGTGAATTCGTCGACCTGCTGTCGCACGTCGTCCAGGGCCTGGATCGGATTGGTACCTTCCTCGAATTCCAGAGTGATGGAAGACACACTCTGGGCCGAGGTGGAGGTCATTTTTTTCAGTCCATCCACACTGCGCAGGCGTTGTTCCAGCGGATTCGTGATCCCCTGTTCCACATCTTCCGCGGAGGCACCGCTCCAGACCACCCGGACACTAACCACATCCAGGGCGAAGGTGGGGAAGAACTGGATGTTCATACGGGTCAGGGCCAGCACGCCACCGAGCAGCATGACCAGCATCACCAGGTTGGCAGCAACCCGGTGATGAACGAAAAAACCGATGACGCCCTTTTTCCGCCTCATTGCGTCGCCGCTCCGGAATCCGCCATATCCACCTTGAGGCCGGTAACGGCATTGGGCAGGTGCGTGGTGATCAGTTGCGCGCCGGACACCAGGGCTTCACCGGATACCAGCAGGCGGCGCTCGCCGTTGCTGCCCCGGGCTTCGCCAATACGCTCGATCCGGGCTCGCTCCATCCGGCCATCGGATGACAACAGATAAACGCTGTCGGCACCGTAGAGGGCGCTGAACGGAATCGACACGGTATTACTCCGCGCCGCCCGCTCAAGGGTTACCGGCATCAAACCGCCCGGCCGAATCCCCTTGGGGTCTCCCTGCAGTTCGAGAATGGCTTCGGTTCCGGACGGATCACTGGTCCCGGCAAAGCGCGCCAGCCGGAACCGGTGCTGATCACCAGCACTGGTCGCGGTCAGTGTTTCCCCGCGCGCCAGGGCATCCAGAAGCTCGGCCCGGAACATCTCCGGCACCCGGGCCCTGAGTTCGAGACCATCAACGGGGTACAGCGACAGCAGGGGTTCATTACGGCTGACCTGATCACCTGCAGCCACCTGGATATCGGTAACAATGCCATCGAAGGACGCGGTCATGCGGGCCCGTTCAGCATCACGCCGGGTGCTGACCAGATTCGCCTCTGCCTGCGCCAGCTTCGCCTCGAGGCTCTGAAGCCGCGCCGGATGCTCTTCGATCGCCCGCTGCCGGGTATTGACCGTCAGCTCTGCCCTGGCTGCAGTGTCCGTAGCCGCTTCCAGCGCCTCGCGGGAAGCCAGGTTACGATTCACCAACGACCGGGTGCGTTCAAGCTGCCGCCGGGCGTTTTCGAGAATGGCCTGTTCGCTGGCCAGCGCCGACTGATCATTCCGGTAACGGACCTGTTCCGATCGAATCTGGGCTTCCAGATCTTTTACCTGGGCCTCGGCCTGGGCCAACGATGGCTGAATATCGGCATCGTCCAGTGCCACCAGAAGCTCACCCTTGTTGACCCGCTGCCCTTCCGTCACCGGCCGGGCACCGATACGGCCGGCCAGGGTTGCAGTCACGGTAAGTTGCTCCGGCGCCAGCACTTCGCCATACAGGGGCAGGACCGGTGTGTGGGTACCCGGCTCGACTTCCTGAACCTGAACCCGCCAACTTCGCTCAGTAGCACTGACTTCTGCAGGCTCCGGGCGGGTCATCTTGAGAATCATGAAACCGGCGATACCGACGGCGACGATCAATAGGGGAATCAGTCTTTTGGACATTACTTGCAGGCCAGCTAAGGTAAATAAAGCCCGTCGGGCTGTCAGGTTCAGACTACTATACAATCAAGGCTCGATTTCGGATCGGACAAGCCCTCGCACTGCGTCAATTTTACGCAGCGTAGCTTCAAATCATGGCGACGGAGAACATAAATCTTGGCAATAGAACATCATGTCAATCTCCTCAGTGCAACGCTCATCAATGGCCTGATCGTCGCACTCGTTGTCCTGATCCACTATGAGGTACTAATCAAGTTGAGCGGACTGCTGGTTAAAATGCGCCAGAGCCACCGCTTCCGCCTGATCGCTGCCGTGTTCGGCATTCTCGCCGCCCATACTCTGGAGGTCTGGATTTTTGCCAGTGTGTTTTATTTCATGCACCACGGCGAGGGCTGGGGACAACTGGTCGGCAATTTCAGCGGTAGTATTCTCGACTGCGTTTACTTCTCTTTTACAACCTTCACGACGCTTGGATACGGCGATATCGAAGCCGAGGGAGTACTTCGCTTTTTGACTGGCATCGAAGCACTTACCGGCCTCGTCATGATCACCTGGAGCGCCTCATTCCTGTTCGTGGAAATGCAGCGTTACTGGCCAACCCGCTAGGCCGGGGAACATCCTCGCCCCTAGACTTTAGTCGAAGATCGGCGACTGCTTTGCGTGAGTTCTGATCTAATACCGGGATCGCCAGGAATGTGCATTAACTTTGTACATATCGATTCAGCGCTCCGGATAGCCAGATCAGACCCATGGAAAGCTACAGGGAATCACAGAAGCACCTTGCCCGTCCGTACCGCAAAGCCGTGCTGAAGACGCTGCTGATCCTTACTGCCATCAGCGGTGTGCTGTTTTTTACGCTCAATGTCCAGCGAGAGAATTATCCCCTGGCCTTTGCCGAGCTTGGCATGGCGTGCTACTCGGTTTTCATTTTCTGGGCAATCGGCAATACCAAACACCTTGAGCGCTGGATTCTGGCGTTCATCCTGCCCTTTTGCATCACCATGATGTTCGCCCTCACATCACCCCGGGCCACAACCACCGTGTTTGCCTGGGTTCTGTTGATCCCCATCCTTTCTCATCTTCTGATGGGTCGAAGGTTGGGCCTTCTGGTGTCCGCTGTTTTCATGGGTACGGCGGCCGTAATTTTCTTCTTCAGATACCATGATGCTCCAGAGATGATGCAGCCTCTGCCTATTGCCAATATGGGACTGATGTCACTGACCATTCTCGCCTTCTCCCATATTTACGAGATCACCCGGGAGCAATCCGAATCACGCCTGCTGAAAATGGCCCAGACCGATGCACTGACCGGCCTCGCCAACCGGGCACGCCTGAGCGATGTATTCGAACAGGAGCGCAAACGCAGCCTCCGCAACGGGACCCCGCTTTCCATGCTGGTGCTGGATCTCGACCACTTCAAACAGGTCAATGATCAGCATGGTCACGAGGCCGGCGACCTTGCGCTCCGGCATGTAGCCAGCACCCTTCGCGCTTCGCTGAGAGCCACCGATCTGGCCACCCGGCTGGGTGGTGAGGAATTCGCCATTCTGCTCACCAACACCACGGCAGACCAGGCCCATCGGGTGGCAGACAAGATCCGTCATGCCATTGAATCAAACCCCGTTCCTTATCAGGACCAACCCATCGAGCTCACCGTCAGCGGCGGCATTGCCCAGTTTGGTCCGGACGGCGCAGACCTGCGCAGCCTGATCGGCCGGGCGGACCAGTACCTCTATCACGCCAAGGATTCGGGCCGTAACCGGATCATCAGTTCTGACAACGGTCTTACCCCCTGCGAAGCGTAACAAACTCGTTCACACCCACTTGCAACGCGCCAGCGTGTAGTAAAGCAGAGGCACGACCACTACGGTCAGCAAGGTGGACATGGCCAGGCCAAATACCAGCGATATCGCCAGGCCGTTAAAAATCGGATCGTTCAGAATAAAGTAAGCACCCACCATCGCCGAAATGGCCGTCAGGGCAATGGGTTTGATCCGTACCGCGCCCGCCAGAACCACCGCTTCATCGAGCTCGACACCCTCCTCGATCAACTGCCGGATAAACACCACCAGCAGGATGGAATTGCGTACGATAATGCCGGCCAGGGCAATCATGCCGATCATGCTGGTGGCGGTAAATTCCCGCCCCAGCAGGGCATGACCGGGCATGATACCGATCAGCGTGAGGGGGATGGGGGCCATGATCACCAGCGGCAGAATATAGGACCGGAACTGGGCCACCAGCAGTACAAAAATCATGAACACGCCCACGCTGTAGGCGGCACCCATATCCCGGAAGGTTTCGTAGGTGATCTGCCACTCGCCGTCCCATTTCAGGGTGCCTTTTTCCGGCAATGGAGGCTGATCAATGAAATACTGCTCCGGTGCCCCCTCCTGTTGGTTCAGACGCTCAACCATGGCAAACATGCCGTAAAGCGGTGAATCAATCTCGCCCGCCATGTCCGCGGTAACGTAGGTCACCGGCAAAAGATCCTTGTGATAGATCGCGCCCATCCAGTCGGCGTCACGAACCTCGGCAATGCTGGCCAATGGAACCAGCGTGCCATCGCGACTGCGCACGCTCAGGGATAACAGTACCGATGGCTGGGCCTTGTCGCCCTCACTGAGAATCACCCGGATCGGAACGGGGTACTTGGCATGATCGTCATGCAGGAAGCTGACATTGGTTCCGCCCAGGGCCGTCTGAAGGGCAGAAACCACCTGGGCCTGGGACACGCCCAGCCGTGCCGCCCGTTCCCTGTCCACCACCACTTCCCATTGCCGTGTGGGCGACTCCAGTGTGGTATCGATATCCACCAGGCCATCAACCTGGGTCATGCCCTCGGCCACCTGCCGGGCCAGTTCAGCCCGGCGGGCCTCATCCACCGCATAGATCTCCGCCACGACCGGTGAAAGCACCGGCGGCCCGGGCGGCACCTCGACAATCTTCACGCTGGCACCATACCGCTCACCGATCTCGGTCAGCGGATCCCGGAGAGACTGGGCAATATCGTGGGACTGCCGGTTCCGGTTCTCCTCATGTACAAGGTTTACCTGAATATCGCCGTGATAGGGGTCGCCACGCAGGTAATATTGCCGTACCAGACCGTTAAAATTGATCGGCGAGGCGGTACCGGCATAGGTCTGCCAGTTGGCCACTTCCTCCACCGTTTCCAGGTGGCTGCCCATTTCCATCAACACCCGCTGGGTCTGCTCCATGGGCGTGCGTTCGGGCATATCCACCACCACCTGCAGCTCGGACTTGTTGTCAAAGGGCAGCATCTTCAGGATCACCGCCTGGAATACCGGCAGCGAGGTGGCCGCCAGGGTCAACCCCACCACGCCCAGTGCCAGCAGACGGCGCCGCCAGGGATGATCGCCCAGGAAGGGACCCAGCACCGTCCGGAAAATTCGCAGGGACAATGGGCTGACGCCGTCGGCGGAGCTGGAAGCCTCCTCTGCTTCGGCGGCCTGCTCCCCCTTCTTGTGCTTGAGAAGCCTGAAGGCCAGCCAGGGCGCCACCACAAAGGCGACAATCTGTGACAGCACCATACCGGCCGAGGCGTTGATCGGAATCGGGCTCATGTAGGGGCCCATCAGGCCACTGACAAACGCCATCGGAATCAGCGCCGCCATGATGGTGAGACTGGCCATGATGGTGGGCGTGCCCACCTCGTCCACGGCAACGGGAATAATGTCCTTCACCGCCCGCCGGGAGTTCTGGATCCGCCGGTTTATGTTCTCGGTGATCACGATGCCATCGTCCACCAGAATGCCGATGGAGAAGATCAGCGCAAACAGGGAGACGCGGTTCAGGGTGAAACCCCAGGCCCAGGAAAACACCAGGGTCAGCAGCAGAGTAATCAGAACGGCAATACCCACAATCAGGGCCTGACGCCAGCCCATGGCCGCCAGTACCAGCAGCACAACGCACAGGGTGGCGGAGATCAGATCGGTGATCAGTTTGCGGGCTTTCTGGGAGGCGGTTACACCATAGTCCCGGGTGACCAGCACTTCCACGGATTCCGGCAAGGCCCGGTTGCGCAACTGCGCCAGGCGTTCTTCGATAGCCGTGGTGATATTGATGGCGTTCTCGCCCGGCTTCTTGGCGATTGCCAGGGTGACGGCCGGGTAAACCTGCCCGGGCCGGCCGGCCTTGCCGCTTTCATGGGCCGGTCCGAATCCGGTCATCACACTCTGGTCTGCCACGGTGCCACCCCGGCTGACGTCCGCCACGTCCTCCAGGTACACGGCAGCGCCGTTATGCATGCCCACCACCAGGCGTCGGACATCCTCCACCGTTTCCAGAAGCGTTCCGGCCTGGACCGGTATCGACAGGTTGTCCCGGGTAATCCGGGCCTCCTGGCTGCTGGTATTGGCCGCGGCCAGCGCGTTACGGATATCGTCGATGGTCAGGTTGAAGCCGGCCAGCAACGCCGGATCGAAACGAATATCGACGCGGTCCGGAATGCCGCCGGTGGTATAGACATCCCGGGTGCCGGGAACCCGCTTCAGGGCAACTTCCAGCATGTGCGCCAGGCGGGTCAGTTCCTCACCGGTATGCCCGTTGACCGGATCGTAGAGGGTCAGGGTCATCACCGGAACATCATCGATGCCCCTGGGCTTGATCACCGGCCGGGTCGCGCCCAGATTGGGCGGCAGCCAGTCCTGGTTGGAATAGACCTGGTTGTAGAGCCGCACCAGGGCTTCCTGCCGCGGAATGCCCACCTCGAACTGCACCGTGATCACCGCCTGACCCTGGCGAGACACCGAGTAGACGTGTTCCACGCCCTGGATCTCGCTCATCACCTGTTCGGCTGGCGTTGCTATTGCGCTTTCCACCTCACGGGTGCTGGCGCCGGGAAACGCCACCATGATATCGGCCATGGTGACATCAATCTGGGGCTCTTCCTCTTTGGGTGTAACCACCACGGCCAGCACACCCAGAATGATCGCCAGGATGGCCAGCAACGGGGTGAGGTGGTTGTTCTGAAAAACCCGGGCAATGGCCCCGGATGGACCAACGGGCGGTAAATCACGGCTCACGGATTCGACTCCTCGACCGTGTCTTCAGACAGATTCAAACGTTCGCTGCCCACCAGTTCGGAGGGGTTCGTGACCACACGCTCGCCTTCACCGAGGCCGGCCAGGATCTCCAGCCTGCCGTTATCCCGCACCCCCGTGCGCACCTGGCGCAGCCGGGGCTGATCCTGCTCATTCAGCACGAACACGGCCCTCAGCTCGCTGCGCTGAATCAGGCTGCTGGCCGGCACCCACAGAGCCTCCCGGCTGGCAACCGGCACGCTGACTTTCACCAGCATGCCGGGAAACAGGGAGCCGTTGGGTTCACTCAGGCGCATCCGCAGACGAAACGTGTGGGTTTGCGGATTTGCATAGGGGTAGAAGGTCATCTCACCGGTTTTCAGCACCCGGCCATCGGCCAGGGTAACCTGCGCCTGACGCTCCGTGCGGGCCAGTTCGGCGTATTTCTGGGGAAGGTCCACCACAACACGAAGCTGTTCCAGGGATAATCCACTGAGCAACGGCTGACCGGGACTGACGGATTCGCCAACCTCGACATGGCGCTCGGTGAGGATGCCGCCATAGGGAGCCTGCACGCGGGTATAGGAGAGTTGCTCCTGCGCCTCGGAAACCGCTGCCCCGGCGCGCTCGACCCGGGCCCGGGCGGCGGCGAGGTTGTTGCGGGCCTGGTCGAACTCCTGCCGGGACACAAGACCCCGTTCGTGCACCGCTTCAATACGTTCAAAGCGCTGGCTTGCATCCGCCAATGCCGCTTCAGCCTCTTCCAACCCGGCCTGGGCCTGACGCAAACGGGATCGCTGCTCACTGTCCTCCAGCTGGACAATCAGGTCACCAGCGGCAACGGAATCATCCACGTCGTAGGGCAGGCTCTGGACAGTGCCACTGGTCTGGGCAGAGACCGTACTCTGCTGCACGGCTTCAATAACGCCATCGAGGTGGACGGTTTCGTGCAGCTCGCTGCGCTCGGCAACTGCCGTCGTCACTGGCGGGGAAAATGATGCCTGCTGCCCGTGTGCCGCCGTGGCCAGCAGGCCCAGAGTTACAATCAATCCTGCGGCAGCCATTCGCCCCATGGGGCACCTCCGAGACATTCTGGTTATTTATTAATAACCAGAGATTATCAAAGTTTGCACCCGGAAAACACGGCAGGAGCAGCTAGCCGGCCGACACGCGAGTGCCCGCCGAGCCGTCAAGGATGGCCACCGCATCCTGCAACCGGCCGATGCCGCTGATCCCGCCAGCCTGGGCAAAATCGCAGGCGGCGTGCAGTTTTGGGCCCATAGACCCGGCCGGCATATCCAGTGCCCTCGCTTCGGCCACTGTCAGTTCGGAAAGTGGCGTAGACTGGTCGGTACCGAAATCCCGGTAGACAGCATCCACATCGGTAAGCAGGAGCAGCGCGTCAGCGCCCAGTTGCCCGGCCAGCAATGCGCTGGCGGCGTCCTTGTCGATAACCGCTTCAATGCCCACCATGCTGCCGTCTTCCCGACGCAGCACCGGTATTCCACCACCGCCGGCACACACCACGACTACGCCCTGGTCGAGCAATAACTTCAGTACGCGCATGTCCGGTATTTCCAGCGGTCTCGGGGAGGGCACTACCCGGCGCCATTTGTCACCGTCCGGCGCAATGCTCCAGCCAGCAACCGCTGCCCGTCGCTCCGCCTCCTCGCGGTCATAGACGGGTCCGACAAACTTGGTCGGTTTTTCGAACGCAGGGTCCCTGGGGTCGACTACGACTTGGGTCAGCAGCGTCGCGACCGGCCGGTCATGGCTGAGGGCATTTTCCAGTTCCTGCTCGATCATATATCCGATCATGCCCTCGGTTTCCGCGCCCAGGACATCCAGCGGATAGGCCTCATCCGGCTTGTAGGAGGCGCCCTGCAAGGCCAGTAACCCCACCTGTGGACCGTTGCCATGAGTGACGACCAGATCGTGGCCGGCACGGACAATGCCTGCCAGCGAAAGCGCCGCGGTTTTCACGTTTTTGCGCTGGATCTCGGCCGTCAGCGGCTCGCCGCGTTTCAGAAGGGCGTTACCCCCCAAAGCTGCCACCACCAGCATGTCAGCCTCCCAGGGTCGCCACGAGGACGGCCTTGATGGTGTGCATGCGGTTCTCGGCCTGGTCAAAAACAATGGAGGCCGGGCTTTCAAAAACCTCGTCAGTCACTTCCATGGCATCAAGGCCATAGGTCTCCTGAATCTCCTTCCCCACCACCGTCTCGGTGTTGTGAAAGGCGGGCAGACAGTGCATGAAACGCGCCCTCGGATTGCCGGTTTTCGCCATCAGCGCTGCGTTGACCTGGTAAGGCATCAGCAGTTTGATGCGTTCCGCCCATTTTTCCTTGGGCTCGCCCATCGAGACCCAGACATCGGTATAGACGAAATCGACACCAGCAACGGCGGCATCAACGTCGTCAGTGATGGTGATCCGGGCACCGGTTTCAGCCGCCAGCGCCCTTGCCTCGTCCTGAACCGCCTGATTTGGCCAGCAGGCCTTCGGCGCACACAAGCGCACGTCCATGCCCATCTTGGCGCCGCCAATCAGCAGACTGTCGCCCATGTTGTTGGCGGCATCGCCGATAAAGACATAGGCCACCTCCCGCAGCGGCTTTTCCACATGCTCCTGCATGGTCAGGAAGTCCGCCAGTATCTGGGTGGGATGGAATTCGTTAGTGAGCCCGTTGTAGACCGGCACGCCTGCATACTGCGCCAGCTCCTCAACAACGGATTGTCCGAACCCCCGGTACTCGATGGCATCGTAGACCCTGCCAAGAACCCGCGCCGTATCCTTCACCGATTCCTTGTGGCCGATATGGGTTCCGGTCGGCCCCAGGTAGGTAACCCGTGCCCCCTGATCAAAGGCAGCAACTTCGAACCCGACCCGGGTACGGGTGGAGTTTTTCTCGAAGATCAGTGCAATGTCCTTGCCCTCGAGTTTCGGCACTTCCGTGCCGGCGTACTTGGCGGTTTTCAGATCCGCGGACAGCTTCAGCAGAAAACCGATTTCCCTCGGCGTGAAATCCCGAAGCGTCAGGAAGTGCCGGTTCTTGAGATTGAATGCCATAACGTTTCTCCTTGGCTGTCAAACGGCATCCCGGATAGTCGGGCAACTCATGCAGCGACCGCCGCCCCGACCCCGGCCCAGCTCGGCACCGGGTATCGTCAGAACTTCGATGCCGGCGGCCGCCAGGGCGGCGTTGGTATCATCGTTGCGGTCATAGCCGACAACCACTCCAGGGCTCAATGCCAGCACATTGTTGCCGTCGTTCCACTGTTCCCGCTCTCGTTCTTCCGGCGTGTCGCCACCGGTTGGCACAACTTCCAGGGCCGGGTAGCCGAGAATTTCCGCAACCACCTCGAACAGATGCCGGGAGTCCTGATTGAAGGACAGCGTTTTGGCCCCCTTACCGGGACGCAGGTCGTAGCAGACCACGGCATCGGCCACCTCTTTGAAGGCAGTGACCACATTGCCGCCACAGAAGGTAAACACGGTATCCAGATGCATGTCGGAACGGGACTTCGGCAACTGGCAGGCAATCACCCGATCTACCATGCCGCCATCAAACAGGGCTTTTGACAGCTGGCCGATGGCCTGGGGCGATGATCGTTCGCCCATGCCCACCAGCACCGTTCTGTTCCCCAGCGGCATGACATCCCCACCCTCCAGAGTGGCCAAGCCATGATCTTCCAGTGGGTCGCCCCAGTGCACGTTCACCTTGCCGGCAAATTTCGGGTGGAACCTGTAGATAGCGGCCATCAGAAGGGTTTCCGGCTTACGGGCGGCCCAATACATGGGATTCAGAGTAACCCCGCCATAGACCCAGGCGCTGTTATCCCGGGTGAACAGGAAATTGGGCAGTGGGGGCAATACGAACCCGAAACGTCCCAGGTGGTTGCCGAACAGACCGACCGGGTCGAAGGGCAGGTCCCCCACCTCCAGGCCACCGATCAGGAATTCGGCCAGTGCCTTTTCGGGCAGCTCGTCCATCCAGGCCCGCAGATCCGACACCATGCCCACGCCGATGTGATTCCAGTTGATCCGGTGATCGAGAATCCAGGCGCGGCCTTCCAGAATCGCCAGCGTTTCCGCCAGCAGCTCGTTGACATCGAGAACCTCGACACCGCGGCCACGCATGACAGCGGCGAACACGTCATGATCCTTCTGGGCCTGCTTGACCCAGAACACATCATCGAACAACAGGGCATCGCAGTTGGACGGGGTCAACCGCCGATGAGCCAGCCCAGGCCGGCAGATGATGACCTGGCGCAGGGTCCCGGTCTCAGAGTGCACTCCAAGTGTTTGTTCAGACATGACAAAGCTCCTTTTGTCGAATGCTCACAACAGGGTGCCCAGGCTTATGATCACGGTGATAAACACGGTCAGAATAAGCAGCAAAGGCCAGATAAACGCGAGCCAGCGATCGTAGGACACCCGTCCGATGGCAAGCCCGCCAACCACGACCGCAAAGGTGGGGTTGATCAGATTTACCAGGCCATTGGCAGACTGGTAAGCAGTCACCACCAGGTCTCGCCCGACGTTGGCAAAGTCCGCCAGCGGGGCCAGGATCGGCATGGAGAGGACGGCAAGCCCGGAGGACGAGGGCACGAAGAAACTCATGCCAACCTCGATCCAGAACATCAGGTTGATGAACGCCAGTTCCGGCAGACCACCCAGAGAGGTTTCGGCGCTGTGGAGGATGGTATCGGCAATCATGCCCTGCTCCATGATCACCACGATGCCGCGGGCAAGGCCGACCACCAGGGCAACGCCGAGCAGGTCCCGGGCGCCATCGACAAAACTGCCGGTAAGCTTCTTTTCACCAAGACGGGCAATAATGCCGATCACAATGGCTGCACCAAAGAACAGGGAGCCCATCCGGGCCATCCACCAGCCCTGGGATGACACGCCCCAGATCATCACGGCAAACGTCAGGGCGAAGATGACCAGGGCAATCATCTGCGTGGTTGTCAGGCTGGCGCTGTGGATCTCGCCATCATCGTCCTGCAGAAACAGCTTTTTGTGCGCGGGCCATTGTTTTGCCACCACCGAGCGGGAGGGATCCGCTTTAACCCGATGGGCATATCGCATCACGTAGCCGATACAGATCAGCAGACCGCCGATCAGCAGAATAAAACGCAGTACAATGCCATCCGTAAACGGGATACCCGCCGCATTCGCCGCAATCACAGTGGCGAACGGGTTGATGGTGGAACCCAGCACACCAATCCCGGCGCCAACCAGGATGATGGCGACACCCGTTACCGCATCGTATCCGGCAGCGAGTATTACCGGGATCAGAATGGCGTAAAATGCCAGGGTTTCCTCCGCCATCCCGTAGGTCGTTCCGCCCAGGGCAAACAACGTCATCAAGATGGGAATCATCCAGATTTCGTGGCCTTTCAGATGCCGCATCGCGCTACGGATGCCGGTATCTATGGCACCAGTGGCGTTCATCACACCGAGAAAACCGCCCAGGAACAATATGAACATGGCGACATCAATGGCATTGGCAACGTAACTGTCGGGATCGTAGAAACCGGCCGTCGGTGCCAGCAGGACATCAACGAACCCCTGCGGATTCGGATCGACGGTCTGGTAAGTGCCCGGAACCGCGACTTCTCGCCCGACCTCCTCATTCATGGCGCGCTCATACTGCCCGGCCGGGATAATCCAGGTCAGCGCGGCCACCAGAATAATCAGGCCGAAAAGGATGGTATAAGCGGTGGGGAACCGGGAAGCGAGCTCGGTTTCGGGGTTTTCTGGCAATTTTTCGTCTTCAGTCACGATGCGTCTCCTTTCCTGAATCGCATTGTGCAGACAGGTTCTTTCCGGGAACCTCAGGGGCTGAACACTTCCTCAGCGGTTGCGCACCACTGGCTCAGATCTGCATGGCTAGAGCATAGTTCATGAAGTGGGATCGCAAGTTGAGATAGAGCAAGTTTTGATCAGCCATAAAAAGGCCCCGGGTGGAGGAGTTGGTTCCACCCGGGGCAAGAATGTCACCCGCCGGCTATGAGAAGCGGGTAACCGCCATGCAAGGTCTTACCACCTGGCTGTCAGTGCGGCACGCAGGGTCCGGCCAGGCTCATTAACTCTTACGGCTTCGGGGTTAAATGGATCAGTATTGGCCCGGCTGACGTGGGGCGCCCAGGTGTTGTCAAACAGGTTATCCACTGCCCAGCTGACACTCAGATAGTCTGCGAGGGGGTGGCTTCCCGACAGGTTCAGCACACCGTAGCCCGGTGAAGGGCCGGGATCCTGCCCGGATTCCAGATCCACGCGGTCCTGGCGACGGGCCAGCACCCACTCCAGCTCAAGAGCATGGCCCATGCGCTGCCAGCCAAGGGTCTGAATAAACTGCACCGGCGGAATCTGCGGCAGCGGCTTGTTCTCGTCGCGGTTCTCGCCCCTTACAGACGCCAGACTGCTATTGGTGCTCCAGGTGCCGTTGCTCCATCCAAGCTGCGCCTCAACGCCCATCAACCGTGCATCAATATTGCGGTAGACACTGACCTGATCGGCATTCCGGGTGCGCAGAACAAAATCATCCACCTGATCTACCCACACGGCCGGGCGCCAGTGCCAGGCGTTGCTCTGGCCGGGCATCGCCAGTTCCAGCTTGCGGTGGGTCTCAGGGTCCAGGGCAGGGTTGCCCACCCAACGCCGTGACGGGTCCATGTTGTTCCAGCTGGCAATGTAGCGCTCAGTCACGCCCGGGCTGCGGACGCTATGGCTGGCGGTAACCACCAGTGACTGGATCGGGGAGAATCGCCAGTCGCTGCTGACAAAGCCACTGAAGTTGTCATCGGTAACGTCAGTATTCGTTGTGCCATAGATCGCCTGGTAGGCGTCTGCGGACGACATGACCATCATGCCACTGCCATACACCTTGTCGGCTGCCGATGCCGACATTTCCACGCGGTCGTAGCGCACGCCACCGCCAAGTTTTAACTCGGGCATGATCCGATAGAAACGCTCGGCGAAAAGGCCGAAACGATCGCGATCCACGTCGGGCCAGAGTACCGAGGTAAGCATATCGAGATTGGCTCCGCCGAACCGTTCGGCGTGCCAGTTATTGGTCTCGACATCCGCACCAATGGCCCAGTCGGTTCGGGCATCGGGACTTTGGTCCAGGGTCAGGCGCAGACCCCGGGTTTCGGTCTCGGAATCGGTCAGCATTTTCATCATGGACTCACGGAGACTGAAGTTATCCATGATGTGATCAACATCGGCCTGCCAGGCCAGCAGGTTCCAGTTGCCGTTGGCCACGGGCGAGCCCAGTTCCAGGCGCAGGATATCGGTATCGGTTTTCGGTGCATCCATGCCGGAGCCGGCGTATTTCACATCCCGTTCTTCCTGCCGGCTCACCAGCCCCTTGATATAGAAACCATTGTCCGCCTTCCAGGCCGCATCCAGACGAGCCTCGGAGTTCTTGTAGGCGCTGCGCACTTCGTTGCCGTCACCGTCCTCGTAGTCATCCGCCTCGTCGTAGCCACCTGAGAGCCGAAGCCAGGCACTGTCGCTGCCCACTGCCGCACTGCCATTGATCAACTTGCCATTGCCGTTATCAGCGCCGCCTACAGTCAGATGTCCAGTGGTGACAGAGTCATCAAATATGGGTGCTGCGGTGGTGGCAATAATCTGGCCACCGGTAATCGGGCCCCAGCGCAGGGTCTGGTTGCTGGTCCGCACCTCCAGCAAGGGCGCCAGTGCCGAACTCAGACGGCTGGTGGGCGGATCCATGCGATTCGGGCAGGCCCCTTCAACGCGAATACCGTCCAGAAGCACATCCACCCGCTCCTGGCTCTGGCCCCGAATGATCGGCTCCAGGCCGCGACCGCCCATTCGGGAAAGCGAAACGGAAGGATTAGCAGACAAACGTTCAACCGGCTCTGAAGCCAACGTACTCGACGCCTCTTCAATGCTTTGCCCTTCGGTAACCCGAATTACAGGCAAATCGGCAGAACTCTCCTGTGCCAAGACCCCGGCGGGCAGTGAAACCAATCCCGCAGCACACAATCCGATGAAACGCGTTCCAATTACCGTCGCCATACAACCTTATCCTGACCAGCTCTGATAGTTGGCGCCAATCATAAAGATCAACCGGCGCTTGCGCCTGAGACCAAATGCCGCATCCCCTCGGAGGTATTACTGCGTATACGGATGGAAAAAACCGCTAGAATGCCCGGTATGGAATGGCTGACCCACTCACAGACCGGATTTCAACAGACTGCCCGCTATCTGCTGGCCATGCGTTTGACTATTGTTGCGCTGCAGCTGATTTCGATCGCCGTTGCAGAAACCATGGTGACTCTGGCCCATCGCGCCGAAGCGGTTATCCTGCCCCTCGCCTATGGCGTGCTGGCAACCTTGGCCTGGCTCTGGTTTACCCGACGCCCGCCTCGCTCGACCCGGGTCGTCAGCCTGGTGCTGATTGTCGATCTGCTGCTGATCGGAGCCTGGCTTTACCTGACGGGCGGCTATACCAATCCTCTGGTCTCCCTGTTGCTGCTGCCTATCGCCGTTGCCATTGTGCTGGTACCGCTGAGCCAGAGTATTGCCGTCACCGTTGCCGGGGTGGCGGTCTATACCTCCCTGGTGATCTGGCATACCCCGGTAACCCATGAACATCACAGCGCCAACCTCGCCCAGCTGCACCTTGTCGGCATGTGGGTCACCTTCGCCACCACCGCCGCCATCCTGCTACTGGTTGTCGGCGCGCTGGCCCGACGTCTGCGCCAGCAACAGGCCCAGCTTGCGCAGATACGGGAGACTCGGCTTCGGGATGAGCAGATCATCGCCCTGGGGCTTTCCGCCGCTGCCGTCGCCCATCGCTTGGGCACACCGCTGAACACCATGACGCTGCTGGTGGAGGAAATGAAATCCGCAGTACCGGGGGGTGAGCCCATGGCAGACGATCTTGCGCTGATGGAGAGTCAGCTGGGTCTTTGCAGTGGCCACCTGCAACAACTGTCTACGGCGGCTGTACAGGCCAAAACCGCACAACTGGAAACCCTGAGCGCCCGGGACTGGGTCGCACGCCTCCGGGAATCAGCCACCCTGCTATGGCCGGGCGCCGCCATTCAATGGCGACAGCCGGTACCGGACTGCCCCGTTGCCGTGGACGCCACCCTCGATCAGGCCGTCCTCAATGTGTTGGCAAACGCGGTGACAGCCAGCCCTTCCTGGGTCGCCGTTGCCGCCAGGGAGAGTGTCGACGGCTGGATGGAATTGGTTGTCGAGGACCATGGCGATGGTCTGGAATCTACCCCTGAAGGTACGCTCGGAGACAGGGTGGTCAGCTCGGAGAACGGGCTCGGAGTTGGCCTTTTCCTCTCCAACGCCACCATTCAGCGTCTTGGCGGCACACTGAAAGCCCGGGGCAGCGCGGAAGGCACCACCATCATCATTGAACTGCCGATAGCGGCAGCGACCAACAGCCTATCGGGAGACCAGGCGTGAGCAAACAACAGGCGTGGCTATTGATTGATGACGATGACGCCTTTCTGCAAGTACTTCAGCGTTCACTTGGCCGCCAGGGTATTGAAGCCCAGCTTGCCCACGGGCATCAGGAGGCAAAAAACGCCCTGCTGAATGGAACATTTCACCGGTGCGTGCTGGATCTGAACCTGGCCGGTGAGAGCGGCCTGCAATTGCTACCGGAGTTGCTCGACATGCATCCGGATCTGGAAATTCTGGTGCTCACCGGTTACGGCAGTATCGCCACGGCGGTAGAGGCCATGCGCCGGGGGGCGGTGAACTACCTGTGCAAGCCGGTAACCGTCAACCAACTGCTGGCCGGGTTCGAACCCATTGACGCCCCGCCGGACCTCCGGGCAGAACCACCGTCGGTAGAGGAGATGGAGTGGGAACACATCCAGCGAGTTCTCAACGAAAACGAGGGCAACGTCTCAGCCACCGCCCGGGCCCTGAACATGCACCGCCGTACGCTGCAACGGAAACTCCAGAAACACTCCCGCTGGCGCTAACCTGCCCGTATGGGTATCTGGCAAAAAAATGATATCCATCAATTCAGTTCGACCAATTACCCATGGATTTACAGGGGCATTCCGGTAGCATGCCCCGCCATTGATCTCGATTGCAGAATTCGGATAAAGCCTGGCAGGTTGCTTGTCGTCACGACAATTACGGAGGGTAATGAACCCGGGGCTGACTGATATAATCGCGACAGCTTCACAGGGATGGGAGTTCGTAAATTTACACACCGGAACTCAAATTACTGACTCTCATGCCCAAATCCCCCGCGACGATTACACCCTACTCAGACATTGATCCCTATCGCCTGGCCATGGTTGCGGCGGTTACGCCCAATTTCCTGGTGATGCTGGACGATGCCGGCCGCATTGAATGGGTGAACCCCAGCTTCGAAGAACATACCGGTTACCGGCTCGAAGACGTGCGCGGGCGCTTGCCAAAAGAAGTGCTGTACGGGCCGGACACAGACCCCGAAACCATCAAACGCATTCATCAGAAGCTGCACAAGGCCGAGGTCATTGAAGAAGACATCCTTCATTACACCAAAGCCGGTGAGCCTTACTGGGTGCATACCTACTGCGTGCCAATCGGCGCCGACCAGGGTGTTGCACCCGGTTTTATCGCCATTCAGAACAACATCTCTGACAGGAAGAATAGCGAACGGGGCCTGCGCATCGCTGCGAGCGTGTTTGATCGCAGCCACGAAGCCATTCTGATTACCGACCGGTCCAACCGGATCCTGGATGTTAATCCCTCATTTTCCCGGATTACCGGTTACAGCCGCCAGGAAGTGCTCGGCCTGAACCCGGCCATCCTCAGCTCTGGCCGTCACTCCGGGGAATACTATCGCTCCATGTGGCGAACGATCGAGAAAACCGACCACTGGCGGGGCGAAATCTGGAACCGCCGGAAAAACGGTGAAGAGTACGTGGAACTGCTTTCCATCAGCCGCGTGCACCTGGAGGAACCCGGACAGTTCTACCATGTGGCGGCGTTCTCCGATATCACTGCCCTGAAAAACCACGCCAGAGAACTGGACCGGGCTGCCAACTACGACGACCTGACCGGCCTGCCCAACCGCCAGTTGCTGGAAGAACGACTGCGGACCGCCCGAGCTCACGCTGACCGGCAACATCGCAGCGTGTCCGTGTGCTATCTGGACCTGGATGGTTTCAAGGCGATCAATGACAAATGGGGCCACTCGGCCGGTGACCAGACCCTGAAAACCCTGGCGGAACGGCTCACCCGGGCACTGCGCAGCGGGGATACTGTGGCACGGATCGGTGGCGACGAATTCGTTCTCCTGCTGCAGGGGGACGACAACCACGAAGCGGTCTACCAGCGGATTCTGGCCACCATTGGGGATCCGCTGGCCGTAGCGGACCAGAGCGTCACCCTCACCGCAAGTCTGGGCATTACCCGTTACCCGGAAGACGGATCAGACGCCGAAGGGCTGATTCGCCATGCCGACCAGGCCATGTATTCTGCGAAAGAAAAAGGCCGTAACCAGTACCACTTTTTTGACCCCGGGCTGGACGAGCATCGCCGGAACCGGCGCAACCAGTTGATGGAAATCTCCCGGGCTCTGGAAAACGACGAGTTCGAACTGTTTTTCCAGCCCCAGATCCGGACGAACGATTGCGCACTCCTTGGCTTTGAGGCTCTGATCCGTTGGAATCATCCGGACAAAGGCCTGGTTTCGCCCGCCGAGTTCCTTCCCATCGTCGAGAACAGTCACCTGGAGGTACCACTGGGCCAGTGGGTACTGAAAGAAGCGATTTACCAGATGAACGCCTGGAAGGAAGCGGGAGAGGATCTGGCAGTCAGCATCAACATCAGCGCACCGCACCTGATGGACCGCAGCTTTGCCGATTACCTGGAAAGCTACCTGCACAGCCATCCGGACGTTGCGCCAGGACAAATTACCCTGGAGGTTCTGGAATCAACGGCCCTGGAGGATACCCAGCGAGCGAGCAATGTTCTGGCGCGGTGTCAGGGCCTTGGTCTGCAGGTGGCGCTGGACGATTTTGGTACCGGTTTTTCATCGCTGACCTACCTGCGTACTCTGCCGGTGGACATCATCAAGATCGATCAGAGTTTTGTTCGCAACATGCTTGAGGATGCCAGCGATCACGCCATCGTGGAGAGCGTGATCTTCCTCGCCCAGCGGTTTGCCCACCCGGTTCTGGCCGAAGGCGTGGAAACCATGGAGCATGCCCGGGCACTTCGGCAGATGGGCTGCAACTTCGTGCAGGGTTACGGCATCGCCCGCCCGATGCCAGCAGGTGAAGTACTGGATTGGGCACGGCACTGGCAGGCAAAGGCACAGTCCGGAAAGACCGGTGACCTTCTCAAGCCTGCCGTTGCCCCCGGTTAGGGCATCTAAGCCGGATCGGCGCTATCGGTAGCGTCTCTGGTCCAGCGTGGTCAGCCGGTCTGGATGGAACACCATCAGGCCGGTTACAAAGGTGCCGTTCACAAACCCCTCCGGAATCATGAACAAGGGCAGGTAGCGGATGTATTCATGCACCAGTTGGTCGAACGTGTAGACACCGCTGGTCCATAGCATCAGGCACATGACCACACCGGCCGCAGCCACAGAAATACCCGCCCCGAAGAACCCGCAGAAGAAGATATAGGCGAAGAAGTTCCGGAAATCCCGTCGGCGCTCCCAGAGCATGATGCCGTGGCTGACTATGGCAGGCACCATCACCGTGATCAGCCCGTTGGCGGCAAACATGATTAGAGGCTCGCGGCCGGTGATGACCGTGATCACCAGTGCCATCAGGCCAGCCAGCACCGCCAGCGCCCATCCCAACATCAGCGTTATCACGGTGATGCCGAAAATGTGGATGGCCAGGCCGGGAGAAATACCCGCCCGTAACTGCCAGACAAAACCAAGCACCACGGCAGCACCGAAAAACGAGTGCTGGAGTGCGTTATCCTTGCGAAACGCCTGCCAGTCAATCGAGTGCAGCGCCCGCACAAGAATCACCAGAAAGAGCAGAAGCGTGATGATCCACTGGCTGGTGGATAGCAGGTTTTCAGTCATGCCCATAGTGAACGTACCGCAGCAACGGGGTCGGGAATGACATCTTAATGGCTCGCCCCACCCCCGGTGCAAGCGAGCCCAGATAGATCAGGCGACCTGTTTTTCGAGTTTGCCAAGGTCGGTCAGGCGCTGCCAGGCCTCATAAGTACTCAGGAAAACCTCGCCACCCAGGTGGGAAAGCAGTTCTGTCCCTTGCAGCTTGTCCATCACCGGCCCTTTCACTTCCGCCAGATGCAACCTGACTCCTGCATCTTTCATACGTTCGTTGATCGCCTCCAGACTCTCCAGGGCAGAGGCGTCCACCAGGTTCACCGCCGGGCACACCAGCACCAGGTCTTTCAGTTCCGGTTCCCGGATCATCAGGTCCATCACTGTTTCCTCGAGGAACCGGGCATTGGCAAAGTACAGGCTCTCGTCCACCCGCAGGAAGGTCACCTTCGGGCACAGTTCAACATCGTGGCGAAGCACGTTGCGGAAATGCTCGGTACCGGGCACCCGGCCAACCACCGCGCTGTGGGGGCGGCTGGTTCGATACAGGAACAGCCCGATGGACAGCGCAACCCCGGCGATAATGCCGGCCTCGACGCTGTGCACCAGGGTCAGCACAATGGTGGCAAGCATGGCGCCAAAGTCAGTGCGGGAATAGCGCCAGGTGCGCCCGAGGGCCGGAAAATCAATCAGGGTAGCCACCGCCACGATGATGGTCGCTGCGAGAGTTGCCTGGGGCAGATACGCAATGGCCGGTGTCAGGAACAACGTTGCCATGGCGATACCGACCGCGGCATAGGCGCCTGCCGCCGGGGTTTCGGCCCCGGCATCAAAGTTGACCACAGAACGGGAGAAGCCACCGGTGACCGGCATACCTCCGGAAAAACCGGCGCCCAGGTTGGCGGTACCCAGCCCAATCAGCTCCTGGTCCGGATCAATGCGCTGGCGCCGTTTTGCTGCCAGAGTCTGGCCCACGGACACCGACTCCACAAAGCCCACAACGCTGATCAGCAACGCGCTGACCGCCAGTTGCTGCCACAAGCCCATGTCCAGGCTGGGCATCGTGAACTCCGGGAGCCCCCGGGGTACATCCCCTACCAGACGCACACCCTGGCCATCAAGCTGGAAGAGCCAGGCCACCAGAGTGGTCACCAGAACCGCCAGAATCGGCGCTGTTTTGGTCAGAATGTCCGCCATTCTCGGGGCCAGCCCCATCGCCATAAGAAGTGGTTTCAGGCGCTTGCGGGCCAGCACCAGAAATAACAACGCTCCGGCGCCAACAGACAGGGTGGCCAGGTTGGTATCACCAATCGACTGGAACAATGACTGACCGATTTCCAACAGGTTATGGCCAGAGGCCTGGATTCCGAAAATATGCTTCAGCTGACTGGCGGCGATCACAATGCCGGAGGCCGTGATAAAGCCGGAAATCACCGGATGGCTGAGAAAGTTGGCCAGAAATCCGAGTTTGAGCACTCCCATCAGGGTCAGCATCAACCCGGACATAACCGCCAGCAGAACGGCACCGGCCACGTATTCCGGGGTACCGGCCTCCGCCAGCGGTGCCAGGGCCGCCGCGGTCATCAGCGAGGCCACGGCCACAGGCCCAACGGACAAGGTCCGGCTGGTGCCGAAGACGGCGTAGATCACCAGCGGCAGGATACTGGCGTACAAACCCACCTGGGCGGGCAACCCGGCCAGCAGGGCGTAGGCCAGTGACTGGGGAATGAGCATGACGGTAACGATGATCGCGGCCACCAGGTCACTGGTGGCCTGATCCCGGCCGTATTTCGGCGCCCACTGGAGGATTGGCAGATAGCGTTTAAGATTCATCGGGAATCTCAGAACAGATTAACCGGCACTTTCAGGTACACCTGACCATTGTCTTCGGCCGGCGGCATATGGCCTGCGCGCATGTTCACCTGTACCGAAGGCAGAATCAGCCGGGGCATATCCAGGGTGGCATCCCGTTCGGTCCGCATTTTCACAAACTCTTCTTCGGAAACGCCTTCATGGACATGAATGTTTGCTTCCCGCTGCTCCGCCACCGTGGTCATATGCTGGTACTCATCACGGCCGGGCGCCTTATAGTCGTGACACAGGAAAATACGGGTTTCGGCCGGCAGACTCAGAACCTTCTGGATAGACTGGTAAAGGGTGCGGGCATCACCGCCCGGGAAATCACAGCGGGCCGTGCCGAAGTCCGGCATAAACAGAGTGTCACCGACAAAGGCTGCATCACCGATCACATAGGTGAGACAGGCAGGCGTATGGCCAGGCGTATGCAGAACACGCCCCTCAAGGCCGCCAATGGCGAAGGTGTCGCCTTCCCGGAACAGCTGATCGAATTGACTGCCATCACGCTGGAACTCGGTGCCGGCATTAAACGCCTTGCCAAATATTTCCTGAACGTCGCGAATGTGCGCACCGATACCGGTTTTGCCGCCGAGCTTCTCATGCAGATAGGGCGCCGCAGACAGGTGATCCGCGTGTACGTGGGTTTCCAGAATCCACTCGACCTTCAGGTCGTTGCTGCGGATGTACTCAATAATCTCATCAGCCGAGCGCACATCGGTGCGTCCTGCGGCGTAGTCAAAATCCAGGACCGAATCGAGAATGGCGCAGGCCTGGCTGTCCGGGTCACGCACCACATAACTGAATGTATTGGTGGGTTCATCAAAAAAATGCTGAACGATCGGGTTGCTCATGACGTCACCTCTGGATGATCCAAATATCACTTTTAATCTAAGGATATACTATTTGGTAATATGAGGTGAAATGATCTTTTTTTATATGCGCAATGTTCCTGATACATCAACAAGACAGTCCCGCCCTGCCTGCTTGGCCAGATAAAGTCGGTAATCCGCCCCTGCGATCAGGGCATCCGGCGTTGCAGGGCGGTCAACAAACTCTTCTATTCCGGCCACACCCGCACTGACCGTCACGGGTATCTCCTCGTCATCAAAAATAAAGCTCTCCTCATGCACGGCTTCGAGAATTCGCTGCACAAGCTGCCGCACATCGCCGTGCTCCACAGCGCTGAAGACAACAATGAATTCTTCCCCTCCGAAGCGGGCCACCACATCCATGGAACGGGTCTGGCTCACCAGAATGTCGGCAAACCGTTGCAGGATATAGTCACCGCCGAGGTGTCCGATGGAGTCGTTGATCTTTTTGAAGTGATCAATGTCGAAGATCGCCAGGGCGAAACGCTCTCCCCGACGGTTGCTCCGACCCAGCATTTCATCCAGCCTTGGCATCAGGTAACGGCGATTGTGCAGGCCGGTCAGGGGATCACGAATCGACTGGTTCAGCAGCTCTTCTTCCAGACGATTGCGCTCCAGGGCACCCGACAACAGACCGGAGACGATAATCAACAGATCGGCCTGATCCAGACGCCAGGTTCTTCGGCGAAGGGAGTCGACGCCAAAAAAGCCCGTCACCCGTCCGCGTACCCGAATAGGCACGCAGAACATGGAGGACACTCCCTGTTCCTGAAGCAGCGCCCGCTCGGGTGCAGCTTCCCGGGGCAGCCGGTCGACATCTTCAATAAACACCACCCGGCTGCCACTGACCATCCCCTCAATCTGTTCCTGCCACCAGTGAAAATTCTCGATCGACACCTGCTGCTGGGTGTCGATCAGGGCGGGCACACCATCCCTGCACCACTCATGGGTATTGGTCATCACGGAATAGTCTTCGGTAAAACAGTACAGGTAGGCCCGGTCTACCTTGAAAAACAGTCCAATGGATCGCAGCAGTTCATCAATGCACTGATCAATGGTGCCAAAACCAAGGTTGATGAATTCGGTGGACAGGCGGGCAATCAGCCGCTGGAAACCGGCCTGGAAGGAAAACTCCGCCTCACTCTCGCGCAGGCTCTGCTCCAGGTCCTTGTAGTGTTGAATGTTATGGAATTGGCCGAACCAGAGAGTGCTGCCATCGGGCTGGCGCTCGGGCTCCGCGTTAACCTCAAACCACTCGTAACCGCCATGCTTCAACATCAGCCGGGCCCGATAGCTCCAGGTCTTCAAAGTATCCGCCGAGGCGCGAATACTTTCCATGACGGCATCAACATCCTCAGGATGGATCATTGCAAAAATCGGATCCGCGTTATCGCTCAGATCCGAGGGTTCAATGCCAAAAAGCGACTGCACATGTTCGCTAATGAAGGGACAGCGGTGGGAATCTCGTTCCGAACTCACCCAATAAACGAAGAGGACTCCAGGAACCCCTGAGGTCAGTTTCTGGAAAAAACGGGCAGACAAACCGGTTTGCTGCCCGTTACCGGACCTTGACGCCTTGGACACCATGTCCTCCCAACGGACGAATCACCCCTGCTCATAAGAGAGTGTAGCCCACGCTGACAGGAAGCAAGCATCCTTCCGCAAGCGATGGTTCAGAGTGCGTCCAGCCGACTTCTGGCTTCTTCCCGCCGACCGGCATCGGCGACGTCCCGTCCGGCCCTGCCGGGCGCTTCCAGAACTTTTTGCAGATAGCTTCGGGCCCGTTCCGGCTCGCCCTGGTCCAGCAGAAAATCACCAAAGAAGAAATTGGCATCCATGCCATCGGGATTGATGGCTAACGCTTTCTGCAGATACTGTCGGGCCTTGTCGTCGTCCCCGAAGCCCAAAGGCCAGCCGGGCACCTGATAATAGAGGCTACCCAGCGATGTGTAGGCCGAGCCATCCAGTGCACCGGGATCAATAGCCAATGCCGCCTCCAGTGATTTACGGGCATCCTTGACCAGCCCCAATGCCCCAAGGCCGCCCTTGGCGCCGGCGTAAGTGCTGAGCACAATACCTTGCCAGATCAATGGCTCTGCCCGGTCCGGATAGTGGGCGACGAACTGTTCTGCCTCGCTGGCCAGTCTTTCAAAGGCTTTCTCCTTCTCGTCCTCCGGTACCTGATACTGGATCTCCGCCCAGCGATGCTGGATATCGGCCAGTTCGGTCTCAAGAGCCGCCGCCCAGAGTGGCTGGGCCGCCAGACACAGGATCACCAATAGCAATCGTTTCATGACAACACTCCCGAATTCAAAAACCGCCGGATGACCGGCAATTGCTTCAGCATGGCCTTATCGACAAGTCTGGGCAGGATGCCGTTGATCACCACAAACAGCTTTTCCGGCCAGCCCAGGAAGCGCCGGCGATCGTCATTTTCCATGGCGGCAAGAATCTGCGAAGCCACGGCTTCAGGCGCGTCCATGGTATTGCCGAGGGCCCGGTTAAGTTCGTTTACTGCCTCTGGATTCATGTCCGTGGCGGTAGCCCGGGGCGCCACATAGATGACCTGGACCGGGGTATCGGCCAGTTCCCGTCGAAGCGCTTCGGTGAAGCCACGCAGCCCGAACTTGCTGGCGCAATAGGCGGTGTAACCGGGGAAACCGATGCTGCCAAAGGTGGACCCCACGAATACCAGGGCACCCTGGCCGGCTTTTTCAAACCTGGGTGTAAAGTGCCTGGCCACGATCATCGCTGACCGGAGATTGACGGCGATCTGGGCGTCCAGTTCGCTGACTGCCATATTCTCCAGGCTGGCAAAGCGATTCTGGCCGGCGCAGTGGATCACCCCATCGATGCCTGGATAGGCGTCACTGAGACGAACCAGCTGTTGGTCGAGGTCGGACGCCGCCAGATCCAGGTGAACGAGCGAGACACCTTCACGGTGCTCAAGCTTTTCCGGATGCCGGGAGGCGACAATCACCCGGGCGCCGGCTCTCACCAGGGGTTCAACCAGCGCCTTGCCAATACCGCCGGTGCCACCCAGCAGAAGAAACGCCCGATCATGCAGCCTCATGGCGCTGCCCCTTGCGGTTCGTTGGCCCAGAAACGGAAACAGGAACGACAGGAATGCTGTGCAGCATATCGCCATAGAGCCGATAGACCATGCGCGCGGCTTCGATGATCGCCTGCTGGTCATCGGGATCGGTGATCTCGTTCATCAGGTTGCGGAAAAATTCGAAATGCTCCTGATCCAGGGCACCATGGGAGTACAGATAGCTGAAGGCCTCATCCGGCAGTCCGAGCTGTT
The DNA here is from genome assembly GCF_002933275.1 of Marinobacter maroccanus. Lineage (GTDB taxonomy): Bacteria > Pseudomonadota > Gammaproteobacteria > Pseudomonadales > Oleiphilaceae > Marinobacter > Marinobacter maroccanus. The sequence goes on from NZ_PSSX01000011.1 coordinate 107,961, forward strand.
TCTGGATCGCCTCACCGAGCGGCGTGGCCAGCTCAATCGACGTGCCTTCAAGCACCTGAACCATACCGAAGAACGCCGCCGGGTTACCGCGGTTAATGCGGTCATAAAGGTAAGCGACCATCAGTTCGATGGAGGTATCGGGGGTGCCATGACGGATGGCATCCTTATCTTCCCCACAGGCCGCGAGGTCGTTGAGGATCCATTCATGGTGGCCGTATTCCTCGTCAATGTATTCCACCAGCGCCTTGCGCACGAATTCCAGACGCTCAGGCAGGCGGCCACCGCAGGCCATCATCAACGGTACGGTGTGCTTCACGTGATGATAGGCCTGGGTCAGAAACCAGGTGTAGCCGGTCAGGTCGAAACGGCCTTCGCGGATAGCCTCAATCACGGGTGCGCCCGTCACGTGGGCTCGGGCTTGCGCAGTCTCGGACTGCAGTCGATCGAAAAATGCCATGAAAGATCCTCCTGGCGTGTTTGAGAAATCGGATTTTGAGTCGGAAAGATTCATGAAAACCGGAAATGCGCCTGCAAGCAGCGTCGGCAGGTCGGCCTGAATCTGCTGGCGTACAGGCCGTCCGTTTGCAGTTACATGACCTTCAGCCTGGCTCAGAGGCTGCCGGCGGATATAAACCCCGGACAGCCGGGCATAGTCCGGCAAGGTGTCATTCAGCGAGTCCAGTTGTGTGCGCAGCGCTTCGGGCGAGCGGCCGTCCTGGACTACCAGCAGGGCCGAGGGGCGGGGATCGCCATCGCCAAACACCACCGCCTGACGCGCACCGAGCGCCTGAATCAGCTCACTCTCCAGCCACTCCGGGCTGATATTGCGACCAAAGCTGGTAATCAGCAGGTTCTTGGCACGACCGCTCACCGACAGGAAACCCTCTGGCTCCCTGGCACCCAGATCACCGGTATCCAGCCACTCATCGCCAGCAGGTTCATCGCCCAGATAGCCCAGGTGGGTGTTGCCACCCACCAGAATGTGGCCACGTTCATCCACCCGGACCCGAATATGGGAAAGCGGTTTGCCCACCGACCCCTCGCGTTCGCTGTTGGGTACGTTCAGTGCGACCACCGAACTGCACTCCGAAAGGCCATAACCCTCGTACAGTGGCAGGCCGGCAACACGGCCCCGGGCCAGCAAATCAGATGAAACCCGTCCGCCACCAACCGCCAGGAACCGAAAGGAATCGCTATTCAAATGATGTTGTTCGGCCGCAGCTACCAGGGCCATGGCCAGTTCCGGCACCAGAATCAGGGATTGGGGCCGGTGCTCGTTGATGCCCTGCACCAGCTGCCCGATATCCAGTCCACTACTGCCGGTCATCCCAAGGTCATGCAGGGGCGCGACGACCACCGTGCTGCCCATCAGCAACGGAAGATAAACCCCGGCGATATTCTCAAGTAGTGTGGCCAGCGGCAGGATACAAAGGTGCCGTTCAAGCTCGATACCTGCCAGCCGCTCCTTCAATGCCAGCGTAGTGGCTGTCATCTGCGCCACCGACAGGCAAACGCCCTTGGGGGTGCCGGTACTGCCAGAGGTGAAGGTGATTTTCGCGGTCTGCTCCGGCATCCAGGCTCCGGCAACAGACACCGGCAGATGCTTCAACCAGACGCCATGGCCAATGTGCTCACCGCCGTCGGTTGCGGCCGCAGACAACAGACAATCCAGGCCTGCCCGCTCAGTCAGGTGTTCCGTCTGGGACCGCGAGAAAAACACCGGCACAGGCACACACACCACACCGGCCAGCAAACAGGCCAGATCCGCGAGAATCCAGGCAACGGTATTGTCTCCGCACAAACCGACCCGGCGGACACCCAGTCGGGTCAGCTGGTCAGCCAGGGCGCTTGCCGCCTGCATCATCTGGCCATAACTGAAAGCCGACTCCGGCCCCTGGAGAGCCGTACGGGAAGGATGGCTGCTCGCGCGGTGCGCCAGGAGTTCAGGCAATGTGGCCATAGGAACCTCCTGCCATCGTTTCTCCCTGAGGGGCCTCCGCCTCAACGGACTGAACCAGCCTGAGCAGACCCGCGCTTCGGAGGGCAGCCATGCCGTCGGCGACACGAATGGCCATCACCACCGGATGATGATCGTAGTAGCGCCCCCAGCCGGCACCGCCATCGGGCAACCGGGAAGGGTCAGCCGTGGCCAGAACCTCGGTGGCAATACCCAGGCGATGAAAACTGTTGCGCAGCTGATCCGTGCCGGTGCAGACGACCCAGTCGTAGCCGGCCCCATCCAGCCACACCGACAGCGAGGCAAACAGAAAGCGGCTGACGCCGGCCTCGACGCCGGCCAGATGGGCAATCTCAGCAATTCGGTGACGTTCGACACCCGCAACCGGCATCACCGATTCCACCGGTACCGACAGGTAGTCCTCCAGAAACAGTCTTTCCAGCGCGGCGTTGCGGACGCCTACCGCTGCCAGAAGGCTGCCCTGAGCCGTGGTCAGGGCCAGGAGCGCCGGTATGCGCAGAGAAGGCTCGGCGCCATAGGCGTGCAGGAAGCGGCGGCGAATAAAACCCGCAACCGTCTCGGCCATTGCCGTGTCAGGACGGATCTCATTAAACCAGCGACCGGCACAACGGATGACCGGAACCACCTCCCCGGAATCCGGGGGACAACATGTGGACATCATCAGCGGGTCTGTCATATGGGCTCTCCAGTTTCGCTCCCCGTGGGCGCTTTGATCACGACTGCCAGATTAAGAGCAAAGCCTTAAACCAGGCTTAAGGAGGGCGAGGAGAAACCTTAAGGCGGGCTTAAGGTTTTTCAGAGGGCGCGGTTAAGGCTTGCTTAAGAATGGCCCGGTAAGGTGCCGACCATCATTCGGATTCTTTCGATAACGCCCGGGTTCTGAAGTGAGGCTGTATGAGATTCCCGTTATTTCGGTCAACCCGCTGGGGCAGATTGCCACGTTTCCTGCTGGCCGGTGGCGTTGCCACCCTTTTCCATTGGCTGACCATGCTGGTCTTGATCGGTTGGGGACTGAACGCCGTTTTCGCAACCGCCACAGGCGCTGCGGTTGGATTGCTGGCAAATTATTTTGGCCAACATCGCTACGCTTTTTGTTCCGATCTGCCCCACAGAGTTGCCTTGCCGCGATATCTCACCGGGGCTGCATTGGGCTGGGTTCTCAATCTCGCGGGTTTTTCGCTACTCCTGATTGCGGGCCTCAGCGTCGCTCCCTCACAAATAATCACGACCGCCCTGATTGCCTTTGCCAATTATCTCTTTGCACAGAGGTTTGTTTTCCATGAAGAACAGACAATCAACGTTCAGTAACCCGGTGCTGAGCATCATTATTCCGGTTCATAACGAAGCCGATGTTATTCCGACACTGTTGAAACGGCTGGATTTCGTGTGCCGCCAACTGCCGGGCCAGGTTGAGCTGCTGTTCGTGGACGATGGCAGCCGGGACAACTCTGTTGCCCAGCTGCTTCGGGCCAGGGACCGTTACTCCGGAATCAGGGTGGTTCAGCTCTCCCGGAACTTTGGTAAGGAAGCTGCCGTTACCGCGGGCCTCGAGAGCGCACGTGGCGATGCCGTGGTGCTGATGGACGCCGATCTCCAGGATCCGCCGGAGTTGATCCCGAGGATGGTTCAGGCATGGCAAAAGGGTGCAGACGTCGTGCTGATGAAACGACGGTCCAGGGCTGGTGAAAGCTGGCTGAAACGTACCACTGCGAGCATTTTCTATCGCCTGATCAACCACATAAGTGACGCATCGATACCGGTCGATACCGGAGACTTCCGACTGATGAGCCGGCGCACCGTGGATGCCCTCAACCGGTTACCCGAGCGCAACCGCTACCTGAAAGGCATGTTCGCGTGGGTTGGTATGCCAACTGTGACTCTCGAATTTGATCGTGACCCACGCCTGGCAGGCAAAACCAAGTGGAACTACCTGAAACTCCTGCACCTAGCGATGGAAGGGATCACCTCTTTTTCCACCCGCCCCCTGCGGATTGCCCTGATTCTCGGCCTGCTTGCGGCCGGCGCTGGGGGCTTTTTCGGCACCTGGGAAGTTATCCGGGCACTGGTTTTCGGCATATCCACCCCGGGTTACGCCTCCATGATTGCCGTGATCACGTTCCTCTCCGGGGTTCAGCTGCTGTGTGTTGGCCTGTTGGGGGAGTATGTCGGCCGCATCTACATGGAGACCAAACAGCGCCCGGTCTTTATTGTTGCCGAAGACAGCGACGATATTGCCCAGCCGCTTCTAACCCAATTGCGAGTAGCCGGAAATGACCAGAAACATTAACACTCTGCTGTGGCTATTGTTTGCAGTGCTGGCGGCCCGGCTTGGACTGGCGGCGATACTGCCTCTGGCAGACACCACGGAACCACGCTATGCAGAGATTGCCCGGATTATGGCGGAGACCGGCGACTGGATAACCCCCTGGTTCGACTACGGAGTACCGTTCTGGGGCAAGCCTCCACTGTCTTTCTGGGCGCAGGCACTGTCGTTCAAATTGCTGGGTGTGTCTGAGTTCGCGGGCAGACTGCCCTCCTGGCTGGCAAATGCAGTCATCGTTTATCTGGTCTTCACTCTGCGTCGTTACCTGCACCCTGAACGCAACAGCGAAGCGGCCACGTCGGCCGGTCTCTGGGCGGCCCTGATCTATGCCACAACGGCCCTGGGCTTTCTGACGGCGGGAACGGTGATGACCGATTCGTTTCTTGCCCTGGGTTCGACGCTGGTGCTGACCAGTCTTGTGATTCGTCTTCAGGGCGGCCCGATGGTGTGGGGCTGGCTCTTCTTTATCGGCCTTGCCATCGGCCTGCTCGCCAAGGGCCCGCTGATTCTGGTTCTGACCGGGCTGCCGGTTTTTCTCTGGGTTGCGACGACCCGACGCTGGCTGGCTCTATGGCGGCAACTGCCCTGGCTCCGCGGTTTACTTTTGATGATGGTCATTGCAGCCCCCTGGTATGTCCTCGCCGAGCTGAAGACACCTGGATTTCTCGATTACTTCATTGTCGGAGAGCACATCAAACGATTCCTGGTCAGTAGCTGGCAAGGCGATCTGTATGGCAACGCACACGAGTTTACCCGGGGCACCATCTGGCTATACCTGGTGGCCGCCAGTTTCCCCTGGGGCCTGATCGCGATTGTTGCTTTTGGCGTAAGCCGCTGGCGCCACCAACCTGCACAACAGCAGTGGCAGTCGGTTGAGCAAGGCGTGGGCGGACTCGTTCTGGCGTCCGCGCTGAGCCCGGCAATCTTTTTTACCTTATCTGGCAACATCCTCTGGACCTACGTGCTTCCGGGTTTGCCGTTTCTTGCCGTGCTGGCATCGAGCCTCTGGCCGAGGGAGCTTACCCGCCCGATGCCGGCCTCGAGCCTGGCCGCCGTGTTGACGATCCCCATGATGGGGATGGCCGCCGCAGCCTGGCTTACCTTGCACCCGGAGCAACTGAAAACCGAGCGGGATCTGGTCACGCAAGTCGATCAACTCCCCAGCATGAGCGCAGACAATCTGTTTTACCTGGGCAAGCCCCCCTTCTCGGCACGTTTCTACAGTCGTGGCGAGGCCCATGGCATTGTGCAGGACGCTTTTATCGATCGACTTGAGTCGGACAACCTGCAGGAACCCATGGTACTAGCCGTACAGAAAGGCAACACAGCCATGCTCAGGCGCCTCGGGGACATCACCAGGCCAATCATGGAAAACCGGCGCTACCGCCTTTTCCTGCTGGAGCCAGCATCTGGAAATACGGCGAACAGCTTCCAGGGCAAAAGCAAAAACGGCGGTATCGATTACAATGCATCCAAAGATCACCCGCTAAGCTGAAAACCAACCGGATTCCTGCTGTATGCGAATATTGCTGATTGAGGACGATCATCTGCTGGCCAACACCATGCTGGGTATGTTGCGCGACGAGCAGAACACCGTTGACTGGCTGGATGACGGCCAGCAGGCGCTCAATGCACTCCTGAACGACAGCTTCGATCTGGCTATCCTGGATCTGACGTTGCCCCGGGTGGACGGGCTGGATATCGTAAAAAAAGTTCGCAGCCAGGGTATTGAGACGCCGGTAATCATCCTCACCGCTCGCGGAGATCTGGACGAAAAACTTCAGGGACTCAACGCGGGTGCTGACGACTACCTGACCAAGCCCTTCGCCATGGCGGAACTCAAAGCCCGAATCCGGGCCGTTACGCGACGCGGAGCAGGTGTCCGGACAGGCGGTTTACAGGTGGGCAGGCTGATTCTGGATCCGGACTCCGGCCAGCTCAAGCTGGGGACCGAAACGACGGCCCTGCCGCGCAGCGAATTCCAGATTCTGCACTACCTGATGCGCCATCCGGACCAGGTGGCGACCCGTCGCAGGCTGGAAGAGCAACTGTATGGCTGGGAGCAGGGCGCGGAAAGCAATGCTCTTGAGGTACATGTACATCATCTGCGCCGGCGCGTTGGCAAACAGACCATCCGCACCGTCCGTGGCGTTGGCTACATGCTGGACAGCAAGGCCGCGGCGGAGGTTTCTCCGGAATGAGCCTGACCCGCAAACTGATCCTTCTGATCACCAGCACCGTCTTCTTCATCACACTGATCGCCGCCGGCTGGGGCTTTTACGTCAGCGACCATCAACTGGAGGAGCTTTTCGATGCGGAGCTTGCTCAGAGCACCCGCATTGTCCAGGGCCTGGTTGAGCATCTGTCTTCCACACAATCCATTGAGCAGATCTCCCACACTCTGGAAAAAACACTCCAACTGCCGGATAGCGCCTATCAGGGAGACGAGGAAGAGAACGAAATTCTGCCGGACGGCGCTGGCCACAAATACGAGCGAAAACTTGCCTTTGAGGTCTGGTCACCAGACCTTGAGCCGATTCTCGATACCCTCCGAGCCAACGATTCGCAGGGCCTTGAGCGCGGCTTCGGCTGGCAGGAAGTGGCAGGGTATCAATGGCGAACCTTCACTCTTGAAGATCCGGCAACCGGCTTCTGGATACGCACGGCCCAGCGTGAAGATGTCCGGGACGAACTCAGCCAGGAAATCGCTCTCGGCAACGTACTGCCTTTCCTGATCGTGCTTCCGGTGCTTGCTCTGGCGGTGCTGGTTTCGATCCAGGTGGGCTTCCAGCCACTGAGAAAGCTTGAGAAGCCAGTACGTAACATGGCCCCGGAAAACATCCACCCCCTGGACGACCGACAGGCACCGAAGGAAGTTGCGGGATTGGTGCAGGCGGTGAATGGCCTGCTCAGACGCCTCAACCAGGCCCTGGAGCGGGAACGGCGGTTCTCCGCCGACGCCGCCCATGAGTTGCGAACGCCGCTGACGGCTCTGCGACTGAACCTGGAAAAAGTCTACGAAAACGACCCTGAGCAATACGGCGACCTGATCCAGTCTGTCGACCGAATGGTGCACCTGGTCGAGCAGATGCTGCTGCTCAACCGGGTCGACTCCGGTGCTGATTTCACCCCGGAATACCACAACCTGTCCGCGATTGTGGAGCAGAGCATCGCCGATGTGGCACCGCTGGCCCTGAAAAAGGACATCGACCCTGTGCTCCAGGATGATGCCGGCCAGGCTCTGGTATGCTGTCACAGCGCGCTGATCAACACCCTCATGCGTTCCCTGCTGGCGAACGCCATCCAGTACAGCCCCGAACACACAAGCATCGAGACGCACCTGAAGCCCTCCGGCGAGGGATACCACATCACCGTATGCGACCAGGGCCCGGGCATACCCGCCGAGGCCCGCGAGCGAGCTTTGAGCCGCTTTGTCCGCCTGGACCAGCGACTCGGTGGCGGGGCGGGTCTCGGGCTTGCCATCGCCCGGCGCATCGCGGAACTTCATGGTGGCCAGCTCACCCTGAGCGACCGGCCGGATGGCAACCCGGGGCTGTGCGTCAGCATCTGGCTGCCGGCCCGTGCGACGTTCCGTCGCAAGCAGGCTTAAGGTTGCTTTAAGGTTTGAGGAGGATACTTCGACCCAGTAGAACAGGGCCATAAAACGGCCCGATTGATATTCCGTTTTCGAGGATGTCGTTACATGGGTCAGGAAAGAACTCTGTCGCTGGTTATCCCGGCCAAGGATGAAGAAGCCAACATTGCCACCCTGCTGACCGAGGCTTACGGGGTAATGCGGGACTACCACGGTTTTGAGGTGGTGCTGGTGGATGATGGCAGCACCGACAAAACGCTGGATACCGCGGTGCGGACAGCCCGGGCCCTCGGTGGCCGGTTGTTAACCATCCGCCACGAGCGCAGCATCGGCCAGAGCGGTGCCCTGGCATCGGGTATCCGCCAGGCCCGGAGCAGGTTGATCGTGACCATGGATGGCGATGGCCAGAACGACCCGGCCGACATTCCCGCCATGCTGCAAAAAGCCAACACCATGCGGAATCCGGATTTCTGCATTGCCGGCTATCGCAAGAATCGCAAGGACACCGCCTGGAAACGCTTCCAGTCCCGCCTGGCCAATCGCGTGCGGGATGCCCTGCTTCATGATGGCGTGCCCGATACCGGCTGTGGCCTGAAGCTGTTTCCCCGGGAAACCTTTCTGAAGCTGCCCTGGTTCGACCACGGGCACCGTTTCATCCCGGCCCTGGTTCGGGGTGTCGGTGGCGACATCGCCATCGTGGAAGTGAACCACCGGCCACGCATTGCTGGCATATCAAAGTACAACGCCTGGAACCGGACCTGGGCTGGCATCCTGGATCTACTCGGTGTGCTCTGGTTGCTGCACCGTACCCGGGTTCCTGTCATCAGCAGTGCGGCGCAGGCTGATCCCCAGGCGGCGCCAGCGGAGCGCTCCTGACATGATCACCGGTTCCCGCTGGCTGGCCTTCGCCGCGCTGGTTCTGGTCGGCTATTTAACCATCCATAACGGCTGGCTCGACTTCATTGCCGACCAGAACGAAGTGGCGAGCTATCTTCACAGCCATGGTGTCGGCGGATTAGTGGTGATTACCCTGGCCGGTGCATTGTTTACCGGCCTCGGCGCTCCACGCCAGTTAGTCGCCTTCGTGCTGGGTTTCGCCCTCGGCGGGCTCAACGGGACGCTGCTGTCGACTCTGGCCGCCGCCATTGGCGCCACTGGCTGCTTCCTGACCGCCCGCTGGCTGCTGCGGACCCCGTTGAGCCGGCGATTCAGCCACCGGATGCAGCAGTTCGATCGACTGTTCCGGGAGCAGACGCTGTTGAAAGTCCTCATGGTCCGTTTGCTACCGGTGGGCAGTAACCTGGTGACCAACCTGGTGGCAGGCTGCTCCGGGATCCGCTTCTACCCGTTCCTGGTTGGCAGTACCCTGGGCTATCTGCCCCAGATGTTGGTGTTTGCCCTGGCCGGTGCCGGTATTGGCAATGCCAATGCCTATCAACTTGCCGTGAGCATCGGCTTTTTTATTCTCGCCTCGCTGATTGGCGCCTTTCTCTATCACAGCCAGAAGGCCAGAACCCTGGCCGATTCCGTTTCCGACTCTCTCTGAGACCGACCCATGCCTGCATCACCTTTCGTTCGTCACCTGCCGGAAACCGTGTTCAACCTGTCCCGCAATCAACTCCTGCTGGTATTGCTGGCCTTTGCCGCGGTCGTGATTTTTACCGGTATCGGACTACGCTCCCCCTGGCCTGCCGACGAACCGCGATTCGCGGAAGTGGCCCGGGAAATGGTGGCCTCCGGCCAGTGGCTGATCCCCATGCGCGGCGGCGAGTTCTACCCGGACAAACCACCGGTGTTCATGTGGAGTATCGCCCTGTTCTACTGGCTGACCGGCAACCTGAAAATTGCATTCCTGCTGCCCAATGCGCTTTGCAGCCTGCTGACACTGGGCCTGGTCTTTGATCTGGGCGCCCGCCTGTGGAACCAACGCACCGGCGCCATTGCGGTCATGTTGCTGATGCTTGCGCCACAGTTCGTAATCCAGGCCCAGAAAGCCCAGATCGATGCCATGGTCGCCTGCTGGATTGCCGTTGCCTGCTACGGCCTGATCCGGCACTTTTTCACCGGGCCCGCCTGGGGCTGGTACTTTGTCGGCTGGGCGTTTATGGGGCTCGGAATCATCACCAAAGGGGTCGGCTTCCTGCCGGCGCTGATGCTCATTCCCATTGTGGTCATGAAGCTTCGCGATCGCGCTCTGTTCAGTGGCACACTCACCTGGCGCTGCGCACTGGGTCCGCTGGCCATGCTGGCCGTGGTTGCCGCCTGGCTGATCCCCATGGTGCTGTACGTCAACCATCTCGGCACCGAAGAGGCCCTGGCCTACCGGAACAACATCCTGTTCAAGCAGACCGGCGAGCGCTATGCCGACTCATGGGGCCATATCCAGCCCTGGTACTACTACCTCACCAGTGTGATCCCCTCGCTCTGGTTTCCTCTGCCATTGTTGCTGCTGGCCTTGATCCGGCCCCTGTCCGAAACCGCCCGTTACCGCCCGATGATTCCGGTGCTTCTGGGCTGGATTGCCCTGGTCATCGTGTTCTTCAGCCTCAGCCCCGGCAAGCGCGGTGTTTACCTGTTGCCGGCGTTGCCCATGCTGGCGCTGATTCTCGCCCCGCTACTCAGCAGCCAGAAACCGGCGGGCTGGTTTGCGCCGATACTGACAAGCTTGCAGTTCCTGGTCGGTATCGCGCTGATAACGGTTGGCATCCTGGCCTGGAACGACCACCCCAAACTGGTTGAAAAAGTGGCCGACTACAGCACCGATCCAGCCAAACTGCATGCGGCGGGGACGTTTGTCCTCGTCGTAGGGCTGGTCTGGCTAGTCAGCCTGCTTGGACTCTGGCGCTCACGGGCGCTGGGGCGGTGGTTTGCTGCAATGATGCTCACCTGGCTGTTGCTGGGCACCTGGGGCTATCAAATTCTTGAGCCGCTTCGAACCCCTCGCAACGTTCTGGCCGCCGCAGAACAGCAGATCCCGCCCGGCGGACAGCTCGGCATGATCGACTTCCGGGAACAATTCATTCTGTTCTCCAGGCGGGACTTCACCCATTTCAGCTACTTCAGCAGTCTGGAACAGGAAAACCGCAACGCGTGGCTGTGGATGAGAGACACGGAGGCCAGCTACCTGATTGTTGCAGACAGACATGAGTTATCCTGTTTCAACACCGAAAAGGGCGTTCCTCTCGGAACAGCCCACCGGGACAACTACCTTTTACTGACCGATGAACAAATGAACCCCAGCTGTGCGTCGCCGGATAAGGTTAAGCGGTTTACCACGCCCAAGCCTGGCAGTTGGCAAGACTGAGCTGGCAATGCATTAAGGCCGATCAATGGCGTTAACAGAAGAATGAACGATGAAAGAACATGAAATTAGAGTGCGCAGGGAAGAAAACCGCGTTGATTCTGTAAAAATCGTGCGATCTCCCTCTAATGCGCACGAATGGGTCATACTCTTTAAGGATATTGAAGGGAAAACCTTTTTCCTGGTCTCTGACGACGATCATGTCTGCAGCTACGCAAACCTGGATGCGACCGTCGAGGCACTGGACGCCCTGGGATTTGCACGGGCGGAAGTGCTGTTCTGAAAGGACTTACCCGGTTTTGGGCAGGGTCACCGAAACCTGCAGACCCTGTCCTCCCGGGCCAGCACCCAGCCGGACTTCGCCACCCATACCCCGAATCAGAGTGCGTGCAATGGCCAGGCCCAGTCCTGCGCCACCGGTTTCACGGTTGCGTGAGTGTTCCAGCCGGTAAAATGGCTCGAAAACCCGCTCCCGTTCCGCTTCGGGAATACCCGGCCCCTGGTCAACAATCGTGACAACCGCCTCTGACTCTCTGGTTTCCAGCATCACCTCCGCCTGCTCGCCATAATTCACCGCGTTCTCAATGAGATTACGCAGGGCTCGTTTGACGGCTTCAGGCTGGCCCTGGAGCACGCACCTCGGGCTGTCCTGGCAGTGAACCGCCAGACCCATTTCCTGGAGATCACCGCAAAGGCTGTCCAGCAGGGTGGCCAGGTCATACCGTCGGTGCTTTTCGGTGGTGGTGCCCCGGATGAAATCGAGGGTGGCTTCGGCCAGATGCTGCATTTCCATGAGGGAAGCGAGAAGACGATCCCTGTCCTCGCCTTCCGGCAGCATTTCCACCCGCAGCCGCATGGAGGTGATGGGAGTCCTGAGGTCATGGGCCAGGGCCGCCAGCAGTCGTGCCCGGTCTTCCTGGGCCCGGCCAACCTGATCCTGCATCTGGTTGAAGGCGCGGGTAACCTCACGGACATCCTCGGGCCCCTTTTCAGGAATCCGGACTTTCTCACCCCGCCCAAAAGCGTGGGCTGCCCGGCTCAACTCGTTCATTGGCCGCAGGATTCGACGGACCGCCAGCAACAGGGTCAGTGTGAGCAGCACAGCGGTAATCCCCACACTGGTGAGCGTGGCCTTTAACCATAACCAGGAGGGCGCCGGTGGCCGGGCACGGGCGTTGAACCATTGGCCGGAGGACAAGGCCAGGGAAACCGCCAGGACCGGGGGACATTCGTGCCGGTCATCCCGATGGTCGTCCCCGTCACGATGCTCCTCATACTCGTGATGCTCATCATCTTCATCGTCATGCCGCTCACGGTCCCGATGTTCATCGCGATCCGGCAGGCAGTCGTCTTCATCAGCCTCCATGGCTGTTCGAACCTGCGCCATCGGCAGATCCAGTTCCTCGGCCAGCCGGCGCGTCATGCCGGAGGCGCGATCCTCGGTCAGATAGGGCGCCGAATCGATAGAAAGCCGCAGGGTCGGGCTGGAGAGTGCCCGCAGGATACGTTCCTGCCGTTCCGGGTCTGTGGTATCGGCCAGGGTGTAGCCATCGGCCACCCGCTGGAGGACGTGTTCCAGACTGGCGCTGCGCAACGCACCCTGACGCTCGCCAGCCAGAATAACGATGGTGATAATCTGGGCCACCAAAAGCACCAGAATCAACAACAGCGCCAGCTGCCCACCGGCGCGCCGGGGCCACAGTCTCATTGTTCAGCCCCTTCGACTGCAGCAATCCACTGGTAGCCACCGCCCCAGATCGTCTTGATCAGCCTGGGACTGCGGGCATCGGGATCAATCTTGCGGCGCAGGCGGCTGACATGGTTATCAATGCTGCGGTCGAAGGCATCCGCCTCTCTGCCGAGGGTCAGGTCCATCAGCTGATCACGGGACAACACCCGGCCGGCGTGCTCCAGGAAGGCGAGCAAAAGTTTGTATTCCGCAGTACTCAGTGAGACTTCGACGCCTTCGGGATCAACCAGTTGATGACGGTCCACATCCAGCGTCCAGCCTTCAAACGTCAGAGACTGCCCAGCCATGGGGCTTCGTTGCGGTGGCAGCGCTGTGGTCCGGCGCAGAACTGCCTTGATCCGAGCCAGCAGTTCCCGGGGGTTGAAGGGTTTGGTGAGGTAATCGTCGGCGCCCATTTCCAGGCCGACAATACGATCGGTTTCCTCGCTCATGGCGGTCAGCAGAATCACCGGCAACCCGGTGTGCTCACGAAGATGCCGGCAGAGGGTGAGGCCATCATCGCCGGGCATCATGATGTCCAGCACAACCAGGTCAACGGAGTGCTGCCGCAACTGTCGCTTCATGGCGTCGCCACCATCCGCCAGCAGCACCCGCAGGCCATGCTCCTGAAGATAGCGACCGACCAGATCGCGGATGTCTCGGTGGTCATCGACCACCAGGATTGTGGGAGAGTCGCTCACTCGTTACTCCGTTGGATTACCGTCTGCCCTGATTATAGGGGAGTCGACTTCCCGCTTGGGCGCGATCTTGTCAAAAACCGTCGCAATTCCCGGCCTTGCGACAAGTTGCGACAAAGTCGGTGGGTCACCGAGACAATTCTGCGACGTTTCCTTGGTGCAATAACTCCCGACCAACGATGACATTCCGTCATGGGTTTCACCAACCAAGGAGTTCGACCATGAAGAAAACCACCACCATTGCTGCGCTCTCCGTCGCCGCACTGCTCGGCGCCACGCCCCTGCTTGTATCAGCAGATAACGACTACTGGGATGACGACCGCTACGAGGATCGCTATGAGAATCGCCGTAACGGCAAACCCATGGGCGCCGACCTCAAACAGTACAGCACCGAAGAAATGCGCATCATGGCATATGGCCACGCCCTCAGACGCTTCGGCCCGGGCGTGAAGGTATCTGTTGACGAGACTCCCGATGGCACCTACCGGGTACAGCTTCGGGATGCCGAGCAGAACCTGATCCGGGAGCAGGAGTTCAACCATTATGGAGATCCGGTTCGCGGCGGACGCCGGGACTGACTACCAGCAGCCAGCGCGGGGCCTGCTCAGGTGCCCCGCCACCATTTGATCAAGGAGAATCACGATGACATTGATGGACTCTGACAACCGTTATGGTGCCGTTTCCCGGGCTGTGCACTGGATAATGGCAGTTCTGCTACTGGTTATGCTCGCCAGCGAAGTCTGGTTTGAAGCTCTGGAGCACACCCTCTCGGATGCCTCTCTCATGGCCTGGCACCAAAGCCTGGGCCTGACCATCTTCGGGCTGGTGATCTTTCGTGGCCTCTGGCGATGGCTGAACCGCTCGCGTCTGTCACCACCCGCACACTGGGCCACCATGGCGAAACTGGGGCACATTGCGCTTTACGCCCTGATGATTCTGATGCCGCTTTCAGGTCTGGCCACGTCTCTTGGCGAAGGCGATCCCGTTACCTTTTTCGGCTGGACAGTCTTTGGCTACGGCCCGGAAGTGGAATGGCTGGAAGAAAGCGGCGAAGACGTCCACGAAATACTGGCCAACGTGTTGTGGGTCATGATCGGATTACATGTAGCGGCTGCCCTGGCGCATCAATATGTGCTGGGAGACCGGATCATGAAGCGCATGGCCTGACAGCCCGGAATAAACGAAAACCCTCAGCCTCAAGCCACCGGCAGCGATTCGTCGCTGCCCCAGTCCGCCCAGGAACCGTCGTACAGCGAGAGCTGGTCATACCCGGCCAGCTCGGCAGCCAGCAGAATGATGCAGGCGGTGATGCCGGAACCGCAGGAAAACACCAGTTGCTGCCCGTTTCCGGGCTGAAGGTTCGGAGCAAGCTGTTTGAACATTGCCTCCAACTCACTGGCCGGCCTGAACCGGTAACCGTCGAGTACCTCGGTAAACGGCAGGTTGAGGGAGTTAGGGATATGGCCACCACGCACCCCCGGGCGGGGTTCCGGCGCCTGAGCCAGGAAGCGCGCCCGGGATCGCGCATCAATCACTGCGACTTGCTCGTCGTCCAGATGCTGAAGAACGAAGGCGGAATCCCGAACCCGTTCACGGTCCAGACGGCCCGCCATGCTGCCGGCGGAAGCCGCACCCTGAACCGGAGCCGAAACCGTTTCACGCCCCTCCGCTAACCACTGCGGCAGGCCCCCATCCAGCACGAATACCTGTTCCAGGCCCATCGACCGCAGAATCCACCAGGCCCGGGGAGCGGAATAGATTCCCTGGTTGTCATAAAGCACCACAAGGCTTTCAGGCGTTATGCCCAGCCTGCGAACTTCCTGCGTGAACTGTTCCTCGGTGGGAAACGCATGGAGCTGGGACGATTCGGTATTGCAGAGCGTTCTCTCCAGATCGATCTGGTAACTCCCCGGTATCCACACCGGCTGATCATAAACGATCGGCTCCTTGCCAATAACTGTGGCCATACTGGCGTCGATCAGAACCAACCGTTCGTTATCGAGGTTTTCCTGCAGCCATTCAGTGGTTACGAGTGGGGACGCCATGGTGTGCTCCTGTCCATACCAGAAATAAACGGCCGACTGCACAGCCCGCCGAATCGCCAGATCTACCCGACTGTCCTCAGGAGGTAGCGGCGATCACCGAGATTTCCACCAGCAACTCCGGCGACGCCATCTGAGCCTGCACGCAGGCCCTGGCCGGCGCCGTACCTTCGGGCACCCAGTTGTCCCACACCTCGTTCAAGGCCTGGAAATCGGCCATATCCGCCAGGTAGATCGTTGCCGACAGGATTCTGTCGCGGCTGGAACCGGCGGTCTCGAGCAGCTCGTCCACTTTCTCCAGCATCCCGGTTACCTGGGTATGAATATCGGCGTTACGGTCCTTGGCAACCTGACCGCAAAGGTAAGCGGTGCCGTTGTGTTTCACGATCTTGCTCATTCGGCTGTTGGTGGAAATACGTTCAACGGTCATGGTAATGGCCTTGTTGGGGATTGGAGTGACTGTGTAACCAGAGACTGGTTAAGCTGCTTCGAAGTCCAGCCGATGAATACCCTCCAGATTGACTGTGCCGCGAGCCACCCATAGGTCATACATATCTTGCATCGCCAACCAGCTCTCAGGAGTACGCCCGAGAACCTTGGACAGCCGCAGAGACATTTCAGGGCTAATGCCACTATCCCCTTTGAGCAACCGGGACAAAGTGGAGGGTGAAACGCCCAGACTGGAAGCAAGCTGACGAGAGCTGATACCGAAAGGCTCCAGGTACACCTCACGAATGAATTCACCGGGATGCGGCGGATTATGCATAGTCATTAGTGATAATCCTCATAATCAAGAATGTAGGCGTTGCCGTCCTGGAATTCGAACGTCATGCGCCAATTTCCGTTAACCCTGATCAACCACCGGCCTTTGTCTTTGCCCTTCAATGGATGAAGCCGAAAACCAGGGATATCCATGTCTTCCACTGAAGTCGCCGTATCCAGAGCAGCCAGCTGCATACGCAGCTCAGATTGCTGACAAACCCTCGCCATTACGGCGGGGGTTTGTTGTAATTGGGGCATCGACTTTTCAGAGGCTGCCCCATGCTCAAAGAGCCGTCCCCGCAACAACACGAACTCGAGATGGT
>NZ_PSSX01000012.1 GCF_002933275.1 Marinobacter maroccanus
ACCACCTGATCCCATCCCGAACTCAGAAGTGAAACAGACCAGCGCCGATGGTAGTGTGGCGTTGCCCATGTGAGAGTAGGTCATCGTCAGGCTCTTAATACCGAAACCCCAGCATCCTCGATGCTGGGGTTTTTTATTGCCTGAAATTCGGCAAATCCCAAAACCATGACGCTGCGCACAGTGACAACATGTAACCAGGGTTACACTTCTGTAAAAGAACTGGCTAAAACAACATCAATAATCGAAGCCAGCCTCAGAGACGCTCATCAGTCATCTTTAAATCAGCCGCCAACAATAAAAAGCGGCAGCGGTGAGATGTGACTATGAGTAAAACAATTTCTTCGCTTCTCCTCCTGCCTTTACTGGCCTCGGGGGTCAGCGCCGAACTGCGCCCGATTTCAGATCAGCAGATGTCTGAAGTCACGGGCCAGGCCTTTGTCTCGGTTGACCGCCAGTACCATCCTGATGCCAACGACAATACTGCCTATACCCGGGTCACTCTTGGAATGGATATCGACATCCAGACCAATGTGGATGTCCTGGAGATGGGCCGTTACGAACGGGAGGGAGAAAAGCCGGGCACTTCGGATGTCTATATCGAGGATTTCGCCCTAGGCTACATCAACAATCAGGCCTACTTTGACGCCAACCCCAAAGCCCCGAGACAGCGCAAGCCAGATGGCAGCACCTATGCCGAGGGTGAGATAGTCCCTTTTACTATCCAGAATCCGTTTCTGGAATTTGCCTTCGACGAAGAGACCGAAGAAGTTGTCGGTTTCCGTCTGGGCTTCGGCGAATCCATGGGTGTCCTCTCTGGCAAGATTGAAACCCTGACCGGCAATGTAAACGTGGATATCATTGATCGTGGTGAGGGGCTCTCCCAGGCAAACTCCTCCGGTAACCTGTTTGATCAACTGATTGTTCTATTGACGCCTCTCCTTGAGGGTGGAAGTCCCTTATCTACCAAAGCTGAGTTGGTCTATGGCGCGGAGGGTGATCCAAACATTGGCGAGCTGGATCCCATAAGAGCCGAATACATTGGTATTCCAAATGGCGAGCGCTTCATTCTTGAGGGCGCTAGCGGTTTTACCCGATGGTCGGTAAAGAACCTGATCGGCTGGGGATCAAGTTCCCGCATTGAAGTTCCCGATTGTTCCTTTTTCAGCTGTTCCGGCGGTGACATATACGTCTATGCCCAGGACTGTCTTGTTCTGGGAATCGACTCCTGCTTCGACCTGGATATCTACAACAGCTTCCCGGTAGGCGAAGTCGGTGAGGTCAACGGCGAGCGACGAATCACGGGGCCGGCCGATGGTGCTTTTATTTCGTTCCAGACCAAGGATCTGGACTGGCTGAAAGATGTAAAGAAAACAGACTTCACGCCGGAGGATTTCATCAGGGCAACATCAGGTGCGTTCTTCAATATCCCGAACGGAGCGACTGAAGTGAATCTCAATGAAGCACTCTATGGTACCCAGCGTTACCGCACCGAATACATCGACCGTGGCAAGGGGCTGTTCTAAGGAGTTTCTTATGAAATGTTCCGCTTTCAGTCAGCTTCTCGTTTCTGCGCGAGTCCTTTTCATGATGGCGGCCGTTCTGACTGTGCCCGTGCATGTTGAGGCAGAGCTTCAGGGCCTTTCGGAAACTGAAATGTCCGCGATTGACGGAGCCGGCATCGGCCTGGTGTTGGAAAATTTCAAGTTCTCCCATGGAACGGATGAGCCGGATGCCTCCGGAGAGCAGGCACGGATTTTTCGAATCGGGGGAATCAAGAGTACAGATGGACGTGATGTCGACATTACGGTGAACCACCTTTACATCTCCGGGGCCAATAGCAACTACGGCGAGACCTTAGGTCCGGTCAATCTGGGGAGGCTTCTCAACCCCTGGCGAATTGATGTAGTGGATGGCAATGATATTGGAATCGCCAACAAGGCGGTTCTGGAGTTTGCTGCCAGTACGAAAGTTACTGCCGGACAGGGTTACGATTGCATGGATTCTGGCGCCGGTCCCGGAACTGGTGCCTGTTCGAGTCGCCCGGCGACGGCGGTTTATATGGGAGAACGTGCGGATGTTGGCATGCAGATGAACGTAGCGGTTGGTGACGACCGGTCTGCCAATATCAACATTCACGCAAAGAGTGCTGTCATCGACGGTAGCTATCTGCGTCTCTGGGGCGACAACGATCGGCGTCAGATGGTGGGACAGTTCAAACTCAATTTCTATTCTCCGGAGCTCTCGATAAACGCCTGCGCCCAGGACGGCTCCAGCTGTGGCTCACGAATCCGGATGAGCAATTTTGCGCTTGAGCTAGCGATTGGCAACCAGCTTCAGCCGGTATTCTTCGACGTTGATGGCAGTGGAAACTTTGTGGTGGAGGTGGCTGCGATCCGGCGTCCCCAACCGGGCGAAATTGGCGCCGACGGTCTCAGGGCCAGTAGCGATGCGGAAGCCTGGGATTTCTACGAGTCCTATTACACCAATCCGGAATTCCGCAGCAATCTGAAGATCGGGAATTTCAGTGTTGGCGACCGTGATTTTGGCTCTGCCCGTGTACAGGGAATGCTCATCCAGCATCTGAACATCAAAACGAGGGATCTGAGCCAATGATAGCCATGCTGCACAGAACGTCACTCGCTCTCATTGTTTTGCTGCTTCCACTGCCGACCCTTGCGGAACTCTCCCGTCTCGGTGATGAAGCGCTTTCAGGGATCTCGGGCCAGGGAGGGATCTACCTGTCAGGCGACATCAGCATCAATGAACTGGGTGGTCCGGTTGAGAACAGCTATTTCGGACGCTGTGACGATGCCGACAAAAAGTGTGGCGCCCGCTTTGCCTACCGGTTGAAAGAAAACGGGGGATGGATGGTTCTTGATGATATCCGCGGCAATTTCGCGTTTGAGGGGCTGACACTGAGGGTACGGAAAGTTGATTCGGGGTTTGGCGGCGATGGGGAGCTGTTCAATCGGGATGTCCTGGAGCTGGGGTTGCCCAATACCGTCCGGTTTAACGATGTTCAATTCAAGATATCCGCAAGCAGCACGGCTCGCCCCACCGATCCGGGTTTTCAGCAGACCGACATATTTTCTGTAGATATGCGGGGGGAGGTTGTGATGGAAGGCAACCTGCTCGTGTTTCCGGCAGGTAATCCGTAATCATGGAGGAGGTGAGGGCTGTGAGTGCTTCAAACAGAATCAAGCCAGTTGCCTTGATAGCCAGCGGGCTGGTCTGGGTGATCATCACCCCGTGGGTGGTCGCCGACATGAAAAGCCTCGACGATTCTGCGCTGGCAAACATCAGTGGCCAGAGTGGCTTGACCATGGAGCTGGAACTTGGTCTGACCGCAGATCGGTTATCGTACTTTGATGATGGCAAGGGCATTCATCTGGAAGGGTTCCGGGTCGGTTCAGCAATCGATTCTTCAGGGCAGGCATTTCATCTGGTTCGAGTCGATATTGAGGAAGATGCGTCCCTCAACCTCGACTACCTGGTTGAGGACCGGAGAATCGAGTTCGGCGATATCCGCCTCGCCGGTGCGCCGGGAGTCAGCATGGGAGGTGTCTTCTTCGACCATTCCCTGGCGGGTTATCTGAATATCAGCCAGGGTGGCTCCGTTGGAGGCGGGGGTTATACCTTTGATTCTGCCTACACCATGACCGGTGGTCGTCTGGGATACCGCACCAACGGCAATGAAGTTTTCCTGGACGATATCACCATGAACGTGGAGGCGCTGGGGATAACGCTGGATGTGGTTGGCGACACTCTGGCCTTGAATGCGCCCAGGATTACCGGAGACTGGGCTGTCGGTGCAATTCGTTACAGCAGCAACCCTTTGAACCATGGAGTATCCGTCGATTCCGGCACCGGTCAGCCGCTACCCAGTTATGGCAGTCTGAGTGGAAGCTATGACCTGTCATCCAACACGGGAATTACGGCCGGCGGGCGCTCCGGTGAGGGCCTTCGAATCGATAATGAGACCGTTATTCATTCGGCCTCCTTTCTCTATAAGGATGACGGGAAGGCCCTTGCCCTTCGAGACATCACCGGCGCCTATCGTATCAATGACCTCAGGCTTGATGTGGCGCCCGACTGGCAGAATCGGCCGGCTCTTGCCCTGACCCTTGGTTCCATGGATGGCCAGTTCAACATTGGCGCCATTGAGATGGGCGGCAATGGACAAAGTATCGGAGAGGTGAATGTCAGCTTTCTGCTTGAGGACCAGGTGTTCAACGGCCGCAATTACTCCAATGCGATCTATCTGCAGGGGGGTGGCCACCCTGATGCCGGCCCCCAGGGCTTGCGGCTTGCGACGAAATGGAGTCTGCGCCTGGCCGATTTCAGCTACACCGAAGACGGAAACAGGGTGATCTTCAGCGGCCTGCAGTCGTGGGGGCAGGGCGATGTAACGGTCAACGTGACTCGCGATGGCGTAATCAACGGCACCGAGTTCTTCGATGGTCTGCGCATCGGCTTTGAGAACATCCGTGCGGGTTACCGGATCAATGGCCTGCGGGTGGGCAGTGAAGATGCTCCCTTGCAGGGGGGCACGGAACTGCTGCTCGCGCTGGGCTTCTATCCCGCCTATGAGTTCGAGCTGGATGGCCATATGACGCTTGGGGCGGGTGGTGCATCGGGTGAGGGTATTACCATCAATTCCGACGTCCGGATTCGGGATGGCAAGGCCGCAATTATCGCAGTGCCCTATGATGAGGGTAACGGTGAGGTCCCCCAGAAGGGCCTCTGGATTACCGAGCTGGATTATGACTCTCACGTTCGGGACATGACGGTCGATGTCACTCAGGAGGGGCTTGCGATTATCAAAGGCGAAGCCTGGAGCACCATGGACATCGGCAACCTGAGGGTCGGCGACAAGGAATCAGGCCGGAGTTTCGGTCGTTTCGTGGTTCAGAAATACGAGACCGGCAGCAGTATGACGGTCGTTCCGGGAGGTGCCGGTGATGTCTGTGCCGGTGGCATGGGCGATAGCCCATCGGCCTGCGCCGACTCTGGAGGCGTGTGGGAAACCCGGGGTGAGGAAGGGCTGACTGTCCGCCTGAAGCAGGTATTTGCCAAGGCTGCCGGAGAGTCCCGAAAAAATGCGCTGACGTGGGAAACC
The DNA here is from genome assembly GCF_002933275.1 of Marinobacter maroccanus. Classification (GTDB taxonomy): domain Bacteria; phylum Pseudomonadota; class Gammaproteobacteria; order Pseudomonadales; family Oleiphilaceae; genus Marinobacter; species Marinobacter maroccanus. Next base: position 5,120 of record NZ_PSSX01000012.1, read on the forward strand.
AATCGGCAAACCAATGGCGTTGGCGAAGCCATGAACGGAACGGGCACGCATCTGGTTCTGAATGATATCCACACCAGCGACGGCGGCGACTTCGATGGTGACGGTGTCGACGACAACTCGTTTGGCGTGCGCACCGATCTTTCCGTGGATGTATACCAGACCCGGGTCGTGAAAAAGGCAGGCGGTCCGGACGCTATGGGCGTGGTTGGCAATCGGGGTGACGAGAAAATCATGGATGGCTCATCAGCGGCCGGTTACCGCTATGTCGCCAATCCGACCCTCCTGGAAACCGAAAATCGACCACTCGGTTTTGCGGTGAAAGCGAGGAGCCAGTTCAAGGAACTCTCCATCAATAATATCGATCTGGTCCATCCGGTTGGTGGTGCACAGACTGCCGTATATGGAGTGAAAATGCAGAACTTTGATATCAAGGCGAACCTCACCGCAACACCGATTCCCTGATTTGTCGGCAGCCATTTCGCAAAGGTCGGCTGCCGACTTTGTCTTTTTCCTTCCCCTGGTGTTTAATCCGGCCTTACTCACTCTCATGGCTGGATGCGTGTTATGAAATCCAAAGCACTTATAGAGTTGCTCAGTGACGGACAGGTCCACTCGGGGGCTGCGTTGGCCGAAAAACTCGGAGTCAGTCGCACGGCGATCTGGAAACAGATCCGTCGCGCAATGGACGAAGGTGCTGATATTGCCACGATCCGTGGGCGCGGGTATCAGCTGGTATCGCGGGTTGACCTGCTCGACCGTGGGGCGGTGCTTGATGGAATTGCTGCCGGCCGGGAAGAGGAACTGGCGCTGACCGTGCTCGATGAAGTGGATTCAACCAATGCTGAGGTGGTCCGGCAGATCACGGCCGGGACCAAAGGTATTCCGGTGGTTATGGCCGACTGCCAGACCTCGGGGCGCGGGCGACGAGGGCGGGTATGGCAAAGCCCTCGGGGCGAGAACCTGTACCTCAGTATGGGGCTGACTTTCCACGGTGGTTTCGGGGTACTGGATGGATTGAGCCTGGTGCTGGGTGTTGCAGTGGCCAATGCACTTGAGCGGCTCGGAGTACCAGAGGTTGGGCTCAAATGGCCGAATGATATTTTTCTGCCCGACGGAAAGCTTGGCGGCATTCTGGTGGAACTGCAGGGCGAGCTGGAGGAAGGGGTTGTGCAAGTGATTGCCGGCATTGGCCTGAATGTCCACATGTCCCGGGCCGACGGTGTCGATCAGCCCTGGAGCAGCCTTGCCAGGGTTTGCCCCGAAACGGACTGGACGCGGAACCAGGTCGCCAGCGCCATTATCGATGCCGTTCTGGATGCGGTACCCCTGTTTTCAGATGTCGGTTTCGCGGATTTCAGGGAGCCCTGGCAGCGCCGAGACATTTTTATGGGAAAACCACTCCAGGCTCGAGGCGGTGATGTGGAGGGTGTTGGCTGCGGCATTGATAATGCTGGGAACTATCAAATCCGGACCCAAACCGGGATTGTTCCGGTACGCGCAGGGGAAATCAGTCTGCGAGTGGTGCTATGAAGCTTTTTATTGATGCAGGCAATACCCGATTGAAATGGTGTCTCGATGACCAGGGCCGCACTCTGGCATCGGGCACAGGTTTACTTGAAGAAGAGAATCCTGTGAGCTCAGCGGGTGAGCTCATCAGCCAGGTCAGAAGTGTTGCCATATCCACCGTTGCTTCCGAAGAAAGACGCGCTCATTTGCTGGATTCGCTCGCAAAGCTCTGTCCAGTGCCGGTGCAGTTTTACTGGTCCGAGCAGACCCGTAACGGCCTGGTAAATGCCTACCAGGATGTCGCGAGAATGGGGGCAGATCGATGGCATGCCATGTACGGCGCCTGGCTCGATCACAAACAGGGCTTCGTGGTGGTGGATGCCGGCAGTGCCGTCACCGTCGATTATGTGGATTCCCGTGGCCAGCATCTGGGCGGTTATATCCTTCCGGGCCTGCAGATGATGTTGCGGAGTCTCAGGACCGACGCAGCACGAATCTGGTTCGACCCTGAGCAGGGGCTGGCAACAGACCCCGGCAGCAGTACCGGTGAATGCGTGAACCACGGTCTTGCCTGGCTTTCGGGGGCCATGGTCGAGCGCGTTATCGCTGACGCGCGTGAGCACAGCCTGGCTGATGTGTTGGTGACTGGCGGCGACGCGAATCGGCTGATCGGTCTTGGCCTGTCTGGTATACATCGACCTGACCTCGTGTTGTCTGGCTTGCGTGCGATTCATGCCGAGGAAACGTCCGAATGAGGTGGGTGGCGCTTGTGCTGGTCCTGGTGAGTGTTGGTATTTATTACCTGCCAGACTTTGTCGGGCCCCCGAGCGGAATGGCCAAAGTCGCCAGTGGCAGTTTGCCGAGGGTGGCCAGCCTGAAATCACCAGAGCCCATGAATGAAGAGGTTGGGGCGGCGACGGTGCAGTCTGGGCCCTCCTGTGCGCGCCTTGGCTGGATAGAAAGCGCGGAGCGCGCTCGCAGGCTCGTGGATAATCAGCCCCTTGCTGAAGAGGCAGGTTTTACGGTTGAGGAGGTCGAGAGAGAGTTGCCGCCCTTGCACTGGGTCCTTATCCCGCCCCAGCCTGAAGACGTGGCGTTGCGGCAGTTCCGCGACATTCAGCGTCAGGGCATCGATTCCTATCTGGTTACTGAGGGCGAGAATCGCAATGCCATTTCCCTGGGCCTGTTCGAGTCCCGGGAATCTGCAATTTCCGTGCTGGAAGAAAAAAAACGTCAGAATCTTAATGCAGTACTGGTCAACTTCCCCCGAAATCAGATAAGCTACGCGCTCTCTTTTGAGGCTGAACCGGAACTCGCTGAGGAACTGGTTCAGGCGGTGAAAGCGGATTACGGTAGCAATTTTGATTTCGTTGAAATCAGGCCTTGTGAAGGTGTTGCAACGCCAGAAAAAAATCCGTAGTATACCGCCCTCGCTGACGAGGCGAATGTGAGCTGGCGTAGCTCAGTTGGTAGAGCAGCTGACTTGTAATCAGCAGGTCGGGGGTTCGATTCCGTCCGCCAGCTCCACTTTAAGTTTTGACGGATTTGCGTAAGCGAATCCGACTCGGAGGGGTTCCCGAGTGGCCAAAGGGATCAGACTGTAAATCTGACGGCATCGCCTTCGCAGGTTCGAATCCTGCCCCCTCCACCACTAAATTGCTCGCGGGCATCGTATAGTGGCTATTACCTCAGCCTTCCAAGCTGATGACGCGGGTTCGATTCCCGCTGCCCGCTCCAATTTGTTTTGCAATGCTCATGTAGCTCAGTTGGTAGAGCACACCCTTGGTAAGGGTGAGGTCGGCGGTTCAAATCCGCCCATGAGCTCCATTATTTATCCGGTCAACGTTACGATCCTGGTTGATTAGGGAGATTGGTCGAATGTCTAAGTCAAAGTTTGAACGCAATAAGCCGCACTTGAACGTGGGCACCATTGGTCACGTAGACCATGGTAAGACCACTCTGACCGCAGCTCTGACTCGTGTATGCCACGAAGTTTGGGGTACAGGGTCGGCGAGCGCCTTCGATCAGATCGATAACGCTCCGGAAGAGCGTGCGCGTGGTATCACCATCGCCACCTCCCACGTTGAGTACGATTCTCCGACCCGTCACTACGCTCACGTAGACTGTCCGGGCCACGCTGACTATGTGAAGAACATGATCACTGGTGCGGCACAGATGGACGGCGCGATCCTGGTTTGTTCCGCAGCTGACGGCCCCATGCCGCAGACGCGTGAGCATATCCTGCTGTCCCGTCAGGTTGGTGTGCCTTTCATCGTTGTGTTCCTGAACAAGGCGGACATGGTTGACGATGAAGAGCTGCTCGAGCTGGTTGAGATGGAAATTCGTGAGCTGTTGGAGCAGTACGACTTCCCGGGTGACGACACTCCGATCATCACCGGTTCCGCGTTGATGGCGCTGGAAGGCAAAGACGACAACGAGATGGGCACTACCGCTGTCAAGAAGCTGGTGGAAGCTCTCGATGCTTACATCCCCGAGCCGGAGCGTGCGGTCGATCAGCCGTTCCTGATGCCGATCGAGGACGTCTTCTCTATCTCTGGCCGTGGTACCGTAGTAACCGGTCGTGTTGAGCGTGGCGTCATCAAAGTTGGTGAAGAAATCGAGATTGTCGGTATCAAAGATACCGTCAAGACCACCTGTACCGGCGTTGAGATGTTTCGCAAGCTGCTGGACGAAGGTCGTGCGGGTGAAAACGTTGGTGTTCTGCTGCGTGGTACCAAGCGTGACGACGTTGAGCGTGGTCAGGTGTTGTGTAAGCCGGGCACCATTACTCCGCACACCAAGTTCGAGTGCGAAGTGTACGTGCTGAGCAAGGAAGAAGGTGGTCGTCATACCCCGTTCTTTAAGGGTTACCGTCCGCAGTTTTACTTCCGTACCACCGACGTAACTGGTTCTTGCGAACTGCCGGAAGGTGTGGAAATGGTTATGCCGGGTGACAACGTCAAGATGAGTGTTACCCTGATTGCTCCGATCGCCATGGAAGATGGCCTGCGCTTCGCGATTCGTGAAGGCGGCCGTACCGTTGGTGCCGGCGTAGTCTCCAAGATCATCGAGTAATAGACTCGAGAGTAAGTGCGCTGAGTTGTTTCGGTGCAGGCCAGTAGCTCAATTGGCAGAGCAGCGGTCTCCAAAACCGCAGGTTGGGGGTTCGATTCCCTCCTGGCCTGCCATTTTTTAACATCCGGATACATAAGTTGATTCCTATGGAGTCAAAAGCCGTTCAGTCAGCCAGCCGTTTCGATTTCCTGAAGTGGCTGGTTGTTTTCGTTCTGATCGCCATCGGTGTGGTGGGGAATCAGTATTTTAGTGCCGAGTCTCTGCTGTATCGGGTTCTGGCTCTTGTAGGTCTCGCCATTGTGGCGGCGCTTGTTGCTCTCCAAACCGACCGCGGCCGTCGTTTCGCGACGCTGTTGAAGGAGGCGAGAGTAGAGATCCGGAAAGTGGTATGGCCCACCAGGCCCGAGCTCGTGCAGACGACAGCTATCGTTGTGGTGTTTGTGCTGGTTGTGGCTCTGTTGTTGTGGGGTATGGACTCGCTGATCAGTTGGCTGGTCGCCGGGTTTATCGGTTAACAGGAGTGGGCAATGGCTAAGCGCTGGTACGTCGTTCATGCGTATTCTGGCTTTGAAAAGCAGGTAATGCGCACTCTCAAGGAGCGCGTTGCGCTGCACGAGATGGAAGGCCGTTTCGGCGAAATCCTGGTTCCGACCGAGGAAGTCGTCGAGATGCGAGAAGGGAAGAAGCGCAAGAGTGAGCGCAAGTTCTATCCCGGGTACGTACTGGTCCAGATGGAAATGGACGATGCGACGTGGCACCTTGTGAAGAATACTCCGCGAGTCCTTGGCTTTATTGGTGGTACCAAGGATAAGCCGGCGCCGATCACCGAGAAGGAAGCGGAAGCGATCCTGCGTCGGGTGGAAAGCGGTGCAGATAAGCCCAAGCCGAAGACTCTGTTCGAGCCGGGTGAGGTTGTTCGCGTTGTTGAAGGTCCCTTTGCGGACTTCAATGGTGTGGTTGAAGAAGTCGACTACGACAAGAGTCGGGTCAAGGTTGCTGTTCTCATTTTCGGGCGTTCAACTCCGGTAGAGCTAGAGTTTGGGCAGGTCGAAAAAGACTGATCGGCAACGAGAAATCTGAAAGCTCGCGCGCTAAAGCGACGCGGGCTTTTTGTGTCTGCTGTTAGCAGTTGTAAAAACCGGGGAGCCGAAAGGCGTTTGAACCCATAGGAGAGCTATCATGGCAAAGAAAATCGAAGCGTACATCAAGCTTCAGGTTGCTGCCGGTAAGGCCAACCCGAGTCCCCCCGTCGGTCCTGCACTGGGTCAGCGTGGCGTGAACATCATGGAATTCTGTAAGGCGTTCAACGCCCAGACCCAGGACATGGAGCCTGGTCTGCCGATTCCTACAGTGATCACCGTTTACAGTGATCGCAGCTTTACCTTTATTACCAAGACTCCGCCTGCACCGGTTCTTCTGTTGAAGGCTGCTGGCATCAAGAGCGGCTCTGGTCGTCCGAATACCGATAAAGTCGGTACCGTGACCCGCGAGCAGCTCGAAGAAATTGCCAAGACCAAAGAGCCGGATCTGACTGCAGCCGATATGGACGCAGCGGTACGTACCATTGCAGGAACAGCCCGCAGTATGGGCCTGAACGTGGAGGGCCTGTAACATGGCAAAGCTGAGCAAGCGTCAGAAGCTTATTCGTGAAAAGGTAGACTCTACCCGTTCCTACTCTGTAGACGAGGCAGTTGCACTGCTGGTTGAGCTGGGCCAGAACGTGAAGTTCAAAGAGTCTGTCGACGTTGCCGTTAACCTTGGCGTTGACGCACGTAAATCCGACCAGGTTGTTCGTAGCAGCACTGTTCTGCCTCACGGCACCGGCAAAACCGTTCGCGTTGCTGTGTTTACCCAGGGTGCCAATGCTGAGAAAGCAACGGCCGCTGGTGCAGATATTGTAGGTATGGACGATCTGGCGGACGAAGTTAAGAAAGGCAACATGGATTTCGACGTAGTTATTGCTACTCCGGATGCCATGCGTGTTGTTGGCCAGTTGGGCCAGATTCTTGGTCCCCGTGGTCTGATGCCGAACCCGAAGGTGGGTACTGTGACTCCTGACGTTGAGACTGCGGTCAAAAACGCCAAGGCTGGTCAGGTTCGTTACCGCACCGACAAGAACGGCATTATCCACGCTCCGCTGGGTAACGTTGAATTCTCTGCCCAGAACATCAAGGAAAACCTTGAGGCTCTGGTAGCAGATCTGAAAAAGGCCAAGCCGTCGTCGGCGAAAGGTGTGTATCTCAAGAAGATCACCATTTCCTCGACTATGGGTCCTGGCCTGACTATCGATCAGAGCGGTCTCGCTATTTGATCCTTTGATTGGTGGTTACTTTGTAGTCTGGGCGGAAGCCAAGGCTGTCAAAGACCGCAGGCCCCCGAAGCACTTCCGGTCTGACCGGAAGTGCTGCAAGGGTTAAAGCAACGCCTGCGCAGACGGTGTGAAGACGTTCTCTCTGAACCCAAACACCGTTAGGAGCCCCGCGAGGGGTATATGTGGGTTTGCCGGGAAGACCCGGCGAAATCGAGGAGAAATCCAGTGGCAATTAGACTCGAAGACAAGAAAGCGATCGTCGCTGAAGTCAACGAGACTGCCGGTGGTGCTCTGTCTGTGGTTATGGCTGACTACCGTGGTGTTACCTCTGGTGACATGACGGCGCTTCGTGCCAAAGCTCGTGCCGAAAACGTGCGTCTGAAGGTTGTTCGTAACAACCTGGCGAAGATCGCGATTCGCGGTACCGAGTTTGAGTGTATTGACGAAGCTCTGGTTGGTCCTACCATTCTGGCATTCTCTATGGAAGATCCGGGCGCGGCAGCGCGTCTGCTGAAGGATTTTGCCAAAGAGAAAGAAGCGTTCGAGATTAAAGGCCTGGCCGTCGGCGGAGAGCTGATGGGTGCAGACCAGATCGACCGTCTTGCCAAGCTGCCAACACGTCATGAAGCACTGACGATGCTGGCCGCTGTAACACAGGCACCGATCACCAAGCTGGCACGGACACTGAACGAAGTTCCTTCGAAAGTGACTCGTGCTGTAGCGGCAGTTCGCGACCAGAAGCAAGAAGCTGCTTGATTCTGTTGAACACCATTTTTTATATTTTTGGGAGAAAGTCATGGCTCTGTCTAACGAAGACATTTTGAACGCAATTGCTGAAATGAGCGTAATGGACGTTGTTGCGCTGGTTGAAGCAATGGAAGAGAAATTCGGTGTTTCTGCCGCTGCAGCCGTTGCTGCTGCTCCGGCTGCTGCTGGTGGTGGCGAAGCCGCTGCTGAAGAGCAGACCGAGTTTGACGTTGTACTTACCGGTCCTGGTGAGAAGAAAGTAAACGTAATCAAGGCCGTTCGTGAACTGACCGGCCTGGGTCTGAAAGAAGCCAAGGAAATGGTCGACAGCGCTCCTTCCGTTATCAAGGAAGCAGCTAGCAAAGACGACGCTGAAGAAGCCAAGAAGAAGCTCGAGGAAGCAGGCGCTTCTGTTGAGCTCAAGTAAGAGTCGGCTGTTGATCGAAACCGTGCGATAAGCATGGACAGGCTGGTGGCTTTGGGCCACCGGCCTTTTTCTGTTGTATATGCTATAGAGTCTGGTGAGCAATTGCAGGTTGATGTCAGATCTATAACCTACAGCCAGAGTCTTGTTCAAGACGGCGCGATAAGCCGAGCAATTCGGCCCCGAAGCAGAACAATGGTTGCTTCTTGATACCAGGTATCAGGTCTAAAGCTGGGGAATGCAGATGACTTACTCCTACACTGAGAAAAAGCGGATTCGCAAAGATTTTAGTAAATTGCCTTCCGTGATGGACGTCCCCTATTTGCTGTCTATTCAGCTGGATTCGTTCCGGGACTTCCTCCAAATGGAAGCCGCTCCTGAAGACCGCCGGGAAACCGGTCTTCACGCAGCATTCAAATCCGTATTCCCGATTGTCAGTTACTCTGGCAATGCCGCGCTCGAATACGTTAGTTACCGTATTGGCGAGCCGGTTTTTGATGTCAAGGAATGCCAGCTTAGGGGCGTAACCTATGCAGCGCCGCTGCGGGTGAAGGTCCGCCTTATCATTTACGATAAGGAATCGTCCAACAAGGCGATCAAGGACATTAAAGAGCAGGAAGTCTACATGGGCGAAATGCCCCTGATGACCGAGAACGGTACCTTCGTTATCAACGGTACCGAGCGCGTTATTGTTTCCCAGCTCCACCGGTCTCCGGGTGTGTTCTTCGATCACGACAAGGGCAAGACCCACTCCTCAGGCAAGCTGCTTTATTCTGCCCGGGTGATTCCTTACCGTGGTTCATGGCTGGACTTCGAGTTTGATCCGAAGGACTCCGTGTTCGTTCGTATCGACCGTCGTCGGAAACTGCCGGCCTCGATTCTCCTGCGTTCTCTGGGCTACACCTCTGAGCAGATGCTCGAGATGTTCTTCGAAACCAGTAAGTTCAGCCTGGGCGCGGAAGTGTGCAAGCTGGAGCTGGTACCGAGCCGTCTGCGTGGCGACATCGCGACCTTCGATATCAAGGACAATGACGGTAACGTGATTGTCGAGGAAGGCCGCCGTATTACCGCCCGTCACATCAAGCAGCTTGAAAAAGCCGGTATCAACGAGCTTGAGGTGCCAACGGAGTACCTGTACGGCCGCGTTCTGGCCAAGGACATGATCGATCAGGCTTCCGGTGAGGTTCTGGTTGAGTGTAACTCCGAGCTGACGGAAGAGCTGGTTACCAAGATCCTGGACGCTGGCGTGAAGGAAATTGAGACCCTTTACACCAACGATCTGGACTGTGGTCCGTTCATGTCCGATACCCTGCGCATCGATCCGACCCGCACGCCGCTGGAAGCGCTGGTTGAGATCTACCGAATGATGCGCCCGGGTGAGCCGCCCACCAAGGAGTCGGCTGAGAATCTGTTCAATAATCTGTTCTTCTCCGAAGAGCGGTACGACCTGTCTGCGGTTGGCCGGATGAAACTGAACCGTCGCCTGCGCCGTGAAGAAAGCACCGGCGAAGGCACGCTGACCCACGAAGACATTATCGATGTCCTCAAGACCCTGATCGATATCCGTAACGGCCAGGGCAATGTCGATGACATTGATAACCTGGGTAACCGCCGTGTTCGCTGCGTTGGCGAAATGGCCGAAAACCAGTTCCGCGTTGGTCTGGTGCGGGTCGAGCGTGCGGTTCGTGAGCGTCTGAGTCTTGCTGAAAGCGAAGGCCTGATGCCACAGGATCTGATCAACGCCAAGCCGGTGGCTGCCGCGGTTAAAGAATTCTTTGGCTCCAGCCAGCTGTCCCAGTTCATGGACCAGAACAACCCGCTGTCCGAGGTCACGCACAAGCGTCGTATCTCTGCGTTGGGCCCAGGTGGTCTGACCCGCGAGCGCGCCGGCTTTGAGGTACGTGACGTACACCCGACCCATTACGGCCGTGTGTGCCCGATCGAGACGCCGGAAGGTCCGAACATCGGTCTGATCAACTCGCTGGCGACTTACGCCCGCTCCAACTCCTACGGCTTCCTTGAGAGCCCGTACCGGAAGGTTGAGAACGGCGTGGTAACCGATGAAGTGGTTTACCTGTCCGCTATCGAGGAGAGCAACTACGTCATCGCCCAGGCCAGCGCAGCCATGGACGAGAAGACCAAGCGTCTGACTGATGAACTGGTTACGGTTCGGCACCAGAACGAATTTACCGTTACCCCGCCGGAAAGCGTGAACTTCATGGACGTTTCTCCGCGCCAGGTGGTGTCGGTCGCTGCATCTCTGATTCCGTTCCTTGAGCACGACGACGCCAACCGGGCACTGATGGGCGCGAACATGCAGCGTCAGGCGGTTCCGACCCTGCGTTCCCAGGTGCCTCTGGTAGGTACCGGCGTTGAGCGCACGGTGGCACAGGACTCCGGTGTCTGTGTAACGGCCCGTCGTGGCGGTGTGATCGAGAGTGTCGACGCGGCCCGTATCGTGGTTCGTGTCAACAATGAGGAAACCGAAGCGGGTGATGCAGGTGTGGATATCTACAACCTGACCAAATACACCCGTTCGAACCAGAACACCTGTATCAACCAGCGCTCCATCGTGCGTCAGGGCGACGTCATTGCCCGTGGCGACGTGCTGGCCGACGGCCCGTCCGTGGATCTGGGTGAACTGGCCCTGGGGCAGAACATGCGCATCGCGTTCATGCCCTGGAACGGTTACAACTTTGAGGACTCCATCCTCATCTCCGAGAAAGTGGTTCAGGAAGACCGCCTGACCACGATCCACATTCAGGAACTGACCTGTGTGGCTCGGGATACCAAACTGGGTAGCGAAGAAATTACCGCGGATATTCCGAACGTTGGTGAAAGTGCGCTGTCCAAGCTGGATGAGTCCGGGATTGTTTACATCGGTGCGGAAGTGGGCCCCGGCGACATTCTGGTAGGCAAGGTAACACCGAAAGGTGAAACCCAGCTGACACCGGAAGAGAAACTGCTGCGTGCCATCTTTGGTGAGAAGGCGTCTGATGTGAAGGACACCTCCTCCCGTGTGCCGACTGGCACCCGCGGCACCGTTATCGACGTGCAGGTCTTTACCCGCGACGGTATCGAGAAGGATCAGCGTGCCCAGTCCATCGAGAAAGAGCAGCTGGACCAGTATCGCAAAGACCTGAAGGACGAGTACCGGATTGTTGAAGGTGCGACTTTCGAGCGTCTGAACAGTGCGTTGAAAGGGCAGGAAGTGATCAGTGGGCCGGGCCTGAAGAAAGGTGCCACCCTTGAAGAAAGCTACCTGGCCGAGCTGCCGCGTTCCGACTGGTTCAAGCTCCGGATGAAAGACGAGAGCCTGAACGAGCTGCTGGAGAAATCCGAGCAGGGCCTGGAAGACCGCAAGAAGGAACACGAAGCACGCTTTGACGACAAGAAAGGCAAGCTTCAGCAGGGCGACGACCTTGCACCGGGCGTGCTGAAGATCGTCAAGGTATACCTGGCTATCAAGCGTCGTATCCAGCCGGGTGACAAGATGGCCGGTCGTCACGGTAACAAGGGTGTTATTTCCTCGGTTATGCCGATCGAAGACATGCCTTACGACGAGCACGGCAACACGGTTGACGTGGTTCTGAACCCGCTGGGTGTTCCCTCGCGGATGAACGTAGGTCAGGTGCTTGAGACTCACCTGGGTGCTGCGGCCAAGGGTCTGGGTGAGCGTATCAGCCAGATGCTGGACGAACAGCGGAAGGTGGTTGAATTACGCAAGCTGCTGGATGAGATCTACAATCACTCAGACGAAGTGTTCAAGGTGGACCTGGATTCCCTGTCCGACAAGGAAATCCTGGAGATGTGCCACAACCTTCGTGGCGGTGTGCCCATGGCAACGCCGGTATTCGACGGTGCCAAGGAAGCCGAGGTCAAGCGTATGCTTGAGCTGGCGGGGCTGAGCACCACGGGTCAGACCATGCTGTACGACGGTCGTACCGGTGACATGTTCGACCGCCCGGTGACGGTTGGCTACATGTACATCCTGAAGCTGAACCACCTGATCGACGACAAGATGCACGCTCGTTCCACCGGCTCCTACAGCCTGGTTACCCAGCAGCCGCTGGGTGGTAAGGCGCAGTTCGGTGGCCAGCGCTTCGGTGAGATGGAAGTGTGGGCCCTTGAGGCCTACGGTGCAGCTTACACGCTGCAGGAGATGCTCACCGTCAAGTCTGATGATGTGAACGGTCGGACCAAGATGTACAAGAACATTGTCGATGGCGATCATCGGATGGAGCCGGGCATGCCCGAATCCTTCAACGTTCTTGTCAAGGAAATCCGCTCGCTGGGTATCGACATCGAGCTGGAATCCGAGTGAGCCGAATTGTTTTTGGCAGCGTGAGCGGGCACGACCAGTGCCCGCCCGAGATTAACGCCATCCGGAGCTTTTACTGATGAAAGATTTGCTGAATCTTCTCAAGAGCCAGAACCAAAGCAAGGAATTCGACGCCATCCGCATTGGCCTGGCGTCGCCTGACATGATCCGTTCCTGGTCCTTTGGCGAAGTGAAGAAGCCTGAGACCATTAACTACCGTACCTTCAAGCCGGAGCGCGATGGTCTTTTCTGTGCCAAGATCTTCGGCCCGATCAAGGACTACGAGTGTCTGTGCGGTAAATACAAGCGCCTCAAGCACCGCGGTGTCATCTGCGAGAAGTGTGGCGTTGAGGTTGCACTGGCCAGCGTGCGTCGTGAGCGCATGGGTCACATCGAGCTGGCCAGCCCGGTCGCGCACATCTGGTTCCTGAAGTCACTGCCGTCCCGTATCGGCCTGATGCTGGACATGACCCTGCGTGATATCGAGCGGGTCCTGTACTTCGAATCCTTTATCGTGATCGATCCAGGGATGACTACCCTGGAGAAGGGCCAGCTGCTGAATGACGAGCAGTATTACGAAGCCCTGGAAGAATTCGGTGACGAGTTTGACGCCCGTATGGGTGCTGAAGCGGTCAAGGAACTTCTTGAAGCTATCGACCTGCAGGAAGAGGTTGATGCCCTTCGCGAAGAGATCCCGCAGACCAACTCCGAAACCAAGATCAAGAAGTTCAGCAAGCGCCTGAAGATTCTTGAGGCATTCCTGTATTCCGGCAACAAGCCTGGTGACATGGTTATGACCGTGCTGCCGGTTCTGCCGCCGGATCTGCGCCCGCTGGTGCCGCTGGACGGTGGTCGGTTTGCCACCTCCGACCTGAACGACCTGTACCGCCGGGTAATCAACCGGAACAACCGCCTCAAGCGCCTGCTCGAGCTCAACGCGCCGGACATCATCGTGCGCAACGAGAAACGGATGCTGCAGGAAGCGGTTGATGCGCTGCTGGACAACGGCCGTCGTGGCCGTGCCATCACCGGCACCAACAAGCGCCCGCTGAAGTCTCTGGCAGACATGATCAAGGGTAAGCAGGGTCGCTTCCGTCAGAACCTGCTGGGTAAGCGGGTGGACTACTCAGGTCGTTCGGTGATCGTGGTTGGTCCGTACCTGCGCCTGCACCAGTGTGGTCTGCCCAAGAAGATGGCACTGGAGCTGTTCAAGCCGTTTATTTTCTCCAAGCTGGAGCACCGCGGCCTGGCGACCACCATCAAGGCCGCCAAGAAGATGGTCGAGCGCGAGGAAGGCGTGGTCTGGGATATCCTGGACGAAGTCATCCGTGAGCATCCAATCATGCTGAACCGTGCGCCGACTCTGCACCGTCTGGGTATCCAGGCGTTTGAGCCGGTCCTGATCGAAGGCAAGGCGATCCAGCTGCACCCGCTGGTGTGTGCGGCCTACAACGCCGACTTTGACGGTGACCAGATGGCGGTACACGTACCGCTGACCCTGGAAGCCCAGCTTGAAGCCCGTGCGTTGATGATGTCCACTAACAACGTACTGTCGCCGGCCAACGGCGAGCCGATTATCGTACCGTCCCAGGACGTGGTACTCGGTCTGTACTACATGACCCGTGAGCGCAAGAGCGCCCTTGGTGAAGGTATGGTGTTTGCCGACGTTAAAGAGGCACACCGTGCCTACGGCGCAGGCAAGGTTGATCTCCAGGCCATCGTCAAGGTTCGCGTCAAGGAAGTTGCGATTGCCGAAGACGGGTCGCGCACCGAAGAATACAAGATTGTTGATACCACGGTTGGTCGGGCGCTGTTGTTCGACATCGTGCCGGATGGCCTGTCCTACGAGCTGGTCAACAAGCCGATGGTCAAGAAGGCGATCTCCAACCTGATCAACACCTGCTACCGTGATGCCGGTCTGAAAGACACCGTTATCTTTGCGGACCAGCTGATGTACATGGGCTATCACTATGCGACCGTGTCCGGCATCTCGATCGGTTTCAACGATTTCGAGATTCCGCCGGAGAAGTACGAGCTGGTTGATGCCGCCTCTGCTGAGGTGAAGGATATCGAGACCCAGTACGCGTCCGGTCTGCTGACCCAGGGCGAGAAGTACAACAAGGTTATCGATATCTGGTCCCGTGCCAACGACAAGGTTTCCAAAGCCATGATGGAGCGTCTGGCCAAGGAGCAGGTTATCGGGCCGGACGGACAGCCGGTGAAGGGTGAGGACGGCGAATATCTGATGCAGGAGTCGTTCAACTCGGTTTACATGATGGCCGATTCCGGCGCCCGGGGTTCCGCGGCCCAGATCCGTCAGCTTGCCGGTATGCGTGGCCTGATGGCCAAGCCGGATGGCTCTATCATCGAAACGCCGATCACCGCGAACTTCCGTGAAGGTCTGAACGTACTCCAGTACTTCATCTCGACCCACGGAGCCCGTAAGGGTCTGGCGGATACCGCGCTGAAGACCGCGAACTCCGGTTATCTGACCCGTCGTCTGGTGGACGTGTCCCAGGATCTGGTCGTTACCGAGCCTGACTGTGGTACCGATGAAGGTCTGCTGATGACGCCGCACATTGAAGGTGGCGACGTTGTGGTACCGCTGGGTGATCGGGTTCTGGGTCGTGTGACCGCCCGTGATGCGTTTACTCCGACCGACAAGGACAACGCCGTTATCGAAGCCGGCACGCTGCTGGACGAGAAGGCCGTTGAGACCCTCGAGCGGGCCGGCGTGGATGAAGTCTGGGTTCGCTCTGCGATCACCTGTGAAACTCGCCACGGTATCTGTTCCAAGTGCTACGGCCGTGATCTGGCCCGTGGCCATCAGGTCAACGTGGGTGAGGCTGTGGGCGTTATCGCTGCCCAGTCCATCGGTGAGCCGGGTACCCAGCTGACCATGCGTACCTTCCACATTGGTGGTGCGGCCAGCCGGGCGTCCGCGGTCGACAATATCCAGGTCAAGCATGGCGGGACCGTCCGTCTGCACAACATGAAGTCGATCGAGAAGGCCGACGGTACTCTGGTAGTGATCTCCCGTTCCTCCGCGCTGGCCATCGCCGATGATCAAGGTCGTGAGCGTGAGTGGTACAAGTTGCCGTACGGCGCCGTTCTCTCCGTCAAACACGGTGATGCGGTTGAAGCGGGCGTTGTGGTCGCCAAGTGGGATCCGCACACCCACCCGATCATCGCCGAAGCCGGTGGTACCGCGAAATTTGTCAACATGGACCAGGGCATCACGGTCCGCACCCAGACCGACGAACTGACCGGCCTGTCCACCATGGAGGTCATCGATTCCAAGGAGCGGCCTGCTGCAGGCAAGGATATTCGTCCGGCCATTCAGCTGATTGACGAAAAGGGTGAAGAAGTGGAGCTGCCAGGTGGCGGTACCGCTATCTTCTTCCTGCCGGCGAACGCGCTGGTGACCATGGCCAACGGTGCGCGGATCGAGCTGGGTGACGTGGTAGCACGTATCCCGCAGGAAAGCTCCAAGACCCGGGATATCACAGGTGGTCTGCCGCGGGTTGCCGACCTGTTCGAAGCCCGTCGTCCGAAGGAATCTTCCATCCTGGCTGAAATCAGCGGTATGGTTTCGTTCGGCAAGGAAACCAAGGGCAAGAAGCGCCTCGTGATCACGCCGAAAGATGGCGATGCTTACGAAGTGCTGATTCCGAAGCACCGTCAGCTGAACGTCTTCGAAGGCGAGACGGTTGAGAAGGGTGAGGTGATTTCTGACGGTCCGTCCAACCCGCACGACATTCTGCGTCTGCTGGGTGTGGTCGAGCTGGCCAAGTACATCACCAACGAAATCCAGGATGTTTACCGTCTGCAGGGCGTTGTCATCAACGATAAACACATCGAGGTTATCGTTCGTCAGATGCTGCGCAAAGTTGAAATCACCGATCCGGGTGATACGACTCTGCTGTCCGGTGACCAGGTGGAAATCACCCAGGTGCTGGAAGAGAACGAGAAGGCCGACGCCGCCGACAAAGAGCCTGCACGGTTCGAACGTCTGCTGCTGGGTATCACCAAGGCTTCCCTGGCCACCGAGTCGTTCATTTCTGCGGCTTCGTTCCAGGAAACCACCCGGGTACTCACCGAAGGTGCGGTTACCGGTAAGCGTGATTACCTGCGCGGTCTGAAAGAAAACGTTGTGGTTGGTCGACTGATTCCGGCTGGTACCGGTCTGGCGTATCACAATGAGCGTCGTCGCAAGCGCGATCTGGAAGAGCAGGGCGTAACAGCAGCCGACGTGGAAGAAGCTCTGAGTGCTGAGCTTAACCGCGAAAGCTGAGTTGCATCGGCGCGCTGCCTCCGGGTAGTTACCTACCCGCGAGGTGGTCAAAAAGAGACCAGTCATCTTGACTGTCCGGGGGCGCAGGCTTACACTTGCGTCCCTTAAATTTTACCCCCTGCACAGGGGGTAAGTTTCATTGATATGGTTTTTTGGAGTTTGCTTACATGGCAACGATTAATCAGTTGGTGCGTAAGCCTCGTAAGCGCAAGGTAGCCAAGAGCGATGTTCCTGCTCTCCAGGCCTGCCCTCAGCGCCGTGGTGTGTGCACTCGTGTATACACTACAACGCCGAAGAAGCCGAACTCAGCACTGCGTAAAGTGTGCCGTGTTCGTCTGACCAACGGCTACGAGGTTTCCTCATACATTGGTGGTGAAGGTCACAACCTTCAGGAGCACAGTGTTGTGCTGATCCGTGGCGGTCGAGTAAAAGACCTTCCGGGTGTGCGCTATCACACTGTTCGCGGAACGCTGGACACCCAGGGTGTACAGAACCGTAAGCAGGGTCGCTCCAAGTACGGTACAAAACGACCCAAGTCCTGATGTCCCGAGCGGGTGTCTTTTATCGTTGCTTGTCAGAACGGTAAGAGTAAGGCTGAGTAGCATATGCTATCTCAGGGGTTCCTGAAGACCTTTTAGATATATAAGGGCTTATCGATGCCTAGAAGAAGAGTTGCAGCTAAACGGGAAATTATCCCGGATCCGAAATTCGGCAGTGCACGTCTTGCCAAGTTCATCAACCACGTGATGGAAAGTGGCAAGAAGTCTACCGCAGAGCGCATTGTTTACGGCGCTCTGGACATTGTTGCCGAGAAATCCAAGGAAGAGCCGATCGACATGTTCGAGAAGGCCCTGGAGAACATCCAGCCGATGGTTGAGGTCAAGTCCCGTCGTGTGGGTGGCGCTACGTACCAGGTGCCTGTCGAAGTACGGCCTTCCCGTCAGAACGCGCTGGCTATGCGCTGGCTCGTTGAATATTCACGGAAGCGCGGTGAGAAGTCCATGGCTCAGCGTCTGGCTGGTGAAATCCTGGACGCCGCTGACAGCAAAGGCTCCGCTGTTAAGAAGCGTGAAGACGTTCACCGCATGGCAGAAGCCAACAAGGCGTTCTCTCACTTCCGTTTCTAATCAGCCGAGGTTTATACAGTGGCACGCAAGACTCCTATCAAGCGTTACAGAAACATTGGTATTTGTGCGCACGTTGATGCGGGCAAAACCACAACCACCGAGCGGGTCCTGTTCTACACAGGTATCTCCCACAAGATCGGTGAGGTTCATGATGGTGCAGCTACCATGGACTGGATGGAGCAGGAGCAGGAGCGTGGTATTACCATCACCTCTGCTGCGACTACTACATTCTGGCAGGGTATGGACAAGCAGTACCCGGAGCACCGGATCAACATCATCGACACCCCGGGTCACGTTGACTTCACCATCGAAGTAGAGCGCTCCTTGCGCGTACTCGACGGTGCGGTTGTAGTGTTCTGTGGCTCCTCCGGTGTTGAGCCCCAGTCCGAAACCGTATGGCGTCAGGCCAATAAGTACGAAGTTCCCCGCATGGTGTTCGTCAACAAGATGGACCGTGCCGGTGCCAACTTCCTGCGCGTAGTAGAGCAGATCAAGAAGCGCCTGGGCGCGAACTGCGTTCCGATTCAGCTGCCGATCGGTGCCGAAGACAACTTCGCCGGTATTGTGGACCTGATTCGTAACAAGGCCATCTACTGGAACGAAGCTGACGCTGGCGCCAGCTACGAGCAGAAAGAAGTGCCTGCGGAAATGGAAGAAGAAGTCGCCATGTACCGCGAGCAGATGGTTGAAGCTGCTGCAGAAGCCAATGAAGAGTTGATGGAGCGATACCTCGAAGAGGGTGAGCTCTCCATCGAGGATATCAAGAAAGGTCTGCGCATGCGCACCCTGGCCAACGAAATCGTTGTTGCCACCTGTGGTTCGGCGTTCAAGAACAAGGGTGTTCAGGCCGTTCTGGACTCTGTTATCGAGTTCCTGCCGGCACCGGACGAAGTCAAGGCGATCCGTGGTGAGGTCGACGAAGACGGTACTGAAGAGACCCGTCAGGCTGATGACGATGCTCCGTTTGCGGCGCTGGCGTTCAAAATCGCCACCGACCCGTTCGTGGGCACGCTGACCTTTTTCCGGGTTTACTCGGGCAAGCTTGAGTCCGGTAATGCCGTTTACAACTCGGTAAAGGGCAAGAAGGAGCGCGTCGGCCGTATGGTTCAGATGCACTCCAAGGATCGTCAGGAGATCAAAGAAGTTCTGGCGGGCGATATTGCTGCGGCAATCGGTCTCAAGAGCGTGACCACCGGTGACACCCTGTGTGACGAGAACCACAAGATCATTCTCGAGCGCATGGAGTTCCCGGAGCCGGTAATTTCCGTTGCTGTTGAGCCGAAGTCCAAGGCCGACCAGGAAAAGATGGGCGTTGCTCTGGGCAAGCTGGCTCAGGAAGACCCGTCGTTCCGCGTTCGTACCGACGAGGAATCTGGCCAGACCATCATCTCCGGTATGGGTGAGCTTCATCTGGATATCATCGTTGACCGTATGCGTCGCGAGTTCAAGGTGGAAGCCAACATCGGCAAGCCGCAGGTTGCCTATCGTGAGTGCATCCGCAAGCCGGTAGACGTCGAAGGCAAGTTTGTTCGTCAGTCTGGTGGTCGCGGTCAGTACGGTCACGTCAAGATCAAGCTTGAGCCGCTGCCGCTGGATGATGAAGATGGCGAAAACTTTATCTTCGTGAATGAGATTGTTGGTGGTGTTGTTCCCAAGGAATACATCCCGGCAGTTCAACAGGGTATTGAAGAGCAGATGCAGAACGGCTGTCTGGCCGGTTATCCGCTGCTGCGTATCAAGGCAACCCTGTATGACGGTTCCTATCACGACGTCGACTCCAACGAAATGGCCTTCAAGGTCGCCGGTTCCATGGCAATGAAGAAGGGTGCCCTCGAGGCGAACCCGGCACTGCTCGAGCCGATCATGCGTGTTGAAGTTGTGACGCCGGAAGACTACATGGGTGATGTTGTTGGCGATCTTAACCGTCGTCGTGGTGTCATCCAGGGTATGGACGAAGGTCCTGCCGGTAAGGTCATTCGTGCAGAGGTTCCGTTGTCGGAAATGTTCGGTTACGCCACCGACCTGCGTTCTGCAACGCAAGGCCGGGCGTCCTACGCGATGGAGTTCTCTGGTTATTCAGAGGCGCCTTCGAACATTGCCGAAGCGATCATTAAAAAGGGTTGATCCCCAGGACTTAAGAAACAGGAAGAGGTGTAACCGTGTCTAAAGAAAAATTTGAGCGTAGTAAGCCGCACTTGAACGTAGGCACCATTGGTCACGTAGACCATGGTAAAACCACTTTGACTGCCGCCCTGACCCGTGTATGTCACGAAGTCTGGGGTACAGGAACTGCAAGCGCATTCGATCAGATCGATAACGCGCCGGAAGAGCGTGCGCGTGGTATCACCATCGCCACCTCCCACGTTGAGTACGATTCTCCGACCCGTCACTACGCTCACGTAGACTGCCCGGGCCACGCTGACTATGTGAAGAACATGATCACTGGTGCGGCACAGATGGACGGCGCGATCCTGGTTTGCTCCGCAGCTGACGGCCTCATGCCGCAGACTCGTGAGCACATTCTGCTGTCCCGTCAGGTTGGCGTACCTTACATCGTTGTGTTCCTGAACAAGGCGGACATGGTAGACGATGAAGAGCTGCTCGAGCTGGTCGAGATGGAAGTTCGTGATCTGCTGAGCCAGTACGACTTCCCGGGTGACGACACTCCGATCATCACCGGTTCCGCGCTGATGGCGCTGGAAGGCAAAGACGACAACGAGATGGGCACTACCGCTGTCAAGAAGCTGGTAGAAGCTCTGGATGACTACATCCCCGAGCCGGAGCGTGCGATCGATCAGCCGTTCCTGATGCCGATCGAAGACGTCTTCTCTATCTCTGGCCGTGGTACCGTAGTAACCGGTCGTGTTGAGCGTGGCGTTATCAAGACTGGTGACGAAGTTGAGATCGTTGGTCTGAAAGACACCGTCAAGACTACCTGTACTGGTGTTGAGATGTTCCGCAAGCTGCTCGACGAAGGTCGTGCGGGTGAGAACATTGGTGCACTGCTGCGTGGTACCAAGCGTGACGACGTTGAGCGTGGTCAGGTTCTGGCGGTTCCGGGCTCCATCACTCCGCACACCAAGTTCGAGTGCGAAGTGTACGTACTGTCCAAAGAAGAAGGTGGTCGTCATACTCCGTTCTTCAAGGGCTACCGTCCGCAGTTCTACTTCCGTACCACCGACGTAACCGGTTCTTGCGAACTGCCGGAAGGTGTGGAAATGGTTATGCCGGGTGATAACGTCAAGATGAGTGTTACCCTGATTGCTCCGATCGCCATGGAAGATGGCCTGCGCTTCGCGATTCGTGAAGGCGGCCGTACCGTTGGTGCCGGCGTAGTCTCCAAGATCATCGAGTAATCTGCTCGTTTGATCAGGAAAAAGGGGCTGATTCTTCAGCCCCTTTTTCTGTTTCAGCCGCAAAGCCTGCCTGGCCCGGTCAATCAGCATTGCTGTTGACAGGGTTGGGTATTATGCATACAATGCGGCTCCTTTTTTTGAAGGTCGGCTAACTAGTAGCTGCTACGAGTGGAGTTTGGTGCAACATGCAAAGCCAAAAAATTCGAATCCGGTTGAAGGCGTTTGATTATCGCCTGATCGACCAGTCCACGCAGGAGATCGTCGATACCGCCAAGCGGACCGGCGCTCAGGTGCGTGGCCCTATCCCTCTGCCGACGCGGAAGGAAAAGTACACGGTATTGATCTCTCCGCACGTCAACAAAGACGCGCGCGATCAATACGAAATTCGTACGCATAAGCGTTTGCTCGACATCGTTGAGCCGACGGAAAAGACAGTAGATGCTCTGATGAAACTGGACCTGGCAGCAGGTGTGGACGTTCAGATCAGCCTCGGCTAATACCGCCCGGTATCAGTCTGTGTAACTGTCATAAGGCCATAGAGGGTGAGAGCCCCGTACACTTAAGAGGTGAAACATGGCAATTGGTATTGTCGGTCGCAAGGCCGGTATGACCCGTATTTTTACGGAAGATGGGCAGGCGCTGCCCGTAACGGTAATCGAGGTTGAGCCCAACCGCATTACCCAACTGAAAACTCTTGAAAGCGATGGCTACCGCGCCGTACAGGTGACTGTCGGTACTCGTCGTTCCTCTCGTGTTACCAAGAGCGAAGCGGGCCACTATGCCAAGGCGGGCGTTGAAGCCGGTCGTGGTATGTGGGAATTCCGTCTTGCTGATGGCGAAGGTGAAGACCTGGCCGCCGGTGGCGAGATCACGGCTTCTGTATTCGAAGACGGTCAGGTGGTTGATGCCATCGGTCAGTCCAAGGGTAAGGGCTTCCAGGGCGGTGTAAAGCGCTGGAACTTCTCCATGCAGGATGCCACCCACGGTAACTCTCTGTCTCACCGTGCTCCGGGTTCCATTGGTCAGAACCAGACTCCGGGCAAGGTATTCAAGGGCAAAAAGATGGCGGGCCAGATGGGTAATGCTCAGGTAACTGTGCAGAACCTGAAAATTGTCCGTGTCGACGCCGAGCGCAACCTGCTGCTGGTAAGTGGTGCCGTTCCCGGCGCAACTGGCGGCGATGTTGTCATCAAGCCTGCAGTTAAAGCCTGAGGAGCGGTGCGATGGAATTGACTATTACAGGTAGCGGCAAGGGAATTTCTGTTTCCGACGCTGCATTCGCCAAAGATTTTAACGAGTCGCTGGTTCACCAGGTAGTGACTGCCTACATGGCAGGCGCCCGCCAGGGTACCAAGGCTCAGAAGACGCGTTCCGAAGTAAGCGGTGGCGGTAAGAAGCCATGGCGCCAGAAGGGCACCGGTCGTGCCCGTGCCGGTACTATTCGTAGTCCGATCTGGCGCGCCGGTGGTGTTACCTTTGCAGCCAAGCCTCGTGGCTTCGAGCAGAAGGTTAACCGCAAGATGTACCGCGCAGCGATGCGCTCCATTTTTTCCGAGCTGGTTCGTCAGGAGCGTCTGGTTGTTGTCGACGACATGAATGTTGACAGCCCGAAGACCAAGGCATTCAACGCCAAGCTGAAGGATATCGGTGTGACCAACGCGCTGATTCTGTCCGACAATGTCGAGCAGAACCTGCATCTGGCCTCGCGCAACATTCCGCACGTTGACGTGCGTGATATTGCCGGTCTGGATCCGGTTAGCCTGGTTGCCTTCGAGAAGGTCGTTGTGACCGTTCCCGCTCTGAAGAAGATCGAGGAGATGCTGGGATGAATCAGGAACGTATTTACAAGGTCCTGCTTGGGCCGCACGTATCGGAAAAAGCGTCTCTGGCAGCAGAGCGTGGCCAGGTTGTGTTTCGTGTAGCACCTGATGCCACCAAGCCCGAGATCAAGAAAGCCGTTGAGCAGCTGTTCAACGTCACCGTAGAAGGTGTTCAGGTTCTGAACCGTAAGGGTAAGCTTAAGCGTACCGTTCGCGGCTTCGGCAAGCGTAATGACATTCGTAAGGCTTATGTAAAGCTGGCAGAAGGTCAGGACATCGATTTTCTGGATGTGGAATAAGGTAAAGGGGTCGTAATATGCCGATCGTCAAAACCAAACCAACATCTGCCGGACGCCGTCACGTTGTAAAGCTTTACAACCCGGATCTGCACACTGGGCGCCCTTACGAGCCGTTGGTAGAAAGAAAGAACAAGACGGGTGGTCGTAACAATGTAGGCCGCATCACAACCCGTCACACGGGTGGTGGCCACAAGAAGCACTACCGTGTCATCGATTTCAAGCGGACCAAAGATGGTATCCCGGCGACTATTGAGCGCCTGGAATACGATCCGAACCGCTCTGCGCACATTGCACTGCTGAAGTATGCCGATGGCGAGCGTCGTTACATTATCGCTCCCAAAGGTATGCAGATCGGTGATCCTGTGCGCTCCGGTATCGACGCACCGATCAAGGTGGGCAGCACGTTGCCGCTCCGGAATATTCCGGTCGGTTCTGTGATCCACTGCGTCGAACTCAAGCCTGGCAAAGGTGCACAGCTGGCTCGCTCTGCGGGCGCATCCGTACAGCTGGTTGCCCGGGAAGGTGCTTATGCCACCATCCGCCTGCGCTCAGGTGAAATGCGAAAGGTGCTTGTAGATTGTCGTGCAACGCTGGGTGAAGTATCCAACAGCGAACACAGTCTCAAGCAGCTTGGTAAAGCGGGTGCATCACGTTGGCGCGGTAAACGTCCAACAGTACGTGGTGTTGCTATGAACCCAGTTGACCACCCACATGGTGGTGGTGAAGGGCGTACCTCTGGCGGGCGTCACCCGGTTACTCCGTGGGGTGTTCCGACCAAAGGGCATAAGACTCGTAAGAACAAGCGTACTGACAAGATGATAGTACGTCGTCGTTCGGCCAAGTAAACGACTACATAGAGGTAATTGCTGTGCCACGTTCTTTAAAGAAAGGTCCTTTTATAGACCTGCATCTGTTGAAGAAGGTCGAGGCAGCTCTGGAAGCTAACGACAAGCGGCCGATCAAAACCTGGTCGCGTCGGTCAACAGTTTTTCCGGAGATGGTAGGCCTGACCATTGCAGTCCACAACGGCAAGCAGCACGTGCCGGTTTATGTCACCGAAGATATGGTTGGACATAAGCTGGGTGAGTTCGCGGCAACGCGTACTTATCGTGGTCATGCGGCCGACAAGAAAGCTAAACGCTGATTCTGAGGTAATCGAAATGGAAGTAGCAGCCAAGTATAAGGGCGCTCGCCTCTCAGCTCAGAAAGCACGTCTTGTCGCTGACCAAGTACGCGGCAAGGCTGTTGAGGACGCCCTAAACATTCTGACTTTCAGCCCAAAAAAGGCGGCAACAGTCATCAAGAAAGCTCTTGAGTCTGCTATCGCCAATGCTGAGCATAACGAAGGTCTGGACGTTGACGAACTGCGGGTTTCCACCGTGATGGTGGATGAGGGTCCGACGCTCAAGCGAATCAAAGCTCGAGCCAAGGGGCGCGCTGACCGTATTTTCAAGCGCACCTGCCATATCACCGTCAAGGTCGCCGACAAGTAGGAGATGCTCAGATGGGTCATAAAGTAAATCCAACCGGCATTCGCCTGGGTGTGATCAAAGAGCACAACTCAGTCTGGTATGCCGACAAAAAGGAATACTCCAGGAATCTGCTGAATGACATTCAGGTTCGTGAGTTCCTCGACAAGCGTCTGGTTAAGGCGTCTGTCAGCAAGATTGTGATCGAGCGCCCTGCTCAGAACGCCCGTATCACGATCCATACTGCCCGTCCCGGTATTGTTATCGGTAAGAAGGGTGAAGATGTTGATCGTCTGCGTCGCGAAGTCAGCGACATGATGGGTGTGCCTGTGCACATCAACATCGAAGAAGTCCGCAAGCCGGACCTCGATGCCCGCCTGGTAGCGCAAAACGTTGCCGGCCAGCTGGAGCGTCGTGTGATGTTCCGTCGCGCTATGAAGCGTGCGGTTCAGAACGCCATGCGCCAGGGTGCCAAGGGTATCAAGATCCAGGTAGGCGGTCGTCTCGGGGGTGCTGAAATCGCGCGTTCCGAGTGGTATCGCGAAGGTCGTGTTCCGCTGCACACACTGCGTGCAGATATTGATTACGCAACCTACGAAGCGCATACCACTTACGGCGTAATCGGCGTCAAGGTATGGATCTTCAAAGGTGAGATTCTTGGTGGTATGGAGCAGGTCCGTGCTGACAAGAAAGCCTCTGGGAAGAAAGGTTCTAAGTAAAGGGGCACTCTTATGCTGCAACCAAAACGCACCAAATTTCGCAAGGTAATGAAAGGCCGTAACACCGGTCTTGCTCACCGCGCCAACAAGGTGAGCTTCGGTGAATACGGATTGAAGGCTACGAGCCGTGGGCGTATAACTGCGCGCCAGATTGAGGCAGCGCGTCGTACCATGACTCGTCGCATCAAGCGGGGCGGTAAGATCTGGATCCGGGTTTTCCCGGACAAGCCGATCACCGGTAAGCCGCTTGAAGTTCGAATGGGTAAAGGTAAGGGTTCTGTCGAGTATTGGGTGGCTGAAATCCAGCCAGGCCGCATGCTCTACGAGATGGAAGGTGTTTCTGAGGAAATTGCTCGGGACGCATTCACTCTCGCGGCGGCCAAACTGCCGGTACAGACCACCTTTGTAACGAGGACGGTGATGTGATGAAAGCAATAGAGCTGCGTGAAAAGTCAGTCGAGGAGCTGAACAAAGAGCTGATCGACCTCCTGAAGGAGCAGTTCAACCTGCGCATGCGTAAGGCGACAGGTCAGCTGAATCAGTCTCACCTTCTCGGCAAGGTGAAGCGCGACATCGCTCGCGTGAAAACAGTATTGAACGAAAAGGCAGGACAGTGACATGACCGAAGCTACCCAAACTGCCAGAACTCTGAGCGGCAAGGTCGTGAGCAACAAGATGGAGAAATCCATCGTGGTGCTGGTCGAGCGTCAGGTGAAACACCCGCTGTACGGTAAGTACATGAAGCGTTCAACCAAGATCCACGCTCACGATGAGAGCAATCAGTGCAACATCGGTGACACTGTGACCATTCAGGAAACCCGTCCGGTCTCCAAGACCAAGAGCTGGGCCCTGGTGGAAGTTACCGAACGTGCATCCAAGGTGTAACGCCGGAGAACAACCATGATTCAGACTCAAACAATGCTTGAAGTCGCGGACAACAGCGGTGCGCGTCAGGTGATGTGCATCAAGGTCCTGGGCGGTTCACATCGGCGTTATGCCAGCGTAGGGGATATCATCAAGGTGACCGTCAAGGAAGCCATCCCCCGCGGTAAAGTGAAGAAAGGCCAGGTCCTGAAAGCTGTCGTGGTGCGCACCCGCAAGGGTGTTCGTCGTCCCGACGGTTCGCTGATCCGTTTCGACGGAAACGCGGCAGTACTTCTGAACAATCAGGACGCTCCTATTGGTACCCGTATCTTCGGACCGGTTACCCGTGAACTGCGTAATGAGAAGTTCATGAAAATTATCTCACTGGCACCCGAAGTACTTTAAAGGACCAGAGGCCGGTTATGAAAAAGATCAAACGAGATGACGAAGTAATCGTCACCACGGGGAAAGATAAAGGCAAACGTGGTAAAGTCCTGAAGGTTCAGGACGATGGCCGTATGGTTGTTTCAGGGATCAATATGATCAAGAAACACACCAAGCCTAACCCGATGCTGGGCTCCCCAGGTGGCATCGTCGAAAAAGAAGCACCTATCCAGGCTTCCAACGTGGCTATTTTTAATCCGCAGACCGGCAAAGCCGATCGTGTAGGCTTCCAGATCAAGGAAGACGGCGCGAAAGTGCGGATCTTCAAGTCCACGAACGAAGCTGTCGATAACCAGTAAGCGGTGGTGGTTACGATGCTTAACATGAAAGAGCAGTACAGTAAGGAAGTGGTACCCGCCCTGCAGAAGGAGTTCAGCTACAAGAACGTCATGCAGGTGCCGCGTATCGAAAAGATCACCCTGAATATGGGTGTCGGCGAAGCGGTCGGTGACAAAAAGCTGATTGAAAATGCCGTGGCGGATCTCGAGCGCCTGGCAGGTCAGAAAGCAGTGGTCACCCTGGCTCGTAAATCCGTCGCGGGTTTCAAGATCCGTGAAGGTTGGCCGATCGGTTGTAAGGTTACCCTGCGCGGCGAGCGTATGTGGGACTTCTTTGATCGCCTGGTTCACATTGCGGTACCCCGCATTCGTGACTTCCGCGGTCTGAATCCCAAGTCGTTCGACGGTCGCGGTAACTACAGCATGGGCGTGCGTGAGCAGATCATTTTCCCTGAGATCGAGTACGACAGAGTCGACAAGATCCGTGGTCTGGACATCACCATTACCACCACTGCCGGTACCGACGATGAAGGTCGCGAACTGTTGAAAGCCTTCGGCTTTCCGTTCAAGAAATAAGGAACGAGTGTAATGGCTAAGGTTTCCATGAAAAACCGTGAGCTCAAGCGCGAAAAAACCGTTGCGAAGTTTGCAGCGAAGCGTGCCGAGCTCAAGGCGATTATCAAGAACCCGAATACCAGCGATGATGACCGTTGGGACGCACAGATGAAGCTTCAGCAGCTTCCTCGCGATGCATCTCCTTCGCGTCTTCGTAATCGTTGCCAGGTGACTGGTCGTCCCCATGGCGTTCTGCGCAAGTTTGAGCTGTCACGGATCAAACTCCGTGAATACGGCATGCGCGGTGACGTTCCGGGCCTGACCAAGGCAAGCTGGTAAGATAGGTACCCTGACTTCGGTCAGGTGCCTGTTGGTAAGCGGTGCGGCAAGCCGCTGCACAACTAAAAAGATCAGGAGCCTCATACCAATGAGTATGCAAGACACGCTTGCGGATATGTTTACCCGTATCCGTAATGCACAGATGGCATCAAAAGCAGACGTTACGATGCCGTCTTCAAAGATGAAGATCTCCGTAGCCCAGGTCCTGAAGGACGAAGGCTACGTCGACGATTTCTCCGTTTCAGCCGACGCGAAGCCCGAGCTGACGATTACTCTGAAATATTTCGGTGGTAAGCCGGTTATTGAGGAGATCAAGCGGGTCAGCCGTCCGAGTCTGCGCCAGTACAACGGCGCTGGGGAACTGCCGAAAGTATCCGGTGGTCTGGGAGTCGCGATTGTCTCAACGTCCAAAGGCGTTATGACAGACCGCGCCGCACGAGCTGCTGGCGTGGGTGGCGAAGTCATCTGCACCGTATTCTAGGAGATACACATGTCCAGGGTTGCCAATAATCCTGTCGTGCTGCCTTCCGGTGTTGAGGTTAAGCTGAACGGACAGGAAATTAGTGTGAAGGGTTCCAAGGGAGCGCTTCAAATCACCATTCACCAAGCGGTTGAAGTAAAGCAGGAAGAGAATGTTCTGCGCTTTGCGGCCCGCGATGGTGCTACAAAGTCCCGCGCTCTTGCTGGTACTACTCGTGCACTGGTCAACAACATGGTGACCGGTGTAACTACAGGCTGGGAACGTAAACTCCAGCTGACGGGCGTAGGTTACCGTGCCCAGGCGCAAGGTAAGAAGCTCAACCTGACGCTGGGTTTTTCGCACCCGGTTGAGTATGAGCTGCCCGAGGGGATTACCGCAGAAACTCCGTCCAATACGGAAGTTGTGATTCGCGGTATCGACAAGCAACAGGTTGGCCAGGTCGCTGCGGAAGTCCGCGCGTTCCGTCCGCCCGAGCCTTATAAGGGCAAGGGTGTTCGTTATGCGGATGAGCAGGTCAGACGCAAAGAAGCCAAGAAGAAATAAGGCGGGACTATGAGCGCGAATAACGAAAGATTGCGTCGCGCACGCAAAGTGCGCATGAAGATCCGTGAACTGGGTACCACTCGTCTGTGCGTTCACCGCACACCGCGTCATATGTATGCCCAGGTCACCACTGCAGACGGCAGCAAAGTGCTGGCTTCTGCCTCCACGTTGGATAAGGAACTGCGCCAGGGTGCAACCGGTAACGTGGACGCTGCCAAGAAGGTTGGTCAGCTGATCGCTGAGCGTGCCAAGGCGGCAGGTGTTGAGCAGGTTGCTTTTGACCGCTCCGGTTACCGTTATCACGGCCGTGTCCAGGCTCTGGCCGACGCAGCCCGTGAAGCTGGCTTGCAATTCTAAGAGGTGGAGAAGATGAGCGTTAACGAACAGAAGGCGCCTGAGCTCCAGGAGAAGCTGGTCCAGGTCAATCGTGTCGCCAAGGTTGTTAAAGGTGGCCGTATTTTCGCCTTCACCGCACTGACTGTAGTGGGTGATGGCAAAGGTCGCGTTGGTTTCGGTCGTGGCAAGGCGCGTGAAGTGCCGGTCGCCATCCAGAAGGCCATGGAAGCTGCACGCAAGAACATGGTAGAAGTTCCGCTTGACGGCACTACCCTGCAATACCCGGTCAAGGCTCAGCATGGCGGCTCCAAGGTCTACATGCAGCCGGCGTCCGAAGGTACTGGTATCATCGCCGGCGGTGCGATGCGTGCAGTACTGGAAGTGGCGGGTGTTCAGAACGTACTGTCCAAGTGTTACGGGTCTACCAACCCGGTGAACGTTGTACGTTCCACCATCAAGGGTCTCCAGGCGACACAGGCGCCTGAAGATATTGCAGCCAAGCGCGGTAAGACCGTGGAAGAGATTCTGGGTTGAAGTCATGGCGAACGCAAAAACGATCAAAGTAACTCTGACCCGCAGCCCGATCGGCTGTCAGCCCAAGCACAAGTTGTGTGTGAAGGGCCTGGGTCTTCGTAAAATCGGTCACACCGTGGAAGTGGAAGACACACCGTCCATCCGCGGCATGATCAACCGGGTTAACTACCTGGTTCGGGTTGAGGAGAACTAAGATGCGTCTGAACGAACTTAGTCCAGAGCCCGGTTCACGTCCCGCCGCACGGCGCGTCGGTCGTGGTATCGGTAGCGGTCTCGGTAAAACCGGTGGTCGCGGTCACAAAGGTCTGAAGGCACGCTCCGGTGGCAGTGTAGCGCCCGGTTTCGAGGGCGGTCAGCAGCCGTTGGCCCGTCGTCTGCCGAAGTTTGGCTTCACGTCCCGTCAGCAGCGCTACGTCGCTGAAATTCGCCTGAACGAACTGGCGAAGGTTGAAGGCGATGTGGTGGATCTGGAAGCCCTGAAAAAGGCAGACATCATTCGCGGGGAAATTCGCGAAGCCAAGGTTATCATGTCCGGCGAACTGAGCCGTGCGGTAACTGTGAAGGGACTTCGGGTAACCAAAGGCGCGCGCGAGGCAATTTCTGCCGCGGGTGGTAAAGTCGAAGACTAAGGCGAGTCGAGGACTAAATGGCCAAGAACGCATCATTGCCTGCGGGCGCGGGTAAAGGACTGGCTGAGCTGCGATCGCGGCTCTGGTTTGTCTTCCTGGCATTGCTGGTGTACCGGATCGGTGCCCACATTCCGGTGCCGGGTATCAACCCCGACCGTCTGGCGGCACTGTTTGAACAGAACCAGGGCACAATCCTGAGCATGTTCAACATGTTTTCCGGTGGTGCGCTTGAGCGCATGAGTATCTTCGCTCTCGGTATCATGCCGTACATCTCTGCCTCTATCATCATGCAGCTCATGACTGCGGTTAGTCCGCAGCTTGAGCAGCTAAAGAAAGAAGGCGAGGCTGGCCGTCGAAAGATCAGCCAGTACACTCGGTATGGTACGGTTATCCTGGCCCTGGTTCAGGGTTTTGGTATTTCTGTCGGCCTGGCATCACAGGGTGTCACCTTCAATGACAGCTTTAGCTTCCACTTCGTGGCGGTTGTGTCATTCGTCAGTGGCGCCGTGTTCATGATGTGGCTTGGCGAGCAGATCACTGAGCGGGGTGTCGGTAACGGCATCTCCCTGTTGATCTTCGCCGGTATTGTTGCCGGGTTGCCCGGCGCTATCGGTCAGACGCTCGAGCAAGCCCGTAATGGAGAGATGAGCCTGCTGGTGGTTCTGGGCATTGGCGTTCTTGCGGTTGCTGTCATCGGCTTCGTGGTTTTCATGGAGCGCGGCCAGCGCCGGTTGACGATCAACTACGCCAAGCGGCAACAGGGTCGCCGGGTGTTTGCCCAGCAATCCAGTCATCTTCCCCTGAAGGTGAACATGGCGGGTGTTATTCCGCCCATCTTCGCGTCTTCCATTCTGCTTTTCCCTGCATCGCTGGGTCAGTGGTTTGGTCAGGGTGAGGGCATGGAATGGTTGAGTGACATCTCCCAGGCCCTGGCGCCAAGCCAGCCGTTGTACATTATCCTGTTTGCGGCAGCAGTGGTTTTCTTCTGCTTCTTCTACACAGCCCTGATGTACAATCCGAAAGAAGTTGCGGATAACCTCAAGCGCTCTGGAGCGTTTATTCCGGGCATTCGTCCTGGTGATCAGACTGCCAAGTATATCGATGGTGTTCTGACCCGTCTGACGCTGTTCGGTGCAATGTACATTGCAGCAGTTTCCCTGTTCCCTCAGTTCCTGATGGTGGCCGGGAATGTTCCGTTCTATCTGGGCGGTACCTCTCTGCTGATTGTTGTAGTCGTGGTGATGGATTTCATGGCGCAGGTTCAGTCGCACCTGATGTCGCATCAGTATGAATCGCTGATGAAGAAGTCCAATCTCAAGGGCTATGGTCGGAACGGTTAATCTCGTTCCCCTTGAAAACTGGAGTCGACAATGAAAGTACGCGCTTCGGTAAAGAAAATTTGCCGTAACTGCAAAGTAATTCGTCGCAATGGCTCGGTACGGGTCATTTGCTCGGAGCCTCGTCACAAGCAACGCCAGGGCTGATCCTTACGGGATCCAGAACTGACATTGTAGAGGGTACGAATAATAGCGCTTGACCCCGGCAGGGGTCAGGCGCTATTATTTCGCGCCCTTTTATAGTGGCGGAAAATTCACACAGCAAAGCTTTGAACGCGGAGTAATTTGGATGGCACGTATAGCCGGTGTCAATATACCCGATCACAAACATGCTGTTGTCTCGCTGACCTACATCTTTGGTGTTGGCAAGACCACAGCCCAGAAGCTTTGCGACGCTACCGGTGTCAAGCCGGACCTTAAGGTCAAAGACCTGAGCGACGAGCAGCTTGAAGCACTTCGTACTGAAGTGGGCAAGGTGTCTGTCGAAGGTGATCTGCGTCGTGAAGTACAGATGAACATCAAGCGTTTGAAGGATCTCGGATGTCACCGTGGTCTGCGTCATCGTCATGGCCTTCCGGTCCGTGGCCAGCGCACCAAGACCAACGCACGCACCCGTAAAGGTCCACGCAAACCTATTCGTAAGTAACAGGTAGGCAAACATGGCAAAGCCAGGTACACGTACCCGTAAAAAGGTGAAAAAGACGGTTGTTGATGGCGTCGCGCACATTCACGCGTCCTTCAACAACACTATCGTGACCATTTCTGACCGTCAGGGCAACGTCCTGTCCTGGGCCACCTCTGGTG
The DNA here is from genome assembly GCF_002933275.1 of Marinobacter maroccanus. Classification (GTDB taxonomy): domain Bacteria; phylum Pseudomonadota; class Gammaproteobacteria; order Pseudomonadales; family Oleiphilaceae; genus Marinobacter; species Marinobacter maroccanus. The sequence goes on from NZ_PSSX01000012.1 coordinate 37,732, forward strand.
GTTCCGGTTTCCGTGGGTCACGCAAGAGTACACCTTTTGCTGCGCAGGTAGCAGCTGAAAGAGCCGGTAATGCGGCTGCTGAATACGGCCTTAAAAACCTGGACGTAGAGGTTAAGGGTCCTGGGCCCGGACGTGAGTCTGCAGTTCGCGCGCTGAATGCGTGTGGCTACAAGATCACCAACATCACAGATGTGACGCCGATTCCCCACAACGGCTGTCGTCCGCCCAAGAAGCGCCGCGTCTAACACAGGAGACAGTGAATTATGGCTCGTTATATAGGCCCGAAGTGCAAGCTGTCTCGTCGTGAAGGGACAGATCTTTTTCTGAAGAGCGGTGTTCGCGCGCTCGATTCCAAGTGCAACATCGAGACTCCGCCGGGTATGCACGGCGCGCGTCGCGGTCGTCTGTCCGAGTACGGCGTACAGCTTCGTGAGAAACAGAAAGTTCGTCGTATCTACGGCGTTCTCGAGAAGCAGTTCCGCAACTATTACAAAGAGGCCGCCCGAGGCAAAGGTGCAACTGGTGAAAACCTGCTGCAACTGCTGGAAGGCCGTCTCGATAACGTTGTATATCGCATGGGCTTTGGTTCTACCCGTGCAGAAGCCCGTCAGCTCGTCTCTCACAAGGCGATCCTGGTCAATGATAAGCCGGTTAACATTCCGTCCTATCAGGTACGTCCGGGTGATGTTGTGAGCTTGCGTGAAAAGGCGAAGAATCAGCTGCGTGTTAAAGGCGCACTGGATCTGTCTGCAAGCCGTGCACCGGTGAGCTGGGTAGAGGTCGACGCCAACAAGATGTCCGGCGTTTACAAGTCAGTACCTGAGCGTACTGAGCTGCCGGCCGACATCAACGAGAACCTCATCGTCGAGCTTTACTCCAAGTAAAGCCCAGTTAGCAACGATAGCAGATAGGGGCGTCTATGCAGCGTTCAGTACATGAGTTATTGACACCTCGTACCATTGACGTGAAGGAATCAAGCGCCACACGTGCCAAGGTTACGCTTGAGCCTCTGGAAAGGGGCTTTGGTCATACCCTGGGTAGTGCACTGCGCCGGATTCTCTTGTCTTCGATGCCGGGCTGCGCCGTGACTGAAGCGCAGATTGACGGTGTCCTGCACGAGTACAGCGCCATTGAGGGTGTCCAGGAAGACGTCATCGAGATTCTGCTGAATCTCAAAGGCGTTGCCGTAAAAATGAACGGCCGGGATGATGCCGAGCTCACGCTCAGCAAGAAAGGCCCGGGCGTTGTGACAGCCGGTGATATCAAGCTGGATCATGACGTCGAGATTGCCAACCCGGAGCACGTGATCTGTCACCTTAGCGAGAATGGTGAAGTGAACATGCGTCTCCGTGTTGCTCGCGGTCGCGGCTATGAGCCGGCGGACCAGCGTGGTCTTGACGAGGACGAAACTCGCGCCATCGGACGCCTGCAGCTGGATGCAACATTCAGCCCGGTTCGTCGTGTGGCTTACGCCGTGGAAAGTGCACGGGTAGAGCAACGGACCGATCTGGACAAGCTGGTTATCGACCTGGAGACCAATGGCACCATCGACCCGGAAGAAGCAATTCGCCGGGCGGCGACCATTCTCCAGCAGCAACTGGCGGTGTTTGTTGATTTCGATCATGAGAAAGAGCCCGAGCGTGTTGAGGAAGAGGAAGAAATCGATCCGATCCTGCTGCGTCCGGTTGATGATCTGGAATTAACAGTGCGTTCAGCTAACTGCTTGAAGGCTGAGAACATTTACTACATCGGCGATCTTATTCAGCGCACAGAAGTTGAGCTGTTGAAGACGCCTAACCTTGGTAAAAAGTCGCTGACCGAGATCAAGGACGTTCTGGCGTCCCGTGGTCTGTCACTGGGCATGCGTCTTGATAACTGGCCGCCGGCTAGCCTTCGTGGCGACGACCGGGTTCTGGGCGGTTAATCGCCGATTAGTTTAAGGTAAGGAATCAGAGCAATGCGTCATCGTAAGAGTGGTCGTAAGTTCAGCAGGACCAGTGCGCATCGCAAGGCCATGTTCCGTAACATGACTGCGTCACTGGTTGAACACGAGCTGATCAAAACAACGCTGCCGAAAGCCAAAGAGCTTCGTCGGGTAGCTGAGCCTTTGATCACGCTCTCCAAGAATGATTCGGTCGCGAATCGTCGTCTGGCGTTCTCACGCCTGCGTGACGATGCTGCGGTTGCCAAGCTGTTTGATGAGCTTGGACCCCGTTACAGCGAGCGTCCGGGTGGATACCTTCGTATCCTGAAGTGTGGCTTCCGTGCTGGCGACAATGCCCCTATGGCATTTGTTGAGTTGGTCGGTCGTCCGCTGGATATCGAAGCGGAAGAGGTGGACGAAGACGAGGATTAATTGCCTCGGCTTCGGCCAACGATGAAAAAACCGGGTTCCGAGAGGTTCCCGGTTTTTTTGTGTCTGGATTTCAGGAAATTCGTGGCCTTCCAGGTTAGGTGGCAGGCCCGGGGGTGAGGGTGTATTTTCTTTGGGAAAATAACTCGCTTCGCTCAGACATCTTTTCCCGGCAGAAAATACACCCTCACCCCCGGGCCGACCGAGTTTTGCATTGCTCGCCAATTACTTCGTCAGCATTGGCTTCAGATAGCGGCCTGTGTGGGAAGCGGCGTTCTCCGCAACCTCCTCGGGCGTTCCCTCGGCAATGATCTGGCCACCGCCAGAGCCTCCTTCAGGACCCAGATCGATAATCCAGTCTGCGGTTTTGATTACATCCAGGTTGTGCTCGATCACCACGATGGTGTTGCCGTGGTCACGCAACCGTTCCAGGACATTCAGCAGTTGCTGGATGTCATAGAAGTGCAGGCCGGTGGTGGGCTCGTCCAGAATGTAGAGAGTCTTGCCGGTATCCCGCTTGGAGAGCTCCTTGGCCAGCTTCACCCGCTGGGCTTCGCCGCCGGAGAGCGTCACCGCGCTCTGCCCAAGCCGGATGTAGGACAGGCCCACATCCATCAGGGTCTGCAGCTTGCGGGCCAGGAAAGGGACAGCGTCGAAGAACTCGCGACCTTCCTCAACGGTCATTTCCAGCACTTCGTTGATGTTTTTGCCCTTGTAGCGCACTTCCAGAGTTTCACGGTTGTAACGTTTGCCCTTGCAGACATCACAGGGTACATAGACATCCGGCAGGAAGTGCATTTCCACCTTGATCACGCCGTCGCCCTGGCAGGCTTCGCACCGGCCACCCTTGACGTTGAAGGAAAAGCGCCCGGGCTTGTAACCGCGGGAGCGTGCCTCCTGGGTTCCGGCGAAAAGTTCGCGGATGGGGGTGAACAGGCCGGTGTAGGTGGCCGGGTTGGAGCGTGGTGTGCGACCGATGGGGCTCTGGTCAATGTCGATGACCTTGTCCAGGTTATCCAGCCCCTTGAGCGACTGGTAGGGCGCATGATTCAGGCTGGTGGCCTTGTTTAGTTTGGCGGCGGCCACCGGATACAGGGTGCTGTTGATCAGAGTGGACTTGCCCGATCCGGACACGCCGGTGATACAGGTCATGATTCCCAGGGGCAGGTTCAGGGTAACGTCTTTCAGGTTGTTGCCGGTGGCGCCAGCCAGCGTTAACGACTTTCCGCTGCCCTTATTGCGCTGTTTTGGAATGGCTATTTCCCGGGTGCCATTCAGATACTGACCGGTGAGAGAGTCGGGATTGTCGATGATTTGTTGCGGTGTGCCCTGGCCGATGACGTGGCCGCCATGGACGCCGGCGCCGGGCCCGATATCGATCACGTGATCGGCGGCGCGGATGGCGTCCTCGTCGTGTTCGACGACAATTACGGTGTTGCCCAGATCCCGCAGGTGGGTGAGGGTTGCCAGCAGTCGGTCATTGTCCCTCTGGTGCAATCCGATGGAGGGTTCGTCGAGAATGTACATGACGCCCACTAGCCCGGCGCCAATCTGGCTTGCCAGACGAATACGCTGGGCCTCGCCGCCGGACAGGGTGTCGGCACTGCGCTCGAGGGTCAGGTATTCCAGGCCCACGTTTACCAGGAACTGAAGCCTCTGGCGTACTTCCTTCAGAATTTTCTCGGCAATTTCGCCTTTCCGTCCCGGCAGAGCCAGGGTTTCGAAGTAATCGTGGGCCTCGCCAACCGGCAAGTGGGTAACATCAGCAATGTTGTTTTCTTCAATGAAGACATGGCGGGCGCTTCGGCGCAGTCGGGAACCTCCGCACTCCTTGCACGGTTGGGTGCTGAGGTTGCGAGCCAGTTCCTCCCGCATGCTCTGCGAGTCGGTCTCACGGTAGCGCCGCTCAAGGTTGGGCAGAATGCCCTCGAACGGATGAGCCTTCTCCATGATATGACCACGGGAGTTCACGTAGCGGAAAGGAATGTCCTCATCGCCTGAGCCAAACAGCAGTACGTTGCGAAAGTCCTCGGGTAGGTCCGCCCAGGGTGTTTCCAGGTCGATGCCATAGTGGTCTGCCACGCTGCCCAGCATCTGGAAGTAATAGACGGCCCGGCGATCCCAGCCTTTGATGGCACCGGATGCCAGAGTCGCCTCAGGGTGGTGGACTATTTTCTCCGGATCGAAGAACTGTTTGACACCCAGACCGTCGCAGGTTGGGCAGGCGCCTGCGGGATTGTTAAAGGAAAACAGTTTCGGCTCGAGCTCACTCAGGGCGTAGCCGCACTGGGTGCAGGCATAACGGGCGGAGAAGGTGTGTTCATCGCCTTCGCCGGTCATCGGGGCTACCAGGGCAATTCCGTCTGCCAGGCTCAGTGCAGTTTCGAAACTCTCAGCCAGTCGCTGCTCAAGCCCCGGCTTGACCTTGAACCGATCAACGACCACATCAATCTGGTGCTTGCGTTTCTTGTCCAGGGCCGGGACATCGTCAATGTCATAAACGGTGCCGTCCACACGCAGGCGGATGAAGCCTTGGCTGCGCATGGTTTCGATAACCTGCAGGTGCTCACCCTTCCTGTCACGGATCACCGGTGCCAGGATCATCAGTTTGCTGTCTTCCGGCATGTCAACCACCTGGTCCACCATCTGACTGATGGTCTGAGCTTCCAGGGGTTGGCCATGGTCGGGGCATCGGGGCTCGCCGGCTCGGGCAAAGAGCAGGCGCAGGTAATCGTATATTTCAGTGATGGTGCCGACTGTTGAGCGCGGGTTGTGGGAGGTCGACTTCTGCTCGATGGATATGGCGGGCGACAGGCCTTCGATATGGTCTACATCGGGCTTTTCCATCATTGAAAGAAACTGGCGGGCATAGGTGGACAGCGATTCCACGTAGCGGCGCTGACCCTCGGCATAGAGGGTGTCGAAGGCAAGGGAAGATTTGCCGGAACCGGAAAGGCCGGTAATCACGATGAGCTTGTCCCTTGGCATATCCAGGTCGATGTTCTTCAGGTTGTGGGTTCGCGCCCCTTTGATCTGGATATGGTCCATAACACCTCGCTCGGATAAAAACGAAAATTATACCGCGTTGGGCCCGCTGCGGCGAAAATGATAACGGGTACCAGGCCTCTTCACCTGTCCCGCGCAAGGGCGCCTTCTGCTACAATGCGCCGCCTGAAAAGGGTATCTGCCCTCAATCTGACCGCTTTCAACCCCGGCTGAGGTACGTAATTGCCATGAATGCGCTGGAAAAACGCTCCGTCTTCGCCCTGGCGTCTGTCTACGCCATGCGCATGCTCGGACTGTTCATGGTGCTGCCGGTATTCATGCTGCTTGGCGAAGACCTCAAAGGTGCAACGCCAGCCTTGCTGGGTTTCGCCATAGGCGCATATGGGCTCAGCCAGGCGCTGTTGCAGATTCCCTTCGGCATGCTGTCTGACCGGGTCGGCCGTAAGCGCATGATCTACATCGGGCTCGTATTATTTGCCGCGGGCAGTCTTCTGGCGGCGGCCACGGACTCCATATACGTTGTGATTGCCGGTCGGATTCTTCAGGGAGCCGGTGCGATTGCAAGCGTTCTGATGGCATTGCTCAGTGACCTGACTCGCGAAGAAGAGCGGACCAAGGCCATGGCAACCGTGGGTATTACGATTGGTATGTCCTTTTCGGTCTCGCTGGTACTTGGCCCCCTTCTTGGCGCCTGGTGGGGACTGTCCGGGATTTTCTACGCGACGGCCGGGCTGGCCGTGGTGGCCCTGTTGATCGTAAGCCGTCTGGTGCCGACTCCCCATCAACACAAAGTCAGTGCCGATACCCACCCTGCCAGGGAGATGCTGGGCCGGGTGCTTGCAGATGGACGACTGCTGAGATTGGATTTCGGTATTTTTGCCCTGCATCTGGTGCTGACTGCCCTGTTCCTGGTGTTTCCCTCCATGCTGCAGAATCAGTTCGGGCTTGCCACCAGTTCGCACTGGTGGTTCTACCTGAGCGTGATGATAATGTCTTTCTTTGCCATGGTGCCCTTCATCATCATTGGTGAGAAAAAGCGCAAGATGAAGCCTGTGCTGGTTGGGGCAATTGCACTGCTGACATTGGCAACCGCCGGGTTTACCGGGGTGTCCGGCAGTCTGGTTGCGGCCTGGGTCGTCCTGTTTTTCTTCTTCATGGCCTTCAACCTGCTTGAGGCCAGCCTGCCGTCGCTGATCAGCAAGGAGGCGCCAGCCGCCAGCAAGGGGACGGCGATGGGTGTCTATTCCACCTCCCAGTTCATGGGCGCGTTTCTGGGCGGCGCCCTGGGCGGCTTTCTGCTGGAGGGGGGCGGAATCCATGGGGTGCTCTGGTTTATGGTGGTGGTGCTTGGCCTCTGGTTGCTGGTGGCGTTCACCATGCCGGCGCCCGGTCATACCATCAGTTTCGTGGTACAGTTGCAGCAAGTAATAAGCGAGCAGTACGACGACATTGATGACAATCTACGCCGCCTCCCGGGCGTGCAGGACGTTGTGATTGTGGAGGAGGCTGCCACCGCCTATCTTAAGGTGGATCGGCAGCAATTTGATGAAGCGTTACTTGCGGACTTTTCTTTTGTCCGGCAGGCTAACAATTCTTGAAATCCGGAGGCACGCACGGAGCGCGGGCGTCCCTGAAAACAGAGTCAGGAGCAGAAAATGGCACGAGGCGTAAACAAGGTAATTCTCATCGGTAATCTGGGACAGGACCCGGATACCCGTTACACCCCTAACGGCAACGCCGTTGTGAACCTGAATCTTGCAACGGACGAAAGCTACAAGGATCGTCAGACCGGTCAGCTGGTGCCGAAAACCGAATGGCACCGGGTTGTCATGTTCGGCAAGATCGCCGAAGTGGCCGGCCAGTACCTGCGCAAAGGCTCAAAGGTTTACATCGAGGGCAAGCTGCAGACCCGCAAATGGCAGAACAAGGAAGGGCAGGATGTGTACACCACCGAGGTTGTGGTGGATATCAATGGCCAGATGCAGATGCTCGACAGCCGTGGCGCAGAGGGCGGAATGAATCAGGGCGCACCGGCAGGACGGCCTCAGCAGTCCGGCTACAATGCGCCCGCCGGGCAGCAAAACAACCCGCCGCCCCAGTCTGGAGGCTACAGCAATCAGCCTTCCCAGGGCAGCATGCCCGAGCCGGTTGATGACTTTGATGATGACATCCCGTTCTGATGCCTATCGCATCGGGATCTGGACATCCGAAGTGAGTAAAGCCTCCGCCTTGCGGGGGCTTTATTGTTACGGACTTGCAAAAACGGTGTGAAATCACTCAAAAAAACGTGGAGTTACGTTCACTTTCTCATCTATCATGTAATCCATTGTAAAAAGCGCCTGTTTTTTAGGCAGCAAAATAACGACTTGAGGCCGGCGAGTGGCCTTCGGATCCTTTTTCAACGGACTCCATGACAAAGACACCAATACTCAGAAAACTGACCGGTCTGTTCAGGCGCTCCGGGGCACGCCTGCGGGTTTGTCTGGAGATTCGTCCCGATGGCATCGCCTGGTCGGAATCCGGTCGGTCGGGCTTTACGGATTGTCTGCCTGCAAGACGTCAAGAGGTGCTCTCCGGGTTGGTCGAAAACAGCGGTTGGTCTGGTGCCGAGACGACGCTCGTTTTGCCTCTGGACCAGTATCAGGTATTCCAGATGGAGCGTCCGGAAGGCATCGAGGAGTCGGAGCTGGGCGATGCGCTGAAGTGGAAGCTGAAGGATTTTCTTGATTTCAGTCCGTCTGATGCTGTCTCCGATGTGTTCCCATTTCCGAAGGACGCCTCCCGAGGCCGCGGTGAGCTGGTCAATGTGGTTGCTGCCAGGAAAGTGCTGGTTTCGGAGCTTATTACGCTGGTTCAGGAGGCTGGCCTGGAGCTGAAGCGCATTGATATTGCCGAACTGGCGTTGCGGAATCTGGTGTGCAGGCTGGATGAAAACCGGCGTGGTGCCGCTTTGGTGCATCTGAAAGAAAATTACGGCCAGATGGTAATCTGCAAGGACAACACGCTGTATCTGTCCCGCCGGCTGGATGTGACTTCCGAGGACCTCCGCGATGCGGCCCGGCAGGAATCGGCGGTACAGTCCCTGGCCCTGGAAATGCAGCGTTCGCTGGACTATTACGAAAGCCAATTGGGCCAGGTGCCGCCGGCGATGATCCGTCTTGTTGCCCGTGATAGCGTCCTTCCGCTTGCCTCGATGCTGTCTTCCTATGTGGCCGCTGGTATTGAAACCCTCGATTGGGATTCCCTCGGTCTCCAGGCTGATCTGGACAGTCGTTGCCTGCCGGCCTGGAGTGCAGGGCTACCGACGCCGGAGGGTGGTCGCTCATGATTCAGCAGGTCAACCTGTACACCGATGAGCTTCGCCCGAGAAAGGAAAGACTCCAGGCAGGAACCGCCGTTGGTATTGTTGTTTTCGGCTTGGTTCTCGTCGTTTGTGTGGCTGGTTACTTTGCCTATCAGAACTCTGTGATGGCCAATAAGGCCTCACGGCTTGATCGCCAGAATCAACAGCTTGAGCAAGCGGTGGCGGAACTGTCAGCGGCGGCTCGGGCCCGCCAGCCGGACTCGGAGGTTGAAGAAGCGCTTGCGCGGGTTACACAGACTCTCGCACGTCGCCAGCGGTTGCTGGAAAGGGTCGAGAGCCTGGTGTTCTCCGAAGGCCGCCATTTTTCGCCGCAGCTGGCGGCACTGGCCCGACAGATTCCTGAAGATGTCTGGTTAACAGGCGTTACGCTGGAGTCAGGGGCAGACAGGGTCACCATTGAGGGGCGCAGCCGTGACGGGGCTCTGGTGCCTTTGTACCTTGAAAACCTGGGTGAGGAAGCCGCGTTTACCGGAAGAACCTTTGGTGTTTTCCGGCTCTCACGATCAGAGGAAGGTCGCTGGATAGATTTCCACGTTTCCAGCAAACGCGAAGGGGAGGGTAGCTGATGGCGAATGCGTCCAATACCCCCCTTACCCGGGCGGCGCAGTGGTATAACCTGCGCCCGATTCGTGAGCGTGCCTTGATCCTGCTGACCGCGCTGGTGCTCGTGCTGGTTTTGGTCTGGGAGCTTGGGGTTACGCCACTGCAGCAACGGCACCAGAACCTGGAAAACCGAATTCAGATGCTTTCCGCCAGCCGCGACGACCTGCTAGTGCAGCAACAGACACTCAACGAACAGCTCGCGACGGATCCCTCCCGAGAGCTGCTGAACCAATTAAACGCCCGACAGCAAAGGCTGGGGCGGCTCAATGCGCAGATTGCTGACACCACGGGACAGTTGATTGCGCCCAAGGCCATGGTGGCCCTGTTACGCGAGATGCTGGCCGCCCAGGATTCACTGGCGTTGCAGGCTCTGGAGCTACAGACCCCAACCCCGGTTTTTGCGCCAGGGGGAACCGAGCAATCGTCGCAGGAAAAACAAGCGTCACAAGAGCCATTGCTCTACGCCCATGGTGTCGAGCTTCGGATCAAGGGAAGCTACCTCGATGTGCTGAACTATCTCGAGCGGCTTGAGGCGATGGATGAACGACTGGGGTGGATCAGGCTGCAGTACAGCGCAGGAGATTGGCCTTCCGGTGAAGCGGTCATCAGGGTGCAAACACTGAGCCTCGATCGGGCCTGGTTGGGGGTGTGAGGTGAGCAGACGCTTGAGTAAATTAGCAGCCCGGTGGTTTTGCATGGCAGTCGGCTCGCTTGCTGTTTGTGTGGGCGCGGCCCATGCACTACAGGACCCGACCCGGCCACCGGGCACTCAGGCAACAGTGGCCAAGCCGGCGCCAGAACGGGCTCTGGCTCTGGATTCCATTCTTTTCAGCAAGGACAGGCGTGTCGCCGTTATTGAAGGTGAGGCCCTCAGGGAAGGCCAGGGTGTTGACAACGTGCGGGTTATCCGGATTTTTGCCGATCGGGTTCTGGTAACGGATAACGGCCGCGAACGGGTGTTGTACCTGGAGAGACTTCCGCAGGTTCGGGGAACTCAATGACAGATAATCGGATACTCATGACAACGATCAGAACAACCAGTGCCCTGGCTCTGAGCCTGGTGTTGGCGGCCTGCAGCAACAATCCGTTGATGCGCTCGGCAACGGCTACCTCAACCGACGCTGCAGACGCAATTGATCGAAGCCTCGAAGAGGCTGCGCAGACACAACCGGCAGCGCCCCCCACGGGCCAGGCCTCTGCGCCATTGCCTGCGGACGTGAGCGCCGCGTTGCTGCCGCCGCTTTCCGGAGGCGCCGATCTGGACGAACGTTTTGACGTAAATGCCCGGGGCGTGCCTGCGGCAAGCTTCTTTGAATCGCTGGTGGAGGGAACCCGCTACAACGTGGTGGTTCATCCCGATGTCAGTACCAGTATCGATCTCCGGCTGGGTGATGTCACCGTACCGGAAGTGATGGATATTGCCGGTGATCTGTACGGCCTGGATATCCGCCGCAATGGCCGATTGTTCCGGGTGCAAACCGACCAGATCCAGACCCGGCTGTTCCCCATTGATTACCTGCATTTCAAGCGCAAGGGCGGCTCGGAGACCAGGGTAAGCTCCGGTCAGGTGACCGGTGCTCGCAGTGGCAGTTCCGGCAGTTCCAACGGAGATGGCACCGGCTCCGGCGAGACCCGCAACCTCGTTGGAACAACCATTTCCACGGAAACGGCTTCGGATTTCTGGCAGGACATTCAAAGCGCGCTGAGCATGATTATTGGTGGCGATGCTGGCCAGCAGGTTATCGTGAATCCGGGCGCAGGCCTGGTGATGGTCCGGGCTGGTTCCGAGGATTTGCGGATGGTTGAGGAGTATCTGCGCCGCACCGAGCTGATTATGCAGCGCCAGGTCATCCTGGAAGCCAAGATTCTTGAAATCGCGCTTAACGAGGGCTACCAGCAGGGCATCAACTGGTCGGATATCCAGAGTGCGTCGAGCATTACCGCCTCGGACGGTCTGCCCGAGGACTTCACCGCGCAGGCTTTGGCCGGCCAGGTCATTCAGACCTCCGATATTGGAGGCCTGTTTTCTGCCAGCGTGCGGGCTGGCGACTTCACCGGCCTGATTGAGTTGCTTGGCGAACAGGGCAACGTGCAAATTCTTTCCAGCCCCCGCATCTCAACGGTGAACAATCAGAAAGCCGTGATCAAGGTGGGCACCGACGAGTTCTTCGTGACCGACATTGATTTTGATGACAACAATTCCGCCGTAACAGCGACGGATTCGACATCCACCTCGGTGGAGCTCACCCCGTTTTTCTCCGGCATTTCGCTGGATGTGACCCCTCAGATTTCCGAAAGCGGTGTCATAACCCTGCACGTGCACCCCTCGGTTAGCGAAGTGAGCGATCAGGAAAAGGTGATCACCATTGGAGAGCGGGATGTTACGCTGCCCCTGGCCAGCAGCACGGTTCGTGAAACCGATAGCGTGATCCGTGCCGAGAGCGGGCAGATCGTGGTCATCGGTGGTCTGATCCAGAATTCCAGTGAGGACAACAATTCCGCGGTGCCTTTCTTCAGCGAGATCCCGCTGGTCGGTGAACTGTTCAAGCAGCGGCGTTTCCAGTCCCGCAAGAGCGAGCTGGTCATACTTCTGCGACCGGTTGTGGCCGGAACGCCGGAGATGAACGCGGATGTTTCTGCCAGCCGGGAGCGCATGAATGTGCTGCGGGAATTGCTGCAATCGTCTGAATCGGTCACACCGGAACCGGAGAAAGCCGTTCGATAGCATGTACGAAGCCCATTTCGGACTGCAGGAAGCACCGTTCGCACTGACGCCCAACACCCGTTATTTTCTGCGGGCGCCCAGCCATGGCGATGCGCTGGAACTGTTGTTGGTGGCATTGAAAGAGCGGGAGGGCTTTATCAAGATCTCCGGAGAGGTGGGCACAGGCAAAACCCTGTTGTGCCGGCTCTTGCTCAACGAACTCGAGCAGATTGCGCACACCGCCTATATTCCGAACCCACACCTTACTCCGGATACCCTGTACGAAGCCGTGGCTGAAGAGCTGGGTGTCGATATGTCTGGCTGCGCCAATGCCCACCAGGTTCTCAAGGCCATCAATGAAAAGTTGATCGCCCATGCCATGGAGCAGAAGCCCGTTGTCCTGGTGATTGATGAGGCCCAGGCGATGCCGGAGGAGACTATTGAGGCGCTACGCCTGCTGACGAACCTCGAGACCGAGCGTGTCCGGCTGCTGCAGGTGGTCCTGTTTGGCCAACCTGAGCTGGATGTGTTGCTCCGGAAGCAGAGCCTGCGCCAACTGAACCAGCGCATCACTTTCCATTATCGGCTTGCTCCGCTGGACCGCAACTCGGTGGCCCAGTATTTGCGCCACCGCCTGGCCCGGGCCGGCTATAACGGCGCAGATCTGTTTGCCCCGGCTGCCCTGCGCCTGATTACCCGGGCCTCCGGTGGTATCCCCAGGCTGGTTAATATTCTTGCCCATAAATCCATGCTGGCGGCATGGGGCAGGGGCGACCGTCTTATTGAGCGAGGCCATGCCCTGCAGGCTATCCGCGATACCGAGAGCGTGCGCTCGCCTGGCCTGATCGGGAGGTGGTTATGAGCCTCCTGAACGATGCCCTGCGTGCCGCAGAACAGCGACAGAATCGGCCGGAAGTGGCTGTGGCCTATGCAGGGCATTCGCAGCCAGCGGGGCACCGTCGCTATGGATTATGGGTACTGGTACTGCTGGCGGCAGTCTTGATTGGCGCCTCAGTGTTCTGGTTCATGACTCGGGACAGTGGTGAAGCAATGTCGACCCAGGTAAACACCAGGCCCGCGTCTGAAACCGTTTCAGAGTCGAACGCTAGTGGGAATGCCGGGAGCGGGAACACCCCGGTTGATTCGCAATCGGCGGACGTCAGGCAAGTTGTCGCGGAGCCAGTGGCTTCCCCGGTTGGGAATGAGCCGGTCAGCGAACCGCCACCAGTCCCTGAGCCCGACGCGGCCGCCCCGCCCGAACCAAAAGCACAGGAAGTGACCCAGAAAGTGACCAAGCTGCGTGAGCCGGAACCAAGGCCCGAACCAGTGATAGTCGAGGCCGCCGAGCAAGAAACCGCCGCCAGTAAGCCGGTGGTCGCAGAGAACAAGCCAGCCCAGGAAGCCGAGGCGCCAACGCCGACGGTGAAGCAGGTTCGAGAGACGCCGGAAGCTATTGACCGACGAGTCAGCCGGGATTTGTCGTCATTACTCCGAAGCGGTGAAACCCGAGAAGCCGAACAGAGGTTGCAGGAACTGGCAGCCACCCAGGCTGCGATAGCCAGCCGGGAAGTCTTCGCCCGTCAGATGCTGGTGCAGGGAATGCCGGACCGGGCATTGGCGTGGCTTCCGGTATCGGTGACGGACAGCGATGCGGGGCTGCGCCTGCTCAGAGCCAGGGCGCTTCACGCCAAGGGCGGGCTGTCGGAAGCACTCGCCACCCTTGAGAACAATGTGCCGGCTGTAAACCAGAACGCCGAGTATCGGGTAACCCTGGCGACTCTGCTGCAGCAGGCGGGCCGCAATACCGACGCGGCCAGGCACTGGTCCGCCCTGATTGCACAGGACGACAGCCGCGCTGCTTGGTGGGTGGGCCTGGCGATTGCTCTGGAGACGGGGGGCGAGATCAACAGTGCGGTCCGGGCCTACAGCCAGGCTGCCCAGCTACCCGGGCTTTCGCCGTCCCTGGCGGATTATGTTCGTGAACGACTGAAAGCTTTGCAGGCGGGATGATGACGACAGAGCCGAAAAAGAAAGTCCGGTTAGGCGACCTGCTTGTTCAGAATGATGTCATTACTGAGCAACAGTTGATGACCGCCCTGCGCGAGCAGAAAAGCACGGGCCGCAAGCTTGGTCGGACACTGACCGATCTTGGCTACGTGGACGAGGACAGTCTGCTCAATATCCTGTCCCGCCAGCTGGATGTGCCCTTTGTGCAGTTGCGCCACTACCAGTTCAACAACGAGCTGGTGAAAAAACTCCCGGAAGCCATGGCCCGTCGGTTCCGCAGCATCGTGCTGGCGGAGCATGGCGGCGAATTGCTGGTGGGCATGGCCGACCCTCTCGACATCTTTGCCTACGATGAGCTGGTCCGCATTCTCAAGCAGCCCATCAAACAGGCGGTGGTGCGGGAAAGCGAGCTGCTGAGCACCCTGGATCTGGTATACCGGCGGACCGATGAGATCGCGTCGTTGGCGGAAGAGCTGGAAGACGAACTGGGCGACGATGCCTTCGACCTGGCGGATCTGTCCGCCGAATCCGAAAGCGCTGAGGCGCCGGTGGTCAAGCTGCTGCAAACACTGTTCGAGGACGCCGTCCAGGCCCGCAGTTCGGACATTCACATCGAGCCGGACGAGACGGTCGTCCGCATCCGGCAGCGGGTGGATGGCGTGCTCCAGGAACAGGTGATGAAGGAGAAGCGGGTCAATGCCGCGCTGGTCCTGCGCCTGAAGCTGATGGCCGGCCTGAATATCTCCGAGAAGCGAATGCCCCAGGACGGGCGCTTCAATGTTCGGGTTAAGGGCCGCAGTATCGATGTGCGGGTGTCCACCATGCCGGTTCAATACGGCGAATCGGTGGTCATGCGTCTGCTGGACCAGAGCCAGGGTATGCTGAACCTCGACGGCACCGGGATGCCGGCCCAGTTGCTGGAACGGTTCCGCCGGATGATCAAAAAGCCCCACGGCATGATCCTGGTGACCGGCCCCACGGGTAGCGGTAAAACCACCACGCTCTATGGTGCCTTGACGGAACTGAATCGCCCTGAAGTGAAGATCATCACCGCCGAGGACCCGGTGGAATACCGTCTGCCCCGGATTACCCAGGTACAGGTGAACCCGAAAATCGGTCTGGAGTTTGCCAATGTACTTCGGGCTGCCCTGCGACAGGACCCGGACGTGATCCTGGTGGGCGAAATGCGGGACCGCGAGACCGTGGAAATTGGCCTGCGAGCGGCCATGACCGGCCACCTGGTGCTCTCCACCCTTCACACCAACGACTCCATAAGCAGTGCGATGCGGCTGATTGATATGGGCGCGGAACCGTTCCTGGTGGCCAGCTCCCTTCTCGGCGTTGTTGCCCAGCGTTTGGTAAGGCGCGTCTGTGATAACTGCGCCGAGGCCTACGAGCCCACGGAGCAGGAGCTGGTCTGGCTGCGCAGCTTTGATCTGGATCCCCTGGATATGGAAGCCGGGTTCGTGCATGGCCGTGGCTGCTACCAGTGCAGCAACACCGGCTACAAGGGCCGGATTGGCGTCTACGAAATGCTGGAAATGAACGAGGCCATGCTGGATGCCCTGCGCCGTCAGGATGTCTCGGAGTTCACCAAAGCGGCCCGTCTGAGCCCCCTGTATCGGCCGCTGGGTCAGTGCGCCATGGATTTTGCGTTACAGGGCACCACCACGCTGGAAGAAGTGGCGAGGGTGGCAGCTACCTCAGAAGGCGAATTCTCCCCAGACGATGAGATCCCCATGCCAGATGAACCTGTTGGGGGAGGTGCCTGATGCAGTTCAGCTACCGGGGCAAGGATGGTCGTGGCAGTGTCCAGCAGGGCTTGCTGGGCGCACCGAATGCCGATGCCGCGGCCACTGAACTGATGCGCCGGGGTATTACCCCGCTTGCCATCCGGGAGGTGCAGGAAACGGAATCGGTCATTGATCGATTGAATCGCCTGCCGATCTTCCGCAAGAAGGTCACCCTCGATGAGCTGATTGTTTTCTGCCGCCAGATGCATGCGCTGACCAAGGCCGGCATCCCCCTGATCCGAACCATGCGCGGCCTGGCGGAAACCACCCGCTCACCGGTTCTGGCGGAAGTGCTGGAAGATGTGACCACCCGGCTTGAGGGCGGCACCACCATGGCGACGGCCATGCAGGCACATCCCAAGGTCTTCTCCGAGCTGTTCATCGCCATGATCCATGTGGGTGAGAACACCGGGATGCTGGACGACGCCTTCCGGCGCCTGTCAGAAATCCTGGAGCTGGAGCGGGATACCAAGCGGCGTCTCAAACAGGCCATGCGTTACCCGACCTTCGTCATCATTGCCCTGTTATCGGCCCTGATGGTCGTGAATTTTCTGGTTATCCCGAAATTCGCGTCAGTGTTTAACAAGCTGGGGGCCGACCTGCCGTTCCTGACCCAGGTATTGGTTGGCACCTCCAATTTCCTCCTGGCCTACTGGTACGTGATGCTGTTTGCGGTCGCCGCTGGTGGGCTGTTGCTGCGGCAGTGGAAACAGACTGAACAGGGCCGGCTGACCTGGGACCGATACAAACTCAGGTTGCCGATTATCGGACCGCTGCTGGAATTGATCACGCTCAGTCGGTTTGCGAGGAATTTCGCTACCATGTTGTCCGCCGGCATGCCCGTAACGACCGCGTTAACCGTGGTGGCTGACACAACGGATAACGCCTGGATCTCGACTCATATTAAAGATATGCGGGCCGGCATTGAGCGGGGCGAGAGCCTGCTCAGAACAGCCAGACATAGTGAGATGTTCACCCCGCTGATTCTGCAGATGATTGCCGTGGGCGAGGAAACCGGTTCCGTGGACGACATGCTCAACAACGTGGCGGATTTTTACGATGAGGATGTGGATTACGGCCTCAAAAGGTTGGCGGAGTCGATTGAACCGATACTGATTGTGGCCATGGGCATCCTGGTATTGATTCTGGCACTGGGCGTGTTCCTCCCGATCTGGGACCTGGGGGCCGCCGCCATGGGGCGGGGCTGAGTGCCAGCGGCAAGGTTGTCGGACGTCAGCGGGTTCGCGCTTTCCCGCAAGTTTCGTCTGGCGGTAGCGGTGATCGCGCTGGCTGTTCTGTTGTGGTTCCTGCTCGGTGTACTGGAACGGGAAACCCGAAATGCCGAAGAGCGGGCCGCAAATATGGTGATAAGCCAACTGAGATCGGCCCTGGTGATCAAGGGCGCTGAGGTGATGCTGAGCCGTGACGGCCGTCTTGCTGAGCACCGGGGCATCAACCCGTTTGAGCTGGTGGAACACCAGTGGGGCAATTACGCAGGGCGATGCCAGCCCGAACAACTGGCTCCAGCAACCTGGTGTTTCCGGGTTGGCGAACAAAAAGAAACAGAAAACGGGCCCAAAGGCTGGTTAATTTATAACCCAGGGCAGCCGATAACCATAGACAGTCGGCAAACCAATGAAGAGCAGCCTCTGGCCTGGGCAGTGACAACGGAATTTGCAGACCGCAACGGGAATGGTGCGCGGGAGCAGGAAGAACGGCTGACGGGGTTAAAACTGGCCCCGGTGTCGTTGACAGAAGAAGCAGCGCAAACGCAGGATGCGCAACGCTGACCAGACGGATGAAGAAACCGTAAAGAGGCCAATGCTATGAAGCGGGATACGAGAACGAAAAAACAGCAGGGTTTCACCCTCATTGAGCTGGTGGTTGTCATTGCCATACTTGCGATTTTAGCAGCGTTTGCATTGCCACGATTTGCTCAGCTTTCCGAGCAGGCGCATCAGTCCAGTATTCGGGCAACTGCGGGGGCTCTGGCAGCGGGTGTGGCCCTGGCAAAAACCCAGTGGGTATCCAACGGCTTCACCGCGGCGGAAACGAATGTGGTGGGCTTTGGTAACGACAATGTGGATGTCAGTGATGATGGCTGGCCAACATCCGTTGATTCAGATGACACAACAACTGCCATGAACGCGACCAAGTGTCAGGAAGTCTGGCTGGGCGTGTTGCAGTCAAATGCACCGACTGTGGGTACCGCTGGCACGCCCGAATATCTGATTACCATCGATAACGGTGATTGTGTGTTCACCTATCAGGCAGACAATCAGGGCAGCAGCATCGAGTATGACGCGGATACTGGCGAAATAAACACAACGATTAACTAATCAATCTGAAAGCCAACTGGCGACAAAAACGGAGTAGTACTATGAAAGCGATGACAGCCATTGCAGCAAGAAAAGAGAAAGGTTTCACCCTGATCGAACTGGTTATGGTGATTGTGATTCTGGGGATTCTGGCGGCGTTTGCTTTGCCGAGGTTTGCGGACTTGGGAGGGAATGCACGCTATTCAAGTATTCAAGGCGCGTTGGGTGCAGTTAGGTCTGCAAGCTCAATTGCCTACTCCAAGGGGCTCGCAAGTAACGTTCAGAATGGGGATATCACGCTGGAAGGCGAAACAATTACACTACTTAACGGTTATCCTAACGCCAGTAGCATCGTTGAAGCTGCCCAATTAAGCGAGGAGTTTAATATAACGCCTGATCCGATCGTCGATGATGCCGCAGTGACGATTACTGTCGGCACGTGTTCGTTTTCTTACACCCCTGCAGCAGCTGACGGCGCACCGACTATCAGTGGTATAGCTGGTGTAACAGACGGAAGTTGCTAAGGCATAAAGGTGCAGTAGTGTAGGTCGGATTAGCGAAGCGTAATCCGACAAAGATAACCATGTTGTAAATGCGTCGGGTTACGCTCAGCTAACCCGACCTACATTTCGGAAAGTTTGGAGGGGGCATGAGGATTAATAACGCCCCGAGAGACTCGGGTTTTACCCTCGTTGAGCTAGTAATGGTCATCACCCTGATCGGAGTCCTTTCAGCTCTGGGCATTGGCCTGTTCGCCAGCCGCTCTGCCTTCTCCCCTCTGCTGGCAATCCAGCAACTTGCCTCCGTCACGCTGCTTGCCCAACAGGCAGCGCTGGCGGGGAATGAGGCCGGTTCACTCTCGGTAACCCAGGGCGCCGATGATTTTGTGTTCACAGTGGGGCCGGGTACGCCTTCAGAACGTGAGTTCCGAATGAGCCGGAATGGCACCGGACTTTCGGTTTCCGGTGCATCTTTCCCTATTAGTTTT
Source organism: Marinobacter maroccanus (assembly GCF_002933275.1). Classification (GTDB taxonomy): domain Bacteria; phylum Pseudomonadota; class Gammaproteobacteria; order Pseudomonadales; family Oleiphilaceae; genus Marinobacter; species Marinobacter maroccanus. The sequence goes on from NZ_PSSX01000012.1 coordinate 56,868, forward strand.
AATGATCTGGGGCGCCCTGATACATCAGGCGATGTCCTTTTTACTTTTTCTGGCGACAGCACCTTTACCGTATGCCTGAGTTCCCTTGGCGCGGTTTATGGAGGTGGCTGTTGAGGCTGCGCGGTGGTCATGGTCAGCATGGAGCAACCCTCGTGGAGCTGATAATGACGATTGTCATTATCAGTGTTGCCATTGCCGGCGTTGTCGGCGCGTTCTCCCTCATTGCCGGGCGCAGTGCCGATCCGCTTAACCAGACCCGGGCTGTGGCACTGGCTCAGCTTTACATGGACGAGATCCTGGCCCGGCGTTTTGCGGAGGCCTCTCCCAATGGCGGCGGAGCTGTCACCTCGGTAGAAGCAGGCTGCGGTTCAGTGGGCCCGGAAGGCGCAGAATCCCGGGCAACCTTCGACGATGTGGATGATTACAACAATCTGCAGGATAGCCCGCCTGAGAATGGCGAGGCGCAGCAACTCGCTGGCTACAGCGCATTCGAGGTCGCCATTACGGTGAGTTGTGCTGGCGGAGATGTGGGCCTGAGCGGTTTTGAGGCCAAACGAATAGACATCACCATCACCGACCCCTCTGGGCAGGACTATGTGTTCAGCGCTTATCGGGGTAACTTCTGATGAGTCGCTCCGCCGGTTTTACGCTCATTGAACTGGTGATGGTGATCGTGCTTCTGGCCATCGTCGCAACCATCTCAGTCCAGTTCGTTGCGCTTTCAACCCGGGGGGCGCTGGATGTCAGTAGCCGCCAGCAGAGAGCGCTGCAAAGTGTGGTGATTAGTGAGCAGATTTCCCGGGAGGTTCGAGAAGCTTTTCCCTTGTCTGTCCGCTCCAATGGCCCATGTATCGAGTGGCTGCCGATTGTCGCAGCAACCCGCTACGATCAGCTGACGACTGGCCCGGATTTTGATGAAGTAACGATTTCACCCTTTGGAAGAATGATTAATGGTGGCTTGAGAACGATTGTGTACGGTTATGGATCGGGCCAGTCTGCGCTCTACGACAATGCGAATCCCGGGCCGGTCTCACCGCCCATCGATCCGGTTTCAGCCGGGGATACTGCCCTTGGTTTCTCAGCGAGCCATCGATTCAGAGAGCGCTCGCCAGAGAAGCGCATCTTCGTGGTGGGTGATCGGGTCAGCATCTGCCAGAACACCGATCGCCTGTACCGGTTCAGTGGCTATTCCCATGGTAGCGGTCAGCCAGACCAGACAACCCTGATGGCATCAGGAACCGGTGCCGTGCTTGGTGCCAACGTCGAACCGGGCTCGGTAGAGTTCAGGGTTACACCGGCGTCTTTGCAGCGGGCAGCGGTGGTCAGTTTTGCCTTTCAGCTGGTGGATCCGCAAAGTGGCGAAACAACGCTTGTCAGTCAGGAGGTACAGGTAAGAAATGTCCCTTAACGGCTGTCTCCGAAACCAAAAGGGCGCAGGTCTGCCGATCGCGCTCTTCGTCATCACCGTGCTGGCGTTGCTGGTCTTCGGGATGGCTCAACTGCAGCAGAGCACAGGTGAGGCTGTGAGTTTGCAGATTCAGTCGCAGAGGGCGTTTTTTGCGGCCGAGAGTGGGGCTCAGGTACGGATACAGTCTATTTTTGACGAAATCGATAATGGAATTACACCCTCCTGTCCCTCGCCAGTGACCGCATTCAGCTCTTCCGGCCTTGCTGATTGCTCGGCAACATTTGATTGTGCATTCGATAGTGCCAGTGGAGTATTCACATTGGCCAGCACTGGTTCCTGCGGGAATGGAGCAGACGCTGCAACCAGAACTGTGGAGGTGCGAGTTCAGTGATGATGCCTTTACGAATTATTGTGCTCCTTACGCTGAGTCTCTTTTGTTTACCTTCACTCGCTCTTGCGGCTCAGTGCGGTGAGATATTTCCGCAGGGCATCACTGATAATATAAACCCGAATCTTGGTGCTGACGGACTGGATCTCACTGGAAGGACTTTGGGTGCAGAGGCATGGCCTGCAAGCGGCGGACAGTTGGATTCGGGTGAGTACGTATTTGAGGGAACCACACTAACGAACTATTCCCTTGAGCTGGCCCCCGGTGCAGAAGTAACCCTCTTTGTGGACGGTGACCTTACGTTCGGCGAGGGGGTCAAGGTCAATCAGGCGGGCGAGCCCAGTCAACTTCTTATTATTGTGAGCGGGTCCTTTTCGGCACCAACGAATTCAAACGCTGCCGATAAGAGAATAGCGGTAAATGGCTTCATCTATGCGGCCGGATCAATCAGCGTGGCCAATAATAACCTCTTCTCCGGCTCTCTGGCCGCAGGCGGAGCCATCAGTATTGGCAATAACCCGATAGATGCACCTCCCCAATGGTTGGATGAGGAGCGTCTTGAGGGATTATGTGAGATTCCACTCGCTGGCAACCTGGCCGTCTTCGACAATTTCGAGTCCTACCAACCAGGTGCTTCGGTCGCCGGTAATAACGGTGGTTCAAACTGGGGCGGCCCCTGGCAGGGTGTCGCGGGCCAGTCCATCATCGATACCAGTGCCGATCCTCTGGAGTTTGTGGATTCGGAAGGGCGAAGGATCCGTTCAGCCACCACCCTTGAAATCGTCGGTAACAACGACGAAATTGCCTCCCGGGCTCTGAATGAAACGTTCAGCGGTGACACCCTGTTCCTGAGTATGCTGGTTCGTTTCACCGGGGATCCCACCAACAATGATTTTGTTGGATTCTGGATAGAGCGACCATCGTTCGGGGCATCGCCACAGTTCGGATTGAAAGTGAACGAGGGCGGCTCCGGTACCGACGACTTCTTTGTGCGGCTGGATCAGAATGCTGACTACTCGACCGAGATTGTGCCCGGCGAGACCTACCTCCTGGTTGCCCAGTATTCGAAGGGCACGAATAACTATTTCAGTAACGCGAAGCTCTGGGTCAACCCCGAATGTGATGTGAACCCACCATCCAGTCCGTCCGCCGAGAGAAACGTCTCGCCAAACAACAACCGGGTCAGTGATGTTTCCACTGTCGGCTTCCGCTCGGAGAATTTGTCTGGAAGCGATGCCTTTGAAATTGGCCAGGTGGCTTTAGGCGCCCGTTGGAGGGATGTTGTTCGTTGCTCGCCCGGACCCTTGTTGGAGTATCGGATGGAGCAGACGGGCCTGAACGGCACGGCTGGTGAAATTCTTGATACCAGCGGCAATAATCGCCACGGCACGTCGTTTGGCGGGTTAGCAACGTCGATAGAAAGCCCCGCAATTCCGGGAAATCCCGGAACCTGCCGCTACGGCGACTTTGACGGCTCGAACGATCGAATCATTGATGCCGACGCCGGCGATTACATCAATGGTCTGGAAGCGATCACTGTCATGGCCTGGGTATACAACACAGCCTCGCTGTCAGGGAACGACAGGGGGATTTTCTTTACCGATGATCCCAGTGGAGGCAGGGATAACCGTCTTGGACTCCGATACGACACTCAGGGTTTTTTTGGCGACGGCAGCAATGTCATCAAAGCCAGTGTGTTCACTGACGAATGTGATCTGAACCAGGAGTGTCGTCAGGTCGAGACAGTCTCTGGTCAGATGGTCCAGAATCAGTGGCAGCATATAGCCATGACCTGGACTACCGATGGTGAAATCAAAGTGTTTGTCGATGGTTCCCAAGTCGGCACGTCCGGTACTCAGGGCACCGGGGGAACAGGGGCCCTCGCCGGTGTGGAAAGGCTTGAGGTCGGTTTCGGCGCCAAGGGGCAGCGCTGGCAGGGTGGCATTGATGAATTCCGTATTTTCGGGGTTGCTCTCACCGAAGCGGAGATCATGGCTGAAATGAATCGCGCGTTTCCCTGTTCCGGCTTCGGCCCCAATCATATCCGTCTGACTCATCCCGGACAGGGACTTACTTGCTCTCCGGCGGAAGTAACTGTCGAGGCCTGTGCTAACGAGGATTGTTCAACGCTGTTCGCTGATCCCGTGGAGGTGGCATTCAGTTCACCCGCGAATAACTGGGTGCCTAATCCGGTGACGTTTACTGGTCAGACCGATGTCCAGTTAAACGTCACCCAACCAAACACAGTCACACTGGGGGCAAGCGTCGCCCCATCTGCTCAGAACCCCACGCGTTGTTTCAGCGGTGGTGTGGAGACCTGTGAGCTTACGTTCCTTGATTCCGGCTTCGTGGTTGACGTGCCGGATCATGTCTCCGGCTCGCTGGTCAGTGGAAGCATCGCGGCTGTTCGCAAGGACGATGAAAGCGAGCGTTGCGTGCCCGGTTTCTCTGATGAGACAAAAGAGGTTTCTCTGTGGTCTCAATACAGCAACCCATCCAGCGGAACCCTGGCTGTTTCCGTCGATGGCAGCGCACTTGCAGCATCCGCCCCCGGAAGTACACGAAGCCTTGAATTCGATAGTGTTGGTGTGGCCGACTTTGAGCTCAGATATCCCGATGTTGGACGAATTACCCTCAATGCACGCCATGAGGGCAGTGAAGAGAGCGAAGGGCTCGTGATGACCGGTAACGGAAGCTTCGTTGCCAGGCCGGCCTATTTCAGTCTCGATATCTCGGGAAATCCGGCTGCTACGGGTGTGGCAGAGGGGAACGTGTTCCGTAGCGCGGGAGAGCCCTTTCCAGTGACGGTCTCGGCGAGGAATGTGGACGATGAGATTACGCCAAATTTTGGCAGAGAGTCCGCGCCGGAAAGTGTCGCGCTCACACCTTCATTGGTGGCTCCTGTTGGTGGATTCTTGCCACCCATTGGTGGAGCGTTCGGGATGTTTGGCGAGGACTGCAATGGTGACACGGCCCAGGCGGGTTCGGCGTGCGGCGAATTTAATTGGCCAGAGGTTGGCATTATCAGCCTGGAGCCATCCCTTATAAGCGGGGCTTACCTTGGCACTGAGGATGTTGTCGGAAACGCGGTTGCCAACGTCGGTCGGTTTGCACCGGCAGACTTTGACATGCAAATCGTCGATGCCGGCGACGCGGAAGCCTACTGCTCAGTCGCAAACAGCTTTGCCTACATCGGCCAAGATCTTGGCTGGTCACCCGGTTCGGAACCTCTGCTTGAGGTCGAGGCTCTTGCGGTTGGAGGAACGGTAACCCGAAATTATACATTGGGCAGTTTTCTGAGGTTGGACAGCACCGGGATCGACCGGCTGCCGGCCGTTACAGACGAGGTAGCCTCAGGTACTGGGGGAGCGCTGCTTCCGGTGAGTGCAACGCTTGATCCGATGGCTCGTTCGGTATTTGCTCCGGGAGTGATGCGATTTACCTTCAATGGCGGGGATGCACTCCGCTATCTGAAAGAGCCCACGGCTCGCGTGGCTCCATTCGTTCCAGACTATCGGATTGCGCTCAATGGCGTGACTGATATGGATGGCATCAGTTCTACTCAGCCTGCCCTGTCTTTGCAGCCGAACTTCGGATTTGATTTGCGTTATGGGCGGATTGCTCTTGAAAATGCGTTCGGCCCGGAAACCCTGCCGCTGACGGTTCCAATGTTTGCCCAATATTTTGACGGCAACCGGTTTGTCACCAATGCGGATGAGAGCTGCTGGGTGTTCAATCTGCCTGGCGATACAGATCTGGATTTTTCCGGTTCGGCACTCAGCGACGGGGATACCAGTGTGTCGGCAGTGGTTGATGGCCAAACGCAGGAAGGCTCGGTTTTGCCCGGCGACAGGTTGATACTTTCAGCACCCGGTGAGGGCAAATCAGAGGCACCGGGAAATCGGGGTATCGTTGTGGAAATGGCAGTCCCTGACTGGTTGAAGGACTTTTGGGATGATGGCCAGCCGAATGATCTGGTCAATCCTTCGGGGTTGGCAACTTTCGGCGTTTACCGTGGCAACGACCGCATTATCTACTGGCAGGAAGTCCTGAACTGACCCCACCTGCAAACAAAAAAAGGGCCAGATGAAAGTTCCATCTGGCCCCAAAACATCAACGAACCCCGGCGGTCCGCCAATCGTCAGTCGTCTTCGTGTTCCGGGTGATCCATCCCCAGTTCGTTGATCTTCCGGGTCAGCGTGTTTCGCCCCCAACCCAGCAGAATCGAGGCATCACGGCGGCGGCCGCCGGTGTGCTTCAGAGCTGTTTCGATCATGATTTTCTCGAACTCGGGCACGGCCGTATCGAGAATGCCTTTCTTGCCCCGCTTGAGTTCCTGTTCGGCCCAGTTTTTCAGGCCTTCCTGCCAGGTTGTCCCGGTGGTCGGTGCCTCTGCCTGGTGCAGAAGCTCCGGGGGCAGGTCATCAATGTGGATCTCGCGGCCACTGGCCATCACGGTCAGCCAGCGGCAGGTATTTTCCAGCTGGCGGACGTTGCCGGGCCAGGGCAGGGTGGTGAGGTATTCTTCGGCCTCTTCGCGCAGGATCTTGGGCTCTACGGCGAGCTCTTTCGCGGCCCGTTTCAGAAAATGCTGCATCAGTCGCGGGATGTCTTCCCGGCGCTCGGCCAGCTTGGGCAGGTGCACCCGAATAACGTTCAGGCGGTGGAAGAGGTCTTCCCGGAAGCTGCCGGCCTGCACCAGTTTTTCCAGATCCTGGTGGGTTGCAGCGATGATACGTACGTCCACCTTGATCGGCGTGGTGCCACCCACCCGGTAGAACTCGCCATCGGCCAGAACCCGCAACAGTCGGGTCTGGGTGTCGGCGGGCATATCACCAATTTCATCCAGGAACAGGGTGCCGCCGTTGGCCTGCTCGAAGCGGCCCTGGCGGGCGGCACCGGCGCCGGTAAAGGCGCCTTTTTCGTGGCCAAACAGTTCGGATTCAATCAGATCCTTTGGAATAGCGGCCATGTTCAGGGCGATGAACGGGTGGTTTGCCCTGGGGCTGTGGTTGTGCAGTGCCTGGGCCACCAATTCCTTGCCCGTGCCGCTCTCGCCGTTGATCAGCACGGTAATGTTGGAGTGGGAAAGCCGGCCAATGGCCCGGAAAACTTCCTGCATGGCTGGCGCTTCACCGATAATTTCGGCGTTACGCTGGGCCATCTCGGCCTGGGGCTCAGCACTGGCGCGCTTTTCGTGGCTGTGGGCAATGGCCCGTTTCACCAGCGCTACCGCATCATCCACATCGAACGGTTTCGGAAGGTATTCGAACGCGCCGGTCTGGTAGCTGGTCACCGCGCTTTCCAGATCCGAGTGCGCGGTCATGATGATGACTGGTACGTCCGGGTGAACGTCCACGATCTGGGAAAGCAGGGTGATGCCGTCGACCCCAGGCATCCGGATATCGCTTACGATGGCATCCGGCTGTTCGTGTTCCAGCCGCATCATGATGCTTTCACCACTGTCAAAAACTCGGGGCTGCATACCGGCCTGGTTAAGGGCGCGCTCCAGCACCCAGCGAATACTGCGGTCGTCGTCTATGATCCAGACGTTTGCCGGTTGGCTCATGGGGTGTCCTCCAGAGGCAGGAAGATGATGAAGTCGGTTCGGCCTGGTTCGCTCTCGCATTCAACCAGTCCATGGTGTTGGCCGATGATGCTCTGGGTAATGGAGAGGCCCAGGCCGGTGCCGCTGGCACGGCCACTGATCATCGGATAGAAAATATTCTGCAGAAGCTCCGGCGGTATGCCGGGGCCGTTATCAATAACGTCGACCCGGCACACCAGACGATGGCGTCGGTTGCCTATCGTGAACTGGCGCAGGGTGCGTGTGCGGAAGGTGATCGTCGGCGGCTCCTCGGAACTGTGACCGCCCTGGTTCTCGAATGCTGCTTCCATGGCATTGCGGGCAATATTCAGGAACGCCTGAATGAGCTGCTCCTTGTCGCCCCGGAACTCGGGAATACTGGGGTCGTAATCCCGGCTGAAATGCAGCCGACCTTTGCTCTCAGCCTCGAGCAGCGTACCCACTCGTTCGAGGATTTCATGGATGTTAGTTGGCGCAAGCTTGAGCGCCTTGTTCGGGCCGAGCATCCTGTCAACCAGGCTTCTGAGGCGGTCCGCCTCGTCAATGATAACCCGGGTGTATTCCCGCTGGTCTTCGCTATTGAGTTCCCGGTCGAGAAGCTGCGCTGCACCCCGTATGCCACCCAGCGGATTCTTGATCTCGTGGGCCATGCCACGAACCAGAATGCGGGTGGTCTCCTGCTGGGAGATAATGTCCTCCTCCCGGCTGATCCGCATTAGCCTGTCCCGTGGCTGAATTTCGATCAGCAGTTCCGTTGGTTCCAGGCTGATGGGCGTTACGGAATAATCCACCGTGAGTCGGGAACCGCTGGTGAGCAGAAACTCGGCTTCGCGGCGAGTGTAGGACTGGCCGTTACGGACGGCGGCAAAAAGCGTTTTCAGAGCGTCTTCGGATTCGACCAGGATGTCCTGGAAGGGCTGGCCCTGGCTTCGGGTCATGCTGGTTTCGAACAGGCTTTCGGCGGCCGGGTTGAGATACCGGATGGTCAGGTTATCTTCGAGCACCAGGACCGCCGTAGTCAGGCTGTCGAGAATGTTCTTGTAGCCAGTTTGATGGGCCGAAGGCAGTGCCATGCGTGAATCCCGTTGGTTCGACATAGTGTGACCTCCGGAGTTTTGCAAAAAGCGAACCACTTTGAGCCAGATTCATGAATGAGTGGGCAAAGTGCGGGCAGAAGGGCGTATTGGCGCTGAAAAGTGCCGTAAGCTGGTGCAAGTGCAAAGAAAGCCTCTGATCAGTTGGGAAAATGCGCCCCGTTGCTGATCAGAGTATGGCTTTTTTCTGGTGCGAGCGCACCAAAATAGTGCGATCTATTTGGTTGGCTTGGCTAGTTTAGGGCGGAAGGGCGATGGACGGTGAAGGTAACCGGCGAGCCGGTTTTCACCTGAACCCCGTTTTCATCCACGATATGAACGCGGGCTTCGTGGGTTCCACGGAAAACGTTGTTGACGGTCATTGAGCCGGACGTGCTCTGCCCCACGGGCTGTCCGTCCAGTGTTACTTCGTATTTGTGGCCGGGCTGGAGGGCAGGGGTGCTGCGTACCTCGAACTGGATGTCGCCGCTACCACTGTGGAACGCCTGGTTGTTATCCGGATAGGCGAAGGAGACACTTTCGTAAACCGCACCCTCTCGCTGAACCTCTTCACGCAGCTTTTCGGTTTCCTGAACTACCTCTGGCTTGGGCAGTGTGATCGTCGTGACCGGCTTTACATCGACCGTTTCAGAACCTTCGCTGGGCTCGTCAGAGTAGGTGACGTTGCCGTAAGAATCGACGTTGCGGTATACCTCGGCAGAAACCGGAATTGCCAGAAAAAACAGAAGGCCGGTAACCAATCCATACTTTGGATTCATAAGCTCACCTGCTATTGGGTTTCCCCGATTATCGGCGGCGCCCTGGGTCTTTTCAACGCCTGCAGACCCGGATGTTGGTTACATATCGTTAAGGGCTGCAGGCACTGTGCTATCGCTCACAAAAAAGCCCCGCACGAGGGCGGGGCTTGTCTGCTTGTCCTCTGGAGAGGTTTTAGCAGGAGTAGTACAGATCGAACTCGACCGGGTGAGTGGTCATGTTCAGTTTCTCGACTTCACCGCGCTTCAGATCCACGTAGCCCGCGATCATGTCTTCGGTGAATACGCCGCCGCGAGTCAGGAACTCGTGGTCTGCTTCCAGGCAGTCCAGGGCTTCAGACAGAGTCTCGGCAACCTTCGGAATGCTCAGCGCTTCTTCCTTCGGCAGGTCGTACAGATCCTTGTCCATGGCATCGCCAGGGTGGATCTTGTTCTGGATACCATCCAGGCCGGCCATCATCAGTGCCGCGAACGCCAGGTACGGGTTGGCCGCCGGGTCAGGGAAACGTACTTCGATACGACGCGCTTTCGGGCTGTTCACGTACGGGATACGGATGGAAGCCGAACGGTTACGGGCGGAGTAAGCCAGCATAACCGGTGCTTCGTAACCCGGTACCAGGCGCTTGTAGCTGTTGGTTGCCGGGTTGGTAAAGGCGTTGATGGCCTTGGCGTGCTTGATAACACCACCGACATAGTACAGCGCTGCTTCGCTCAGGCCGGCATAGCTGTCACCGGCGAACAGGTTCTTGCCGTCTTTGCTCAAGGACATGTGTACGTGCATGCCGGAACCGTTGTCACCGACAACCGGCTTGGGCATGAAGGTGGCGGTTTTGCCGTAGGCGTGGGCCACATTGTGTACGCAGTACTTGAGAATCTGTACTTCGTCAGCCTTGCGGGTCAGGGTGTTGGCGCCAACGCCGATTTCACACTGGCCGGCAGTACCGACTTCGTGGTGGTGTACTTCAATTTCCAGGCCCATGGATTCCATGGCGGCACACATGGCGCCACGCAGGTCATGCAGGCTGTCCACAGGCGGAACCGGGAAGTAGCCGCCTTTGACGCCCGGGCGGTGACCGATGTTGTTGCGGTCGAAGTCCTCGCCGGAAACCCACGCAGCTTCTTCAGAGTGGATATGGTAGGAAGCGCCCTGCATGTCCACATTCCATTTAACAGAATCAAACACGAAGAACTCCGGCTCCGGGCCGAACAGGGCGCCATCGGCGATGCCGGTGGACTTCAGGTATTCCTCGGCACGGCGGGCAACGGAGCGCGGATCACGCTCATAACCCTGCATGGTAGAGGGCTCTACGATGTTGCAGGTAATGTTGACCGTGGTTTCTTCGGTGAACGGATCGAGTACGGAAGTCTCGTCGTCCGGCATCAGGATCATGTCGGATTCGTTGATGCCTTTCCAGCCCGCGATGGAGGAGCCGTCAAACATTTTGCCGTCTGCGAAAAAGTCTTCATCCACTTCGGTGGCAGGCAGTGTAACGTGCTGCTCTTTACCGCGGCTGTCGGTGAAGCGCAGGTCAACCCATTTGACTTCGTGTTCTTTGATCAAATCAACTGTCTTGGACATTGTGCATGCTCCGTTAGTTATACCGCACAGGCGGCTGTATTCATGTTCGTGGTGCCGGATCGCCCGGGCTAACGGGTTCCGATCTGTTTCTCAGGTTCGCGCAGCTTAGCAAATGCCGTTGCGTCTTACCTGTAAATTTCGGCTGATCTGGGTAAAGCAAGGCGCTTGCCAATTTTTAGGGCATGCTCCAGAACGGCGCAACTGCAAGGGTTTGGGGCATGCTCACGAGAAATTAGTAGCTGTTGGATGATCACTTGCACTTAAATGGTGCACTTTATTGGTGCGTTTATCGGTTGATTGCCCTAAATAGGTGCGATTGCTTCGTATAAAGAATAGGCGTTTTTCTTCATATTAACGACACAGACTTTTCGATATACTGCGCGCCGCTTCATTTTTTACCCTGCCATTTTCGGATCCCGGATCGGAAATCGCCGTGCAGGGTGCCGGGCAGAGAGCTCCGGTGAATGAGTTCATTTTACGGATTTGAGACGGCATGTGCTGGGATTTCCCCTGCGAACGACCTTCTCAGGTCATTGAGTGCATGCCGCAGGAATATTTTTGTGATCGAAAAACTTCGTAATATCGCCATTATCGCCCACGTTGACCATGGTAAAACCACGCTTGTCGACCAGCTTTTGCGCCAGTCAGGCACTTTGGAGCGCAAAGAGCTCGATAGCGAGCGGGTCATGGATTCCAATGACCAGGAAAAAGAGCGGGGCATCACCATCCTGGCGAAGAACACCGCTCTGAAGTGGAATGGCTACGACATCAATATTGTAGACACCCCGGGCCACGCTGATTTTGGTGGTGAGGTTGAGCGGGTCATGAGTATGGTGGATTGCGTGCTGCTGGTGGTTGATTCCATCGACGGCCCCATGCCTCAGACCCGTTTCGTTACCCAGAAGGCTTTTGCCGCGGGTCTGCGTCCGATCGTAGTGGTTAACAAGATCGACCGTCCCGGCGCCCGTCCGGACTGGGTTGTGGATCAGGTGTTTGACCTTTTTGATAACCTGGGCGCCACCGACGAGCAGCTGGACTTCCCGATTGTCTACGCCAGTGCCCTGAACGGCATTGCCGGAATGGATCACGAAAAGCTGGATGACAACATGGATGCCGTATTCCAGGCGATTGTTGATCATGTGCCGGCGCCAAATGTTGATCCGGATGGCCCGTTCCAGATGCAGATTTCACAGCTGGACTACAACAGCTTCCTCGGTGTGATCGGCATCGGCCGTATCATGCGGGGCAAGATCAAGACCAATTCGCCGGTAACCGCGATCGGCGCCAATGGTAAAAAGCGCAATGGCCGTATCCTCAAGATCATGGGGCATTCCGGTCTGCAACGTGTTGAGGTTGATGAAGCCCAGGCTGGCGACATTGTCTGTGTCAGCGGGATGGATGAGCTGTTCATTTCCGACACCCTTTGTGATCAGGCCAATGTTGAAGCGCTGCCGGCACTGACGGTGGATGAGCCGACTGTATCCATGACTTTCCAGGTCAATGATTCGCCCTTCGCCGGCAAGGAAGGCAAGTACGTTACCAGCCGGAACATCAAGGAGCGCCTGGAAAAGGAGCTGCTGCACAACGTTGCGCTGCGCGTCGAAGAGGGTGACTCCGCGGACAAGTTCAAGGTGTCCGGTCGTGGCGAATTGCACCTGTCAGTTCTGATCGAGAACATGCGCCGCGAGAACTTTGAGCTGGCTGTTGGTCGCCCGGAAGTGGTTATCAAGGAAGTGGATGGCGTAAAGCAGGAGCCGTACGAGAACGTCATTGTTGATATCGAGGAGCAGCACCAGGGTGCCGTCATGGAGCAAATGGGGCTGCGCAAGGGCGATCTGACCAACATGGTGCCGGATGGCAAGGGCCGGATGCGTCTGGACTACACCATTCCAGCACGTGGTTTGATTGGTTTCCGGAACACCTTTCTGACCATGACCTCAGGCACTGGCATCCTGACTTCGACCTTCAGCCACTACGGCCCGATCAAGGTTGGTGATGTAACCAGCCGCCAGAACGGTGTCATCGTGTCCATGGCTACGGGCACAGCACTGACCTATTCGCTGGAAACCCTGCAGAGCCGCGGCAAGCTGTTCCTGGATCCGGGGCAGGAGATCTATGAAGGGCAGCTGTGTGGTATTCACAGCCGGGACAACGACCTGGTGGTTAACCCCACCAAGGCCAAAAAGCTCGACAACATGCGCGCCTCCGGCAAGGATGAAGTCATTGGCCTGGTGCCGCCGATCAAGTTCACCCTTGAACAGGCGCTGGAATTCATTGATGACGACGAGCTGGTGGAAGTGACACCGAAATCCATCAGGCTGCGCAAGAAACTCCTGACCGAGAATGAGCGTAAGCGCGCCAGCAAGAAGTAACGTGAATGCGGGGTCAGAAGAGAGCGTTCTTCTGACCCCATGTTGACCTCTCCAGTCGAAGTATCCCTTGGGGTCAGATGAAAGCTTTCATCTGACCCCATCTTCATCCAGAATTCTGGGACAACCCTGTTCCGGAGTGCTCCATGCTTTCCCTCTACCCTGACATCAAGCCCAACGCCCAGCACCGTATTGCCGTTGATCCGCCCCACGAACTCTACATTGAGGAAAGCGGGAACCCTGACGGGATGCCGGTTCTTGTCGTTCATGGTGGCCCGGGTGACGGGTGCGAGGATTATCACCGGCGCTTTTTCGACGCTGAAAGATTCCGGATTATCCTCATGGATCAGCGGGGTGCCGGCCGGTCCACGCCACTGGCAGAGCTTGAGGGCAACAGCACGGCCAAGCTGGTTGAGGATATGGAGGCGGTGCGTTCGTTTCTTGGTATCGACAAGTGGCTTCTGTTTGGCGGCAGTTGGGGGTCGACTCTTAGTCTGGTTTATGCCCAGGCGCACCCGGATCGAGTCTCGGGGCTGGTTCTGCGTGGCATATTTCTCTGTCGTCCCCGTGATATTCACTGGTTTTACCAGGAGGGTGCCAGCCGCGTGTTCCCGGATTACTGGTCTGACTTCGAGGCACAAATTCCGGAAGCCGAGCGGGATAATATGGTGGCGGCCTATTACCGAAAATTGACCAGTACCAACGAGCTGGAACAAATCCAGGCTGCCAAGGCCTGGTCAGTCTGGGAGGGCCGATGCGCAACTCTGCACCCGAACCCCAGGGTGGTTGAGCACTTTGGTCATCCCCACGTTGCCATCGCGTTGGCCCGTATCGAATGCCACTATTTCATGAACTCCGCCTTTCTTGAGCCAGACCAGATCATTCGCGATGCGCATCGCCTGGCAGACATTCCCGGGGTTATTGTTCACGGACGGTACGATATGGTTTGCCCGCTGGACAATGCCCTGGCGCTCAGCAAGGCCTGGCCGGAGGCGGAATTCCAGATCATTCGCGATGCGGGCCACTCCGCGTCGGAGCCTGCCATAATCGATGCGCTGATTCGTGGTATTGAGTCCGTTGTCGCCAAAACTGAGAAAAGTGCTGGCTGAATTCCGTTTTCAGGGTTGCGGCCGGTACCCGCCATGGATACACTCTTGCTCGATCTTAATTTTTGCCTGTTCCATCGTCCCCAAGGCAGTTGATGAAAGGATTGATCCAGCGAGTTTCGCAAGCCAGTGTTACCGTGGACGGTGAGCAGATAGCCTCGATCGACACAGGCCTTCTGCTTTTGCTGGGTGTCGAAAAAGGAGATAGCGAGCGCGAGGCAAGGGAACTTTGCCGAAAAATCCTCACTTACCGAGTGTTTCCCGATGACGCGGGGCGGATGAACCGCAGCCTGCTGGATATCGGTGGTTCCCTCCTTGTTGTTCCACAGTTTACTTTGGCGGCTGATACATCATCTGGAACGAGGCCCGGTTTCTCCCTTGCAGCGGGTCCGGATGTCGCCACCCGGCTCTACGAATTGTTTGTGGCAGACGCAAGATCCCATCTGGGTTCGAGCAAGGTGGGTGAAGGACGGTTTGGCGCGGATATGAAGGTTGGGTTGACGAATGACGGGCCTGTCACCTTCCTGCTAGAGATTAAACAAAGGCGCGTATAGGTAGTTGCACTAGTATTGTGCGCGGCCCGTCATGCTGGGCTGCAATGGTGCGAAAATGCCACGAGAGACTTTGATTTTGTGCAGCTTTCGGGGCCTAACGTCCTGTTAATAAAAGGTTAATCGTAATCTGGCCTCGGATTTGAAACGGAACTGTAACGCGGCTAGCGAGCTGAAAATAGCATAAATACTTGCGTTTCTGCTGCTAAAAGAGCTAAAAAAGCACCGCAGTTAATTTGCAAAATGAGAATGATTGTATTAAAACAGTTTCATCATCTAGAGCTTTAAGAAAGCTCGATAAGTGATTGAGCTGTATAGATCTGGATTCTTTCAGATTTATTCGAAAAAGAAGAAAAGTTGCTTCTTTGTCATAAAACTGACATGGGAGTGATGCAGAATCGGCCTCATCCAGCCTGACTGGTGAAGCCTTACAAAATCGGGATAAGAACCCGTCGCTAAAACCTGAGTTAACTCAAAAAGGAAGACGCAACATGAAAAAAACGCTCCTCGCATCTGCTATCGCAGTCGCAACCTTCTCCGGCGCTGCCTCTGCACAGACCATGTCTGCTTCCGAGCTGGCTGCCAAGATGGATTCCATGCCGACTGTATACGGCAACATCCAGTACGTCCTTTATCATGACAGCGTAAAGGGCGGCGAGTCTGTTGTTGAACACGCTGACAACGGTTCCACCCTTGGTGTTAAGCACGACCACGAGATTGCTCCCGGTATCACTGGTTTCTTCAAGCTTGAAATGGAAGGCCTTAACGCCGACGACAAGGACGGTGAAGGTGACAACGCCGGTCTGAACGAGCTCGATGAAGCTTACATTGGTATCAAAGGCGACAGCTTCGGCCAGATCTGGGTTGGTTCTGACGACTCCACTTACGAGCGCGCTGTAGACGAAATCTCCCAGTACTACGAAGTGGCTACCCTGAACATCGGCGCTGACTACACCACTGGCGAAGGCGACATGATTCAGTATAGCAGCCCGAGCTTCGGTGGCCTGACCCTGATGGGCGCTGTTCAGATCAACGGCGACGGCGATGACCAGACACTGTCTGACAAAGGTGGCAAGAAGTCCTACCCGTACCAGCTGGCCGCTGTCTATGAAATGGACGCTCTGGAGCTGGCCTTCGCTATGGACTCCAACGATGGTGGCGGTTCTGCCAGCAACGAAAACACCTACGGCCTGCGTGCCAGCTACGACATGGGTGATCTGCGCGTAACTGGTGAGTACCACACCACCAAGGACGCTTCTGACACTTACGGCGTAATCGGTTACTACACCATGGGTGCCAATCAGTTCGCTCTCTCTTACGAGATGAACGTTGCTGATGACGCTACCGACACCGAAACCTCCACAGTAACCTTCCAGGCTCTGCACAACCTGTCTGACCACATGTATGTGTACTTCGAAGGCTACCTGGGCGGCGGTGACGACGGCGTATACGGCGTTGCTGATGAAAGCGAGCGTTCTATCGCTTCCGTTGGTGGTGTTTACTACTTCTGATCAGCCAATCGGCTAATCCTGTAGTATGAAAACCGGCGACCTCAGGGTCGCCGGTTTTTTTGTGTTTCTGAATCCCGAAAAATAAGGCATGGGCATGGCAACCGAACTGGAAATCAAGCTCAGTGTTTCTGACGCAGCGCAGGCGAAGGCTTTGGAGTGGCTTTCCTCCCGACCTGAGGTGCGCCCCGGAAAAACCAAATCGCTGATCAATCGCTATTTCGACACGCCCAATGCCGATCTGAATCGGGCCAAAGCCGCGCTGAGAGTTCGCAAAGCGGGCGATGACTATATCCAGACCCTGAAAACCCGGGGTGAATTCGTTGATGGGGCTCACCGGCGCGAAGAGTGGGAGTGGCCGGTATCCGGTCCTGAACTGGATCTGTCTTTACTCGAAGGAACACCGCTGAATTCCGAACTGGATCTCGGCAGTCTCGAGGTGGTGTTTGAAACCAACTTTCAGCGTCAGGTGCTCTGGCTGGAACAAGGGCCGAGTGTCATCGAGATCGCCGTCGACTCTGGCACTGTGGCGGGCAAAGATGCCAGATGGCCACTGCATGAAGTGGAATTTGAACTCAAAAGCGGGGAAGGCGGAAAACTGGTGGCCTGGGCGCTCGAACTGGCCCGCGAAGTGCCGGTTTTCCTGAATCTCATCAGTAAGGCTGAGCAGGGTTATTTTCTTGCGGGCCTGTATTGCCCGGAGATTGTTTGCAAACCTGAGCCACTGACAGTGACTGAGTTTCTTCAGGCGTTGGGCGCATGCTGGCTGCTCGACAAGCCGTTTCCTGTAGACAAGCTGGATCTCTCGCAAGTGGAGAGGACCGCTGCTACCGCACGGTGTGGCGAACTTTATGAGTGCGTGATCGCTGAGCTGGCCAGTGGCGCTGCCGTTCGTGATCTTTCCGAAAACTCGACGCAGCTGGGCGTTCTTCAGTTGCAGCTTGCTGCTGCCGGTCAGTAATCACTGGATTGTTGAAGCGACCGCTTTCTGATCAGTTGAGTTCTCTTCTGCGAGCTCCGCCTCGTCGGTTTCCTTGCATCCATGTCGCCCGAGTCTTCAGTCACGGGTAAGTACGTTATACAGTAGCGGAAATACAACAGGCAGATAAGGGTTTGCATTATGTCCGAGCCGTGGCACAGCCTACCGAAACCGCTGGCGGATGATGTCGCCGGGTGTTGGGAATCGGTGTTTCCCGAGGGGGTTCCGGCCTGGTTAACGTCATCAGAGGGTATGGATGCTGCGGCGGTGGCCACTGCAATCTCCCGCAGCCTGTTCCTGCGCCAGACTCTGGAGCGCCATCCCGGGCAAATTCAGGCCTTGATGGCCTCCCGTTCGCTGACGGAGCCCACCACTCCCGAATACCTCGAAAATCGTTGGCAGGACTATCTTTCTGAGGTCGATAGCGAGTCGGCACTGCATTCGGCTCTCAGGCAATTCCGCATGGAGTCCCAGTTCCGGATTATCTGGCGGGATCTGATGCGGTGGGCCGACCTGGCTGAAACAATGGCGGCCACCAGCGCGTTTGCTGATATCTGCATCGATGGAGCGCTCAGCTGGTTGTACCGGGATGCCTGCGAACAGTACGGCACGCCCCGCGGTGCTGATCCGGTTACCGGTCAGGAAGCAGACCAGAAAATGGTGGTCCTGGGCATGGGCAAACTGGGTGGTCGGGAGTTGAATGTGTCCTCGGATATCGACCTGATCTTTGCCTTTCCGAGCAAAGGGGAAACTGTTGGCGGGAGGCGCTCGCTGGATAATCAGCAGTTTTTCGTCCGCCTGGGGCAGCGTCTGATTCAGGCTCTGGATCAGATAACCGCGGACGGTTTCGTTTTTCGGGTGGACATGCGCCTCAGGCCTTATGGTCAGAGCGGTGCACTGGCGCTGAGTTTTGCCGCTCTGGAGACCTATTACCAGGATCAGGGGCGCGACTGGGAGCGCTACGCCATGGTCAAGGCACGGGTGGTGGCCGGCGATCAGAAGGCGGGGAAGGTGCTCATGGAAAGCCTTCGCCCCTTTGTCTATCGCAAGTACATCGATTTCAGCGCCTTTGAGTCCCTGCGCAGTATGAAAGCCATGATCGGCCGGGAGGTGCGCCGAAAGGGACTCGAAACCAACATCAAGTTGGGCAGCGGAGGCATCCGCGAGATCGAGTTCGTGGTCCAGGCGTTTCAGCTCATTCGCGGTGGTCGGGACAGGGAGCTTCAGCAGCGGGAACTGCTGGTGATTCTGAAGGAGCTTGAGGAATTGGAGCTCTTGCCTTCATCGGTGGTTCATGAGCTGCGCGACGCCTATGTGTTCCTGCGAAACCTGGAACATGCGCTTCAGGGTATGGAGGATAAGCAAACCCAGCTACTTCCGGAAGATGAGCTATCCCAAGTTCGGGTAGCTACGATCATGGGTTTCGAGACCTGGCAGGCTTGTGAGCAAAGCCTCAGCCAGCACAGGGAGCGGGTGGCCAATCATTTCGCCAATATCATCGCCACCGAGGATGAGGAGAATGAAGACCAGGAGTCGCTTGAAGAAGGCTGGTTTGAACTCTGGCTCGCCGAAATGGAAGAGGGCGCTGCTGCCGACTGGCTGAAATCCCGAGGGTATGAAGACCCCGAGAATACGCTGGCCGAGCTGGCCGAGCTGCGTGACAACCGGACCGTACAAAATCTTCAGACTCAGGGACGAAGGCGGCTCAACCAGTTCATGCCGATGCTACTGGAAGCGCTCACCCAGGTGGATAACCCTTCCGAGACGCTGTCGAGAGTGTTGCAGCTGGTAGAAGCCATTCTGCGGCGCACCGCCTACATGGTGTTGCTGCTGGAAAACCCGGGTGCCTGTACCCAGCTGGTCCGGTTGTGCAGTGAGAGCCCCTGGATTGCCCGGCAACTGGCAGAAACTCCGCTGCTGCTGGATGAGCTTCTGAACGCAGAGAGCCTCTACAGTCCGCCCGCAAAAGCAGAATTACAGGATGATTTGCGCCAGCAAATGCTGCGGATTCCGTTTGAGGATCTGGAAGAGCAGATGGAGTCCCTGCGCCATTTCAAGAAAGCCCACATCCTGCGGGTGGCGGCGTCTGAACTGAAAGGCACATTACCGTTGATGAAGGTCAGTGACTACCTGACCTGGATCGCCGAGGTTGTTCTGGACCACGTAGTGGACGTGGCCTTCGCCAACCTGGTCAGCCGTCATGGCTATCCTCGACGGCAGGATGGTTCTGCCTGTGAGACGGATTTCGCGATTATTGGCTATGGCAAGCTGGGCGGGATCGAGCTTGGCTACACCTCCGATCTCGATCTGGTGTTTGTGCACAAAGCCGATCCGGAGTTGGCTACCGATGGCGAAAAGCCCATTGATAATGCGGTTTTCTATACCCGGTTGGGGCAACGGATTGTCCACATCCTCAATACCCAGACCCCGTCAGGACAACTCTACGAAGTGGATATGCGCCTGCGGCCCTCCGGCAACTCGGGCCTGCTGGTCAGCACATTGCAGGCCTTCGAAAAATATCAGCGTGAAGATGCCTGGACGTGGGAACACCAGGCCCTGGCCCGTGCCCGGGGCGTTGCCGGATGCAGTGAGACTCTCGAAGCCTTCGAATCGATACGCCATGACATCCTTTGCCAGTCCCGTGACCGTGAAAAGCTTCGCAAAGAAGTGGTCGACATGCGGGAGAAAATGCGCGCCAGCCTCGCCACGCCGGAAAGCCGGCAAGCCGAAGTGTTCCACATAAAGCATGATACCGGTGGCATCGTGGATATCGAGTTTCTGGTGCAGTACCTGATGTTGGCCTGGTGCGCCGAACACCCGGAGCTTACCCAGTGGTCCGACAATATTCGCCAGATGGAAGAGTTGGGGCGTGCCGGTGTGATGGCTGTGGAAGATGCCGAAAAACTCAGGGAAACCTTCATTGCCCTTCGCTCCACCATTCACCGCCGGGCGCTTCAGAACCTTAATAGCCAGGTGGACGGCGATGCCTTCACAGAGGAGCGTGACTACATCCGCGCCATGTGGAAAAAAGTGATGCTTGATACCTGAGGCAAATTCAATTCCGGCAGATTTTCCTGCTAGAATGCCGGTTCCCCCGAAAAACGCTTTTTTAGGAGCAATGAAGAATGTCGATGGCTGATCGCGATGGCGTTATCTGGATGGATGGTGAGATGGTTCCCTGGCGGGATGCCAAGACCCACGTCCTGACTCACACTCTGCATTACGGCCTGGGCTGTTTTGAAGGTGTGCGGGCCTACAATACCGCGAATGGCCCGGCTATCTTCCGCCTGAAAGAGCACACTGATCGACTGTTCCGTTCGGCCCACATCCTGAACATGAAAATGCCGTTCAGCAAGGACGAGATCAATGAGGCCCAGCGTGCGGCAGTTCGCGAGAACAACCTCGACGAAGCCTATCTCCGCCCGATGGCGTTTCTGGGTTCCGAGGGCATGGGGCTGAGGGCCGATAATCTCAAGGTTCACGTCATGGTTGCGGCCTGGAGCTGGCCCTCTTACATGTCCCCGGAAGCGAAGGAGATGGGCATCAAGGTGCGCACGTCGTCCTATACGCGCCACCACGTGAACATTACCATGTGCAAGGCCAAAGCGAACGGCAACTATATCAATTCGATGCTGGCCCTGAACGAGGCTATCTCCGGCGGCGCCGAGGAAGCTCTGCTGCTCGACAACGAAGGCTACGTTGCCGAGGGTTCCGGAGAAAACATCTTTATCATGCGTGACGGCGTTCTTCACACGCCTGAACTCACTTCCTGCCTGGAGGGTATTACCCGCGCCACGATCATGGATTTCGCCCGCGAGCTGAACATTCCGGTCAAGGAGCGCAGGATTACCCGTGATGAAGTCTACATCGCTGATGAAGCCTTCTTCACAGGCACAGCAGCCGAGGTTCTGCCGATCCGTGAGCTGGACGGCCGTGTAATCGGTGCCGGCAAGCGTGGTCCGGTGACCGAGAAGCTTCAAGGTATGTACTTTGATGCGGTCAAGGGCAAGCTGGCTGAGCACAGCGGCTGGCTGACTCACGTCAAAGGCTGATTCCAGAAAAAGTCGCAAGCCGCCGTTGACTGTTTCAGCCCGGCGGCTTTGTTATTTAACACACCCTGTTTACTGGCGGGACGAGCAAATGGCAGACGTTATCAAGGTACCGGTATCCTTCGGCGAGGTGCTGGACAAAATCACCATTCTCGAAATCAAGTCCGAGCGCATCAAAGATGAAGCAAAGGTCAGGAACGTTCGGCTTGAGCTTGATGAGCTGAGTGCTACCTGGGACGAGGCGTTAAAGGACAAGGCTGCTGAAATTGCCGATCTTCGCAAGCAACTGAAAGCGGTAAACGAAGAGCTGTGGGTGATTGAAGACGACATTCGTGATCAGGAAGCCGCCCAGGACTTTGGTCCGAGATTCATCGAGCTGGCTCGCGCCGTTTACGTCACCAACGACAAGCGCGCGGCCATCAAGAAAGAGGTTAACCTGGCCCTCGGGTCGCGTTTCGTGGAAGAAAAGTCCTACCAGGACTACACCGCCAGAAAGTGAAAGTTGGGGTCAGATGAACACTTTCATCTGACCCCGTTTTCAGTTTTGGCCAGCAGGTAGGTCGGATTAGCAAAGCGTAATCCGACAAAGCTCTCAAACGGCGCCGGGGTCAGTCAGACTTTGGCGCCGTTTGTGTGTCTGGCGCCGGGTGAGCTTCAATCCACCGATCCAGCATATCCGTTGCATCCGCCACCGTGATCAGCTCCATCGCTCCCTCGAACTCTGCTTTCGCACCCCACCGTGCCTGTTCCACTGTTTTGCCAGTGAATTTCTCCAGAGCCTCCGGATACCGGTTTACGCACCAATCCAGAGAATTGTAGGGCCCGGAGCGGTAGGGATTGCTCGCAGCAAACAACCCAAGCACATCGGTGCCAACCGCACTGGCGATATGGGCCGGCCCGGTATCGGGGGTCACCACCAGATCAGCATGGCTCATCAACGCTGTCAGCTGTTTCAGCGTGTCCTTGCCGCAGATATTGTGGGCTTTTTCTTTCATTGCCGTTTCGATGGCGGCGCAATACTCGGCCTCGAAGGGCGCGGGGCTGCCCACCAGAATCACCTTCATTCCGTGCTTCCGTACCGCATGATCAGCCAGTTGGGCGTAGCGCTCGGCAGGCCAGTTACGCAGGGTATGACTGGCGCACGGGCTGATTACCAGGTTTCTGCGATCAGTTGCCAGTTGCTCCCTGGCGAAATGATGGTCCGAGTCACTCACCGGAATCTGCCAGCGCGGCGGTGCGGCCTCAAGCCCAAGAGGCTCCAGGAAGCTGGCGAGGCAGTCGCGAACATGCTGTTGGGGTGCCGGTTTGATTCGGCGGTTGATAAACAGGCTGTGAAGATCCTTGCTGCGGGCCTTGTCATAGCCAATCCTGGTGCGGGCAGGAATGCAGGCGGCAGCAAGGTTGGCTCGAAACGCCACCTGCATATGAAGCAGTGCGTCGAACTTGCGGCCCTGCATGTGTCTGCGAAGCTCGGCGTAGCCTTTGCGGCCGGCTTTTTTGTCGAAAACAATGAATTCAACGCCGGGCAAGTCGCCAACCAGCTTTGCTTCGATCTTGCCGATGACCCAGGTGATCTTCACGCCGGGAAGCTGCTCCTGAAGGCTCAGAACGACAGGTATCACGTGGGTCACGTCGCCGATGGCGGACAGGCGAAGAATGCAGATGGAGTTCATCAAATATTGATCCGGTTCAGGTTGTGGCCTGGGGCTGTGGAGCTTTGTCGGCAATCATTGGTAAACTGGCCGCCATTCTAACGTACTCGCGCGCGTCCGTCCCGGCGTGAGCGGGTAAGGCGTGCCTTCTTTCAATTTCGGTGACCGGGGACCCAGCATGGTGGAGTCTGAAATCTGTATCCGGGAAAGGGCTTCGGCAATGCTGATTCACCCGGATTACGAGGGCAGGGTTACCGAAGATTGGTTCAATGCCGATTCCTGGGGTGATCAGGCCAGACCGGTAAGCAGCGGCGGTCGTGGCGGTGCCTGGTTTTTAAAGGCCGGAGACGACCGATTGGTGCTTCGGGAATATCGCCGAGGCGGGTTGATGGCGAAATTTGCGCGATACGCCTATGCCTTTACTCGCGAGGCGGATGTGCGATCCTTTGCAGAATTCCGTTTGCTGAACACCCTGGTCAGCCAGGGGCTTCCCGTGCCCCGGCCGGTTGCAGCCTGGTACCGGAAACTGTCACCGATTCAGTATCGCGCGGCCATCATCATTGAGCGGTTGGAGAACACGTCACCGCTGGCTGACCTTATTTCCGAGTTGGACGGTGAGGCCTGGGCTTCCATCGGAGAAACCATTCGTCGATTTCACGACGCCGGCGTCATGCATGCAGACCTGAACTGTTTCAACGTGCTGGTTCGAGGCAAAGAATACTTTCTGATTGATTTCGACAAGAGCACGCTGATTACAGGCAGTGCCCCGGCGCGCTGGAAAGAGGCCAATCTTCATCGCTTCTCTCGGTCGCTAGTGAAGGTGGCCGGGGAGGACGCCCGTGCGAAGGTCTGGAATTTTTTTATGAACGGATATAACAGGGGAATGGCCACTTGACCCATCCACAACAGGGCGGATCGCTTCCGTCGATACTTTGTCTTACGGATGCCTGTGATCGTCCGGAGACTGAACTTTTTATCGGACTCAGAAAGGCCGGATTCGACGTCGACGTCATGTGCAACCCCAAGGGCAGGAATTATCAGCGTCTCGTCGACGAGGGCATGGTTGCCTGTCCCATGGCCCTGAAGAACCGCTTTGACAAAGAGGGCACTGAGGCCATCCGCCAACAACTGGCGAAGAAAAAATACGATGTCATTCACGCTTATAATCCCCGAGCGCTGGCCTGCGGGCTGCGCGCTTCCCGGGGCACAGATATCAAGATCGTCGCCTATCGTGGTGTGATCGGTAACATCAGCTTTCTCAATCCGGAGTCCTGGATTACCTTTCTGCATCCACGCGTCAGCAAGATTGTCTGTGTTGCCGATGCCATCAAGAATTACCTCGCGAGCCTTCGGTTCCTGTGGATGCACATCCCTGAAAGAAAGCTTCAACGAATCTACAAGGGGCATGACCTGAACTGGTATCAATCGCCCAAGGCTGATCTGACCCAGTTTGGCGTTCCTGAAGACGCCTTTGTGGTGTGCTGCACCGGACGCAACAGTCCTCGAAAAGGCTTCGACGACCTCATAGAGGCTATGGATAGGCTGCCAGAAAATGTGAATGCACATTTGTTGCTGGTCGGGGATGTCATTGAAAACGATGAGATTCAGGCGCTGGCTGCTGCCACGTCTCACCCCGAACGCATTCACTTCACGGGGTTCCGTACCGATGCGCCGGCCATTGCCGCAGCCAGTGATGTGTTTGTGCTTCCTTCGAAAGAAAGGGAGGGGCTGCCTCGAGCGGTTATCGAGGCTATGGTCTATGGTGTTGCACCGGTGGTAACCAATGTCGGTGGCATGCCAGAGCTGGTGGAAGATGGTGTCAGTGGGGTGGTAGTCCCGCCGGAAAATGCGCCTGAATTGTCAGCGGCCATCGAGCGGCTATACCGCGACAGGGAACTGGCGGCCTCCCTCGGGCAAGCTGCGAGGCAAAGGATAGCCCGGGATTTCCACACCTCACAGACCGTCAGGGAGACGGGTGAGCTTTACACAGCACTCACGGGCAGGGCCTGAATGCGGCGGTATCTGTTTTTTGTCAATCAGCCCTATTCCTATTCAATCCTGCGCCCCCTGCAGGAGGAGATATGGCGCCGGGGCGATGAAGCGGCCTGGTTCATTGCGGGATGCTCAACGGCGCCACTTCGACCCGACGAGCGCCGCCTTGGCAGCGTCAAAGAGGTTATGGAGTACAACGCCGATGCGACCTTTGTGCCCGGGGACTGGGTGCCCTATTTTTTCCCCGGAATCAAGGTCGAGGTATTTCATGGCATGGCTCGCAACAAGCGTGGCCATAGCAGCGAGGATGAAAGTGATCATTACCGCATTCGCGGATGGTTTGATCTCTACTGTACGCATGCCGTGAAAGACACGGAAAAATTCCGTGAGCTGGCGGCCCAATACCAGCATTTCGGGGTTTCCCATACCGGCTGGCCCAAACTGGATCCGCTGTTGTCGCAGCCCGAGGAGGGTAAGAGAAACCGCTCGGAAAACGAGTTACCGGTTGTATTCTACGCATCAACGTTCAGCCGATCCGTTACTTCCGCTCCGGATCTGGTGGCGAAAATCGGCGAGCTGTCCAGGAATGGTCGCTGGAAGTTCATTGTAACTCTGCATCCCAAAATGGATCCCGTGGTAGTGGATCAGTATCGCAAGCTGAGCGGCGAGAACCTTCGCTTTGTCGAAAGCGATGAGGATTTGCTGCCCCTACTTCCTGAGGCGGATGTGATGCTTTGCGATACTTCGTCCATCATGTTCGAGTTCATGTTCCTTGATCGCCCGGTGGTTACCTTCAGGACTAAAATGCCGGGTCCTTATCTGATCGACGTCCACGAAGTGGAGAGTGTTGAGTCAGCGCTGGAAGAGGCTGTGCAGTATCCCGATACCCTGATGAAAGAAACACGAGCCCTTTGCGACCAGCTGCACAGCTTCAGGGATGGTCGCTCGAGCGGGCGGGTTCTGGATGCGGTTGAGGATTTCCTGATCAACAAGCGCAGCGAACTCAAACGCAAGCCGATGAACCTGTTGCGCAAACTGAAAGTCAGGCGCCGCTTGCGTAAGGAACTTGCACGCATGGCACCGGAAAGCTCAGGATAGATGCTTCGATGATCCAGATCGGGAAACGAATGATTTGAGCAGCGCCGCCATTCCTGTCAATGTCTTTGTTGCGAGCACTCCCCTGCAACTGATCAGTTGCTCCGAGGCTCGCCACCATTATGGCTGCAGCGCCGAAACGACACTTCTTGTCATTGCCCGACCTGATAACCGGGAAACGGAGGAGCAGATTGAATTCCTTGCCGAAGCACTTGGCTGGCAGGGCATCGAAACCATCTATCTGAAAAAGAGCTCCTTCTATCTTCGTCTGGGAGCGGTCGCCAAGAGCCTTTCGAGACGAAAAATTGAAAGGTTGTTTATCGGAAACAAGTCCAGTTGGATCCATGAAGTGTTTTACCGGGGATTCGATAGCGAACAGCTCATCTTTGTGGATGACGGCCTGGCGACAGTGACCTACTACCATGCCATCCACGAAGAGGGTATCGCCTCCCGTATTTCAGTAGCAAAAAAACGGCTTCTGAGAACCATGGGAATCCGGATTCATCGGGTTGTTCCCGATGTGATCGCTTTCTTCACGTTCTTTCCGTTGCAGAGTTCCGAGCTGGTTCAGGTGCGGGTTCATGATTTCCCGGTATTTCGCAGAACCTTCAAAACATCCGCCCGTGACAGCAGTCAGACGCCCATGGTCGGGTTTCTTGGCCAGCCCTTTGGTGGTGAGGACCGGCTTCAGCAACTGAAATTGCAAATTCAGCATGTGGTGGAGCGCCACCCCGATAGCCGTGTCGTGTACTTCATGCACCGGAAGGAGAGCAGGGAAGAGCTGGAGAAGCTGCTGGCGGAATTTCCGCTCGAGATTCGACAGGCGGGTCGTCCCATAGAGGTAGAGGTAGCTCTGTCCGGAGAATCGTATCTGGCTTTCTACAGCTTTGCTTCAACCGCTCTGTTCACTCTGAAAAAGATTTTCCCGGAAATCCGGGTTTTCCAGATTGATGATGCCGCACTTGGTGCGCGGCTACCCTACTATGACGAAATAAGGAGTATGTTCAGGAGCGTCGGCGTGGAAACAACGCTCCTTCGGGGGTCACGACTTTTCGAAGCGGGCCGGTCTGTCCAGAGTCCATAATCCGGCATACTTGTTGAAGGTTACCTGCGCATAGGTAACCGCCGTCAGATAACCAACAGCGCCGTCCAGGAAGCCGAAACGGATGAAGTACACCTGCACGAACGTCATCAGCCCCCGCAGCGTGGGGTAGATCATGGTGCGGGTCTTCTTGCCTTTGCGGTGCTTCTCCAGAGAACCAAGCCAGGCGTATTTCGCGCTTTTTTCCAGAGAGTGGCCGAAATCCCGGTGTGTGTAGTGCGTCAGGCGGCCTCTGAGGGTCTTGATCCTGCGGCCGGATGGAATCAGTATCCGCTCGTGTACCAGGGCGTCTGAAAAGCTTACGCCTTCCCGACGGAACAGTCGGAGAGGTGCCCGGCCGCTACGCCCGAAATCCAGGCGGCTGCCATAAATCGTTACCGCCCAGGGAAGCTTGTAGGCGTCCGCGTCAGGGTCTGCCAGGTGATCGTTGATCTCTCTTGCCAGCTCTGGTGTGACGCGCTCATCGGCATCCAGTGACAGCACCCACTCACCGGTCGCTTTCTCAAGTGCGCGTTGCTTCTGGATGCCAAAACCCGGCCAGTCGGTGACTTCAACGACATCGGCCAACTCTCTGGCCAGTTCCACAGTCCGGTCAGTACTGCCGCTATCCAGGACGATGATTTCGTCTGCCACCAGCCTCGCTGACTTAAGGCAGTCGGTAATATGGTCTTCTTCGTTTTTCGTGATAATGGTCGCTGAGACCTTCCGGGCCCTGTTTCGAACGTAAGAGGCGCTTAAGTCTGTGAACATCGAGGAGGCGATCGATGCAACTGCCAGAAGGTAGAAGGTAAGGAACAGGGTCCGATTGAAAGTGGCCTCTGTAAGGCCAAAGAAAAAGTAGCCGATGGAGATCATACAGCCAGCCGCCGCAAGGTGGGCCGTTGCGGCGTGGCGGCTGGACAGGTTTCTGGCAAAGATGGCCAGCGGAATGAAAATCAACAGGGCCCAGCTGAGAATACCGGGAATACCGCTGGTGGCAGCATTATTGAGCAGGTCGTTATGGGCATGTCCCGTACAGCAGTCCAGGAAGTGTTCTGGCAGATTTCCAGCTGCAACCTCCGATTCTATGCGGTGGGTGTAGCCACCGAGGCCAGCGCCGGTCCAGGGGTTGTCGCTGAGCATATTCCAGGCTTGCCCCCAGACTTCCAGGCGTATTTCCATGCCTGAATCCAGGTGGCCATCATGGAGCAAACCATTGAGCGAACTGGACATGCGGTCGCTGGTGATAATCGCGCCGGCGACGAGCAGTGGCACAACAATCAATCCGGCAATTCGAAGCCTTTTGCTGAGCAGCGGTACGAGCACGACCAGAAGAAATGGCAGAGCAACCAGGTTGCTGCGGGTTTCAGACAGCATGGAAATCAGGACTGCAGACGTTCCACCGGTGAGAAACAGTATTGCCAGGCCCACCCGTTTGTCCCGGATAAAAAACATGGCAGCGATGATCGTTAGCATGCCGCCCAGGAGAGCGAGATTGCCAAAGCTGATGGGATTGATCCCGCCACCGAAACGGGAATTCAGCACCTGATCAAGTGCGCCCTGGCGGGCAGCAACGGTCACGAGAAAAACTCCGATGACGGAAACGGCCATCAGTCCGACGGCTGTAAAGGTGGTTCGGGCGCCGATCCGGGCATAGCTAATGGCAACAATGAGTGGCCAGAACAGGATAAACCGGGCGTGCGTGCCAAATGTTTTGCCGCCCTCATAATCAAAGCCTTCCAGGGCCCAGGACAGAAAGCTCACCAGAACGAAGAACCAGAAGGAAAAGTGCAGCAGCCTGAGCTCTTTGGGCTTGTCCCAGCCGGCTTTATACAAAGATTTGCGGGCACTGAGCACCATTCCGGCAATGGCAAGCAAGAGGGTCGCGCCTGCCAGGATGCTTGAGGACAGGAGCGCGCCGCCGAGCCCGATGATCAGCAGTGCATGAAAGGCGAGTCTGGGGTTCAACATACTCGGTCCGGATTATAGGGGTTGATTTCGCCGGGCGGCCGATGGCGCATACGCTTGTATTCCCACTGATACTGCTCGGGGATCTCTCGCACGCATTGCTCGATGGCGTGATTCATGGCCGTGGTTGCGGCCACAGGGTCCTTGTCGCCGAGGCCCGGGCCGGTCTCGCGTACAACGATCCGGAACCCGGAAGCGTCGGGCAGACGCTCGGCATAAGTAATCAGCACGTTGGCGCCAGTGCGCTGGATCAGCTTGGAAACCAGGGTCATGGTTTTCACTTCCATGCCAAAGAAAGGCGCAAAGGCGTTGCCTTTACCCCGGGGTGACTGATCCGGCAGAATCCCGGCAACGCCGCCTTCCCGGAGAATCGAGGCAAGTCGGGCCAGGCCGCGTCGGTCGCCCCGGACCAGCTCAGAGCCGAGCCGCCCGCGTACCTTGATCATGTAGTCTTCGAATTCGGGCATATTCGGCGGGCTGTAAAGGGCTGCCATCTTGTAGCGCGATGAGAAGAACAACCCGGCCAGCTCCCAGTTACCCAGGTGCGGTGCGAGGAGGATCAGCCCCTGGTCTCCGGCCATGGCCCTGTCGATCAGTTCAAGCCCCTCGGTTTCCCGGATCAGGCCAAGGCATTTCTCCACCGGCCACTCCCACATCAGCGGAACCTCAAGCATGGTCATGCCGGTCTGGGCCAGAGACCTCTTTGACATAACCGCACGTTCGGTGTCTGAAAGCTCGGGGAGGCAGATGGACAGGTTAGTATCGGTAACCTTTCGCGATTTGGTAGGCAGACGCCACACCAGATAGCCCACGAAACGACCCACCCGCTGGGCGCCGGCAAGGG
This sequence comes from Marinobacter maroccanus, assembly GCF_002933275.1. Taxonomy (GTDB): domain Bacteria; phylum Pseudomonadota; class Gammaproteobacteria; order Pseudomonadales; family Oleiphilaceae; genus Marinobacter; species Marinobacter maroccanus. Next base: position 86,873 of record NZ_PSSX01000012.1, read on the forward strand.
ATAACCAGCCGGCAATCCTGAGCAGCCCGGCAATGACGAAATATTTGAGCTTGCTCATTTCCGGCCGTACCGATCCTCATAACGGACAATGTCGTCCTCACCCAGGTAAGAGCCTGACTGGACTTCGATCAGTTCCAGGTCGATGACCCCCGGATTCTCCAGCGAGTGCACCTGGCCAATCGGAATGTAGGTGGACTGGTTCTCGGTGACCAGATAGGTTTTCTCGCCGTTGGTGACCCGGGCGGTGCCACTGACCACGATCCAGTGCTCGGCGCGATGATGGTGCATCTGCACAGAGAGCTTGGCGCCGGGTTTTACCGTGATGCGTTTGACCTGGTAGCGGGCGCCGTTGTCGATGGAATCGTACACACCCCAGGGCCGGTAGACTTCCCGATGGTTCATGTGTTCGTGGCGGCCATCGATCTTGATTCGCTCCACCACGGTTTTGACGTCCTGAACGCTGTCTTTATGGGCAACCAGCACAGCATCCTTGGTTTCGATAACCACCAGGTTGTCCACGCCAACCGTTGCTACTAGTCGGCTATCGGCACGGACCAGCGTGTTGGCGGTATTGTGGGTAATCACGTCGCCGGTCAGGCTGTTGCCATCCGCGTCCTTGTCGCTGACTTCCCAGAGCGCGGACCAGGAGCCGATGTCGCTCCAGCCGGCATCCAGGGAAACCACGGCAGCCTTGTCGGTTTTCTCCATAACGGCGTAGTCCACCGAGTCCGAGGGGCACTCCGCAAATCGTTCGGCATTTATTCGGGTAAAGTGCAGGTCATCGGCGGTATCTGCGATGGCAGCGCGGCACGCAGCCAGGATATCCGGGCGATGGGTTTCCAGCTCCTCGAGGTATTGGCGGGCACCAAACAGGAACATCCCGCTGTTCCAGAGGTACTCGCCGGAATCCAGGTAGCCATTGGCGGTCGCCTGGTCCGGTTTTTCGACAAACTTGTCCACCAGGTAGCTGTCCGGCCCCAGTTCGGTGCCACGGTGGATGTAGCCGTAGCCGGTTTCAGGATGGTTCGGGACAATACCGAAGGTGACCAGCTTCCCTTCCCGCGCCAGGGGAATAGCTTTCTTCACCCCTTCCTGAAAGGCCGTGACGTCCTTGATCAGGTGGTCGGCTGCCAAAACCAGCATCAGGGGATCATCGGCACCGTTCTCTGCAGCCTCGGTCAGCTGTAGCGCTGCCAATGCAATGGCCGGCGCCGTATTCCGGCCACAGGGCTCCAGAATGATCCGGGTATCCTCGTGGCCGGATTGCCGCATTTGTTCCGCAGCCAGGAACCGGTGTTCCTCGTTGCAGATCAGAAGAGGGTTTGCTGCGTCCATGCCCTCAAGCCGCGCAACGGTGGCCTGCAACATCGACGGGGGGCCGTTGGTCAGTTTCAGGAACTGCTTCGGATTCAGCTGGCGCGACATCGGCCAAAGGCGTGAGCCGGTACCGCCAGCCATAATGACGGGGTGAATCATCTGTACACTCCGGGCTTGAGTTAAAGAATGCCAAGAAAAACATCAATATCAGGCGCGTCATCTTATCATAAGGCAACCATGATATTGTTCTGACCAGTCCGTAAACTGATTGTCCCGATACCAGGAATTGTGATGAAGCTACCGTTGTCCGTTTATTACATCACCCAAGACGAAGAACTGCGACTGCCAGAGTCCCTGGCGAAGGTTTCGGGTTGGGTCGATGAGATTATCGTAGTTGATTCCGGGAGCACTGACCGAACCCGAGATATTGCGGAAGCGGCGGGCGCCCGGTTTGTTCATAACGACTGGCAGGGATTTGCTTGTCAGAAGGCCTTCGCCGCAAGCCTGTGCTGCAATGACTGGGTTCTGGATCTGGATGCGGATGAGGTGTTGTCGGACGAGCTTGTGGCCAATATCAAGGCCCTGTTTTCAAAGCCGGTCGACCCGGATATTGCGGGTTTTCGAATGCGCTGGGTGCTGTCCCAGCCAAATCCCCGGCATCCGTTCCGTCATGATAAATCGAAGAAAATCCTGAGACTCTACAATCGGAAAAAGGCGGTGATTGAGGCTGAAAAAGACAGCAACAATGACCGACCCCAGGTGAAAACAGGCCGGGTCCTGGATCTCAAGGGCGACGTGTTACATCGCACGCTGATTTCCCTGGAGCAGATGGAGCGCAAGTACTGCCAGTTGTCTTCGGAGCAGGCCCGCTTTATTGCCGCAAAGGGGCGACGAATCTCCAGTGCCCGTCTGTTTGCCGAGTTTCCCCTGAAGTTCCTGAAGTATTACCTGCTGCACCGACAGATTCTGAACGGCTGGTTTGGCCTTAGCGTTGCCATTACTGCGGCCAACCGTAACTTTATGCGGCTGGCGAAGGCTCGCGAGATACAGATGCTGTCTGAGTTTGAGGAGGAAAGTACCCGGTAGGAATCAGTGTGCCCAGATTATTTTCCAGTGGCCCGGCGTTCAGTAATGGCTTTTCGATAAAGGGCCTCTGTTTGTTCAGCCATGGCTTTCACTGTGAGGGTTTCACGTGCAAACGCCATAGCGGACCGCTGGCTCTGTTTCAACGCTTCCAGATTGGCGAGCGCCCGGGCCATGAGATCGGTAAGGTCTCGGTCGTTGTGTCCGGCGCTGAGAGAGGAAGGTGGGAGAAGGTCGCGAGGCCCGGACACCGGAGTGGAGACAACCGGGCAACCATAGATGAGCGACTCCGCCAGCACATAGGGAAAACCTTCCCGCTCGGAGCTGATCACTGTAAGTTCGGCTTTGCAGTAAACCGGTGCCAGGTTCCGGCTGAACCCTGCCAGGGTGACCAATTCTCCGAGACCTGATTGTTGAATTAGACGCGCCAGCTGTTCCCGCTGGCTTCCTTCGCCGAATATGGTCAGGTGGCAGTTGTCGGCAGAGGGGCCAAGTATGGCCCAGGCCCTGATCAGCGCATCAAAACCTTTTACGGGTTCCAGGCGCCCCACGGCGATCACATTGGTGACACCTGCCGGAAGGTTGGGGCCATCGTCCGCTGTATTCTGTTGGCGTTCTGAGTCGACACCATTGTAGATCAGGTGTGTATGGGGGTGTCGCAGAGATCCCAGGATCCGTGGGCTTACTGCAACGATCTCGTCGAGGCGATCAAATGCCTTGTGGCTGGACTTGGTGCCGTGCACTGTGCCGATGCGCACACGGGCAAGCTTTCCGGTTTTACCAGCCAGTTGCGCTGCCTTATTGCCCTGGGCGTGCAGGATATCGGGCGATAATTGGCGAAGTCGCCGGCGGAGAGCCAGTTGGAGCCAGAGGTTCCGTCGCCCGAGTTGAACCGGCAGTGGATGAAACTGGACACCGGCTGGGAAGTGATCACGGTAGGTTTTGTGTCCAAGCACATGGACGCTATGCCCGCGTTCCGCCAGCGCACCCGCCAGATCCGCGGTGTGCTGTTCCATGCCGCCCCATGTGGTTCCGGGTGTGGCGACAAGAAGGGCAATGGTTAATTGGCGGGGGGGAGTCATGATTGGTCGGCTGCGTTTTTCAGCACGTTCTCATAAACCCGCAAGGTTGCCTCGGTTTGCGCTTCCAGTCGGAATCGATAGGGGATCTCGATGCTCGGCGGTTTGGCATCGAGTAGCCTGGAAACGGCGTGGGCAAATTCCTCCACGTTATCCGGTGTCACCAGTCCATCCCTGAAACAGGCCTGCAGGGTTTCCGCCGCCCCGCCGCGATTATAGGCCAAGACCGGTGTTCCGGAGGCCAGGGCTTCGGTCACCGTTCGGCCAAAGGGTTCCGGTTTGGTGCTCATATGGCAGACCACATCGGCGAGCAGATATAGCGTGGTCATGTCATTGCGCTGGCCAAGAAAGCTGACCTTGTCGGTCAAATCCAGGCGTGCCCGCTCCTTTTCCAGTTCGTCGAGGAAATGCTCTTTGCCGGGTTCTGCACCACCGACAATGATGCCATGGCAATCAGGCCGATTCCGCACCAGCTTCGCGATCATGGCCAGGAAATCCAGTTGGCCTTTCCAACGGGAAATTCGCCCGGGCATCATGATGATTTTCTTTCCGGCAAGCTGTGGGTATTGACGGAACCAGCGGTCCAGCCATTGTTGGCTGAGTTCACGTTGGTGGAAGGCATCCACATCGACACCACGCTGGATGACGGTCAGCTTTTCCTCGGGTACCGGGTAGTTGCTCATCACGTAGTCCCGCACACACTGGGACACGGCAATGATGTGATCGGCGCGGGTCATGATGGCGCTGTAGGGTGTTACCGAATACATGCCGTGGAATGTGGACACAACCGCCGGGCGTTCCCGCTTCGGGATGCTTTTCAGGGCCAGGAAGATAATCCAGGCGGGCATGCGCGAGCGGACATGAACGATGTCCGGCCTCAGTTCAAGGAGCAGCTTTCGCATTGGCAGGATTTGCCCGAAGGACGCCGGATTTTTCCGGTGAATCGGCATGAAAATATGCTTTGAACCCTGTCCCCGCAGTTGTTCCGCCATGGGGCCGCCCTTGGAGACGACAAAGGATTCGTGGCCGCGTTTGACGAGGTCTGCAGCGAACTCTACGGTGCCTCTCTCTACACCGCCGCTGTACAGCGCTGGAAGTGCCTGAAGAATTCTCAAGGCTGGGCCCCCTTGGGCAGGCGTTGATTGGTTTTGTGGCTCTTTGGCAATAATTCGTTTTCGATGACCCATAGTGCTGCGCGATTGGCTTCCCAGAGCGACTGGGCGTGGTCGGCCCTGCCGGCCATGACGCTGGCGTGGTCCGTCCACTTGGCAACATAGCCGTCCCGGACCAACCGTTCCACTCCGTCCACGACCCGGCTGCCGGGTCTCGCCGCCAACTCGAAAAGGCCCGTTGGCACCCCGGAGGTTGCCGCCTCGCAAACCATGGACATGCTGTCGGGGGTCACCCAGACCGCCCGTGAGGCGGAAAGTTGATGGCTCAGCCAATCCTCGTGGGTCTGCTGGGGGTGAACAACGGTGATCCGCAGTCCGGCCATGTCGTCGAGGCGGTCCTGCAGGGGTTCCGGTGTTCGCCGTGAGGTGCTGATGGTCCAGCGCCAGTCAGGGTACTGACCGATCAAGTGGGATATCTGGCCCAGGACGACATCGTCGTCCCAGTCGAAGTGCGGCGAAGGCCCGCCTATGAGTAATAGCGCTTCCCGTTTCTCGGTGATTCTGGCCAGGGGTGTGATGGTGTTCAAAACGCCCTCGGTTAACAGAACCCGCGGGCCTGGCTTTACGCGATCATGGGCTGGAATCAGGGCACCGCTGACCAGAGACAGCGGAAACGCGGGCTTCATGATGACCAGCGTTCGGGTCCCGCGACGTTTTCGCAGCGCAAGCAGTAATCGATGCGTGCCGGACCCTGCCGCGACGACAAGATCGGGGCGAGGCAGTGACGCCTCCATACGTGGCGAAGAGGCCAGCAATGCCCGCCACAGAGGTACCTTTATGGGGGAAGCATCGATCCAGTAGGTGCTTGCCCCGGCCAGAACGCGAAGCCGGTTGCCAAGTCCCTTCAGCTGATTCCGGTGCCCCGGCTTATTGTCGGTCAGGAGCCACACCACCGGAGTGGATGCATCCTGCGTTCTGGGCTCGGGTTTGGCCATGGTGTTCCGGCATGTATTGCCGGCCTCCGTGTTGCCTGAGTTCGTTATTACCGGCGTTTGTAGAATCCCGGATCGTTCTCATCAGGGCGGGTCTTGAAGCGCCGGTGCATCCACAGATATTGATCCGGGGCGCGCCGCACTTCCCGCTCGATAGTCTGGTTGATCAATGTTGCATCCTGAAGATCGTCCCCGCTGGGAAAGGTCTCAAGGGCAGGATGGAAGTAGATGTCGTAGCCCGGACCATCGTCACGTCGGAAATGACTGAACGGGACGACCTTGCAGCCGCTGCGCTCCGCGATCCTGGACGTAGCGGTAATCGTCCCCGCCGGTATTCCGAAGAAGGGCGCAAAGACAATATCCTTGCGGCCGTAATCCTGATCGGTGGCATACCAGACGGCCCGGTTTTTCTTAAGGCTGCGAAACAGGCCCCGGAGATCCTTGGCGCCGAGCACGGTGCCATACCGGCGTTCACGGGCTCTCGTCATCACGGCGTTCATCAAAGGGTTGTTATGGTCCCGCTGCATCACGTCTGCTTCAATGAACTCGGTTACCAGGCTCCCGCCCAGATCCAGAGTGCTGTAATGGCCGCCCAGTAATAAAACGCCTTTACCCTGTGCCAGAGCATGCTCGAAATGCTCAAGGCCATGGACCTGTGTGATGCCTGTCAGTTTGGCTGGATCGCGAAACCAGGCGATGCCAATTTCCAGCAAACCAATACCATTGGCAATAAACGCTTTCCGAACCAGCGCAGATTGCTGAGCGGCCGTGAGTTCCGGGAAGCACAGCCGAATGTTCACCTCGGCGATGTGCCGACGTTCCCGGGCAAGGCGGAACGCCAGAAGTCCCGCCAGCTTGCCCAGCCACCACTGAACGCGTATTGGCAGCCGGGACACACACCACATCAGAAAGATTCCCAGCCAGGTGGGCCACCATCGGGGATGGCGGTAGGCCGAGTAATCCGTGTTTCGCGGTAGTTTGCGGTATTTCGTTTTCACGTAAAGCCGGTCCTGCAAAGTTTGAATCGATCGATGGTGGCACAATGGCCCGAGCCATCAATCGGAAGCAAATCAATAGGTTTTGCGCTATGATAGCGCACTGTTTTGCCCGGAGTCCTGTGTGCTGCAATTTATCTATTCCCAGCTTATTCGGCTGATTCTGCCGTTCATTCTGCTGCGCCTGTGGTGGAACGGACGTCGCGCTCCGGAACTCAGGCGTAACTGGTACCAGCGCCTGGGCATTGTGCCCCGGGCGAGCGGTACGGTTGTGTGGGTTCATGCTGTCTCGGTCGGTGAAACCATAGCGGCAGCGCCCATGGTCCGGCGATTGCTGGCCCGGAACCCGGGTATCACCATCCTGATGACAGCCATGACCGACACCGGCCTGGCCCAGGCACGCAAGATGTTTGGTGATCAGGTGCAGTACGCCTACGCACCCTATGACACGCCAGGTGCCATCAGACGCTTTCTCGACCGGGTCAGCCCCCGGATACTCGTTATAATGGAGACTGAGATCTGGCCGAACATGATCCGCCAGTGCCGTGCCCGCCGGGTTCCCGTTTTTTTGATCAACGCCCGCCTGTCAGAACGATCCGCCCGGGGCTATGAGCGTATTCGCGGCCTCGCAGCCCCAATCATGCGCAGTATCAGTTGGGTGGCGGCCCAGGCAGAGAAAGACGCCGAGAGGTTTCGGCGAATTGGCGTTGCGCCTGAGAAAGTGGCCGTAACGGGTAGCGTCAAATTTGACGTTGATATCCCGGAAGATGTGCGAGCTGCGGCTATGGCGCTCCGACAGGAGCTGGCGGGGCGGCCAGTCTGGATTGCCGGCAGCACCCACGGCAGCGAAAACGATCAACTGCTGGCGGCTCATGGAAAAGTTTTGGCAGAACATCCAGGCGCTCTGCTGATCCTGGTTCCGCGACACCCCGACCGCTTTGAGCCTGTGGCAGAAAAAGCGGTCAAGGAGGGGCTGACTCTGGCCCGTCGCTCCCTTGGAGAGGGCCCTGCCCAGGCCCAGGTGTATCTCGGAGATACCATGGGGGAGCTGATGATGCTCTACGGCGCCAGTGACCTGGCCTTTGTAGGCGGCTCACTGATCGAGCGCGGCGGCCACAACCCCCTCGAACCCGCCGGATGGGGAATTCCGGTGTTTTCCGGCCCGCATACCTTTAATTTCGAAACGATTTACCAGAGCCTGCTGGATGACCGGGGGGTAAAATTGGTTGCCGATGCCGATGATCTGGCCGCTCACGTCTCGTCTCTTTTTAGTAATTCTCAGGAACGTGAAGCGATTGGTCAGCGAGCGCTGGCGGTTGTAAACCAGAACCGCGGGGCTTTGGACAAGGTAGTGGATGGCATCATCGAGCGGGTGTGACGCACCTCTGGAACAAGACAGGGCGAGCCCGCAGGCTCGCCCTGACGGTCACCGGGTCGGGTCGTCCAGGGTTTCTTCCTCGTTTGCCAGAGCTTCGATGCCTGGTGCGGCCGCACTCAGCCAGTTGTTCAGCTCAATCAGATCCTGGGGGCTCAGGGTGCCGGCCGCCTGTTTTAGCTGAAGTGAGTTGATCACGTAGTCGTAGCGGGCGTTGGCGTAATCTCTCAGTGCAACGTAATACGCTCGTTCGGCATCCAGCACTTCGACGATGTTTCGGGTTCCAACCTCATAACCTGCGCGGGTTGCGTCCAGTGCGCTGCGGCGGGAAACGATGGTCTGCTCAAGTGCCGAGGCGGTCTCAACGTTGTTGTTGACGGTCAGGAAAAGGCTTCGGGTGTTCACCCGGACATCGCGGCGAACGGTATTCAATGACTGTTCCGCAACAGTAACCAATGAACGTTGCTGGCGAACACCTGCCTGTGTGCCACCCCCACTGTAGAGCGGCACGTTCAGTGTGAGGCCGATGGTCCCGCGTGTCGTGGTGCCATCCTGCTGACTGGTGATGGGCGCGTTGGCCGCGTCAATTCCGCTGAGATCTGTTTTCCCGTAGGACGCATTCAAGTCCACAGTCGGGTAGTGGCCAGCCTTGGCTTCCCGAAGGCCGGCTTCATTGGCATTGAGCTCGAAAAGAGCAGACTGAATTGACCAGTTCTGTTCCAGAGCGGTTGCTTCCCAGGCGGACGGGTCCATGGGATCCGGACGGCCCAGAGGGAAGTTCTGGCGCAGGTTGTCCAGCTCCTCTGCGTACTCACCGGTCAGCCGGGCCAGTTGTTCCCGGGCCACGTTGAGCTGGTTTTCGGCTGCAATGCGCTGGCTTTTGCTGTCGTCGTAGCTGGCCCGCGCCTCATAGACCTCGGTAATGGCAATGAGCCCTACATCAAACCGTTCCTGAGCCTGCTCGTATTGGCGCTGGATAGCAGCCTCGGTTGCCCGGGCCGTGGTGACGGTGTCCCTGGCCCTCAGGACATTGAAGTAAGCGGTGGCAACGTCCAGGATCAACTGCTGCTGGGCCAGGTTGTATTCTGCGCGAGCCGATTCAGTCTGAAATTTGCTGGCGTCATAGCGGAACCAGGCGTCGGCCCGGAACAGCGGCTGCGTAAGCTGAACCCCGTAGTTCAGCTCCCGGTAGCTATTGTCCTGGTTGGGGCCATCCACATCAATGTAGTTGCCTTCACCAAAGGCGCCGATCTGAGGCAGTAATGCGCTCTGGCTGACATCGCTGGCCGCCTGCTGGGCTTCAAAGCTTGCCCGGGCGGCGGCAATGCCGGAGTCGTAGGAAAGCGCTTTCTCATAGGTCTCGACCAGATCCATGGAAAGGGCGGGCTGGGCCGCCATGAGGCCAATAAGTCCGGAAAGCAATCGCTTCTTCATTCTGTCTCCTGAATACAGTTACGCATCTTTGCCCGGTAGCCGGGGCGCGTATCGGGTTGGCGGGCACGCAACTTTGCCCCGGTTTTATGGGCTGACGGGTCTGGTTGGCCATTATGGACAATAATTGCCCGCAGCTCTACACTTGCAGATGGCACCCATTGTGGGTGTCATGCTTTACAGATTCGCGTCTTGACGGGGTGCTGGTCTGCTTTCCGAGAAATTTGGGGGCAGCCGGCTGAGATTGCATCGCAGAACCCGCGACCTGATCCGGATAATACCGGCGTAGGGATTTAAGACCACAGTGCTGACAGACCAGTGTTCCCCCCAGAGGGAATCCGTGTCGAAAGCTCCGTCATACGCGACCCGAAATCCAATGATTTTTCCGGGAGCGAATGATGACCAACTTGCCTGATTACCTCAGCGATTCCGCCCAGGTGGATTCCGCCGCCATTAAACCCCTGCCAAGTTCACGCAAAATCTACGTACAGGGTAGCCGACCCGATCTGCGTGTGCCCATGCGGGAAATTACCGTGCAGGACACGCCCACCGAGATGGGCGGCGAAAAGAATCCACCGGTTGTGGTGTACGACACCTCCGGCCCCTACACCGATCCCGATGCCACCATTGACCTGCGCAAAGGCCTGAAGCCTTTGAGATCTGAGTGGATTGCGGAGCGCGGCGATGTGGAAAAACTCCCCGGTTACTCCTCCGAGTTCACCCGCCGCCGCATGAAAGACCCGCAGCTCGACCCGCTGAGGTTTATGGACGAGCGCAAACCCCTGCGAGCCAAACCGGGCCATAACGTTTCCCAGATGCATTACGCCCATCAGGGCATCATTACCCCGGAAATGGAGTACATCGCTATTCGGGAGAATATGAAACTGCAGGAAGCCCGGGAGCAGGGGCTATTGAAAGACCAGCATCCCGGTCAGTCCTTCGGCGCCAATCTGCCTCCGGAAATCACACCGGAGTTTGTCCGTGACGAGGTGGCCCGCGGCCGGGCGATTATCCCCGCGAACATTAACCATCCCGAAATCGAACCGATGATCATCGGTCGCAACTTCCTGGTGAAGATTAACGGCAATATCGGAAACTCTGCAGTGAGCTCTTCCATCGAAGAGGAAGTGGAGAAGCTGACCTGGGGCATCCGCTGGGGCGCCGACACCATCATGGATCTCTCCACCGGCAAAAATATCCATGAAACCCGCGAGTGGATCATTCGCAACTCACCGGTGCCCATCGGTACCGTGCCGATCTACCAGGCCCTGGAAAAAGTCGGCGGCGTGGCCGAAGACCTGACCTGGGAAATCTTCCGGGATACGCTGATTGAGCAGGCCGAGCAAGGGGTGGATTACTTTACCATCCACGCGGGCGTCCGCCTGCACCATGTGCCTATGACTGCCAAGCGCACCACAGGCATTGTCTCCCGGGGTGGCTCCATCATGGCCAAATGGTGCCTGGCTCATCACAAGGAAAGCTTCCTGTACGAACACTTCGAAGACATCTGCGAGATCATGAAAGCCTACGATGTGTCCTTCAGCCTTGGCGATGGCTTGCGCCCTGGTTCCATTGCCGATGCCAACGACGCGGCCCAGTTCGGCGAGCTCGAAACCCTGGGTGAGCTCACCAAAATTGCCTGGAAACACGACGTGCAGTGCATGATCGAGGGTCCGGGCCACGTGCCCATGCATCTGGTGAAGGAGAACATGGACAAGCAGCTCGAGTGCTGCGACGAAGCGCCGTTCTACACGCTTGGCCCGCTGATTACGGATATTGCGCCGGGCTATGACCACATCACGTCCGGCATCGGTGCCGCCATGATCGGCTGGTACGGCTGTGCCATGCTCTGCTATGTCACACCCAAGGAGCACCTGGGTTTGCCCAACAAGGACGACGTGAAAACCGGCATCATTACCTACAAGATCGCCGCCCACGCCGCCGACCTGGCCAAGGGGCACCCCGGCGCCCAGATCCGCGACAACGCCTTGTCCAAGGCCCGCTTCGAGTTTCGTTGGGAAGACCAGTTCAACCTGGGGCTGGACCCGGATACGGCCCGCGCCTATCACGACGAAACCCTGCCGAAGGAGTCCGCCAAGGTGGCCCATTTCTGCTCCATGTGTGGACCGAAGTTCTGCTCCATGCAGATTTCCCAGGAGGTTCGGGATTATGCCAGGGAGCACGGTCTTGACGAGGTATCCGCGGTGGATGCTGGTATGCAGGAGAAATCCCGCGAGTTCGTGGAGTCCGGGAGCAAGCTTTACGACAAGGTTTGAACTTGAAGTAATACCCAACTAAAGGCTATCGTTCCAAGTCGATTCAACGACCGGACGAAAAATGGCCAAACCGTTCCAGTTCAAAGCCAACGACGTCAAAGTCGAAAAACGTGAAACCGTCTTCCAGGGCTTCTTCCGCATGGATAAGCTCTGGTTGACCCACCCGCGTTTTGATGGCCGGGACATGCCCGTATTTACCCGCGAACTCTTTATTCGTGGCGATGCCACCTGCGTGCTCCCTTACGATCCCGAGCGGGACGAAGTAGTTCTGCTGGAGCAGTTCCGCCTCGGTGCGCTCGGCCGCGACCAGTCGCCGTGGCTGCTGGAGCTCGTAGCCGGCATGAACGAAGACGGCGAGAGCCCGGAAGAGGTTGCCCAGAGGGAAGGCCAGGAAGAGGCCGGGCTTACCTTTGAACCGCTGGAAAAAATCTGCGATTACCTGGTTTCCCCCGGTGGCAGTACCGAGATGATTCACCTTTACTGTGGTCGCGTGAGCACCGAAGACGCTGGCGGGCTGTATGGTATGGAACACGAACACGAGGATATCCGCGCCCATGTGGTGTCATCCGACGATGCCATAGCGATGATCCACGATGGCCGTATCAACAACGCTGCCGCCATTATTGCCCTACAGTGGCTCGAGCTGAATCGGGCCCGTTTGAGGCAAGGGTGGCAGTGATGGGTGAGTGGAGCATGAAGCCCAAGCGATACGTTCCGGATTTGCGGCAACTGGGTGCCCTGTGTGATGGCAACTATCAGCGGCTACAGAAGTTGCGCCAGCTCGAGGTAGACGGCAAGCCTGTCTGCGAATTCGAGCTGCATCGGGAAAACCATTATCTGGGACGAGTCCGTATTCAGGTGCTCCAGACCGCGAGATTCACCGAAACCCTGCTGCTTGAGCAGGTCCATAACTCCGGGCGCTGGCTCAACAACCCCCAAATGACCGTGCGGGTCTACCACGACGCCAACATGGCGGAAGTGATCAGCTGCTACCGTGATCGCCAGATTGCCCCCGTCAATGATTACCCCAATCGCTTCATGCACCATCCGGACGAGAAAGTTCAGGTCAACGGTTTCCTCGCCGACTGGCTGGATTACTGTCTTCGGTTTGGTCACCTGCCCATGGAACATGCCGCCTGGTCTGCCGGTGAAGGCGTCGACTGAGGCGGCCTGTCACAGGCTCATCCCGTACTAAAGTGGTGTGGCGATAGCTCACCGATGTGCCATAGTTGTCAAAAATTGCAATATTTCGCCAAAGTCTGGCCAGAATGTGACCCCGGTTCGATTCGAAAGTGATAAATCCGCGAACCGGCGTCGTACACTTCGTTTAACACCACGTATTGCCAGCGAGTAAATCCAGACAGCCATGACCAACAAGGAACAAGCCCGGCCACTGCGGGTACTGCAGTTGACTGATCCACACCTGATGGCGCGTGCCGACGGGGATTTGTTGGGCGTAAAAACCCGGGAAAGCCTGCAGGCGGTTATTGCCGAAGTGCTTGAAGTCCATGGCCAGCCCGACCTGATCCTGGCTACCGGGGATCTTGCCCAGGACGGCTCGGAAGACGCCTACCGCGTGTTTGGCGAGAGCCTGAAGGCGTTTTCCTGCCCTTCAGTCTGGATTGCCGGTAATCATGATCATGGTGATAATCTCCTGAAAGTGTCTCGCGAGTATGATGCTGGTGAACGTCACGTGATTCAGGGTGGCTGGCAGTTCATCATGCTGGACTCCTCGGTGCCCGGTAAGGTCTTCGGAGCCCTGGCCGATTCGGAGCTGGCGTTTCTTGCGGAAACCCTTGAACAGCATCCGGACCTGCCGGCAGTTATTGCTCTTCACCACCACCCGGTCGATATCGGCTCTGACTGGATGGAAAAAATTGGCCTCACCAACCGGGATGCGTTCTGGCAGGTGGTCGATCGATTCCCTCAGGTCAGGCTCGTGTTGTGGGGGCATATTCATCAGGAGCACGTGCGCGAACGCAACGGTGTGCAACTGATGGCCACACCGTCCACCTGTATCCAGTTTACCTCGGGTTCCAGCAGGTTTTCGGTTGAGGATTTGCCGCCGGGCTACCGTTGGTTCGAATTCCACGACTCCGGGGACTTCACCACGGAAGTCCGCCGGGCCACAGATTTCCAGTTCGAGCTGGATCAGAACAGCACGGGTTACTAAACGCTTGCCCGCAGTTGCCGGGCGGCAGCGACCATGCTTCTCAAGGCGGGAAGCACTTCCTCCCACTGACGGGTTTTCAGGCCACAGTCCGGGTTAACCCATAGCCGCTCCGCCGGTATCCGCTCTGCCGCCTTCATCATCAACGATCGGATTTGCTCGCTGTCAGGGATGTTGGGTGAGTGGATGTCATAGACCCCCGGGCCGATGTCGTTCGGATACTGGAAACCACGGAAGGCATCGAGAAGTTCCATGTCCGAGCGGGAGGTTTCGATGGTGATGACGTCCGCGTCCATTCGGGCGATAGCTTCAATAATGTCGTTGAATTCCGAGTAGCACATGTGGGTGTGGATCTGGGTTTCGTCGCGAACGCCATTGGCGGCAATCCGGAATGCATCGATGGCCCAGCCCAGGTAGTTGTTCCAATCGGACTGACGCAGCGGCAAGCCCTCCCTCAGGGCGGCTTCATCGATCTGGATAATGCCAACCCCGGCGGCCTCCAAATCAAGTACCTCCTCACCAATTGCCAGTGCCAGTTGGAGGCAGCTCTCCCGCCGTGGCTGATCGTCCCGAACGAACGACCAGTTCAGGATCGTGACGGGACCGGTCAGCATGCCCTTCAGGGGCTTTTCGGTGAGTGACTGGGCATAGCGGATCCACTCGACGGTCATGGCCTTCGGGCGCGAGATGTCGCCGAACAGGATGGGTGGCTTCACGCACCGGGATCCGTAGGACTGGACCCAACCGAACTGGCTGAAGGCATAACCGTCCAACTGTTCGCCGAAATACTCGACCATGTCATTGCGCTCGGCTTCGCCGTGAACAAGCACGTCGAGTCCGAGGGCCTCCTGCTCGGTAATACAGCGGCGCACTTCCTCGCGAATCCGGGCGTTATAGTCCGCCTCGGTAAGTTCGCCCTTGCGGAACTGCAGGCGGGTCTGGCGGATATCCCGCGTCTGGGGAAAGGACCCAATGGTGGTGGTAGGGAAGCGAGGTAAACCAAGCTTCTGCTGTTGGGTGTTGATGCGGTCCGGATACGGGCTTTGGCGCTGGCCGAATACCGGGCTGATGTCCGCTATTCGGGCCCGGACAGAGGCATCATGCACTCGTTCGGACGTTTCCCGGCTGTTCACGGCGAAAGCCGATTCTGCCAGCTGTTCGCGAACGGCTGTTCTGCCATGATTTAACGCCGTGGAGAGCGTATTCAGCTCATCCAGCTTTTGAATTGCAAACGCCAGCCAGCTGCGGATTTCCGGATCCAGCGTTTCTTCGCTCGCGAGATCGACAGGCACATGGAGCAGTGAGCAGGATGGCGCAAGCCATAGGCGGTCTCCCAGTTTTTCATAGACCGGTTCCAGCCAGTCGAGGGTTTTCTCCAGGTCCGTTCGCCAGATATTCCGGCCATTGACGACACCCAGAGACAGTTGCTTGTGCGCAGGCAGCCAGTCAACGACACGGGCGACTTCCTGCGGGGCACTGATGGCATCCAGATGCAATCCTGCCACGGGAAGCTCACAGGCCAGCTGCAGGTTTTCACGCAACTCACCGAAGTAAGTGGTTACCAACAGCTTGGGCGCGCTGGTTTTAAGGTGGTGGTAGGCCAGGCTGAAGGCGTGGCGCCAGTCTGCGTCCAGGTCGTTTACAAGCGCGGGTTCGTCCACCTGAACCCACTCAATGCCATGGTCTGCCAGCAGGTCCAGAAGCTGTGAGTAAACAGGCAGCAGCGACTCCAGCAGCAATAGCCGGTCGCTTTCGTCTTTGGCTTTGCCCAGCCAGAGATAGGTGACCGGTCCGATGATCACC
Organism: Marinobacter maroccanus; assembly: GCF_002933275.1. Taxonomy (GTDB): domain Bacteria; phylum Pseudomonadota; class Gammaproteobacteria; order Pseudomonadales; family Oleiphilaceae; genus Marinobacter; species Marinobacter maroccanus. The sequence continues at coordinate 102,506 of NZ_PSSX01000012.1, forward strand.
GGCTTGGGAGAATGTCCCTGGGCCCGCGCCTCAGTGATCTGTTCGATCAGCCGGTTGGCATTGAGCTGGAAACAGGTGTGCTGTTGAAACTCGGGCACGATGTAGTGGTAATTGGTGTCGAACCACTTGGTCATTTCCCCCGCCTGAACACCACAGCATGCTGATTCCTGCCCGGAGCGGCCCCGGGCCACCCGAAAATAGCGGTCAAGCTCGCTGCCCCCCGTATCGCTAACCCGCTCGGGCAGGTTGCCCAGGGTAAAAGTCATGTCCAGAACCTGATCGTAAAAGGAGAAATCGCCCACGGGTACCCGGTCAAGGTGCTGTTGATTCTGCCAGTGTCTGCGCCGAAGATCGGCACCGGTAATCTGCAGGTCCTCCTCGCTGATCTGGCTTTTCCAGAAGGCTTCCTGGGCGAATTTCAGTTCACGGCGGGCGCCAATACGGGGGAAGCCGAGAGAGTGTGTAGTTACCATGATGTGTCCTCTGCTTGGTTCTTTGGATTGCAACAAGGGCAGAGTATCTGTCTGGGTAGATGAAGAATAATGGTATTATTTCAGACAACGATGAATATTAGTCATATATGGGGTGTCGATGATCGAGCGGAGCCATCTGGAAATTCTCAGGGCGGTCAATCAGCAGGGTTCTCTGACGTCAGCTGCCGAACGCCTGCATCTGACCCAGTCTGCCCTCAGCCATTCCATTCGTAAGCTAGAACAGCTGCTGGGTACCGACATCTGGGTGCGGGAAGGGCGGCAGCTCAGGCTCACTCAGTCTGGTGAGTATTTGCTGTCACTCGCCAACAGACTGTTGCCGCAGATGGAGCATGCGGAAATGCTGATTGGTCAGTTTGCCAGGGGGCAGCGTGGCACGCTGCGCATCGGGATGGAGTGTCATCCGTGCTATCAATGGTTGCTGAAAGTGGTCGGGCCCTACCTGGAAGACTGGCCCGGGGTGGATGTGGATGTGAAGCAGAAATTCCAGTTCGGCGGCATTGGCGCACTGTTTGGTCACGACATCGACATGCTGGTGACTCCGGACCCGTTGCACCGCCCGGGCCTGGTTTTCGAGCCTGTGTTCGACTACGAGCAGGTGCTGGTGGTGGCAGCGGATCATGCCCTCGCAGATAAGGCGTGGGCTGAACCCGAGGATCTGGAGCAAGAGACCCTGATCACCTACCCGGTAGAGATCGAGCGCCTCGACATCTACACGCGGTTCCTGTTGCCGGCCCATGCCAGTCCGGCACGGCATAAAACCATTGAGACCACCGATATCATGCTGCAAATGGTCGCCGCAGGCCGCGGGGTAGCCGCGCTTCCGCGCTGGTTGGTGGAGGATTACGGTTCCCGAATCCCGGTTCTGCCGGTGCAGTTGGGGGAGTCCGGGATTCCCAAACAGATTTTTCTGGGCCTTCGGGAGCGTGACCGGGAGGTGGATTACCTGAATTCGTTCATGAAGCTGGCACGTGAGGTTCGCTGGAGTTAACGTCTTCAGTTAAACTGCGCAAAAAATTCGTTCAGGAAACCAGACTATGAGTGAGATACCCGCAGACCTGAAATACATTGAGACCCATCAATGGGTTCGCGTGTCCGATGACGGCACGGCGACGGTTGGCATTACCGATTTTGCCCAGGAGCTACTGGGTGATGTGGTTTACATCGGGGTTCCGGATGTAGGCGCCACCGTTAATGGTGGTGAGGAAGCCGGTGTGGCGGAGTCGGTCAAGTCGGCTTCGGATGTGTTCAGTCCGGTGACGGGTGAGGTTATCGAGGTGAATGAGAGCCTTGAGGATGAGCCGGAGAAGGTCAATGAAGATCCTTATGGCGACGGCTGGCTTTACAAGGTGCGGCTTGAGGATGCTGGTGAGCTGGATGGCCTGATGGACTCTGCGGCTTATGCGGAGCATGTGGCTGCCGAGGAATAATGCTTCGATTTGGGAGGCTGGCCTGACGGGGCGGGCCTTCCAAAACACGCTGTGAATACGTCCCTGTACGCTTGGCTCCGCCATCCCTGGCTCCGCACAGTTTTGGAAGGCCCGCCCCGTCAGCCCGTCGTACATCGGTATCAGTTTCAACTCATCTTGTATAATCCCTGTCTTTCCTTTCCAGGTGGTCTTTATGAATTTTCCGGTTCTGTATCTTCGAAAAGGCGCAGAGCGCCGTCTCCGTGCTGGCCATCTCTGGGTATACAGTAATGAGGTGGACACCCGTCGCAGCCCGCTGACGGATTTCGAGGCCGGTGTTCAGGCGGAGCTTCGGGCTTCCAATGACAAGCCTTTGGGGACGGTGTTTGTGAACCCCCATGCGCTGATTTGTGGCCGGCTGATCAGTCGCGACCCGGGCCATGGCATGACGCCGCAGCGGTTGACCCAGCGGATGGAGGCTGCGCTTGCGCTGCGGGATCGGCTTTTTGACAAGCCGTTTTACCGTTGGGTATTTGGCGACAGTGACGGGCTTTCGGGACTGGTGATTGACCGGTTTGATTCCACGGTGGTGGTGCAGATTTCCACGGCCGGTATGGAGGCCATGAAGGAAGCGGTTGTTCGGGCGGTTCAGCGGCTGGTGCATCCTGAGGCGATCATCCTCAAGAACGATGGCAAGATGCGCAAGGTGGAGGGGCTGGATACCTATGTGGAGCAGGCCCATGGTGCTGAAATCAGTCTGTTGGAAGTGGAGGAGAATGGTGTCCGGTTCGAGGTACCTCTGGAAGGCGGGCAGAAGACGGGCTGGTTCTATGATCATCGGATGAATCGTGCCCGTTTACAGGCCTATGCGCCGGGTAAGCGGGTCCTGGATGTGTTCAGTTACGTTGGTGGTTGGGGTATCCAGGCAGCCTGTGCGGGGGCCACTCAGGTAACCTGTGTTGACAGTTCGGCCGGTGCCATTGATTCGGTCCACCATAACGCCGGGCTAAACGGCCTGGACAATGTGGAAACCATTGAGGGCGATGCCTTCGAAGCCCTGAAGGCGCTGGCGGATGAGAAGGAGAAGTTTGATGTCGTTGTGCTGGATCCGCCGGCACTGATTCCCCGCCGCCGGGACCAGAAGGCGGGGGAAGAGGCCTATGCCCGGTTGAATCAGCTTGGTCTGCGGTTATTGGAGCGCGATGGCATTCTGGTGTCCGCGTCCTGTTCCATGCACCTCTCGCAGGAAAAGCTGGTGGACATCATTCGGGGCAGCGGCCGGAAGATCGACCGCTTTGTCCAGTTGCTGGAGCAGGGGCATCAGGCTCCGGATCATCCGGTGATTCCGGGCATTCCAGAGACCGATTACATCAAATCCTGCTTTGTTCGCTCACTAACCGGATTTTTCTGACCCCTTCAACCCCGAAGTGACATCACTTTCCAGCCGTTATCCCTGGCAAATCGCTCCAGGGTGGAGTCCGGGTCGACGGCCACCGGATTGTCCACTTTCTTCAGCAGCGGCAGGTCGTTGTGGGAGTCGCTGTAGAACCACGCCCCCTCAAGTGTCCTGTTGTGGGCAGCCAGCCAGTCATCCAGGCGCGTGACCTTGCCGTCCTGAAAGCTTGGAATGCCTGCCACTTCGCCTGTGTACCGGCCGTTGACCAGTTCTGGTTCAGTGGCAATCAAATGTTCGATGCCCAGGGCTTCGGCAATGGGTTCGGTCACAAAACGGTTGGTTGCGGTGATGATCATCAGGGTGTGGCCCTGCTCACGGTGGCTGTCCAGCAGCGCACTCGCACTGGCCTGCATCATGGGGCGCACCTTTTTCTCCATGAAGGCTTCCCGCCACGTCAGTAACTCCTCCATGTTGTGGTTAGCCAGCGGCTGAAGCGCAAAGCCGAGGTAATGCAGGATATCCAGCTCGCCGTTCAGGTATTCCTGGTAGAAACGGTCGTTAGCTCGGCGGTATTCCTCGGCATCAACGATGCCTTCCTCCACCAGAAATTCGCCCCAGGCATGGTCGCTGTCGCCGGCCAGCAGGGTATTGTCCAGATCAAAAATTGCGAGCGTCAAGCAGTTACCTCCGGTGATCACAGGGCTTGCAGGAAAACGCCAAGTCTACCACGACCTGTCCCCAACGGCTCCGTTTGCCGAACCCTTGGGATTCTGTAAGAATGAGAGCAACTTGGACAAATCCGACCGGTGAATTTTTGACCGGTCCACCGACTTTTGAGAGGACTGTGCCGTGATCGATTCAGACGGTTTCAGACCCAACGTCGGAATCATTCTGGCCAATCACAGAGGAGAAGTTCTCTGGGCAAGGCGAATAGGGCAGGACTCCTGGCAGTTTCCCCAGGGCGGCATCAAACATGATGAGTCCCCCGAGGATGCACTGTACCGGGAGCTTGGAGAGGAAATCGGCCTGTGTGCAAACGATGTGGAGATCATCAGTTGCACCCGAGGCTGGCTGAGGTATCGACTCCCGAGGAGGATGGTACGCCAAAACTCCCACCCCGTTTGTGTGGGCCAAAAACAGAAATGGTTCCTGCTGAGGATGTTATCGCCGGACGCGCAGGTTTGCGTGGACGGCACGGATTCACCGGAGTTCGATGGCTGGCAATGGGTAAGCTACTGGTATCCGTTGGGCCAGGTGGTCTCATTCAAGCGAGAAGTGTATCGACGCGCGCTGAGAGAGCTTGCGCCGCGGCTGTTCTACAACATGGAGCAGTGGCACAGGGCAGAGCAGAACCAGCGTTTACAGGAACACCAGAAATGACGGAATGACACCGCTATGCTGAGCATTCTGCGAAGTCTAGTACAAGAGGTAAACAGCGCCCGCGATCTGCAGGAGGCGCTGGATATCATTGTATCGCGGGTGCAGAAAGCCATGGGAACCGAGGTCTGTTCCGTTTACCTGCTCGACCCGGCCAGCAACCGCTACATTCTGATGGCCACCGAGGGTCTTTACCGCAAGGCGGTTGGCCAGGTGAGTCTGGCCTACTCCGAGGGTCTTGTCGGGCTCGTAGGATCCCGCGAGGAACCCATTAACCTGGAAGATGCCCCCTCTCATCCACGCTATCGTTATTTCCCCGAGACAGGGGAGGAGCGGTTCCGCTCTTTCCTGGGTGTTCCTATCATTCACCATCGCCGGGTGCTGGGCGTGCTGGTTGTTCAGCAGCGGGAAAGTTCCCGGTGCTTTGATGAGGGCGAAGAGGCCTTCCTGGTAACCGTTTCCGCCCAGCTGGCGGGGGTTATCGCTCACAGTGAAGCCACCGGCGCCATCAGCGGCCTGTCCCTGACCGGTGAGGAGGCGCACGATGTCAGCTTCAATGGTGTGCCGGGTGCCCCGGGTGTTGCCATCGGAAGTGGCGTTGTCGTGTATCCGTCCGCTGACCTTGATGTGGTTCCGGAAAAGCCCACTGACGATATTGATCAGGAACTGGCCCTGTTCGGAGCTTCGGTCAAAGCGGTCCGGGAAGATATCGAGCGGGTGGCCAAACGGTTGGCTTCACAGCTGCGTCCCGAGGAGCAGGCCCTGTTCGATGTCTATCTGAGAATGCTGGGTGATGATGCCATGCCCGGTGAGGTCGCAAACAAGATCCGGGAAGGCATCTGGGCCCAGGGCGCCTTGAAACAGGTGGTCCAGCAATACATCCGTCACTTCGAGATGATGGACGATCACTACCTGCAGGAGCGTGCTGTTGATATCCGGGATCTTGGCCGCCGCTTGCTGTCGCATCTCCAGGAAGGTGAGCAGAAACACCTGAATTACCCGGAACGGACGGTACTGGTCAGCGAGGAGCTTACACCCGCTATGCTCGGGGAGGTTCCCAAGGGGCAATTGATTGGCCTGGTTTCGGTCAAGGGCTCCAGTAATTCCCACGTCGCCATTCTTGCCCGTGCCATGGGCGTGCCCACGGTCATGGGGCTGGTGGATATTCCCGTTAACCAGCTCGATGGCAAAGAACTGATTGTTGATGGTTTTGAAGGCCAGATCTTTGCCTCGCCCTCTTCAGATCTCCGCTCCTATTACCAGGCGATCTGTGATGAAGAAGACGAGCTGATCCGTGGATTGGAAGTCCTCAAGGACAAGCCCTGTGAAACCACCGATCACCATCGGGTATCGCTGCTGGTCAACACCGGACTGATGACCGATGTTGTCCGCTCGCTCTCCCACGGTGCAGAGGGTATCGGCCTGTATCGGACGGAGGTACCGTTCATGATCAAGGACCGGTTCCCCTCCGAGCAGGAACAGCGTGAGTATTACCGGGAGCAGCTTGAAGCCTTTGCACCCAGCCCGGTAACCATGCGCACGTTGGACATTGGTGGTGACAAGGCGCTGACCTACTTTCCGATCAAGGAAGAGAACCCGTTCCTGGGCTGGCGTGGTATCCGGGTTACTCTGGACCACCCCGAGATTTTCCTGGTTCAGGTGCGGGCAATGCTCAAAGCCAGTGAAGGCCTGAACAACCTCCAGATCATGTTGCCGATGATATCCAATATCTCGGAAGTGGAAGAGTCCCTGCATCTGATTTACCGGGTGTATCACGAGGTTCGTGAAGAGGGCTACGACATTCATATGCCCAAAGTGGGTGTGATGATCGAGATTCCCGCTGCCGTCTATCAGATCCGCGAGCTGGCAGACCGGGTGGACTTTCTGTCGGTGGGCTCTAATGATCTGACCCAGTACCTGCTGGCGGTGGACCGCAACAACCCAAGGGTTGCCCAACTCTATCACTCCTACCATCCGGCGGTGCTTCAGGCACTGGTGCGGATCGCTCAGGACGCTCACTCGGTCGGCAAACCTGTTGGTATCTGCGGCGAGCTGGCTGGTGATCCCGGCGGTGCGCTGCTGCTGATGGCCATGGGCTACGATTCCCTGTCCATGAACGCGGCCAGCCTGCCCAAAGTCAAGTCGGTGATTCGCAGTGTCAGCCGGGAATGGGCCGTCCAGTTACTGGAAGACGTGCTGCTGCTGGATTCGCCCCACGTTATCAAGAGCTGTGTAGATCTGGCGTTGCGAAATGCCGGTTTTGGCCGCTATCTGAGACCCGGAAAATCAGCGGCCACGGCGGTATCGGAGGCCGCCGTCTCCTGATCACGACAATGGCTTTCGGCAATATAGGGTGTGCACTCTAAATACGGCTGTTATCTTGATTACTGATGTATCCGGCGGTCCGGCTCACGGACCCGCATTCTTTATCCGGAAAAGGGAAGGCTATGAGCTCGCCAGCTGATCATAAACCCGCTCCCCGCATCGGGCTTGCCCTTGGTGGCGGTGGTCCTTTGGGCGGAATTTATGAAATCGGGGCGCTCCGGGCGCTGGATGAGGCGCTTGATGGTCTCGATTTCAACAACATTGATGTTTATGTTGGCGTGAATGGTGGCTCTTTTGTGGCGGCGAATCTTGCCAACCAGATGACCACGGCGCAACTGTGCCGGATCTTCGTGCGCAACGAGGCCGAAGTACACCCGTTCCATCCGGAAGTGTTCTATCGCCCGGCTTTCCGGGAGATTGGCAGTCGTTTGCTGGCAATCCCGGGCCTGGTTTCGACGGCGGTGAGTCGCTTCATTAACAACCCCTACGATCAGAGTCTGCTGGAAGCCATGACCATCCTGGCTCAGGCAGCGCCGGCTGGATTGTTTGATAACGAGGGTCTGCATGAGTATCTCAAACGGGCCTTCACCATGCTCGGTCGCACCAACGATTTTCGTCAGCTCAAGCACAGCCTCTACATAGTTGCTGCCGATGTCGAGAGTACCGAGGCAGTTTGCTTTGGCGCTCCCGGTTTTGATCACGTACCCATTTCCAAAGCCATTCAGGCCAGTACTGCTTCGCCGGGCCTGTATGTGCCTGTAGAAATTGACGGCCGCTATTATGTGGACGGTACTCTGCGTAAGGGGTTGCACGCATCAGTGGCTTTTGAAGACGGTGCGGATCTGGTATTCGCCGTGAACCCTCAAGTGCCGATTGATGCCAGCGCCGCGGTCCGGGCGGGCTCCATGAAACCAGGCGAGCTGACCCGCTCAGGCATGCCGAATGTTCTGTCACAGACTTTCAGGACCATGGTGTACTCCCGGATGCAGTCGGGCATTGCCCAGTACGCCCGAGATTATCCCGACAAGGACATTCTGCTGTTCGAGCCTACCCGTGACGACGCCAAGCTATTCTTTTCCAATGTGTTCAGCTTCCAGTCCCGGAGAATGGTGTGTGAACACGCCTATCAGATGACCCGGCGGGATCTTCTGAGTCGTGCGGATCAACTGGAGCCCAAGTTGGCGAAATACGGCATCAAGCTTCGGCGGGATCGCCTTGAAGATGAGCAGCGGACGATCAGTACCAGCCTGTATGGCGAAATGCTGCCACTGTATGTGGCCAAGGGAAGGAAGAAAAAAGCCGAGAAGGGACGGTTGGCGAGCGGATTGGGAAACGTGTCGCACCTCTTCTCAAAGGCGCAGTAATATTGGAAGGAGTAAATCGGGGTCAGATGAAAACGGGGTCAGATGAACTCTTCATCTGACCCCGTTTTCATCTGACCCCATGTTCACGCTTACAGGATATACCGGCTCAGATCCTCGTCTTCGGACAACTCTCCAAGCTTTTCGTCCACGTATTCAGCGGTTACCTCGAAGCCATCGGTAACCTTGTCGCCGGCATCGAAGGACAGGGTTTCAAGCAACCGCTCAAGGACGGTATGCAGCCGACGGGCACCGATGTTTTCAGTGCTCTCGTTCACCTTCCAGGCAACCTCGGCAATACGGGCAATGGCATCTTCCCGGAACGTCAGTTTTACGCCTTCGGTCAGCATCAGTGCTTCGTATTGCTGCACCAGGGAGGCATCCGGTTCGGTCAGGATGCGCTTGAAGTCCTCGGGTGTCAGTGCCTGAAGCTCAACGCGGATCGGCAAACGGCCCTGCAGTTCCGGAATCAGATCCGAGGGTTTGGACAGATGGAACGCGCCGGAAGCAATAAACAGAATATGATCGGTGCGCACCGAACCGTATTTCGTGCTCACGGTGCTGCCCTCGATCAACGGGAGCAGATCGCGCTGGACGCCCTCGCGGGAAACATCTGACGAGGTGTTCTCGGACCGCTTGGCCACCTTGTCGATCTCATCCACGAATACGATGCCATTCTGCTCCACCGCCTGGATGGCTTTCTGCTTGATCTCTTCTTCGTTGACCAGCTTGGCAGCCTCTTCTTCCTTGGCGCGCTTGAGCGCGTCCGCAACCTTCATTTTCCGGGTCTTGCGCTTGTCGGAGGACAGGTTGGAGAACATGCTCTGCAGCTGGTTGGTCATCTCTTCCATGCCCGGGGGCGCCATGATTTCCACCCCGGCGCTGGAGTTGCGCAGATCGATCTCGATTTCCTTGTCATCCAGCTCGCCCTCCCGGAGTTTCTTCCGGAACAGCTGGCGGGTGGATGAATCGGAGCTGCGCTGGCTGTCTTCACCGAAATCCCGCGGCGGCGGAATCAGCGCGTCCAGAATGCGCTCTTCCGCAGCATCCAGTGCCTGTTCTTCGTGGCGCTTCATCTCTGCTTCGCGCAGCATTTTGACGGCCATATCCGCCAGATCGCGGATAATGGATTCCACGTCACGGCCCACATAACCGACTTCCGTGAATTTTGTGGCCTCCACTTTCAGAAACGGGGCGTCGGCCAGTTTGGCGAGGCGCCGGGCGATCTCGGTTTTACCCACACCCGTAGGGCCGATCATCAGAATGTTCTTGGGTGTAATCTCTTCGCGCAGGCTGCTGTCCAGCTGCATCCGGCGCCAGCGATTTCTCAGGGCGATAGCCACCGCCCGCTTGGCTTCTTCCTGGCCCACGATGTGTTTGTTGAGTTCGTGGACAATCTCACGGGGAGTCATTGCAGACATGGTCGCTCCGGATCAGTCGTTTTTGGAGAGCACTTCAAGGGTGCGATTGTGGTTGGTGTAGATACAGATGTCGGCGGCGATATCCAGACCTTTCTCGACTATCTCATGGGCAGACAGATCGGTGTTTTCCAGCAGAGCCCGGGCTGAAGCCTGGGCAAAGGGCCCGCCAGAACCGATGGCAATCAGGCCCTGTTCCGGCTCTATCACATCCCCGTTGCCGGTGATGATCAGCGAGGCGGTTTTGTCCGCTACAGCCAGCAAGGCCTCGAGCCGGCGCAGCGCACGGTCAGTTCGCCAGTCTTTCGCCAATTCCACCGCAGCCCTGGTGAGGTTGCCCTGGTGTTTTTCAAGCTGGGCTTCGAATCGCTCGAACAGGGTGAAGGCATCAGCGGTACCGCCCGCGAAGCCGGCGATCACCTGGCCGTTGTAAAGTCGGCGAACCTTCCGGGCATTGCCTTTCATTACGGTATTGCCGAGGGAAACCTGGCCGTCGCCACCCATGGCAACTTCGTCATCGCGCCTGACGGAAAGAATGGTAGTCATTTGGGCTCCAATTGCCTGATTGAAATTGGTATCCCGTTGTTATGGAGGCTTCTGGTGCGAATTCAAGGTGTTCGCACCAGGCCCGAAAGATCAGCCTTCCTTGGGGATCTTCCGGACCAGTGGCTGGATATTCAGGGAAACCAGTTTGTCGATAGCGGAATTCATCTGGCTTCTGGATGTGAAAGGGCCAACGTTGACGCGGTACCAGACGGAGCCGTTGTCCAGATCAATCCTCTGGGTGCTTGCCCGCAAACCCTGGAAAGCGATCTGGGCCCGCTGTCGTTCCGCGTCTTCCTTGCTGCGGAAGGAGCCGGATTGAAGCAGATAATTGAAATCCGTTTGCGTTGGTCCGGGCGTGTATTCTTCGACTTTGGGCGGTACCACCTCGGATTCCGGCAGCATCTCGTAGAAGCGGAACCCGGGCTTGTCTTCCTGCTTGGCTGTTTCAGCAGGCGTCTTAGCAGATTTCGGGGCCGGCTTCTCACTGACCGCTTGCGGTTGCGAACCCGGGTTTGCAGGCAGGGAGTTCAGATAAAAGATAAACCCGATGAAGCCGCCCACGGCAGCCAGGGACAGAATCCACTTGAGTGACAAGCTGCCGTGCTGGGCACGGGCACTGGCCTTGGGTTTTGGGCGGGCCGCTTTTGGCTTTGTCTGCCTCGCCGGTTTCGTGCGCGACGTGGCCGACGCTTTGGCGGGCCTGTCCTTGCGGGCGTAATCTCGGGACATTCGTGTTACATCTCTTCCGGTGCGCTGACGCCCAACAGGTCCAGACCGTTGGCAATAACCTGCCGGATGGCAAGGTAGAGGCTGACCCTGGCATCACGAACGGCGGTATCTTCAATCAATACCTTGTGGGCGTTGTAATACGTATGGAACTGGCCCGCCAGGTCCCGCAGATAGTGCGTGAGATGGTGCGGCTCACGTTGCGCGGCGGAATTGGCAATGAGCTCCGGATACTTGGCCAGCTGGTTGGCCAGGTCCTTTTCCTCGTCAAGCGTCAGCAGTGAGAGGTCGCCAATACATTCGTTGCGACTGCGCTCTACACCTTCCTCGGCCAGTTTTCGAAGCACGCTGCAGATGCGCGCGTGAGCATACTGAACGTAATAGACCGGGTTTTCATTGGTCTGGGAGCGAGCCAGATCGATATCGAAGGTCAATTGTGAATCGACGCGGCGCGCGGCCAGAAAGAATCGGGTGGCATCACGGCCCACTTCATCAATCAGGTCCCGGACTGTGACATAGCTGCCCGCGCGCTTGGAGATTTTTACCTCCTGGCCGGAGCGGGTCACCATTACCATCTGGTGCAGTACGTAGTCGGGCCAGCCTTGAGGAATGCCGGCATTCAGTGCCTGCAAGCCGGCGCGGACGCGGGTAACGGTTGAGTGATGATCGGCACCCTGTTCGTTAATCACGGTGGTGAAGCCCCGTTGCCACTTGTCCAGATGATAGGCGACATCCGGCAGGAAGTAGGTGTAACCACCATCCTTCTTGCGCATGACCCGGTCCTTGTCATCGCCGAACTCCGTGGTCTTCAGCCACATGGCGCCATCCTGCTCGTAGGTGTAGCCATTTTCCTGCAGGCGCTTGACCGTCGCTTCGACCTTGCCGTCTTCGTACAGGGAGGATTCCAGGAAATAGACATCGAACTGAACCCCGAAGGCTTTCAGGTCTAGATCCTGCTCCCGCCGCAGGTAGGCGACGGCGAATTCGCGGATGGCATCGCGGTCTTCCGGATCCGCCTTGGCGGTCACTTCCCGATCGTCTGCAGTAACGGTGTCGCCGGCAAGGTAGGCCTTGGCAACATCAACAATGTAATCGCCCCGGTAGCCGTCCGCCGGCCAGCTCTCGTCGTCCGGCGTCAGACCTTTCACCCGCGACTGGACTGAGAGCGCCAGGTTATCAATCTGCGCCCCTGCGTCGTTGTAGTAGAACTCCCGGGTTACATCGTAACCGTTTGCTTCCAGCAGCCGGCAAAGGCAGTCGCCGATCGCCGCGCCACGGCCGTGGCCAACGTGGAGGGGGCCTGTGGGGTTGGCCGAGACAAACTCCACCTGAACTTTTTCACCCTGCCCCTGATTGTTGCGGCCGAAACGATCGCCTTCATCCAGTATGGTATTGACCACTTCGAAGGCACTCGCAGTGCTCATAAAGAAGTTGATAAAACCGGGCCCGGCAATCTCCACCTTCTCCACCGCACTGCTCTCAGGCAGGTTCTCGATCAGAGCCTCCGCCAGTTTGCGGGGCGCGCAGCCAGCCGCTTTCGAGGCAACCAGGGCAATGTTGCAGGCATAATCGCCGTGGGACTTGTCCTTGGTATTGCCCACCTGTGGAGTGAAGGACTGGTCCGCAGGTAGCGTGCCATCGGCTTGGAGTGCTGCCAGTGCAGACTGGAGCAGATCGGAAACGGTCTCTTTCATGCTGTCAGATGACTCGGTTTACAGGAGAATTGGATTCGGGGCAGGAGGCCCATTGAAAACAGAAGGCGGGTATTATCGCGGAAAGGCGTTTTTTACTCAAACATGTAAAGCGGAGAGGCTCGGTCACCTCTCCGCTTTCTGCTCAGATCATTTATTCAGGATTGGCACAGGATGTAGCTGTACCATATGGGCTGTCGCCACCTCCGGGAGGGGCGGGCGAATCCAGGTCGTCCGCAGTGCAGGACAGAGTAAATCGCTGTCTAGCCTGGGATTCGGTGCCCTGAACGCTGGTAGTGGCAATTAAGTCCACTTCAATCCATGAGCATTCACTCTTCAGGTAAGTAAGGTCGAAGGTAACAGTTCCGTCTGCCCCGGTTGTGAGGCTCATAGGTACTGTTGCGGAAGGGTCCGGCTCCAAAGCCCCATTGCCGTTCTCATCATTATCTGCGGCGTCGAGGATGCCATTATTGTTGATGTCTTCAGAGGCACAGCCGTCAGAAACGGTGTATGACGCGACCCAAGGGTCGCTGGAAGTAGGTTTGACATAGAAACCCTTGAAATAGCGAACTGGAACAACGCTAACCTGAACTGATCGATTAGCGGATGCGTTGCCGTTGGCGTCGGTAACAATGGCTGTCCACGGCTGCTTGTAAAGGGTCAACCCGGACTCAACGATCTCGTTTCCAGTGCCAATATTTATCCGCAGAGCTTGCCCGCCGACCGTTAGAGAAAGGCTCTCTGATATCGCCGTATTCGGAACTGTGGCAAAAATGGTTACACCGTTCAGAGAGCTGGAAACCGAGCTGGAGGTATAGGTCACCTGGGTCTGTCCCTGGCTGTTGGTTTCGCCTGAGCCTGCAGAGAGCGAACCGCCGGTTACGTCGTCTAGGGTGAAGTTAACAGTGGCGTTTTTTACCAAATTGTTGTTTGCATCACGCACTGTGGCCAGAATCACCGCAGATTCATTTTGGCCAATTTGGGTCTTGTCCGCCTGCAGATTTAGCTGTGTAGGCGTTGTAGATACGAACTCAAAGGTTCTCTGCGCAGACGGGCCGCCTGTCGCTTGGCTACGGGCTGTAACAGAGGCAGGGCCGACATTGGTAGAGGAAATGTCCACTGTGGCGATGCCCCCTGAAGTCGTAACAGTTGCTGTGCTAGAGCTGCTTTGAGAGAAGACTCCTCGTGTTGTCTCGAAAACTACGCTTGATCCATCGGCCACGGCTACCCCGTTGGAAAGCCACTCTACTTCTAAAGTCTGCGTGGCGTTCAACTCGATTTCCGTATTTGCAGTGGGGGAAGTGAAGCTGAATTGGTCTGGAGAGATCGTCACTGCCTTTTCTGCGGAAACAAGGCTCTCGCCGCTATAGGCTGTTACGGTTATTGCTTCTGATCCTCCTGACTGTGCAACCAGATCAAAAGTTACAGTCCCATCAAGTGCGGTTGCGAAGGTCGCCGTATTTGAAATCTGATTTCCTAGTTGCGTCGATACATCAACGTTTTCCCCGACGATCGGATCGTTATCGGCATCTACAAGCCGGGCAGTGTAGGTAGCCGATGCGCCCGCAACGATGGAAGACGGGCCTGTTATTGAGATAGACGTGCCAGTCGCCGAAATAGATGTTGTTCTTGATACGTTACCGGCAGTCACGGTCACAGTTATCGTGCGGTTCCTTGGATCGTTGCCAGCTGAAACCTGAGCTAATGCTTGGCCGTTAGCACCTGTCACGGCCGTCTGGACTAAGACAGTACCGTCGTTATCGGCAGCAAAGCCAACGTTAACGTCTGGCATTACTCGACCATCAGTATCCTTTATGATTGCAGTAATCGAGGAGCTGTCTGACCCGTCAGTAGCGATCTGGGGTGATTCATTAATCAATTGAATAGTGCCGACAGAAGCCGTTTCAGTGGTGTCGCCTGGTTCAGCTGTACCGCCGCCCCCGACACCCGATAGTGAGCTTGATCCACTATCTCCCCCGCACGCAGCAAGCACGAGGGTCAGCAGCACAGCCGTAACTCGTGCAAATAGTTTCCCTGACATTATCTTTTCTCCAGTTTTCGTTTACAGCGAAAGCTTTTATGCACGTTCCCGAACAAGAACGGCAAGCTCAGGTATTTTCACAAGAATGGTACTTAGTTTGCTGAAAATCATAGCACAGGATCTTGTCTCGCAATGATGATTAGTATTCATTTATGAAAAACTTTGTAACCTGAATTTGCCGATGAAATGACTGATGCTCAGCCGGTCTCCTGCGGATCAACATCAATCATCCATTTGACCCCGGCAGGCAGCTTTCTCTGGTCCAGTTCCTGACAGATTCCGGTCAGCAGGCTGTTCAGCTTTTTCCGGTTGCGGGCGTTGAGAATCAGTTGCGCACGGTGCTTGTCAGCGCGCCGGGCAATCATGGCTGGCAACGGCCCCCAGGTTTCGATGCCTGTGGTATTCGCGAGGGGCTTAATTGTATCCAGCGCTTGCAAGCTTTTCTCCATGGTGTCGCCTTCTGCCCTGAAGATAGCCATGGCGCGGAATGGCGGGAATTGGCCTTCTTCCCGCTCTTTCAGGAGTTGGTCGGCGATGTCGAGGTAGTGGCCCTCGCACAGTGTCTTTAACAGCGGGTGGTCGCTGTGGCAGGTTTGCACAAGCACTTTGCCGGGCTTTGTGCCCCGTCCGGCACGGCCACTGACCTGCAGAAGAGTCTGTATGAGTTGCTCGGGGGCGCGAAAGTCCACGCTAAACAGCCCACCATCCGCGTTTACCACCACCACGAGTGTGACATTCGGGAAGTCGTGTCCTTTCGCCAGCATCTGGGTGCCCACAAGCACGCACGGTTTGCCGGTGTTTACCTGGTTCAGGATGCCCTGGATGCTGCCTTTGCGCTGCGTACTGTCGCGATCCACTCGCACCACTGGTGTATCCGGGAAAGCCGTGGCAAGAATGTCCTCCGTTCTCTCGGTGCCCTGCCCAACCGGTTTGAAGGCCTCACTCTTGCACTTTGGGCACTGCTCGGTCGCCGCCGTCTGGTAGTCGCAGTGGTGGCATCTCATCGCCCGGTCCCGGCGGTGGTAGGTTAGGCGAGTGTCACAGCGCGGGCATTCAACCATGTGGCCGCAGTCAAAGCACATCATGACCGGGGCAAATCCTCGCCGATTGACGAAAACCAGCGCCTGCTCCCCTTTTGCCAGAATCTGTTCGATGGCATTCAAGGCGGGGCGGGAGAGGCCGCCCTCCAATGGGCGACTCCGGATATCCAGCAAGCTGATGACCGGAGGCGCAGCATTGCCGGCGCGCTCTTCAAGCTTCACCAGATGGTATTTGGCCTGCTTCGCGTTATGAACGGATTCCAGCGACGGAGTGGCGGATCCCAGAATGACGGGACACTTGTTCAGGTGCGCGCGGTAGACGGCCAGGTCCCGGCCGGAGTACCGAAAACCTTCACCCTGCTTGTAAGAGCTGTCATGTTCTTCATCGACAATGATCGTTCGCAGGTTGGTGAACGGTAGCAACGCAGCCGATCGCGTACCTACAAGGATAACGGGCTCGCCGTTCCGCACTTTCAGCCATGTCGCCAGGCGCTCACCGTCGTTCAGCGCTGAGTGCCATACGACAATCCGTGCGCCAAAATAGTGCTGGAATCGGGCGACCGTTTGGGGCGTCAGATTGATCTCCGGAACCAGTACCAGGGCCTGATCCTGATTCCCCAGGTGTTCTTTCAGGTAATGAAGGTAGATCTCGGTTTTTCCGCTACCGGTGATGCCGTATAGAAGGAAGGCGGAAAACCCTTCGTCCGGGGTAGCCAACTGCTCTGCAGCAGATGTCTGCGCCTCGGATAATCTGGGTCGGCGGGCCAGCAGCTCGGGGGCTTCATTGAAATCCGCTGGTCGGGCTGGCGAGACAATCTCGATCAGTTGCTTCTCCTGCAGTGCCTTGAGTTGCGCCCGGTTGAATCCCGCCCTCAGAATATCGGTTGTCGGGGCGCCGTTGGATCGCTGGTTCAGCCAATCCCAAAGGGCTTTCTGTTTATGCGCATTCGCGGGAATCGTCGAGCCGCTGTCGATTGCCCGCCACCACTGATCCTTTTTTTCCTCTGCAATGCGCCCTCGTCTGAGTGCTGGGGGCAGGGCAGTGAACAGGCATTCGCCGAGCGGATGCTGGTAATAGTCGCTTGCCCAACTGAGAAGCTTGAAGGTTTCCACGGGCAATGCAGGCCAGTTTTCCATTGCACCTGCCACAGCCTTGAGAGTGATGCCGGGAGGAGGCTCAACGCCCACCTGAACAACAAGACCCGTTGCCTGCTGCCGGCCAAAGGGTATTCGCACCCTCTGACCAGGCGTCAGTTCAAGGCCTTCCGGGATAATGTAATCGAAGAGTCGACGCAGGGGACGATTCAAGGCAATGCGTGCGATCAACGGCACTGAGTGCTCCACGGGATGACGGGTGTCACGGTTTTTCCTTATCCTGTCTAGTCGGCGGCCTGCCGCGAAATCCAAGGTGGGCGAGTCCGGAGGTCAGTGTGGTGCTTGCCTGCAGAACTAATTGCAAGTAAGATTCGCGGTCTGTTTCCGGCAGGGCATGATTGTGCCCCGTCTTCTCAATTGATTCAAACGTGCGGTGCCTGGCGCCTGGGCAGATTCGATGCCCCGTGATCAGGTAGCGGCATGACCTAACGAGGTTCGCCATGAAAGAAGGTATCCACCCGAAGTACGAAGAGATTACTGCGACCTGCTCTTGCGGTAATACATTCAAGACTCGTTCTACCTACACCCATGATCTGCAGCTGGATGTGTGTTCCCAGTGCCACCCATTCTACACCGGCAAGCAGAAAGTTATGGATACCGGTGGTCGTATCGACCGTTTTCAGAAGCGTTTCGGTGGTCGCATCGGCGCCAAGAAAGACTGATCGAGCTGGATTCGGGAAAAGCGCCTTCGGGCGCTTTTTTTGTGCTCGGTCGTCAGAGTGTACCTATAAGATACATACGCAATTAGCCCTATTGACTGTTCACAAAATGTTCATGAGGCACTTGTCGTTTCCGGGCTGGCGGGCCATAATGGCGCGCTCCGCCGAGTAGGGGCCTTCGATTCGGAGTTGATCCGAGGCTCTCTGGCTTCGGCGGTTCACTACCTTTAAACGTGACAAACGGAACAGTGGCAATGTCTCAAGATCTGAAAGAAGCAGCCCTTGAATATCACGCCAAGCCGCGGCCTGGTAAGCTGAGTGTCGAAATCACCAAGCCAACCAAGACCTCCCGCGACCTTTCCCTGGCGTATAGCCCCGGGGTTGCCGAACCGGTCCGCGAGATCGCAAAGGACCCGGAGAACGCATACAAGTACACCGCCAAGGGCAACCTGGTGGCTGTCATCTCTGATGGTTCTGCGATTCTTGGTCTGGGTAACCTGGGGCCGCTGGCAAGCAAGCCGGTTATGGAAGGCAAGGGCGTACTGTTCAAGCGCTTTGCCGGAATTGATGTCTTCGATATTGAAGTCAATTCCGAGAGCCCGCAGGCGTTTATCGAAACAGTTGAGCGTATTGCAGATACCTTCGGTGGTATCAATCTGGAAGACATCAAAGCGCCCGAGTGCTTTGAAATTGAGCGCGCGCTGATCGAAAAGTGCAACGTGCCCATCTTCCACGATGACCAGCATGGTACTGCCATCGTAACTGCAGCCGGCATGATCAATGCCCTCGAGCTGCAGGGCAAAAAGATTGAAGAGGCGAGGGTGGTCTGCCTGGGTGCCGGTGCTGCCGCCATTGCCTGCATGAAGATTCTGATCAGCTGCGGTATTCGTTCTGAGAACATCTTCATGCTTGACCGCAAGGGTGTGATCCACTCTGGTCGTGATGATTTGAATCAGTACAAGGCAATGTTCGCCAACGACACGGACAAGCGCACTCTGGACGACGCGATTGATGGTGCTGACGTATTCCTGGGGCTGTCCGGTCCGGATCTCCTGACTGCTGAACAGCTCAAGAAAATGGCTCCCAAGCCGATCGTTTTCGCCTGCTCCAACCCGGATCCGGAGATTAGCCCGGAAATTGCCCTGGCAACCCGCGATGATCTGATCATGGCCACCGGTCGCTCTGATTATCCGAACCAGGTTAACAATGTGTTGGGTTTTCCGTTCATTTTCCGTGGAGCGCTGGACGTTCGTGCCACCGCGATCAACGAGGAAATGAAGGTGGCGGCCGTCAATGCAATCCGTGAGCTGGCCAAGGAGCCTGTGCCTCAGGAAATTTGCGAGGCATACGGTGTGGAGAGTTTCGAGTTCGGGAAGGAGTACATCATTCCCAAGCCGATGGACGTCCGCTTGCTGGAAGTTGTGCCGGCCGCCGTTGCTCGCGCTGCCGTGGATTCCGGCGTTGCACGTAATCCATACCCTGCGCACTACCCGCTGAAGTCAATGGACGACATTATCTGATCTGTCATCCAGGGTATAAAAAAACCGGCGGTGATCCCGCCGGTCAGACTGCTGACAAACCCTCGCCATTAAGGCGGGGGTTTGTTGTAATTGGGGCATCGACTTTTCAGAGGCTGCCCCATGCTCAAAGAGCCGTCCCCGCAACAACACGAACTCGAGATGGTCA
>NZ_PSSX01000013.1 GCF_002933275.1 Marinobacter maroccanus
TGTTGGTGGCTATCTGATGGACTACTACAACCGGCAAAGACCTCATACGTTCAACGGTGGCATTTCTCCCGTTGCAGCAGAGGAAAACCTTAAAATACTGTCCGGGATTAGTTGACCACTACACATGGAAGCGATGATCCCTTATTCAAGCGCTGTTGAGCGAATGGGCGAGGAAGGCTTACCCCTGGAAATCTTGAGTCCCCGATCCAATCCGGCCGCAAGCTACAGAAAGCTGTGGAAGGAAATTAAGTCTGAGTTAGGCATGTAAATTGTCGCCTGGGCATTGCTGCATGGCTTAGGTCTGCAAAAGTCGTGTTGGAGGTAAGACAGATGAGGAAATGGATCTTACTGTTGTGGCTTGCGACGCCCGGCCTTTCAGCGGATGTCTTGCCTTCGAATTCGTTCGCACCTGCCATTTTGTTTAATTCCGCGATTGTTCTTGACGGCTCTTACAACGAGAGTCTTCTGGCTGGAATGGAACAGTTTGAGCAACAGAAAGGCCTTCCTTTCACTCAGATGGCGACTGCTGACCCGATTCTTTACCGCCAGTCTCTGGAATCCCTGGCAATGGCGGGACATTCGCCAATAATCGTGCCCGGCGGTGGCACACAGGCAATTGTTGAAGCCATCGCGCCATCATTCCCCGAAACTACCTTTATTTCGATTGGTTATCAGACGGATGCGCCGAACGTACGGTCAATCCTTTTCAGGGAGTGGGACGGTGCTTATCTTGCCGGAGTTCTGGCTGCCTACCGTAGTCCGAACCGGAAAGTCGCGTTTATGGGCGGGCTTCCGGTTCGTTCGGTAAAAGAGCTGGAGGCTGGATTCCGCGCAGGATTTAACCGTATCCTGCCGGATGGTCAGATCACCAGTCTTTATTTGTCTGAATATTCCGATCGCCCATGGGACGACGAGAGCAAGGCCAAAGAGCTCGGGAGGCAACTGTTCAGCAGTGAGCATGACATCGTGTTTGCTGCTGCAGGTAGCAGTGGCAAGGGAGCATTAGCGGCAGCCGCTGAAGCTGACAAGCTTGCGATTGGAGTGGACCAGAATCAAAACGGCATGTATCCGGGCCACGTCCTGACATCCGTTGTGAAGCATCTGGATAGAGCTGTATACGTGGCGTTGATCAGTGAACGCTGGCAACTCTGGCGTTCGCCTGTCAAAAGACTGGGACTGGCTCAGGGTGGTGTGTCCATAAGTATTGATGAAAACAATCAGCCGCTCTTATCCCAAGCCATGCTCGTGGAACTCCAGAAGAATCGGGGCCGGCTTTTAGCGGAATCGACCGGCATGGTGGGCGTCACCAACGGTGTCGATCAAGACATTGAAAAGCCGCAGTCTCTGACAGTGGCAGTTCCTGAGGAGGTTCGATTTCCCTTTATTCAAGCTGATGACTCCGGGATCACTGGAATTGCCATAGATGCTCTGGGCATGCTTAGTCGGCAATTGGGCGTAGAATTCGAGTACCGGGCTATGCCGACTCGACGAGGCGCCTATTCGCTTGGGGAATCGGTGGACGGTTTTATCGCAATCTCGCACAGTGAAGATGCTGAAAAGCGTGGCGTTTTCCCGAGGCGGGGCGGTGACGTTGATGAAGACCGAGCCTTAATGACCTGGGATCTGGCGGCTTTTCAACTGATCAATCAAGACCTCGCCGATGCTTCCATACTGCAACCGCCTATAACGATACCTCCGGGATCGGGAACAGACAATCTGAAAGAACTCCAGGGCCTCGAAAGCCACGTTATCGGTAGTGTAGAGCGGCAGTTGAATATGTTGCTCCGCAGGCATGCGAAAACGGCACTGGCAGACGCGTTGCACGCGGATCACCTTATAGATAATCGGCCCGAGTTTGCCGGAAGAATCCAAAAAGTGGCGGCATCAGTGTCCAAGGAATCAAGCTACTTGGTTTTATCGAAGGCTTTTTACCAGCAATATCCTGAATTCAGCGAGATCTTGTGGAACAGGCTGTCGGCGATTCGGGAGTCTGTCGAGCTTTGGGATGGGGTAGATCGTTATTTCCAATAAGTTTTATTCTTTGATAGCGGCTGCCCTCGTGCAAGGTCGGGCCGCTCTACAATATTTGAATCGCTTGATCGGTCGGGGTGGCACGCAGCCAATGGCCGCCGGATCACACCTTCCTGCCGTCGGTAGGTGCAGCGCTGGATGTAATGGGGTTCGTTTGGATGATTTGGGTCAAGGTTGTTGGAGTTGCCGTCGTGATGCTTGTTTCAGGCTGTACCTATGGGCCTCAAGAGGAACTGGCGCAAATTGAAAATCTGGCAGTTCGGCCTGATTCCCTCCAGTTCGCTGTAGCGGTTCGCTACGTGCGATTTCAGCCTGCAACCGGTCTTACAGCATTTCCGAATGGAGGGGTACCGAACTATCTGGAAAAGACAGCCATCGTGCATCTTGTCGATGTATCGACGGATCAAATTGTGGAGCTCGCCAGAATTGAAGCGCCTGACCTGTTAAAGACGGGGTATAGGGCTTGGCTGACGGGTTGGAGAGGGGATTCGGTATTCTTGCAGTTATCCGGTTGCCCGGGGTCTGAATGTTACGGCGATCTTTTGCGGTTTCACCATTTCGCACTCAGTCCCAACGCGGAGCCTAAAACGGTCACTGGGCGTCCAGAGGATATAGATCGGATTCCGGGTATGCTCTCTCGTGCGCCCGGTGAAAAGGTGTATATGAGAGTGAGTGCTGATTCAAAGGTAATCAGTGTACGCACTGATGATTCGGAACCTTTTACCGAACGCTACATGCTTCAGAGCTCTGGTGAGCTGGTGGCTATTGCACCCAATAGATAATTTCAGCGCGCTTCGGCCGAATTAACTGCTATGGGTCCGAAGCAGAGATGAAGAGCGCGAAATTTTTATAGTCCATGCCCAGGCTGTAAGGGATGTGACCGGATGTTTACCACAATTGATCTTTTCATAGCTTCAACCTTCATCTGCTTTGTCATGGCTGCGGTCGTCTGGTCGCGAGTCAAACCAGATGCAAAGCCCGACAGACAGGATTCTGAGGTTCGCGCTCAGCGGGCCGCCGAATTTTTTGAACAGGCTGGCCATTGGGCAAGCTTAGCTGTCAACGTCGTGATTGGTATTTTGCTCGGGGTGGTAATCAATGGCCTGGTTCAATTGATGTTTACTGGGGCTTGGGCTGCGGTGTTCAACATTGCAGTTTTATCCGCTGCGCTGTTTTTTTATCGTTTTCTTGCATGACCGCTTGGGTAAAAAGCTTTTTCCGAGTGGGATACGGCCAGCACGTAGACCTGAGAGGGTGCGTGAAACACCGCTGTTGCGGCGTCTTAGCCTGCCTGCAGGTCTTGTTCTTGGTGTTGTCCTCGCCAGTCTCGGGCTGGATGATTATCTCTCTGGCTGGCTCTTGTGATTCCCCAATGTCCGGAATCAGCCGCATAGCATTATCCCAATCTGAATGTTCGCTTTGCGACCGTCCCGCATCTCAGGCAATACCTAAAAAAAGCGGACATTCTAGCCATAAATCGTTTAGGCGTGGTTCACGAGATACTTCGCCACTGCCAATTTCCCGCGTTTTCACTATGAACCGGTCGGATCCCGGATGAGAGATGGATGAAAGAGTGGTTCTGTGATGACTATCATGTGTTTCTGATTATACTGGTCGCATGAAGCACTCTGAGATCGGCTTGCATATACGAACCTACGAGGACGAGGGAAAAAGCCACTCCCACGACCATCACCAACTGGTATTGCCGTTGGTGGGAACGTTATCTCTGTCAGTAGATGCCAAGGAAGGGGAGGTTGCGCAGCATCGAGCGGCAATTATTCCTGCGGGAATTGGCCATGGATATGCTGCGACCGACGATAATCGGTTTTTGGTTGCAGACGTCCCCGAAGGCTTGGCCCCGGCGCTAGACAAGCTACCTTGTTTCGTAGACCTCGATCCAGCATTGCTCCATTACGTCCAGTTCCTTCACGCACAGCTCCAAAATGGGACTGAGTCGGATTTTACCCAGCATCAAATGCTGCTCCTGCTGATTCAGTTGCTTCAGGAGCGCCATGGAAGTCAGCTGAAGCTGGACCGCAGAGTCCACGCCGCGAAACAATTTCTGGACGAACACTTCAGCCGACCGCTGTCCTTGGCCGAGGCGGCTGCCGTGGCACATCTGAGCATTCGGCAGTTGAACGATCTGTTTCGGCGCCAGGTCGGCATGACGCCGCATCAATACCTCACGGAATTACGAATGAAAGAAGCTTGGCGGCTTTTGGAGCAGTCGGGGCGCAGCGTCCAGCGAGTTGCCGACGCTGTTGGCTATTCATCGTTATCGGCCTTTAGCGACCGGTTCAGAGCCCACTTTGGCAAAGCGCCCAGCCACTTCCGCCGTATTTCGAAATAGTTCCGCCAGGATTTGAAAGTTCCTGTCCTTCGCACTGGATACCCTTCTGAAATCATTCAAACGTGAGAATTTCGGGGAGAGTTTCATGGCATCCGTTAACGCCGCAACCTGGATCGGGTCGATTTCCGTTCTGTTATGGGGCACTTTGGCATTGCTGACCAAGCTTTCCGGTGGCGAGATTCCAGAGTTCCAGCTCATGGCCATGACCTTCGGCATCGCTTTCCTGTTGATGTGCAGCCGTTGGGTCTTCTCGGGACATTCCGGTGTGCATTATTTACGGCAATCGCCGCTTGCATGGTGCATCGGTATCGTTGGTTTGTTCGGTTATCACTTTGCCTACTTCAAGGCCATGACACTGGCCCCGGCCGTTGAAGTCAGCCTTCTGGCTTACCTCTGGCCGCTGCTGATCGTCCTGCTGTCGGCCTTCCTGCCGGGCGAGAAGCTACGAGCTCAGTACATCGTTGGGGCCCTGGTTGCCCTGGCAGGTTGTTGGTTGTTGATCAGCCGTAATGCCGACGGATTTGCATGGGAGAACCTGCCGGGTTACCTGGTGGCTCTGTCCTGTGCTCTGATCTGGTCATCTTATTCCGTTCTCAGCAGACTGGTTCGCTCGGTACCGACCGATGCAGTGGGCTGGTTCTGCGGTGTTACGGCCATTCTGGCGTTGATTTGCCACCTTTTGTGGGAGGAAACGGTATGGCCAGAAGGCGTACTTCAATGGATTGGCCTGGTCGGACTGGGCCTCGGACCGGTGGGCGTAGCCTTCTTCACCTGGGACCATGGTGTAAAACACGGAAACATCCAGTTACTGGGAACCCTGGCATACAGTGCGCCACTCATTTCAGTGATCCTTTTGATCCTTGCCGGATTCGGCGAGGCTACGGTTGCGGTGTTGAGTGCCAGCATTCTGATCGTCATTGGTTCTTTGATCGCGGGTCGTGCGAAAAGCCGGACGGTCGCCGAGCCAGAATTGTTAACAGACTAACTACGTCGAAGGAGCAGTGAGATGATTACTTGGGACGATTTCGAGAAGGTTGAACTGCGGATCGGGACCATCATTGAAGTGACGGATTTTCCCGAGGCGCGCAAGCCTGCATATAAATTGCGAGTGGATTTCGGGTCGGACATTGGTATTCGTAAATCGAGTGCACAGCTTACGGACCTATATGGCAAGGATGATCTAATCGGCAAGCAGGTTCTTGCCGTCACCAATTTCCCGCCCAAACAGATCGGCCCTTTTTTGTCGGAGTGCCTGGTCACTGGCGTGCAGACGCAGAAGGGCGCAGTTACCTTGGTAAGACCGGATGCGCAGGTGGATAACGGGGAACGCTTGTTCTGAGTTTCGGCGGCTTACACATCACAGGCCAACCGGTATTCAAGTTCAAGCGAGGGTGATGCATGGGACAAAGTCTCGTGTGCTGGCAATGGTGAGCGGAAAGCTCACCGTTGCAGCGCTCCAATGCACTTCCCTCCGATTCGCGGCTCCAAAATAGCCGCAAAGCTCCGCGTAATCGTCAAATCCAAATCTCCGCTTTGCGACCAGGTTGGACAACAGGAAACAATTTTTTGAGCCATACTTAATGGCCCTTACCCTCCGAAGAGGGCCACACCATGACATTTCCTATCAGCAAAGCTCCCTGGAACAAGGGAAAGCTTGTTGGCCAGAAACTACCGCTCAAACTCGAACAAATATGGGCTATCCGTATTCGGTTGGAGATTGCTAAGAACATCCGAGAGCTGGCGATGTTCAACATGGCAATTGATTGCAAGCTCCGGTCCTGCGATTTGGTAAAGCTCTTGGTTCGAGATATTTCCAGAAACGGAGAGGTTCTGGATCGGGCGCAAGTCACTCAGCAGAAAACCAGTCAACCTGTTCAATTTGAGATAACGAAAAAGACGCGCGAATCGGTCGAAGCGTGGATCGAATTGCGCGGACTCTCAGGTATGGATTATTTGTGGCCGAGTCGGATGAGAAAGTTCGACCACATCACTACCCATCAATATGCCCGTCTCGTCAAAAAATGGATAACCAGCATTGGACTTGATCCTTCAGTCTACGCAACCCATTCGATGAGACGTAGCAAAGCTACATTGATCTACAAGAAGACCAAAAATCTGCGAGCTGTACAGTTGCTGTTAGGACACACGAACATGTCGAGCACCGTGCGATACCTTGGCGTCGAAGTCGAGGATGCTCTGGAGATAGCTGAGAGTATTGAGATCTAAATGCGTAACTTGGCTCCTTGGTCGCTGGATGTTGCAGACGCTGCCAGGTCCGGTCGATGATCACCTTCGGGTTTCGATCAGGCTCCTTCAGTCGTAAACAAAAGCGAACATTGAGATGTGGCTCTTAGCGCATTTATTGTGAGCCTTCCTGTCTCGCGGAGATCACCGACAGTTGTCGCAAAAATTCGTTGAGTAAACTCTCAGGGCTTAAAAGCCTATGAAATTTATGAAATAGTGAAAAGGGGCAATATCTGCCGCGCTCGTTGGCGTTAATAGTGGAAAAAAGCCCCGGTTCCGATAGCATGTTAGAGATAATCGCCAGATCGTCTATCCAAGCATTTGCGCGGATAGGATCAGGACTGTGTTGATCCACAGGAGTTCATCACCGTGACGTCTGCGCTGAACGACATTGAACCGGCCGATATCCATCTGTTGACCGGCATGCTGGACACCATGACGGACCATGTATTTCTACTACGTATCGAAGCGGGACGGTACCGCCTGGTCTACTGCAACCAGGCCATGGAGCGGTTCATGAACCAGTCGGACACCCTGTTGTGCGGACTTTTTCTCGATGACATAGTCTCCGACTCAGTTCTTTACGGGAAGATTGCAGGTAATTACCAGCGCGCCATTGCTGCGGGCCATGTGATTTGTTACGAGGAGAGCACCGAGGGGTTCGATTCGGCACCCGTCACCATCTTTGAAACCAGTGTTTCACCCTTGCGTGGGCGTGACGGCAGTTCGGTGTATATATGTGGTATTTCCAGGGACATCACTGCCCGCCGTGATGCTGAAACAGCCCTTCAAAAAACCAATGAAAAACTGGCCCAGCAGCTTGCTGAAAACCATCGTTTGCACGAAAAGCTCCACGAGGAAGCCATGCGCGACCCTCTGACCAATCTTTTCAACCGGCGCTACTTCCTGGAAAGCCTAAGCCGTGAACTGAATCGGGCGCAACGAGAACAACACTCCGTTACCCTAATGATGCTGGACATTGATTATTTCAAATCACTCAACGACGAATATGGCCACGCTGTTGGTGATCAGGTGCTGATTGAGTTCAGCCAGAGGCTGCTGGAGGGGATGCGCAAAGCCGATGTAGTCTGCCGCTGGGGCGGCGAAGAATTTCTGATCATGATGCCTGGGTTATCGCAGGAAGACGCATACAAACGCATGATCCAGTGGCGGGAAGCCAATAGCCCGATGGTTTTCAGAGTGGCAGACCAAAGCGTTTCTATTCGTTTCTCATCCGGCTTGGCTACCGCGCCGGAGAATGGGGCATCGTCGGACGAATTGATTAACGCCACTGATAGGGCGCTGTATTTAGCGAAGGCCGCGGGGCGGGATCAGGTTCAGTTGTTTGGATAATTACTTTCAGCGTTTGCTTGAGGGTATGATCGAATTCTTGCGATGGCTTGCAAGCGCTCATTGGGATATTGTCTGGCTTTGGGATCGGGCATTGACGGGGAGTCAGTTAGTTGGCCAAGCATCATGCGGCCCCAGATTTAATCTCCGATGTGCAATAGGGGCATCTCGCAGCGTCTTTATGCACCTTCGAGAAACAAAACGGACAGTCTTTGGTTTTTATTTCCTCTTTAATCACCTCTTTCTGCCTGACTCTATTAATCCCTTTTACCAGCAGGAACGCGATCCAGGAAACGATCAAAAAGCTGATAAAGCTGTTCAGAAACACCCCATAGCTTAGCGTGACAGCACCTGCCTTATTGGCTTGTTCCAGCGTTAGATATGGTCCAGCTGTTTTGCCCTCCTTCAACACGATAAACAAGTCAGCCAGATCCACATCGCTGGTGATCATCCCCAATATCGGAGCGATCACATTAGCCACAAGGCTGCTTGCAATGGTCGCGAACGCCCCACCAACTACGATACCAACCGCCATATCAAGAACATTGCCTTTCAGAGCGAAGGCCTTATATTCCTGTATGATTTTCTTCATCATCCCTCTCCCTTTTTACTGCTAATCGACGAGCCGCGCATTCCTCTCTCCCCCCGACACTGTCGTGCCAATGAAGTCTAGCCGATGATCGCGGAACGATGGCAGTAGCGGTTGGCCAGCAGCCCTGAACTAAGGGTGAGCGGAACAATGAGGGCTATGCTGGGGTAGGCTCTTTGCCGATTCGGCAAATCCAGAACAAGACGGACGACCGTCCGGTCCGTTGGTAACGCGGGTATACACCCGAAATACCCGGTTGATCAGGGGCTCGGTAATAACCTCCCTGGGGCTACCGATTGTGTCGAGCTGGCCGCCGGCCAGCACGGCAATCCGGTCCGCAAATTGTGCAGCCTGGTTGAGATCGTGGAGCGACATCACCACGGTTAAGCCGTGCTCCCGATTCAGCTTGGACAGCAGTTCCAGTACTTCCAGCTGGTATCCCCAGTCCAGGAACGTGGTAGGTTCATCCAGCAGCAGAATATCGGTTTCCTGGGCCAGGGCCATGGCGATCCATACCCGCTGTTGTTGCCCTCCGGAAAGCGCTTCCACCGGCCGCTCCGCCAGATCCGAGACCCCGGTCATTGCCATGGCCTCAAGAATCGCGTTGTCGTCGGTGATGAGGTTTCGTTGCCACCATTTCCGGTGCGGGAAACGCCCCAGAGCTACCAGATCCCGAGCCCGGATACCATCTGGCACAATCGGCTTCTGTGGCAGCATGGCAAGCCTGAGGGCTAATTTGCGCCGGTCCCACTGCTCCACCGGCTGGTCGTCCAGGTAAACCTGACCGGACCGGGCCGGTAGCAGGCCCGCGAAACTTTTCAGCAAGGTACTTTTACCCGACCCATTAGGGCCCAGCAGGCAGGTGATCCCGCCTTCAGGAATCGCTAGCGAAACCTTGTTCACAACCGGTTTGTCGCCGTAGGCAAGTGAGAGCTGCTCGGTTCGTAACATGGCGGATCCCGACCTCAGGTTTGACGCGAAAGCAGATAAAGGAAAAACGGTACGCCAAGGACGGCGGAAACCACGCCCACGGGTACCTCATAGGGCGTAAACACTGTTCGGCCGAGTAAATCCGCCAGAACAGCCAGTACCGCCCCCAAAAGAACACATAACACCAACTGGACCGGAAGGTTGGCGCCTGCCAGTCGGCGGCTGATGTGGGGGATCAGCAGGCCTATGAAGCCAACGGGCCCCACCACTCCGACGGCGCTGGCCGCCAGCAGGGTGGCTATCAGCAGCGCAAAGGCACGCCAGCGGTTCAGGCCCAGGCCCAAAGTGCGTGAGTGTTGGTCATCGAGTTGCATCACGCTCAGTGGGCGCATGAGCAAAACCACACCGATCATCCCGATGAGTGTCCAGGGCAACAGTGCATGCAGGTGCTGCCATTCGGCACCGTAAAGAGAGCCGGCCAGCCACTGGGCAACCAGCTCGGTGTGGGCGTGGCCCCAGAAGGCCAGGACACCGGTGGTCAGTGCGTGCAGCATGCCGGCGACGACCGCGCCAGTCAGGGTCATCTTGACCGGCGACAGATGGCCATGTCGCATGCCAAGGAAGTACACCGCGAGCGCCGTCACCAGCCCGCCTGCCATGGCAAAGAGTGGCAAATACTGAAGGGCAAACGAGGTATTGCTGTAGGGGTTCTCGCTGGAAACCAGCCAATCGCCAATGATGAAAGCGATGACGGCTACAAGACTGGCGCCAGCGGAGATGCCGAGAATGCCGGCTTCTGCCAACGGATTGCGGCTAAGCAACTGTAACAGCCACCCTGAGAGGGCGAAGTGAATACCGATGAGGGCGCCGGTCAGGGTACGGGGCAACCGTAGTTCGAAGACCACTCGCTGCACGTGTTGCGAGCTGTCTCCGGTCAGCCCGGCCCACACCTGGGACCAGGTCAGGTCCACTGCCCCCAGCTGGACGCCGGCGATGATGACAACAACCAGGCTGAGTCCGCCAGTCAGAAGTAGTCTGCTAAC
Organism: Marinobacter maroccanus; assembly: GCF_002933275.1. Classification (GTDB taxonomy): domain Bacteria; phylum Pseudomonadota; class Gammaproteobacteria; order Pseudomonadales; family Oleiphilaceae; genus Marinobacter; species Marinobacter maroccanus. The sequence continues at coordinate 10,538 of NZ_PSSX01000013.1, forward strand.
TGGGCCGGTGCCTGGGGATTGGACGCCGTGGGCACCTGCTGGGGGACGTGTCGTAACCGGATTGGTCACCTTAAGCGCTCCTGGGCGAGGTTCGCGAATTGAGAAGGTAAATCAGCCAGGGGGCCCCGATCAGGGCGGTCAGCATGCCGACGGGCAACTCCTGCGGGAAGGCCAGCTGTCGTGCCATGATATCGGCTGCCAGCAATAACAGCCCTCCAAACAGAGCACTTAGGGGCAGCCAGTGCTGGATCTGGTTGCCGGCCAGCCGCCGGGCAATGTGCGGTGCCACCAGGCCAATGAACACGATCGGACCGGTGAAGGCGACCAGCGCGGCGGCCAGCAGCAAGGCCAGCAGCAGAAACGTCAGACGCCAGCGGCCGACAGCCAGCCCCATGGCCAGCGCCAGATCGTCATCCAGCTGCAGTAAGCGGAAGGGTCTCTGCATGACAAACAGGGCGCCGAGCGGAAGCAGCAGCCAGGGCAGCACCATCTGGAGCTGGAGCCAGCCCCGTCCCATCAGGCTGCCCGCCAGCCAATAATACAGCTCCGCCGCCTCCGCACCCGATACCAGCAGAAGGCCCGTGGTGAGTGCAGTAGCCAGTGACGTGACGGCTATGCCGGCAAGTACAATGCGCTCGGGCTGAAGCTGACGGCGGCCAGCGATGGCAAACGTCAGAGCACCACCGAGCAGGCCTCCGGCAAGGGCCATCAGCGGCAGCCACAGTGCGCCCGGCGAACTCAGGGTTCGAAGCGACACCACCGCCAGGGCAGCAGATGCAATCACGCCGGTCAGTCCTGGGGATGCCAGCGAGTTCCGCGTAACGCCCTGCATCACGGCACCTGCAACCCCTAGCGCCGCACCACCAAGAATACCGAGCAGGTTGCGCGGCAGCCGCAGCTCCAGCACGGTGATGCGCGTCAGCAGATCGCTGCTGCCGTCGATGGCTGACAGCAACGAGGTCGGCGACACCCATTGGGAGCCCGCCATCAGGCCAACGAAGAACAGCAGCACGAGGAGAAATACCGTTGCTCCATAGAGGCCCATCGAGCGTTTGGCTGAATCGTCACCCGTCATTTGCCGGGTTCCGACGTCAGCAGCAGACGCTGAATGTCGTCCAGGATCCGCTCCCGGGCAATCGGGCCGGCACCTTCTTTCCAGTAGTGCGGCACTTCGTAGACCTGGCCCGTGCGCACGGCCTTGAGGTAGGGCCAGATGGGATTCATCGTGAATGCGCGCTGACGACTGGTGGGTAACAGGAGGATGCTGTCCGGATTGAGTTTCAGCAGTGCCTCAAGACTGATCCGGTAGCCCAGCGGGATGCCGCTGTCGGGATTGGGCGGCTGGCCACCGACATTGTCAAAGCCCAAGCGCTCCAGCAGGGCTGTGGGCAGAAAGTGGTCGTAATAGACAAACGGGGTTTCACTGCCGCTGGTCAGCAGCGCCACGGTATAGGTGGGCTTCCCCTTGTTGCGCTCCGCGAGCGATTGAACGCGCTCCAGAAACCGATCGTTGAGTGCGGCGGCTTTGGTTGGCTTACCGAGCGCCTGACCCGCCAGCGTCACTGCCCGAAGGCTGTCCTGAATCGTGATCAGGTCCAGTGCCAGGAGTGGGGCAATGGCCTGGATCTGGTCACCGTCTTTCTCGGTATAACGGCGAATGGCGATGACAAGATCCGGCCGGACCGACGACAGAACTTCCAGGTTGGGCTGGTGCCTCGGCCCGAGGCTGCGAACACCGCGTAACTGCGACGCCAGGTACTCGGGTACCCCCTGGAGTCCATAGTCAGTGACCGCCACCGGCACAGTACCCAGCGCCATTGCAACATCGGCCCCGAAGGTCGAAATCGCCGCAGGTTGGGTTGCCGGTGCGGACAACCGCAGGGTTTCCCCGCGGTCATCCGTCAGCCGGATATCGTGGTTGTCCGCCCACCCTGAAACAGGTGAAAGCAGGACAACCAGCAGGATCGTTGCAATCCGCTTCCTTAAAGAGGCCATCAGAAATCGAGTTGCGCCTCAAGGATGAAGCTTCGGCCCGGCTGGGGCACGCGGCCGACCGGGCTGACGTCCACGCCCCGGAAGTAGTAGTCCTCATCCAGCAGGTTGTTGACGGCCACGCCAAGGTTCAGCACACGATCACCGCCAACCGCGAAATCGCGACCGACTCTGGCCGTAACCAGATGGTAATCCGGCAACTCACCGGCACTGCCATTGCTGGTTTCTTCTTCAGTGTTGTCCGCATCGCTGTAGCTTTCGCTGACGTACACCCAGTTCAGGCTGGCGTCCCAGGCCTGGTAGCGGTAAACCGCATCAGCGCTGACCTTGTGAGTTGGCGCGTTGGGCAGTTCATTGCCTTCGTTATCGCCGGAAAGCTGTTCGGTATCCAGGAAGGTATAGCCCAGGCCCAGTTCCCACTGGCTGCCGACGTTCCAGCGGTTTGCCAGCTCGACACCCTGATGGCGGGTTTCTCCCAGGTTCTCGAAACGGCTGGTCGAACGGTTGAACTGAATCTGGTCCTCATAATCGATGCGGAACATCGTGGCTGAAGAGAACAGGTCCGGAGCGACCTGCAGGCGTGCGCCCAGCTCATGGTTCCACGCAGTTTCATTGGCGACTGCGCCTTCACGGGTGGTCTGGGCAATCTGGACCGGTACCAGAGAGCGCTGGCTGTTGGCAAAGACAAACAGATCATCAGACGCCTGATAGCCGACGGTCAGGCCCGGCAAAAACTCCTCAGCGCTGTTTTCCTCGGTGTTGCCACTGAGGTTGTCGCGGAAATCCATATCAACGTCTTCGTAGCGCAGGCCCGGCGTCACCGTCAGACGGTCATCCAGAAACGACACGGTATCACTGACGTAAAATGCCGCGGCCCGGGTGTCCAGGTGCCAGTCCCGTGCCACAGAACGGTTACCGGAGGAAAACTCCAGCCGATTGACGTCGAATTCCACATCCTCGCTGACAAATCGCGCGCCCAGGGTAATGTCGTGCCGGCCATGGCGGATGGCGAGCCGGGGCTCCGTGCTCAACACGGTGAACAGCCGGGGCGAATCCGCAACGTGGGTGGAGTCCAGCCCCGGGTCCGCCCAATGGCCGGTGCCGCTGAGGTTCTGGCCGAAGAAAAAGGTGCGGTCGGCATCATGCACGAAATTGCGCCACTGGAATTCCACGTTGTCCGCAGGCGTGTACGTCCAGGTGAAAGTAGCGCGACTCATGTCCGCTTCGTAGCCATCGTATGGGCGCTGGCTCTGGGTACGGTTCTGCTCATAGGCTTGCGGGGTCAGGGCGCCGGGAAGTTCGGCATCGACACGGTAATACTGCAGCTGCGAGGCGAGTTCGTTCTGGTCGTTCAGGTAGTAGCGGGCGTCCAGGATCAGGTTATCCACTTCGGTGTCGGAGTGGTCGCGAAAGCCGTCCCCGCGCTGGACGTTGGCCTGGAACTGCAGGTCAAGCTTGTCGGTCGCCCGGCCTCCGACCCGGTAATAGGTATCGGTAAAGACATTGCCGGTTTCTTCCGCGATGGTCACCCGCTCACGAAGGGTATGGGAGGTTTCCGCCGGAATCGGTTTGGTGACGAAATTCACCACGCCGCCCACGTTATTGGGGCCGTAATGAACGGAGGCACCGCCCCGGACAATATCCACGGCTTCCAGGCTTGGAAGGGTAACGGGGAACAGTGATACGCCCACGTTGCTGTAGGGACCGATGGCAATGGGATAACCATCCACCAGAATCTGAAGCCGTTCACTACGTAGCGGGTTCAGGCCGCGCACGCCAATGTTGGGCAGGATGCCCGTGCCGGTTTCGTCCAGGACCGTGACACCGGGTACCGGACGCAGGGCGTCTTCCAGATTCAGAGCTCCGGTGTCCTGGAGTTCTTCTTCCTCCACCACTGTGCGGGCACCCGTGTAGGTTCTTTCAGATTCTTCCGTCGGCGGTCCCAACCAATCAGCGGTAACCTCAAGGCCAGGGAGCAGGGCGGGCGTTTGTTCTTGGGCTTGTACAATCGCGGGGGAGGCAACCGTCGCAAGAAAAGAAACCGATAGAAAGGTTGAGCCAGCGGAACGGCTCACGCGAGGACGTCGATTTGGCGATGATGATTGACCGGGTGTTGGCATTGGGATCTCCAGCAGTGGTATGATTATGTATGCGCATCATACTGATAATAATTCGCATTACAATGCCGAAAGAAGACGGGGGCGGCAAAGACCATCATTTATCGTCTTCGAACTCCTCACCTCATTTTGATCTCAATCAAATTAATGGGGGTAGTTGGCCACACAATTGCAGATTTACACTCGTAATCTCATTTTCACATTGAGCTGCATCTACTGGTGTGCCTCGGAGGACCTCATAGGATTTAGCCGGACTCCGAAGATTTGTCGTTGGATCAGTGCCAGGAAACTGGAAACCAACGTCGAACCAATTGCTAACGTACTTCATCAATGGACGCTTGCGCATCGTTAGAGAGTGCCGGACAGATCTGGAAGGGCCAAAGCCACTGATTACAGCCGCAAACATAGGGCATCGCTTACCCGCTAATAACAGCTAGGTCAAAAACTAAACCCCGCCCCGGGGCCGATCAAACTGCCTGTTCGCGGACTCGCTGCTCTGTGATTACCATGCTGCTGCAGTCATGATATTGATACAATCAGGTAATCTGAGCAATGGAATTAACCCCGGGGTAGAAACCGACCCCTTAAAGAGCGCTGCTTGCTATTCATCTTGCTCCGCCCGGGACCTTATTCAGTACCAGGAAAACACCGATTGTCATCACGCCCAACCCAGTAAGCCTCTTTAGGCTCATGGTGAACTTCTGAACGCCCATCAATCCGAAATGATCGATGAGGCTCATTGCGATGAGCTGTCCCAGCAATACGAAAGCTATTGCATTGGATATGCCGAAGCGAGGCGCTACCCAGGTGATTGTCAGAATATAGAAGAGGACAAAGAAACCGCCAAAGTAAAAGTACACGGGAACATTGGCAGGGAAAATTTTCTCAGGAAAACCCTCTGTGGTGATCAAATAAGAAATCGCTAAGACCAGGGCAACGAAAAAGAGAATCGTTGCGGCAAGGGCCGGGCTCTGAAGTCTCGCGCCGAGTCCACCGTTTAGCGTTGCCATCACAGGTATTCCTATCCCCGCGACCAGCATGAGCAGGGCATAGGCGATTGAACTGTTCATTTTCTATCCTCAGGAGATTTTCAAATTTCTTCTGCACTAACTTGGGCGGCCAAGATTTCCTTAAGGCAGTGGCGAATTTGTGCAGGCATGGGTACAGAGCAATTTTGGTCACGGTCCACGAAAACGTGCACCACTTGACCATGGGCTGCGGCTTCTTCTTCCGATTCTCTGAAAATACCTAACTCATAAGTAACGGAACTGTTCCCAAGCTTCGAGACCCTGAGACCGACTGAAATTGAATCTGGATATGCAACGGGGCGTCGGAATTGGCAGGATGAGCTAACGACATAGCCCACTATTTTGGCCGAGTGAATATCGAGGCCACCTTGCTCGATTAGGTATCGATTAATCGTTGAGTCGAAATAGGAGTAATAGGTAACGTTGTTCACGTGTCCGTATACATCGTTGTCCATCCAGCGGGTGTAGACGGGGTAGAAAACCGAGAAATCCTGTCGATTCACCTTGGCCCTCCAAGAGTATAACTTTGGGCGCCTCGATTCCTGACATCGGGGCACCCTGGTTTATTTGGGATTTATTTCATTCCGCCCAGGCACAGGTATTTAAGCTCCATGTACTCATCCAGACCGTAGTGGGAGCCTTCCCGGCCAAGGCCGCTTTCCTTTACCCCGCCAAATGGAGCCACTTCTGTAGAGATAATGCCTTCGTTGACGCCAATCATTCCTGATTCCAGTTCTTCCGCCATGCGCCATACACGATGGATATCCCGGCTGTAAAAATAGGCTGATAAGCCGAACTCGGAATCATTTGCCATGGAGATTGCCTCGTCGTCGGTTCCAAACCTGAACAACGGCGCAACGGGCCCGAAAGTCTCCTCTCGGGCGATCAGCATTTCCTGCGTGGCATCGGTGAGGATTGTGGGTTCAAAGAAGGTACCGCCGAGGGCATGAGCTTGGCCACCCATAACAACCTTTGCCCCCTTCGATTTAGCGTCTTCAATGTGTCGTTTGACCTTAGTAAGCGCGGCATCGTTGATGAGTGGGCCCTGCTGCGTTTCGCCTTCGAGGCCGGGACCCACCACCATTTTACTGACCGCAGTCTTTAGTTTCTCGGTAAAGGCGTTGTAAACGCCGGCCTGAACGTAAACTCGGTTTGCGCAGACGCAGGTCTGTCCTGTGTTGCGGTATTTCGAGGCCATAAGGCCTGCAACAGCCGCATCCAAATCGGCATCATCGAAAACAATGAAGGGGGCATTGCCACCAAGTTCCAAGCTGACCTTTTTGACGGTGTCGCTCGCTTGTCGCATCAGGAGCTTTCCGACCGGCGTAGATCCGGTAAACGAAACCTTGCGCACAATAGGATTACCTGTCAGCTCGCTACCTACAGAGACTGCATTAGGTTTGGAACATGTGATGATGTTGATCAGACCGGCCGGTACACCGGCTTCTTCCGCCAGTGCGGTGATGGCCAATGCGGAGAGAGGTGTATCCTCGGCGGGCTTCACCACTACAGGGCAGCCCGCAGCGAGAGCTGGCGCAACTTTACGAGTAATCATCGCTATCGGAAAGTTCCACGGAGTGATAGCCGCTACTACACCAACCGGTTGTTTGATGACAACAATGCGTTTGTCCTTTCCATGCCCTGGTATGACATCGCCGTAAGCCCGTTTCGCTTCCTCGGCGAACCATTCGATAAAGCTTGCACCGTAACCAACTTCGCCTCGGGATTCCGCCAGAGGCTTTCCTTGCTCAGCGGTCATCAGACGAGCAAGATCCTCTTGGTTGGCCATGAGTAGATTGAACCATTTGCGCAGTATGTTGGCTCGTTCTTTAGCCGGGGTGGAACGCCATGCCGGCCAGGCGGCTTCTGCCGCCTCAATCGCTACACGAGTGTCGGTATCATCCATGTCCGGCACCGTTGCCAACTGATCACCGTTGGCCGGATTGGTCACGGCAAAAGTCTTCCCCGATTTAGCCATTATCCATTGGCCATTGATATATGCCTGTTCGCGCAGAAGTTCGCGATTCTTTAATTCAAGAGACATGAGTAACCTCAATCAATTAAAAATTTGACCGAATCAGAAAGCGGCCTTGTAGATTGCCAAGGCATCAGTTTCAGACACTTCCCTGGGGTTGTTCACAAGCAGCCGAGTTTGCTTCATGGCATCTGAAGCCAAGGTGGCCAGATCTGACTCCCCAATCCCGACCTCACGCAGAGTTTGCTCTAGCCCCAGATCAGCGCTTAGAGCCTCAAGACGGTCGATGAACTGATTAACCCTCTGATCGACAGGTGCAGTTGCCAGATCCGGAAAGACATCGGTCGCCAGAATTGCATAGGCTTTGTCACAAGTCTCCGCGTTAAAACGCATGACGTGAGGCAGCACCAGTGCGTTGGAAAGGCCATGGGGTACATGGAAAATTCCGCCGATAGGGTAGGCCAGAGCATGCACTGCAGCTACGGGCGAGTTCGCAAAAGCTTGGCCGGCAAGCATCGCTCCGAGCAGCATGTCAGAGCGAGCCTTGACATTGCTGCCATCCTTCACGGCTGTCTCGATATTGGCTCCGAGCAAGCGGAGGGCTTCGCGAGCGAGCGCCTTGGAAACTGGATTGTTGTTTGCTGAAGCTGACGTATAGCTTTCGATTGAATGAACCATGGCATCGATTCCGGTAGCCGCGGTCACGTGAGCCGGAAGCCCGAGTGTCAACTCTGCATCCAGAAGAGCGATGTCAGGAAGCAGCTGAGGCGCAACAACGCCTTTTTTCTCAGTTTCACCAACAGTAATTATTGAGATCGGGGTGACCTCTGAGCCTGTTCCTGCTGTGGTTGGAATTTGAATCAGTGGTAAACGTTGGCCTTTGGCCTGTCCAACACCATACACGTCGTCAAGCTTTTCTCCGCCGCCAATAAGAAGCGCAATTAGTTTGGCAACATCCATGGATGAGCCGCCACCAAATCCAATAACACCATCTACCCCTGCTTCCAGCGCGTCAGCTAGCGCTGCCTCTACGACAGATACAGGCGGGTCGGCAACCACTCCATCGAATAGCTCATATCGCACGCCTGCCTCGTTGAGGGACGTTGTAGCCACGTCGAGCAGTCCCGCTTTGATCAGCCCGGGATCTGTAACTAGCAGTACCTTTTTGCCCATGTGCTCTTTGACGATTTGCCCGAGGCGCTTGATCGCGCCGGGTTCGCAAATAACGCTTTTGGTTGTGTTAAACGTAAATGCAGTCATTTGTTCCTCCTAAGTCAGCGACGCAATCGGTTCGACGCTTCCACGTTCGATCTGAAAGGCTTTGTCGACTAGATCTGCGGAATGTGATTGATCCGATTCAGACAGCAACACGGTTAGGCCTTCATCTTTGAGAGTGCTCAAGACACTTGCGAGTCGTCTGGATAGTGCCGGTGCCACGCCCTCGAATGGTTCGTCCAGTAGCAGCAAGTTGGTTCCAGTCATCATTGCTCGGGCCAGGGCAACGAGCTTTTGCTGGCCGCCAGATAATTGGAGCGCTCGTCGATCAGAGAAGGACTCTACCTCTGGCATCATTTCGTAGATCCAGGCAAGTCTGGCTTCTGCGTTGACGAGTTGGCAGGCCCATGCTGGTGCCATGATGTTTTCTTCGACCGTCAGATCAGGTACGAGACGACGATCCTCTGGCATATAGCCAATGGACATGCCCGCGCGCTCATAAGAACCCTGATTGGTCATGTCCTCGCCATTGATCAGTACCTGGCCCGCTTTCGGCTTGATGAGGCCCATAATTGATCGGAGTGAGGTCGTCTTTCCGGCGCCGTTGCGCCCAATCAGCCCGACCATAGAACCCTTGCTGACGGAAAAGCTGACGTCACGGAGAATAGTGGTACCGGCAATCTCCGTAGTGACATTCTTAAGTTCTAACATGGGCAGACTCCTTGCTGGTGCTGGCCTCGTTTTCGCTCAGATCGAGGTGATGCCCAACCACCAATTCTTGGACTTTGGCGTCAGACAAAACGGTTTGGGTGGGACCATCCGCGAGAACCCGGCCGTCGTAAAACGCGAGAACTCGGTCAGCGTAACGCAGAACGACTTCCATATCGTGCTCCACGAACATCGTTGCAGCATCACTTTTCCGGACAGCTGCCATAACCGTGTCCATCAGCAGGAATTTATCCTCGATGGCAACGCCTGAGGTTGGTTCATCCAGCAGCATCAGCCCGGGCTCGGCGAGCATTGCCATTGCAATGTCCAACAGCTTGCGAACTCCTTGGGGCAGAGTAGATACAACCTCCTCCGCGTACTGCTCGATTTCATACTCGCGCAGTACAGAAAGGGCCTTTTCGACTTTTTCCTTGGATCTGAGAGGCTTAAGAAAGCTCAATTTGCGGTCGACGGAGAAACCGAATGCAATCAGCATATTCTCCAAAACCGTCAGTTCCTGGAATAGTTGAGGCACCTGAAAGGAGCGACCAACGCCCGCCAACGAGACGTCCCTGGGTGACTTCCCGATGATGGATTTACCGCGCACGAGAATGTCGCCACCGGACGGCTGGATATAGCCCGTCACCATATTGATGAAGGTGGTTTTGCCAGCCCCGTTGGAGCCGATAACTCCAACTACCTCGCCTGTATTCAGTTCAACATTGATGTCGGTGGCAGCAGTGACTGCGCCAAACGTTCGCTCCAGATTGACCGTTTTCAACAAAGCGCTCATGACGTTTTCCTCGCTTTCTTGTTTTGGAATCGTTCAACCAGAGACCACAGACCGGATGGCATGAACAGGATGATTGCCAGCAGGGCAAAGCCCAGAATCATTTGCCAGGTGTAAGGCGACACGGCGAACGCATAAGTGCGCAGGGCCTCAAACAGAACGGCTGCAACGATCGGGGCTGCAACATGAGCAGTCCCGCCCATCAGCGCTATAAATACAAACTCGCCTGAAGTGGTCCAATACGCCATCTCTGGATCTACGTGACCGCTTACCAGAGCGGTAATAGTGCCACCAATAGCAGCCAGGGCCGCCGCGATTATGTACTTTACATACACCACACGGAACACAGAGCCGCCCAGATATTCCAACCGAATTTCGTTTTCTCGAACGGCCTCACCGGCGTAACCCGATAGAGATTTCAGGTACCGCCATGCGACAGCTCCAAGAACGATTACGAGGCATACTGCGACAATCAGAACCAGGTCTGATGAAGCTTCAGCACCCGGAGTCCAACCCAATAGGCTGGGATTGGCAACGTTAAAACCATCAGTAGACCCAAGGAACTGATTGCGCACCAGCAAGCCATACAGAATCATCGAGAATGCCATCGAAAACATGGCGAAGAAGATCTCTCGATACCGGCATAGTAGCAGGCCGATGATGGCTGCTATGGCAACGCTGACGGCAACAGACGCAAGCATGATGACCAGAATGTCAGTGACTCCCACGAACTGGGTCAGCATGCCGGCAACGTAGGCGCCTACGCAGTAGTAGAGGCCTTGGCCAAAGGAAACCAGGCCAGCGCGCATGAGAAGCACCAGGCCGAGTACTACGAGGCCTTTGCCCATCGCGATGGTAAAAAGGTAGGACATCCACTGCGGTAGCAGGAGGCCGCCTGCAATGACTACCAACCCGAGTACGAATAAAAGCGCTAGGGATCTTGTTTTCATCAGATTTTCCTCGCGTTGGCAACGGCAAACAGGCCTTGTGGGCGAAATGCCAACACGAGCCCCATGACCGCGTAGATAACGAACAATTCAACATCGGGATAAAGATGTACAGCCGCAGCTCGGGCCATGCCCACGATCAGAGCACCCACAAGGGCGCCAGTGATACTGCCAAGACCGCCAATCACTACCACAGCGAATGCGAGCACGATCACCTCTATGCCCATACCAGGCACGACGGAGAGACCGGGAGCAGTGAGAGCACCGGCTAAAGATCCGATACCCGCGCCGATCAGGAAAGTGATTGTGAAAATCCGGGCGACGTTAATGCCGAGTGCGCTGGCTATCTCACGATCGTGAATGACTACTCGAAGCAGTTTCCCGTTGCGGGTGCGGTTCAGGCCATACCAGAGAGCGAGCCCGATCAGGATGCTCACGCCGATAAGCATGAAATCGTAATTGGCGAAGGATAATCCGGCGAACTTGGTTCGACCCAGTAGGGTGTAGGGTTGGTAAGCAAAGTAGGGCTCGACACCCCATATTAGCTTGATGGCATCTTCCATAATGAGCAGGACGCCATAGGTGACCAGGATCATGACGACCTCGTCCCTGCCGTACATGAATCGCAGAAGGCCTCGTTCAACCAAGAGCCCCACGGAAATGCCGGCTACAAGGGCGGCGGCGATCAGCGCGACGAAGCTGAACCAGGGAACAGAGCCGGTAGAAAAATACCAGCCAACCATGGCAGCACCCGAGTACGCACCAAGGGCGTAAAAGCTGCCATGAGACATATTGAGTATTCGCATGACCCCGTAAATCAGGGTAAGACCGGCAGAAATGATGAACAGCCATGAGGCATAGACTGAACCATCCACCAGTATTGCAAGAAGTTGTTTCATTGTAAGACTCCCGATGCTTCGCACAGACCTCGCCTGCCGTCCGGGCCATCTTCCGGTCGGGGAGGAGTGAAAGATCGTTGGAAAGCCTCATCGGGACCGGGTGGTCCCGATGAGCATGTTGCTAGGTCAGTGGACTCAGTTACACTCGGCACCTGGCATGCCGGCCTTGATCCACTCTACGGTCTCTGCGCCTTCCGGCGGGTTGACGCAATCTGCCGGGTAGCGGGTAATGTCGGTAAAGGTGATTTCACCGTCTACTCGCTTGAGGCGGCCGTAGACCATCTCCGTTGCAGCCTGATGGCCCTTACCACGGCTCATCTCAACCCGGCCGCCTGGGCCGTCAAATTCGAGACCTTCAAAGGCAGTGATCACTTCTTCGGTAGAGGCACCAACTCCAGCCTTATCTTGAGCCAGCTTGAGGCCAATCAGCGCATGGGCCATGTGGTAGGCAGGGAACGTCGGCGGTGTGCCGAAACGCTCAGTGAACTCTGTTTGGAACCAAGTATTTAGTTCGCTTTCCGGGGCGAACGGACCGAAGGGGCCACGGGCACCAATGATGGCGCCGTCCGGCAGGTGGTCGCCAAGGCTGTTCAGAGCAGTTTCGCCAGCAGTGAAGATAACCTGGTTGTCCGCGAGCAGACCACGAGCGGCCGCCTGAAGCACGAATGCGTCTGTGTCACCACCCCAGAAAGAAGTGTGGATAACATCTGCGGAGTTTACTTGCAGAGCGGAGATTTCGGCGCCGTACTGGCCCGCAAACAGTTTGGGGAACTGTTCTGTCGTGATCTCAAGATCGCCGCCACGCAGGACCTTTAGAGTCTCGGTGAAATCGCGCCAGCTGTCGTGACCCCAAGAGTAGTTCTGGTTTATGCCTGCGACAGATTCCAAGTCGGGAACGTTTTCGTGCACGTAGCGAGCCGCCCCGATGTTGTCCATGCTGGCGGTAGAGTGGGTGCGGAAAACATACTCGTAGTCAGCTTCCTCGAAAACTCGGGGCGTGCCGCAGTCGAACAATACGGTCAGCATTTTGAGTTCTTCAGCGACCGCTGGGATGGCGAGACAGTCGCCGGAAGAGATGTAGCCTACGACTGCATCGACGCCATCGCGTTCAACGAGGTTTCGAAACTCTGAGGTTTGTTTCGTTGCACCGCCAGCCTCGTCAACATAGACAGGTGTAATCATTCGACCATCAATTCCCTTACCCTCAATAGGTGCGGGCAGGGTGCCGTCGTTGATGGCATCGATTACCAGGTCGGCAGCGTTCTTGGCGGGAATTCCGAAAGGCCCGGAAGCGGCGCCTGAGAGAAAGGTTACAAGGCCCAGTTTGTATTCTTCATTAGCGTAAACGTTGAGGCTCATGGCACCTGTAGTCATGGCACAGGCGACCGTCGCTGCGGTAAGCAGGGGACGTTTCATATCAGATCTCCAGACTGTTATTCTTGTGTCGTTTGGTTGGACAACCAGTATTGTTTTTTCCGGTGTCCTGCCCGACGTTTTTCAAGCCGGCCTGTGTCTGATTGCACACCCTATGCCAGAAATTCTATATTCCTAAGCTTCTGTTTTTTATAGAGATAGAGTTCAGAGTAGGGATTTTCAGAAATAGATGAGCGAAATCCGCTCATGTTGGGCGAGCGTGAATGAGCGGTTTTCGCTCATTCTGTTACAGAGTGGACTTGCTCGTAATCAGACGGGTAATAGATTTGCCAATTACCGAGCATTACCTTCGCTGGAGGGTAGCGAGGGTCCTCTACCGTCTCACCAATCGCCATTACTTGGCGGATTTGATGAGTAACTGGATCCATCGAGGATTGGAAACCTGGCGGATCCTCTGGCGTAGTCAGGCTCAATTGTTCAAAAGCTCGCTCGATGCCTTCTAGGTCTCCGTAGTCGCCGCCTGCCTGGCGGGCTGCTTCGGCAATTGCGAGTATGCCGGTGAACGCGCCTTGCGCCCCTGAAGATGGATAGTAACCGGCTTGTCGCTGAAACTCCTGAACAAACCACCGATTGAAATCAGTCTCCGGCCAGTTGTTGTGATGCCGGGATGCGAGTAACAATCCAAGAGGCATGCGATCACCTAAGTGAGCAAAAATCTCGTAATCGCCGCCTTTTTCAAAGTTTGCGAAGCGGGAAACATCAAACAGCCGGGTGTCAGTAGCCTGGGTGACGAAAGCGACGAAATCCCCACCCCACAGGCTATTCACGACCAAGTCCGGTTTTTGTCGGATCAGCTCATTGATGTAGTGGCTGTAGTCTGGCTCACTTAACCGAGGCCAGAGCGTACCGGTAATTTCGTAATCCACACTCAATTTATTCAGAGCCTCGCGAAAATCGGCCCACACCTGATAACCGTACTCGTAGTCAGGTCCCAGGTAGGAAATTCGAAGCGGTTTTTTCTTCAAGTGTTCATCAAAGTAGTCCCGGATAAAGAGTGCTCCAGCAGTCATCGATTGGCGGGTATCGTTCGTGACACGGAAATAGCGATCGTGGAAAAATTCATCGGTGAGCCTGGAGGAGGCGTGGTCGGTACCCACGAAAAACGCACCTGCGGAAGCTGCGATTTCGGTGACTTGAATAGCAACCGATGAGTTAACAACGCCACACAGGAATGTGGCTCGCTCTTCTTCGACAAACCGTTTTGCAATCGTAACGGCGGTTGAGCGTTTGGATTTTGTGTCCCCAAGTAAAACCCTGAGACGTGGTAGTGTCGGCAATTCTTGCTGCTCAATGTATTGAAGCGCGAGCCGTATACCCACCACCGAATCTCGACCCAGGACACCAGCTCGTCCGGACATGGGGTAAAGACACCCAACAACAATATCCGCTGTATCCTCGCTTGCCCCCAAAGACTCCAGCGCTTTGGAAGGCATTGCAAATGCAACAAGAGCCACCTGACAGATCACAATCAGGATACCGATAAATCGGTTGCGGGAAATCGGGATCACAGTTCGTCTCCGGTGAGCCCCAGTTTCTGCATCCTTCTTTTCAATGCATGTCTTGATATTCCGAGAGAATTTGCGGCATCGCCTTTTCGGCCGTTGGACTGAGCCAATGCGTCCAAAATACACTGAGCTTCCCGTTTTGCGATTTCACTGGTCAACGAACCATGTCTTTCGTTGCGCTCAGAATCATTATCCGCAATGGAAGTTTCTATTTGAGGAGCCGCCTCGATAATTTCAGGGGGTAGCCGATCGACACTGATGCTCTCACCAGCATGCAATATGGTCAGTCTCTCGATGGTATTGCGGAGTTCCCTGATATTTCCCGGCCAATCGTAATTACAGAGTTTGGTGAGAGTTTCCGGTGTAAGGTTGATCGGCTTGCAGCCTTCTTGCGCTGCAAGTTCTGTCGCGAAATTCGATGCGAGAACGGGGATATCATCCTTGCGCTCATCGAGAGACGGAATGGTCAGTGGCATAACGTTTAGACGGTAGAACAGGTCCTCACGAAATGTTCCTGCTTGAGCCTCAGTCTGCAAATCCCTGTTGCTGGCAGCTATAACACGTAGATCGGCATCAATTTCTTTCTGACCGCCGACCGCGCGGAAACGGTGGGTTTCGAGGAAGGTTAATAGCTTTGCCTGGAGAGGTAACGGCAACTCGCCAATCTCATCCAGGAACAGAGTGCCCCCGTTGGCTAGCTCAACTAAGCCAGTTCGGCGCTTATCGGCACCAGTGTATGCTCCTTTTTCCGCGCCAAACAGTTCGGCTTCTAGCAGGTTTTCTGGTAGCGAAGCGCAATTTACCGACACGAAAGGCGCGGCTTTGTCTTTCGTGGCGTGCAAAGCTTTAGCAATGAGAGTTTTCCCGCTGCCTGATGGTCCCTGGAGAAGTATGGTGCGCGCTGAGCTTTTCCCGATGCGCTCGACCTGATCGAGTAGCTTGCGCATGGCGGAGGAGCGGCCAACTAGGCCGTGGACGTTAGCTTCCCGCTCTCTCCGATAGACCACTTCCTCTGTGAGCTGGCGATGCTTGTGATTGCGTTGAATTAAAAGAATCAGTTCGTCCAGGTCGAACGGCTTAGTGATGTAATCTTGTGCGCCTTTTTTCACTGCCTCGACAGCTGCACGAGTATCGCCATGGGCCGAAATCATGATCGTGATGGGTGGAGCCGGGAGTGCCTGGAGTTTGTCGAGAACCTCAAAACCAGACTGGTCAGGTAATTTCAGATCGAGCAAGACTACGTCGGGTGTTCGTTTTTCGATCTCGGCGAGTCCGCTATTACCATCATAGGCGGCAAAAACCGTCATTTCTTCTTCTTCGAGCGAAAACATCAGACTGGTAACAAGATTCTTCTCGTCATCGATGATGAGGACGGTTGGCTGTCTCATTAAACTGATCCTCGGCTCTCGTTGTTCAAATAAAGTGGTAGTTTCAGAGTTACTTTTAGGCCCTCGCCAGAAACGCTTTGGAAACGAAGGTTACCTTGATTGGCTTGCGCGAGCTGCCTGCAAATGGCCAAACCGAGGCCGGTGCCGTTGGTTTTCGTTGTGAAGAAAGGCTCTGTCAGATGGCTCAGGTGGTCCGCGCTTACGCCGGGGCCGTTATCGCTGACGGAAACATAAACTGCCAAGCCTTGCTGCCTGGTTCGTATGGTAACCCGACCGCCAATACCTTCCATTGCCTGAATCGCGTTCATCACCAGATTCATAACGATCTGGCGGACCTGTGAAGAGTCGGCCCAGGCGTAAACAGGTTCGTGCTCAACTTGCACCAACTCAATTCCATGGCGATGCGCCACTGCATCCGCGAGAATCTTCACTGTTTCGACAACGTCGATAATATTGACCTTGCTGGCCTTGGCTTCTCTCGGGCGAGCGTAATCCAAGAGCAGTTGGACAACGTCGTTTACTCGGTCGATCTCATGGTCAACTGATTCCATTAATTTTTGGCGTTTGGGATCCGTCTCCTTCCGAGATAGGGCCTGAATTGTAGTCTTTATGGTTGCGAGAGGATTTCTAATCTCGTGTGCAACGCCCGCAGAGAATTGCCCGAGTATGGCACGACGCTCAACGTCGACCATGCTCTTCACTAGCCGCCTAAGACGAAGACGCATACGTTCAAGGGCGAAAGCCAGATAGCCGATTTCTGCGGTACCCTCCGTGTGTAGCGGTGTATCAAAATCTCCTCCAGCAACCCTGTCAGCTCCCTCAATCAAAGGCGTAACCTGTTTTTCCAATCTTTTAGAGAGGTGACGGGACAGCAGAATAACGGCCAAAGCTGCTGCAGAGGCCAGAAGGATTAACCCGAATCTCGCCGACTCCAAGGGGCCTAGCAGAGGGTCGCCGAGCCATTGAAGGCGTATATGCCAGCCCTCGATGAAATCATTTGAGTTGATGTCCTTGGCCGATTGGGAGGTGTTTCCAGGTATGTTTCCTACGGCAGTAATCGGTACTTTTTGGGGCGTAACGACAAGAGGACTTTGCAAGCCTGTGAGGCTTAGGTCCTTCACCTGATCGGTAAGGCTCGCCAGGCGGACAACCAGGCCGACCCAGGCATCTGGGGCCGGATTAAGCCCTGTGGGACTCAGTCTGAGAATAAACCAACCGGGCCGACTATCGGTTGGGAGGGCAGGACCTATTATCTCTCCGGTGGCAAATGGAGTGAGAGGCAGCCCGTCTAACTCCACTTGATCCAGCAACGTCTGGGTTAGGTACCATAGAGGCAACTCGAATCTAGATGGTTTGACCACAACCCCATACAGATGAGGACTATCGAGAGCCTGGCGAAGCTGTGCCATTACCTCCGCACTTGGCTCCTCATTGGGGCTGGCCGTAGTTAACCATTCGAAAACCTCAGGTATGTCGGCAAGAGCCTCAAGCTCATAGATTCGTTCTTGAAGAAAAGTTCTTAAGAGATTCTCCGCACCAGCAAGTCGAGCGTTCGTCCGGCTTTCTGTCACTTTTTCCAGTGCTTTCACATATTGTGTGTCATACATGAACGCCAGGACAACAAGCGGCACCAGAGCGATCAAAAGTGCACTGAACAGATATCGCCTTGCTAGACCATTCCGACGGAGGACCTTCAATCGAGGTGGGGTAGAGGCATCATGTTTTATTATGCTTTTCATGGGGCGATCATATAGGGAGTTGGTTGGCCATGGAATATTTCCTATCTAAGATTGAGTCTTTAGGGGACGGGTAGAACCCGAGTGGAGCGCCTTGAGAGTATTTTCGACGTGATCCATCCTGACGATCTTGAAGTGGTCAGGGATACGATCGAGTACTCCAATGAATCACTTTGCGAATGGGGCTGTGATTATCGGGTACCAATAGACGGGAAATCGAAGTGGATGAGGGGTATTACTCAGCCTGAACGTGAAGCGGATGGAGCGGTCACCTGGAACGAAATGGTAATCAGTATTGACGATCAGAAAAACTGGAACAAGAGCTCCAACATCTCTCGACCATTGATGAGCTCACGGGCGCAGACAATCGCCGGCATGTTCTTGCGGAGTTTGAGCCCCACCTGGCCAATTATATCCGATATGGCAGCGCCTTCTCCCTGATCTCCATGGATATTGATCACTTTAAGGCCGTAAACGATAGCTATGGACATCTTGTGGGAGATGACGTTCTGAAGCGCTTCTCGGAAATCGTTTCGGAACGGATCAGGAGAACAGATATTTTTGCAAGAACCGGCGGGGAAGAGTTCTTGATTTTGATGCCGCACACGACACGGCAATTTCAGATGCTCATATTCTGGCAGAGGGACTTGGAGAAACGCTGGAGGCCCTCAGGTTCGAAGCTGCCGATAACGAACATATCCAGATTACTATCAGCGCCGGAATTGTAGGTTGCCACAGTCGAGAAGTTTCAGAAATATCTGAGTTGCTGGCGCTGTGCGATCAATCTCTTTACGAGGCGAAGAGGGCAGGTCGACCTCATAATCTGACGAGGTCGAAATCTGTGACAAATCATCTTGACAAACTGGCGTGGTGTATTGAGGGGAGGTGGTCAATGCCACCTCCCTCGCTAGAGGTGCTCTCAGGGCAGCTCTACAAGAACGACCAGCCCCAGTTCATTAAACGAAGCTCCTGAACCAGCGCCATCTGCGTCAAATGAGGTGCGTAGCAGTCCCAGTGAGCCATCTGCGCTCATGAAGCCGTCCATGGAAGTTACACCGTCGCCGCCACTGGCTTGCGGAGCGGTCAGGTTCAACGAGCCAGTACCGTCAAGACTCACCGTCAGATCGTTTTCCAGAGGGAAGTTTTCTACCCCCACCTCGGAGGCCAGGCTTCCTGACTTGACGACAGAACTGTACTTGGCGTCAATACTGGCCGATTCATTACTGGCAAAGCTCAGCGTGGAGTCGAAACCGGTGTAATTCAGATAGATACTTCCGTCATTTTCGAAGGTTACTGACAGCAAGAAGACCCGATACGTCCGGTCTGTCAGGTCAGGAGCTGTTCCGTTTGGGAGCTTGACCATCAGAGAGTGGTTGAACTCGGCAAAGTCGGTTCCATCATCCGGGTTGGTTCCATTGAAATTGGGCACCGCTACAAAATCAAAGGTGTCGTTGACAAAGCCATTGGCCGCACCGCCACCAATGGCGCTGATGGTGCCGTCGGCCTCCAGCGTTACACTGCCCGAGTCGTCACCGGCTGTGCCCTCAAGATTGGTCATGTTACCGGTTGCATCACGGAAAATTTCGAACAGAGAGCCACCGGTGACAACAAAGTTGCCCGAACCGTCAAAATTGACTGTGCTGGTCTCACTTTCCACGCGGATACCAGATCCTTCTCCGAGATATGTGAGCAGGCTGACCAGGCCGAAGTCACCACTTAGATCACTGGCTGTGGCATTCTCGGGGAGTCGGGCGAAGTACTCCAGTGATCGCAGAATTTCGTCGCCGTCCTTCTGGTTAGGGTCAATGGCGTCTTTTTGACCGTCGTTGTTGGTGTCGACGGTGCGGTAACGGACGACCGCTTCCTGCGCCAGCAGGAAGAACAGATTATTCGACGTGTTCTTTTGCAGACGATAGGTAACTGGCGGAAAGCGGAAACCAAAATCGCCATCGATTTCTTCTTCGAATTCGCCCTCTAATGTGAGAACGCCATTGTTGGTATATGTCGCAACGAAAGATTCGGATTCGTTGACATCTGGCTCCGGGAAGTAATTAACCCATGGAGTACCGTCATCGGCTCCGACAAAGTTGGCGTAAGCAGAGTATCCAACGTCGAGTGTTACCCCGACTTCTCCCTCTCCATTATCCGAGAAAGAAAAGCTATCTCCATAAATATCCATGGCGAATGTGCCATAGCCCTGGCCGTCGGAATCATGCAGCCCCAGGTTGAGTGCAGAACTTCGGAAATCCCCAGCGATCTCGGTCACGTCACCTTCCGGCGTCGAGATCAAGTCCACCTGACCTTCCACAAAGTCACCCAGCTGGGAATCCAGTGTAGCCAACATGTTCGTCAGATCGGCTTCTGCAGTCAGGTCGAATTGCTCTGCCTGCCCCTGCAGTTTGACAACCTTGTCGGTCTCCAGGGTTTCAAGATTTGCCCCCTGCTCGATAAATTTCTGCAGGATAAATTCGGAAATCGGGTCAATGTCCACATCCTGCTCAACAACCTGTGCTCGCAACTGGTTATTGTTACTGCCCGTAATCCGGACAATCAGGTTGCCTGCCAGACTCGTTCCCGCGGGGACGTTTAACGTGTAGTCCCCCGTAATCGAGGTGGTTGTGCGCGCCAGCACTTCGCCAACCTGATTACCGTCGTTGTCGACACGAATCAGCTCGACATCGGCTCCCTCAACTGGCTCCAAGCCAGTAATGGAAGCCGCAGCAGAAGGAATGAAAAACTCGGCCGCTAACTGAAATGGGGACACAGGTTCAAACTGTGCCACCATGCCGCCGGGAGCTGAGACCGTTCCGCCTACTTCTGTCCCCTCTGTTTCCGGTGTTACGTCGGTTGAGGAACCACTGCTCGATGAACCACCACAGCCGGCCAGAGTCAGACTGGCCGTAATCGCCGAGAGCAAACCTAACTGCTTGAATGAATGCATATCGATTAACCTTTGATGTTATTGGTTTGGTGCAGGGTTACTATGGCAAAGCTGGCCGGTAGCGGAATCCCCTGAACTGGGGATAGACCGGGATATTTGGAACAAAGATCGGGCCCAATTAGGAGTTCGGATCGTAAAGCCCGAGGCGGATGGCTTCCCGAACCGCCTCGGCTCGGGCACTAATTCCGAGCTTGGCATACAGGTTTTTCACATGCCGAGCAGCAGTGTGGTAACTGACGCCTAAGATCTGCGCGGTTTGGGCAATAGTGTGACCGGCCGCAATTCGGGTCAGGGTTTCCTGCTCACGAGGGCTGAGCAGATGCACAGCAGAAGAGCTCGGGACCTTTTCTGGTTCATTGCCGACGCCGTTATGCTTGAAGTAGCGGATCATACGACGAGCAACCTGAGCGGAAAGCGGTGGCGAGCCTTCATTAACCCCAGTTTTGAGAGCCTGAGCTATGGAGGCCTTGGGCTCATCTTTCAAAAGGTAACCACTTGCTCCGGCGTGAATAGCAGGGAATAGGTGAATATCGTCGTCATAAATAGTTGTGACAACCTGATAAGCCGAGGGATGGCGACTGTGGCAACTGCGTATGAAGTCAACACCTGTGCCGTCCGGAAGCTTCAGGTCCACGAGGCAAAGGTCCGGCGCGTGCTTAGCTATCCAGTGAAGCGAGTTGTCCAGCGTGTTACAGCAGCTAACCTCAGCGTCAGGGAATGCCAACAGTACGGCCTCACGCAACCATCGCTGTGCGTCTTTTAGATCTTCAATTATCAGTACATGTCTCACGGTTGCGCCTCTCCTTGCTCCGGGATCAGGCATCTGACACCAGCCCCACCGTTGATCGGACTATAAAGTGCCATCTGGCCTCTCAACTCCTCACAGCGCTCCCGGATACTGTACAGACCAATCCCCAGATGCGAGTAAGTCATATCGGGCGGCCAGCCAATGCCATCATCTGATGTATCGAGCACTAAGTATTCTGTGAACTTGTCCAGCCTGATCGTGATGCGAGATGCTTTAGCATGGCGTAATGTGTTACTGAGAAATTCGCGGACGATGCTCGTTAGATTCCGGTCAGTACGGGGTGTAAAAATCATGTTGGATGCTTGCGGTGAAAGGGACATATCCAGTTCTACCCCGAACAGTTCACAGCGCTCTCTGGCTTCGCTGTGCCACCGTGAAAAACTTTGATCCAGCGTTACCGTCTGTTTTTGCAGACCTTGGATAACATCTCTTAATTCGTGAAGACACTCCCTAGCAAGGATAGCTAGTTCCGAATCCTCCGTACGGTAAATGATCGAAAGTAGGCGCGCTCCCACATCATCGTGGAGGTCACGAGCAACCCTTTCCCTTTCCGTCCGGACTCCTTGCCGAAAAGATTCCCGGTATTGTTGAACATAGCTGAACAGAGTCATCGCCTGCCTGGTAAACTGGACGTCTTCACGGTCGAACAGCCGGTGCCCGTGATTCGCGTAGCTCAGCTCCAGGCTGGATCCCTCTCCAATTAAAGGCACTCGAAGACGCAGGCCATCATCCAGAAGGCAGGGATCTTTACAGAACAGACTTTTTCGGCGGGTATGTAGCGGGTTGAAGGAACGCTGCATCGCGGATTTCCACTGTTGCTCCACACTGTGATGGGCATCGAAAGCGTGACTGATCATCCTCGACAACTGTTCCCAGAGGTCTTCCCGACGTGACGATGGCAGTAGTTTGCTGAGGAGCACCTGGCGTAGTGGAAAGTAGATCCAGCCAACGATAATCACGCTGATAACCAGACTCAAAGCGTGCTGCAAATTCAGCCAGACCAGCAGAATGCCATCCAGAAGCAGTATCAGTATCCCGCAAGCAAACCAGAACCAGGCCATAAGAATCCAGCGGTCCAGATCGAACAGTCGATAGCGGACAATGCCGAGCGCAATACCCAGGTAGGTAAGAACAAATAGGCCCCAGGCATACTGTTGGTGAATTAGCGAAGGTTTGCTCACCAGTTGCGGGGCAATCACCAGTCCCAGGTATCCGATGACGCCGCTGAACCAGGCATAGACAAACCATTTCAATCTCGCCCGTTCAACCGGTTCAAAGCGGGTACGCCGCCATTGGATGACCGCCAGAACGATATCAGTGACGGCCCATGCCAACAGTGTCACGCGGGCCAGTAGGTCTAGGCTGTCCAGCCATTGGCCCCAATTGGCAGCGAGAATCAGGGCGACCAAAGCGTACATAAGACGCTCGAAACGAAAGGCACTGATCCGGGTTGGATAATACCAAAGTAACGTCGTACCGGCGCCCGCAAAAAGCATGGCGCCGAACTGGTTCGCGCGAGATAAACTCAGGAAAAGGTCAGCGGGGAACGCCAGTGAGCGCGTGGTGTAGATAGCACTGGCAATGATGGCAATAGCGATCCCAAGGCCAGCCATGGTGTAAAAGAAAGGACCTCGCTCATGTCTGGCAAAGGCCCATGCAGCGATCCCCATCCAGAGGATGGCAAGACCACACATCGTTTGGTACCAGAAGCTTACTGGCAAATCGCTAGGGCGGGTGTTCCGAGGTACCGAAACAGTGATCCACTCTGGCTCGTAATTGATTAGCCTTTCATCATAGTTCCGCTGGACAGCGAATGAGAAATTGCCCTGACTAATGATGGACCAGATCACGCCCTGGCGTTCAAAAAAACGGTTGTAGGGACCGAAGTGGCTGCTGTCGTCTGGTTCGAGCACAGCATCAAACGGTTCCAGCTGAAGTTCAAGGTTATCCCGGCTGATGGCAATAATTTCGTCACCGGGTTCAACCATGCCTGCCAAGGGAGATGACTTATGGACGCGGGTTATTCGTACCCCCTCGTGTCCAGGCTCGGTTCCAATTTCAAGGTAAGGAGCGCTAGTGGCTAGGTAAACGGCAGTAAGCAGAAGAGCTAGCCCAATAACAATGCCTGCAGACAGAATTCGCGAAGGTGGCCACTGTCTAGACATTGTGAGGAAAGACTCCTTGACGTTGTAAAAGGCAGCTTGCGTGAAGCGTTTCTGACATACCTAGTAAAGATACAGATGAAGCGCGATGCAACCCAGATTCAATTCTAGGGACGTTTGCGCCTTCAAATCGGCCTCTACTCGCATTAAGCGCATTTTGACGTCGGATCTCAGGCGCTTGCCAATTCCACATTCGAGGGCAACAGCGCTTCGAGGTCTTCTACTGCCTAGACTTCGGGGATGCGTTAGCAGGAGACTTGATTTATGAACAATCGAGTAAAACGCCCTATCCATCACGGCTTGCTGGAGGCCGTGGACCTCGCCCCGCAACCTTTTTCTTCCAATGCGAGAAGGGCAATCATCTTAAACAGCGAATCTTTCGCCGCTTTGACGACCAGTTGCGATAACCCGGGAGCCGCAAACGAGGTTTTATCCAGAGCTTTCGTGAAGAAGCGTCGTCGTCGCGTGAAAACAAACAGGAAGGCCGAGAGTAGAAGATCATGTAGCGCAGAAGTTCTGGGTTAGAAAAACAAAGAAACTTAAATCAGGAATGTACCTGCCCAGCCTAACAGCTTTCGGACGTGATATTGCCCCGAGCTTCTTCAACTATTCGCGATCTTTCGCCGCTATGGTCCATCCGTCTGAGCACATCCGCCAAAGGCAGTGCAAGTTCCAAGTGATGACGATGTAAGTAATGAAAAAGTGAAAAGCGTGTTATGGGTTCGGATAGAATGACCAGCGAGCGCCAGTCACTGTTGTTCGCCGGGGAAAGGCCCTCAATATCGGATACAAGCATTAGATCTACTCGACCCTGCTCCAACAGGTCCTTCATTTGTCGGTAGCTGTTGGCCAAAATGGGTTTCATACCCAGCCTATTTGCTGTCGTCTCGGCAATAATGACGCCTCTACGAACGGCCGCGACCAGGGGCCGGCTGACTACCTCGGGAAGATGATCTCCGTGGGGAGCTGAAACGATCGCCAGTAAATGCCCTTGCATCAGTGGGTAAGGAACTTGAATCAAATTCGGGTATTGGCTGGCTACTTCTTCGACTCTGAAAAGGTCCCCGTCCACTCTGCCTTGATCGGCCATGAGTAGTGCTCTTCGTGAGGGAAATACGGAGGTCTCAATGCGTATACCCAGTTTTTCATAGGCGGCACTGAGTATCTGGATAGCCAATTGAGTACTAGGAACATCATTAATGACGGCAAGGCGAAGATCGCTTTTGTTACTACTGGCATAGGAGAGCGCTGACGCCATTGCAAAAATAGCGATGAGTAGCGCCGATGTGAAAAGCCGATGTTTGCAGGCTGGCGTTTGTTGGCCGCTGCGAACGGATGGTCTTCTCAATAGCGTTAAAGATTCACTGTCCACACGAATGCCCAGGTTTCGCAACTGCATTCTCCCTTTGCCAAAGTATCAAGCGACCACAATGCAGTTTCGGCCGGTTTCCTTTGCCTCATAGAGGCCTTGGTCGGCGCGCTTGATAGCTGGTTTCAGCGACGTCTCATCTGGCTTAACTTCGGTTACACCAAACGACGCCGTGTAGGTCAAATTTCCTCCGTCGATCAGATCCTCTCCAATAGTGACGGTGGCTGCTTCTATTGATAAGCGAAGCCGTTCAGCAATCGCCTCCGCTCTAACCGGATTGGTGTCAGGAAGCAGTATAGAAAATTCTTCTCCTCCCATCCGGCACAAAACATCTCCCTCTCGCAACTGCGATTTGGCTGTTCGCGCGAACGCCTGGAGAACCATATCGCCAACGTCATGCCCGTATAGATCGTTGATGTTTTTAAAGCGATCTAAATCAATCGCGAGTAGACACAGTGGCATGCCATTGCGTCGAGCTTTGGCCATTTCCATCGCGGCCTGAGTTTCGAGATATCGCCTGTTACCTAATTCGGTCAAGGGGTCGGTCATGGCCTGTCTGGTAAGCAGATCTTCCAGCTGTTTGCGTTCTGTCAGATCAAAGACCATGGCCCGACTGTACTGAAATCCATCTGCGTTTGTTCGTGCAGTTGCTTCGATGGCCACGGGGAGTGTACTGCCATCCTGACAGATCAATTCGCATTCAGCTGAGCCCTCGTGACCGTCTCTCAGAACCTCCTGGAACGCTTTATCAAAAGCGGCCCGAGTTTCTGGCGTGACAAGCTCCCGGTACTTCTGTTTTCCGATCAGCTCGTCTGCGCGTCGCCCGAGCCATTGTTGTTCGGTCCGGTTCATTTTCATGATCACTCCGTCTTCATTGAGAGAGTGATAACCACAAGGCGCGTTCTCATAAAGGTCCGCAAGTTCCCGGGCGTAATCTCTTGCTTCTGCGGACAATTGTTGAGCCTCGGCTTTCAACGTTCTCTGGCGATGATTGGTCAGCACCCAGCCAAGACCAAAGGCGATTGCAAGACCGTAAACGAGTATCACCAAAGCGCTTTTCCAAGGGCTTTCGGCCAACAATGAAGCGAGCCCTGGTCTGGGAGTAATGAGGCCCAGTCGCCAAGGCTGAGAGTTCTGAAGACCAAAGACTTGCTCAGCCTGGCTGCGGAAATGGTGAGTGCGGATGTCGTGAGTCCGGAAAAATAGCAGGTTGTCGCCGACAGACGCTGAACCTCGATTAGCGACCTGCATCGCTTGCCAAGCATCCGGCCACCGTGTCTGAAGGAGACCACCGAAGGGCATCGCACTTGTTTCTGTGGGTAATAGCCACGATCCGTTGGCATCCACAAGCAATGCCACGGCCCCCGATTGTGCGTCAATGGCGCGCAGAAATCGGTCAGCTAAAGAGCCCCAATCGAGTGTGAGCAACAGAACTCCCAAGCGCTGTCCATCACGGCCAAAAACAGGCGTCGCAATGTCCATTACTCCCGTGGTAATTTCGGGGCCGGCAATGCCCGGGGCAAGATGGGGCGGCGAAACATAAAGGCTTCGTGGCTCAAGTGTCATAGCCTCCATAAAATAACGTGTTTCGGAATGATTGCGCTTTGTCGTACGTGCCCCAGAATGCTGAGTGGAGAAATGTTCGTCTCCATCCTTACCAATTAGCGCGAGACGTGTGTATCGCCCAAAGTGGGTTAACAACGTCTTGAACATGTCGTCCAACTGCTCGCGATTCTGCTTAAGCTGGCCCTCCTCATACGGTGAATGGGTTTGCTGCGCCGACTGAAGGTAGTGCTCGATATTTGGAAATTCGGCAACAGCCAATGCGTGATTTATGCTTTCGTTCATATCCTGTAACAGGACATCGTATTCGGCCTCTAGCTGTGCTTGAGCCGAAGTTCTTGCATGGTCTAGCCGATTTTGGATGTTTGACCAGACAAATGGCGCCAACGTTATCGTAATTAAGACTGTTGGTAAAAGTGTGGCCAAGACCAAGCGCACACCCAGGTGCTTCATTGCGGTTGCTCCACTGGCAAAAGGTCTGGCAACTTTTTCAGCTCGGCCAAAGGCATCGGACGGGCAAACAGATAACCCTGTAAAATATCGCAGTGCCGCCGCGCGAGGTCTTCCTGTTGTTCCAGGGTCTCTATGCCCTCAGCAACAACGATCATGTCCATGTGATGAGCCATGGTGATCACTCCCTGCACGATTGCTGCAATACGGTGATCCGTCGTGGTGTCCTTCACGAAACTCCGATCTAGCTTCACTTTGTGAGTAGGCAAGTCACGGAGGTAACTCAGACTTGAAAAACCGGTTCCGAAATCATCCAAGGCTACGCGTATTCCGAGTGTTTTAAGGGTTTCCATTAGCTCGATCACGGGCTCCGCTCCGTCCAGCAGTACGCTTTCTGTAACCTCCAATTCCAGGAGCTTCGGTGAGAGTCCCGTTTCTTCCAGCACTTGCTTCACGTCATCGAGAAAACCGTCACGAACAAACTGCAGTGACGAAATATTCACAGCAACGCGCAGTCCTCTCTCCCTGTCAGCGTTGAAATGTGCAATCTCCTGACAGGCCCGCCTCAGTACCCAGAGACCGAGTGGCACGATCTGGCCCGTCTGTTCGGCCAAAGGAATGAACTCTGCGGGAGAAACCAGTCCACGGGTAGGGTGTCGCCATCTCACCAGGGCCTCAAGGCTTCGCATGCGTCCAGTGACAGCGTCCACGAGCGGTTGATAGTGCACTTCAAACTGGTCTTCCATTAATGCAGTGTGGAGATCGTGCCTGAGGCGGACGCTATTCCGGGAACGTTGGGTTTTATGGCCCCTGTACCAGTGCCAGGTGTTTTTGCCACCGCGCTTCGCTCGCTCTCTTGCAATATCAGCGTGTTGAAGCAACTCATGGGGGGCGTCCACGGGTATGGAGTTCTCTGCAATCCCGATACTGGCACTGATATGAACCATTTGACCAAGAACATCGATGGGCTTGGCAAGGTGCGTCAGAATCCGTTCAGCCAGTTGAATGATCTCGCTACGGTTTGTATACGTGGAAACTAACAGGGCGAATTCGTCACCAACCAGCCTAGCAACGGTCGCCGGCTGAACGACCAGGTCGGTCAGGCGGTGCGCAATTGTCTTCAGTACTTGGTTGCCAATAGGATGGCCAAGCTCGTCATTTATGGGTTTGAACCCGTCCAGATCCAGGTATAGAACAACCACCGACCCGGATTCGCCGGGAACGACCGCCTGTCGCACCATTTCGTGAAAAGAGGCTTCGTTCGGCAAACCCGTGAGCAGATCATGGGTTGCCTGGTAGGCCACTTTGGCTTCCTGCTCTTTTTGCTGCGTAATATCCTGCTGAGTCCCAATAAAGTGGGTGCACGATCCCTGCTGGTCAAACACAGGGCTGATGCGCAGGTGGTTCCAGAAAGGCGTTCCATCCTTTCGATGATTCACCAGCTCAACATTGACTTCACTGAGATGATGCAGCCCATGGCGTATCGCTTCGAGGGCCTCGGGTGCTGTGTTTTCACCCTGGAGAAAACGGCAGTTTCGCCCTATGACTTCGTCATGGTCGTAACCGGATATCTCCAGGAAGGCTGGATTAGCATAAACCATGGGCATGTCAGGACTCAGAGCATCCACCATCACCATACCGCTGGGGCTGGCATCAATACCTCGTTTGAGCAGATGCAGTTCCGCCTCCTGGCTTTTCCGGGCAGTAACGTCCCTGCAGATTCCGTACACCCCAACAATCTCATTCTCAATGTTGACCGGGAAGTTAGTCACCTCTAGCCAATAAGGCGGCCCAATTGCGTGGATACCCTTGGTTTCGTAGCTAACCGTTTCACCGTTGCTCGCCCGTCGGAAGGCAGCCAGAGTCTGAGCCTGGAAATCTGATACCACAAATCGGTTAAAGTGCTGGCCTTGGAGGCTTTGGGGCGGGTAACCGGAGATTCGCGCCAAGGCTTCATTAAAGCTCTCAAAGTGTCCTTCGAGATTGAGGGTAAAAACGCCATCCGGGTGATTATCGAAAAGCGTACGGTGCCACTCAGAGAGCGCCAAATGATCCTGGAAATCACGGTGTCTCAAGATCGCCAGAGCAACCAGCGCCGCTCCTCGGGCCAGGTTACGCTGAGCACCTGCGGTCGGAGAAGCCGCGACACGGTAATATACAGCGAACGTACCCAGAAGCTCTTTTCCTGAAGTGAGAATCGGCACAGACCAGCAGGCTTGAACACCCTCGGCATCGGCAGTATCTCGGTAGCCATTCCAGCGCTTGTCTTTTTGAATGTCTTCAGTAATGACGGGATGTTTCGTGCAAGCTGCTGTACCGCAGGTCCCAGTGTTCTCGTCAACCGGAATATTCTGCATGGCTTGACAAAAACGATCTGAGAACTGGTCGTTGGGGATCAAACGTAGCGTGTTGGAATCCGGGTGATACCGCATGATGGAAACCAGCGCTCCGGGCATCATGCTTGCAATCCAAGCAGCAATGGCATCGAGGGTTTGTTCAAGCGGGTGCTGTTGAGCAATCAGCTCATGGATGCTCTGTTGGGCTTCAAGAGTCGAGTAGTCAAAGTCACTCATGGTAATACGGCGCTCTGTTTACTGATCTGGATATTTGCCGATAAACCTTTACTTCAGGTAACCGTGACGCAAGCAGTCGAGGGCTTTGAATATGTCGTGTCAGGTTTAGCCACCACGGATAATCAAGTCGATCTAACCACAACATGACGACCACCTGCGGTTGCGGAGAAGCTAACTCATACATACCTGATTTCTGCCCTGGCTTTTCGCTTTGTAGAGTGACCGATCGGCTCGGCCGTAGATATCACTCTTGGTATCTCCGTTGCGAGCAGCGGCGACACCAAGACTCAGGGTCACAGTGCCATGCCGACTATTGAGCTTTTCGATTTCTCCTCGCTTACGTTCTGCGACAAGGGCAGCATCTTCTAGCGTGGTATTTGGCAGAATCAAAGCGAATTCTTCTCCCCCCATACGGACTAGTGTGTCAACATCTCGCATTCCCGCACTGAGGCACTGCCCGACCTCTTTTAATACCTGGTCGCCGGTATCGTGTCCGAAACGATCATTAAACTGCTTGAACCAATCAATATCGGCCAAGATCAAGGCAAACGGGAGTTTGCTACGTCGGAATAGCGCCAGATGTATTTCGATTTCCCGTTCATACACCCGACGGTTGTTCAGACCAGTGAGCGCATCCTGGGTGGCCAGCTGTTCAAGTTGTGAATTGAGCCTCGCCAATTCTTTATGGCGTTCTTCGAGTTCATGAGCCATCGCCCGAACTTCTTGAAGGGCCTCTTCCTTGGCAGCTACCGCTTGTTCTGCAGTCTTCCGTGCCTGCTGCAGTTGCTCTTCGACCAGATTGCGGCGCTGCATGGGAATAACCAATACTTGAAAACCGTCTTCTGGCTTTGGGCAGCTTGTCGCGCTCAACATCACGGACAGATCTTTGCCAGCCGCATTGGAAAAAGAAAGCAATACCTCCTCAACACGACCATGCAAGCGAAGCGAGGGGAGTACATGGCCCAAGTAATACATGCCCGAGGCACGGGTCATACGGGTTTCCGGCGCGTGGCCTAAAAAGTCTTGCTTGGAAAGCCCCAGCCAATCACACAATGTCTGATTAACCGCGGTTATGGTGTTGGATCCATCCAGCAGAATCAGGCCGCCTGGTATGTGGTCCACATCATGCTTCAATTCTGAGGCCCTCAAGAATCGCGTCGGCGACCGCCTCAGGGTTGCTCATGTGAGGGTAATGCCCCGTGGCCTGAAGCTTGCGGATGTCGCAGTTTGGTATGGTGCGATGCAGATATTCAATCACTTCGATCGGAACGATCACATCCTGATCGCTATAGAGAATCAGGCTCGGAACGGTGACCTGATGCAAGTATTCACGGATGTCACTCATGAAGATTGATTCGGCAAAGCGCCTCGAAACGACGGGATCGGCATTGAGGAAAGTCTGACGAAGGTCTTCAGACTTCTCTGGTCGATCCTCGGCGGCCATCACAATGGGGGCCAGGTAACCCGCCCACTCGAAATGATTGCGTTCCATCAGGTCGAGCATTTCATGGATGTCTTGTTCCTCAAAGCCTCCTATATAGTCGGGCGGGTCGTTGATATAGCGAGGAGAGGGGCCAATAGCAATCACCTGACGAAACAGATCTGGTGCTCCGATAGAGGCCAGCCACCCAATAGCGCCACTGACCGAGTGCCCCACGAGAATTGGCCGATCCAGTTCTAGCTCTTTCACTAAGTTGGCCAGATCCTCTGCGTAGGCAAAGAGGTTGGTGTAGCGCTTGGGGTCGTAGGCTGTCATATCAGAGCGGCCGCAGCCCATATGGTCAAAGAGCACTACCGGGTGCTCTTCGGCAAGCATGTCAGCCACCGGTGCCCAGATGTGTTGGTCGCAGCCAAAACCATGAGCCAAAACGAGCGTCGGGCGCTCGGTGGCTTCAGGAGGAGGTCCTAACTGACGCACATGATGTTGCTTCGCGAGTTGGTTGCGTGGCATTAAATAGGAATCCTCTCCCGTTGAGTCTGCGCAGGCTGCGTCGGCTTCGCGTACAGCACACCCTACAACCTAAAACGGCTGACCTGAGAACTTAACCCTTCCGCCAAGCGAGCCAGCTCATCGCTGGACGCGGACACCTGCTCTGTGGATGCTGCAGACTGATCCGCTATGTCACGAATCCGGGTCACATTTTGGTTGATTTCTTCTGCCACTGAGGTTTGTTGCTCCGCAGCAGTGGCAATCTGACTGTTGTACTGACGAATTTCCTCGACCGCTTCAGCCATTTCACGGATGGTTTAACCAGCACGACGTGAGGTTTTCAAGGTCTCTTCTGAGAGCTCAGTGCCGGACTCCATTTTTGAAACCGAGTTATTAGCGCTGGCCACCAAGTTGCTAATAAGCTGTTCGATTTCTGACGTGGAATCCTGAGTTCGTCTTGCTAACGAGCGCACCTCGTCAGCTACGACAGAAAATCCACGTCCGTGTTCCCCGGCTCTCGCGGCTTCGATCGCGGCATTCAGTGCCAGCAAATTGGTTTGATCGGCGACGGACTTAATCACCTCCAGAATCGAGCCGATGTTGTCGGTATCCTTCTGCAGAGATTGCAACTGTTCCATCACTTCATTGTTCTGATCATCAAGGCGCGACACGTAGGAGACTGCCTCATTGACAGCGTTCTCTCCCTCCGATGCTTTTTCGTCCGCTCGCCGGGCCGCCTCAAACGCTGCTTGAGCGCTTTTGGCAACGTCGGTCACGGTGGCGACCATTTCGTTCATGGCCGTCGCTACCTGGTCGGTTCCGTCGCTTTGTTGTTGAACACCTTCGCTTGTCTGCTGAGTGACGGTCGCCAGTTCCTCGGAGGACGAAGCAATATTAGTGGCCCCCTCGTCTATCTGCCGGATAAGGTCACGTAAGTTGGTGACCATGGTTGCGAACGCTGCTTGCAATTGGCCAAACTCATCGCCTCGATTGCTGTCGATCTGAACCGTCAAATCGCTTGAGGCCACGCGGTTTGCAACTGTCACCATTTCACGGATGGGCCGGGTCACAGACCGCACCAGCCACCAGGCGATTGCCACGGACAGGGCGAGAATGGCTGCGCCAACAGAAAGAAAACTTCCGACCAGCGTTTCATAGTCTTCTGCCATCCTGCCAAGTTGCACCTCCTGTAACTCCACGGTCGTATCGACCATTGCCCGTGCAACAGACACCAATTGATCCAGTGAGGCTGTGAGTGCTCGCTGATTACCAGCGACCTGATTGGCTTCTAGCTGATCCAGAAGCTTTTTGTAGTCATCGACGCCAGACACGATGTCGTCCACGCGCTGATCATCGGCCGGAACGACAAGTACCTCTTTCAAGGGCACTACTGTTTGTGCAGCTTGATCGGCCAGCTCTTTCGCCCGTCGGATGTAATCGGATTCTTGTCGAATTTGAAAGTTTTTCTCCTCCACCCGAGCATCCAATAAAAATGACTCCGCGGAGCTTACTTCGCCCACGATCACTGACCTTCGATGGTAGTCGTCCATGGCATTAAGACCGAGAAGTAGGAGCACCCCCGCTAGAATCACGACAAGGCCGAACCCGGCGCTCAGTTTTTTCCCGACCGAAACATCATTCAGGCTCATAGTTTTCATCCGTAAAGGGCCTCTTCAAATCATCGTTTTGTCAAAGCGGCGCAGGTTCGCGCAAATACAACTTTTCTTCACATCTTTGGTGAGCGAAGTCTAATATTTTTTCGGCAGGAATGGCGCGAATTTGACCCACATCATGAAAAAGAATGTAAATTTATGGTCGGGAATACGAGGTCGCGACTAATGAAAGCTACACCCTTGCCGTTAGAACAGTTGTGCCCGCCACACAATTTTTTTAGCCACAAGGCATTTGAGATGTTGCGTAATCGCGACCAGGCAAGGAGCTGACATGTCCATCCGCAAGCTATTCATTGTTTCGATTTCCACTGTTCTCTTTGCTATCGCATTGATTGCAAGTGTGTTTATTGCTTTCAACACTAAAAATGTCATTACTGCTGATGTTCTCGACAGCAGGGTCGACCTGACGGAGGAAGTTAGAGGCATGCTGTCGATCACCGACGACGTTATGTCAAAGCGGGTTGAGAATTCCCTGAGCCTTCTAGTCGAGAGAGGTAGCGACCTGGGTGCCGCATACGTTCAAGGTCAGGAGCCTGTTGCCGGAGAATCGACGCCAGCGCTTTTTCTGGGTGACACCCTGGTTAACAACAACTTTGATCTCGTTGACGGCGTAACCGCTGTTATGGGCGGAACGGCGACGCTTTTCGTGCGTGATGGGCAAGATTTTGTCCGGGTCTCTACCAATGTTAAGAAGGGTGATGGTTCCCGCGCGATTGGCACAACATTGAATATGAGCGGGGCGGCCGGAAGGGCGATTAGTCGCGGAGAATCGTATTTCGGGCAGGTTGATATCCTCGGAAATCCCTATCTGACTGCTTACAGCCCCATACGCGACGCGGATAACCAGGTTATCGGCATCTGGTATGTGGGCTACTCTGCGGATCTTGAAGAACTTCAGAAAGCGATCACGTCGGCCAGGCTGCTGGAAGACGGTTTTGTCGCCCTTCTCGATGATAAAAACAGGATTCGGATGCACTCAGACACCATTGCCACGGAGCAGTTGGAGAGCATATTGGAGTCTAACCCCGAGCAATGGCAGCTCGATAGAATGGCATTTGATGCTTGGGGCTATCAGATTGTGACCGGTTATTCCACAGACGAAGTGGCAGCATTGGTCCGTGATCAGACAGTGGTCGCTATCGTCGCCATTTTGATTGCTGGGCTCATTATCATTGCGTGCCTGAGCATCCTTGCTCAACTCGTCGTTGCCAGACCCTTAGAACGCATGATTGCGGCAATCAATGACATCGCCGGCGGCGAGGGCGATCTGACTGTCCGATTCAATTCGAAGAGCAAAAACGAGCTGGGATTGATGGCGCAAGGCTTTGATCGCTTGCTCGATCGGCTTCAGGCGACGATCGCCGACACCAAAAAATCCTCCGAGAGTCTGCTTGTTGCCTCTGGTGAGCTTAAAGGCATAGCCGCAGACTCTGCCTCTGTGGTGTCACAGCAAACCGATGAAACCGAGCAGGTGGCAACGGCCATGAACGAAATGACAGCGACCGCGCAGACCGTCGCTGAGAGCGCTGCCAGGGCCGAGAACATTGCCAGGGAAGCCGACGCGCTGGCCGAGAATGGGCAATCACTTATTGCAAAAACGACACAGACAATTCAAAGCCAGCTTGATAACAATCAGACCTCCGTTCACACCAGTGCCTCTCTGAGGGAGGCCTCTGACAATATCGGAAACATCCTTTCAGTCATTGAGAACATTTCCGAACAGACCAATCTGCTCGCCCTCAACGCCGCTATCGAAGCGGCAAGAGCCGGAGAGCACGGCCGAGGTTTTGCCGTGGTCTCGGAGGAAGTCCGAAACCTCGCACTTCGTACCCAGGAATCAGTAAAAGAAATACAAGATCAAATCCATCATCTTCAGGATGGTGTCAGCAGTGTTACCAAGGTTATTGAGGTTGGAAGTCGGCTTGCGACAGAAACCAATGAAATGATTCGGGAAACCGGAGAGGCGATTGAATCGTTACGGGAAAGTGTTCGGGGCATTCGTGACACCAACATAGAGATGGCTAGTGCGGCCGAGGAGCAAAGTCAGGTGTCCGAGGATATCAATCAGCGCCTGGAACACATTCGGCAGATGGCAGGTAACAGCCAAAACAACGCTGCCTCGACCAACGATGCGGCAGAAACGCTCAAAGATCTTGCGGAACAGCTGCAATTGCAATTGAATGCATATCGAACGTGAAACACAGTTTGTAAGTCCGATTCGAGTAACAGTTTTGTACGAAAAATGAACTAAATCATTTGTTGGGTGGTAGAAAAGGTTTATAGGTTGAGATCCGATCCCGCCTCGACAGTGTCCCCGAAATCGCCTAGGTTTCGAGAGACACGAGGATATTTGTTTATGGACGATAGCGTCGAAAATCAGGTAAACGACGGTCGCGCTCCCGCTTTCTTAGTAGAGCAGCTCCTTCGTTTTCATCGGGAAGCAGAAACCATAACGTCTGTCGAGGCGCTTCAATCACTTTTTATGCGGCATTTGCTGACTGGGCTCGAACTAGTGGTCAGCGGCTTGCAAGCGACAATTCGTCAAAAGCCTGACTTTGCATCAGTACCCTATGGTTCGCCTCTGGCGTTACGGGTTGATGAAGTGCCAGATGAAGATACCTCTCTTCACATTCAAATATCAGTTGAAGAGAGCAGCGTACCCTGTCTGTCATTAATGCTGGCGAACGTATCGGGCTGGCCAGAGCAGTTGCAGTCCTATGTCGAACTTCTAATGAAGCAGTTCAGTGTCTTGTTGGAAGGTCATGCGCGCCGGGATCAATTGGATCACTTGGAGATGGCTGACCCATTGACTCTCGTTAACAACCGCCGAAGTTTTCAGAAAGAGTTGCGGAAGCGATGTGAGAGTCTAACCAGTTTTACATTGTTTATTGTGAATCTGGACCGTTTCAGTCGCATTAACGATGTTCTGGGTCCTGAAGCCGGTGATGACGTTTTAGTTCGAGTGGCCAATCGCCTGTCGGAGTTGATTGACTCGATGGATCACATTGCCCGTATTAATGGCGATGAGTTTGTCTTGATTCGAGAAGGAGCCGACGAGCAACTCGCGCGCGTCTTGGCTGACCAGATTCACTCAGCGCTTGCGCAGAGGTTAACGATAGCTGGCCGGCCAATTCGATGCTCAGCCAGCATCGGAATAACCCTTTGTCCCGGTACATCGCTCAGGCCCGCCGAACTCCTTCGGGGAGCCCGGGTGGCCATGGCCGATGCCAAACGCAACCAGCAGGGTACATGTTTGTATTCCGGCCAAGTGGATATGGACTTTTCTGAGCAGCTACTGATCGAAAGTCACCTTGAGCGTGCGATTGAACAGGATGGGTTTGAGTTGGCTGCACAGCCGATATTCAATGTGTATTCCGGCGAGATAACAGAGCTTGAAATCCTACTCCGCTGGACTCTACCCGGGCACGGTCCAGTATCACCAGAGACATTTGTAAGTGTGGCGGAGAACATTGGGCTCAGCGAACGGCTCGATCGCTATGTCATGTCCAAGGCTTTGGCGGCGGCGCGAGGCGTTCGACTGCCAATCTCCGTCAATTTGGCAGCGCCAACCTTGTATTCGGAAACATTCGTCCCCTTTGTGGAAGCGCTCTTGGAAACTCATGACAGACTCCCTGGTCAATTGGGTATAGAAATCACTGAGCGGATTATCGCGCGTCCTGATGAGGCAAGGGCATCCGTTGATGCGTTAGGTCGAATGGGAGTGCACATTGCGATCGATGATTTCGGTGTGGGCTATTCATCGCTGGGCGTATTACCGGAGCTTCCGATCAGCCGACTCAAAATTGACAAGAAGTTTTTGCTGGGCAAAGATCAAAATCCGCGATACGAAGAGATCATCATTGGCATTCTGCGAATGGCTTCAGCTTTGGGCCTGGAATCCTTGGTAGAAGGCGTCGAAGACGCTGAACTTTTGGGTTGGCTTTCGCAAGTTGGGTGCGATTTTGCCCAAGGGTTCGGGCTCGGTCGTCCGATACCGCTGGATAAAGCATTGGAATCGTTGCGGGAAACAAACGGCGGGCAGTTTGCCAGTCAATTTTAGAGGACGGATTACCGTCATGGCCTTACCAGAACAGCTTTCGACGATCGCTCGTCCAAACGATGAACTAGAACGACTTCGTCGAAATTCCGACGCATTAGAGCAAATACAGGTCGTTATTGATCTTGTCGCACGGCAACTTAATCAACCGTTCGCGGCGCTCAGCCTTTTTGATGACCGGTATGCACATTACTTGGTGACGCATGGAAAGCCTCCGAGCCGGGCGATTAGATCTGAAATGATCTGCGATGTGACCTTTAATGAAGGCAGAATGATCGTGACTCTGGACGCATCGCAGGATCCGACCTTAAAGGATTACCCAGTTATCAAAAATGCGGGCACTCGTTTTTACGCGGGCACGCCAGTTTATTCCAGTGGGGGGCAAAAGCTTGGAGTTCTGTGCGCATGGGGGAAAGAGCCGGGGAGCCGCGTTCCGAACGATGTCGGGAGCTTATTGACTACGAGTGCCCAACTGATCAGTGCATTGGTTGACGCAAGTCGCTCCCTTGGCAAGAAAGCGAGAGAACGAGCACGACTTGAAGAGCAACTGCAACTTCAACAGTCGCTGGAAGGGATTTTTAAGTACGCCGCAATTATGGTCGATCGCAGTGGTCGGATTCAGTACGTTACAACGCCGTTCACAGAGCTTGTCGGGCGACGGCAAGATGATCTTATCGGATTGAGCTTAGGAAATCTCCTGGAGGCCACCGCACCCCTCACAATTAGTGAAGCCCTTACCCAGGCCGCGGAAACAGGTAGCTCGCTTCAATGTACTGGGCGTCTGCGAAGCAAAGGGCAGCAGCGGCAAATCGTTGACATTAAAGTCTACCCGGAGAGTAATCCGGAGGGAGCAGTTTCGTCCTTCGGAATCCGGCTTCTTCCGGCTTCCCAGGTGAGTGCGACGAGTCGAGGCATCTCGTTACGTGCCAATCTTCTTCAGGGAATGCGTCATGGCGCACCCCGGGAGCAGCTGGTTGAAAAAATGATTCGTTTGGTCGAGAGCCAGGTGCGTGGTTGTGAAAACCTGGCAATCATCTCAACGATTACCGGTCCGGGTCAGAGAGAAATTCACGCGAGCCCTCAATCTGCGTCATTCATACAGGATCTTCGAGGGCATCACGAATTTAATCCTGCCGTCAGTATTTGTGCCACCACAGCAGAAGCACGCCAATTCTTTTCTTGCAATGACACGTTGGATGAGACGCGGTGGCCAAACTATGATTGGCTTTTCTTTACTCACGACATTCGCTCCGTGTGGTGTGCCCCAGTGTTAGATGATGCGGGGTTGATTATAGCGGTGGTCACC
The DNA here is from genome assembly GCF_002933275.1 of Marinobacter maroccanus. Lineage (GTDB taxonomy): Bacteria > Pseudomonadota > Gammaproteobacteria > Pseudomonadales > Oleiphilaceae > Marinobacter > Marinobacter maroccanus. The sequence goes on from NZ_PSSX01000013.1 coordinate 49,104, forward strand.
GTCTTCAGACGCGAACCCGGCGCCCCCGACAAAGCCGACATGCAGGCCTTGGATGAACTAGGGGAATGGGTAGGCCTCCTGCTTTTTTCTGGATCGCCTGGAACCAACCCCGAGCCCCGCAGACAGAATCTTTCGGCTAAACACATGGCTGCTAGGCTCAAGGGGCTTTCCGACCTATGTACGGAGAACGAACAATGCTATCTGGTTGCGTTAGACTTATCAGAACTCTTTCTTGCGGATATCTCACCGAGCTATATTGAAGAAATCATTGCTGTGCACCTAGGAGACGGCGTAGATATCTTCAGGTTAAAGCAAGACACTTGGTATTGTCTCTGCAGAGGCCATGGATCTCATGAGCTGGCCGGCAAAACCAACTCATTGTCCGACGCATTGGCTCTGGATCGCCTCATGCCGGGAGGGAGCCATCAAGCTTGCGTCCGGGTTGTCTTTAAAGAAGCGACCACCGGCCAAAATATACTCGATGAGATTGCTACAGTGGGTCGGATGCTGTTATCGGATGGTCAAGCTAGGATAAGAAAATAACGATAAGCGCAACCGCCCGCCTGGTCTGATAGAGCACCGTTTTAAGAGTTTCCGAGTTCAAAACTCCGATGGCGCCGTTTGGTGTCCGAATCCGCGACATAGGCCCCAAAAAGTTGTGGAGTAGGCAGTTTCTCCACTGGAAGCAGGGAAGAGCTCCCCAAAGAGATCCTCATCAAAAAGGAAAGGTGGGGCGGTGACTCAAATAAATGGGCGCAACCAAGAAGGATCTTAAGCGTGATCAGATACTTTCAAAACATTCTGAGTAAGCCTTACAGGCTGCACACAGAGTTAGCGCAGCCGCAGCATTGGCATTAAGACCTTTCGACCCGAGGTCGACAGGAACAAGTCAGCAGTTGGGTAAAAACGAGCTTGACGAGTTGACCAAAATGTCCGCTTTGCAACCACCGAATCAACTTTGGTTTTGAAAACGATAGTGTGAGGAAGAGCATTCATCGAACGAATTAATTCAATACCTCAACGAAGCTACCACCGTTACAGCTTTTCTCAGTTTTTGTTTGGCCATTCTTTTCAAGTGCATACTCGCTCCTCATAATATGCATTGTTGCGCGATATTTAAAAGACATCTTTCATGATCGATCTTCAGCAAATGACTGCAGTTCTAGAAGCCCTGCCAGACCCCGCGTTCATCTTGTCGCGCAGTGGTAAATATGTAGCGGTGTTTGGCGGCCGAGATGCGCGGTATTACCACGATGGCACCGGGCTTATCGGGATGTATATTTCAGATCTGGTCAAACCCGACAAAGCTGAATGGTTTCTTGAACGGATAGGCTTGGCGCTTGAATCTCGAAAGTTATTGGTTGAAGAGTACGAGTTAAGCAATAAGGACGTGAAAGGCCTGCCGGATGAGGGGCCGGAAGATCCCATCTGGTTTGAAGGCCGCATCCAGGCCCTTGATTTTAAGGTCGATGGGGAGTCGTTGGTGCTTTGGGTCGCAAGTAATATTTCAGAGCGACACGAAATTGAAATCAGACTGCGGGAGCTAAGCGATACGGATCAGCTTACAGGGCTTTTCAACCGGCGGAAGCTGGAGCACGACCTCGCGCTACATTTTGAAACGTTCACCCGTCATGCCGTGCCAACTGCAATTTTGATATTTGACGTGGATAACCTCAAAAAAATAAATGACTCCGAGGGGCACCATGTTGGGGATGAAGTTCTCCTTGCAGTGGCTAATACTTGTCGGCCAGAGCTTCGAAAAACTGACATCGCATGTCGCTTTGGAGGGGATGAGTTTGTGGTTTGCCTACCCAACACCGAGCCAGACCGGGCATTAAAGTTTGCGGAGCGTTTACAGCGGAACTTGAGGCAGGCATTGAGTGATTTTTCGGTGGGCGATATTGCTGCAACAATCAGCTTGGGTGCCGCCAACATAACCTCTGAAGATCGTTCATATGAAGACACTCTCAAGCGCGCCGACGGCGCCCTCTACGAAGCTAAACGTCTCGGCAAAGACAAGATTGTAACTGCGTGACAGAATCCTGTCTCAGAAAATCAGTTCTGCATGGGTACGTCATCTTTCCCAACGATAGCGGACCTTCGAGTTATGCTTAGTTGAGAAAATCTACGTGAAGTAGCATGTTGCCATTAACAAGACATTGCAGCTGACACGTGATCCTGCCGATGCCCTGTAAGCGTCCGGGCATCACACCTTGTCAGGTATAGTCGGCTTCCAGTTGTGGGGCAATAGCTGGTCGATGGCGTTGTTCTTCTGCGTCGGCAGTCGGGTCAGCACATCCTTCAGGTAGGCATAGGGATCGTGCCCGTTTAGCTTTGCTGACTGGATCAGTGTCATCACCGCAGCGGCACGTTGACCACTCCGTAGTGACCCCGCGAACAGCCAGTTGGAGCGGCCCAACGCCCAGGGCCGGATCTGGTTTTCCACCCAGTTGTTATCGATGGGCACAGCACCATCGTCCAGGTAGCGCGTCAGCGCTTCCCAACGTTTGAGGCTGTAATCCAACGCTTTGGCCGTGCCGGAGCCATCTGGCACTTTCTGTCGGTGTGCCAGCATCCACTGATGCAGCGTATCGGCAAGTGGTTTGGCTCTGGTTTGTCGGATTTCCCGGCGCTTATCCGGCGGCAGGTCTTTGGTGTCCCGTTCGATCTCGTAGAGGCTACCGATGTATTCCAGTGCTCTGGCTGCCAGTTCGCTCTTGTTGGCTTCGTGCAGGTCGTAGAACTTGCGACGGGCGTGGGCCATGCAGCCCATTTCGGTGATGCCGTTGCCGAACCCTGCCTTGTAACCAGCATAATCATCACAGACCAGCTTGCCCTGCCAGTCACCCAGGAAGGTGCGGGCGTGTTCGCCTGCTCGGCTGGGAGCGAAGTCATAAACGGTGGCCTTGAGGTCCGAGAACGGCGTGGTGCAGTAGGCCCAGACGTAGGCTTTGTGGGTTTTCTTCTTGCCCGGAGCCAGCATGCTGACCGGCGTTTCATCGGCATGCAGAACGCTGTGCTCCAACAGGGCATTTCTCAGTGCATCCACCAGGGGCTGCAACTGCACACCGCAGGCACCCACCCATTCGGCCAGGGTGGAGCGCGGGATTTCTAATCCGGCACGACCGAAGATGCGTTCCTGACGGTACAGCGGCAGATGGTCCGCGTACTTGGCCACTAGCACCTGAACCAGCAGACCGGCGGTGGGGATGCCCTTGTCGATCACCTGCGGTGGTACCGGTGCCTGGATCAAGGTCTCGCATTCGTTGCAGGCCCACTTGCCCCGGATGTGCCGCTCCACGGTGAACTCGCCAGGCACGTAATCCAGCTTTTCACTGACGTCCTCGCCAATGCGCTTGAGTTGGCAACCGCAGCGGCACTGGGTGTTTTCGGGCTCGTGGTGGATCAGGGTGCGGGGCAGTTCTGGCGGTAGCGGTGTACGCTTGGGTTGCTGCTTTGGTCGAGCGGCTTTCTGCTCCTCGGTCATCGCCTGGTCCAGCTCGGCTTCGATAGCAGCAAGGTCACTGTCGACTAGCTCGTCCAGCAGTTTTCCCTGGACGGCGTCCAGTTGCTCACTGCGACGTGCGAACTTGTGGCGCTTGAGGATGGCCACTTCATGGGTCAGCTTCTCGATGACCGCATCACGGTGCACAAGTGCCCGTTCCTTGTTCTCGACACGATCGAACAGTTCCGTCGCGAGAGCACGGAGCTGTTCGGCAGAGAATTGGTCGAGATCGGGGCGCTGAGTCATGCCCCTTAGTATGCCAAGTCCCTGTGCTGCAAGCGATTCGCAGTTCTGGCTATAGCGATATCACGGTACTTGTGGTTACAGGATGGAGATGACGCCGTCTGCCCCAAGGCGTTGCCATGGTAAACCCTGAACCAGGGCGGACAACTGTTCTTCGGTTAAACGCAGCTGGTTACCGCGCCAGGATTCGCCCCAGTGGAACTTACCCCGATTCAGCCTACGGGCACACAACCAGATGCCCAGGCCATCGTGGATCAGGACCTTCATCCGGTTGCCACGCTTGTTGGCGAACAGATAGGCGCAATGCGGCCTGGCCGAACCAAAGACCTGAACAACCCGCGCCAGAGCTTTATCGGGCCCGGCCCGCATATCCAGCGGTTCGGTGGCCAGCCAGATCTCGTCAATGCGGATCACCTCAACAGTTCCCGAAGCAAAGCAGCACACTGGTGCGCCTGATCAGCAGGCCACTCCACCACAACCGCGCCACCGGCGCGGGGAATCTCGATGCGGATGGTGCTACGCTTATCCGAGACCGATTGGTTGTTCGGTGCAGAGGTTGCCGCTGGCAGACTAACCGGAACAAATCCCGGTGTTGCTGGTGCTTTATTCGCTCGCTGCGCTTCACTCATCCAGCGCCGGACCATGTTGGCGTTGAGACCGTTATCCAGTGAGATTCGGGAAACGGATGCACCAGGTTCCTGGCATTGGGCGACAATCTCGGCTTTGAATTTGCGGGAAAACCGGCGACGGCGTTGGTAGGGCTTGGTTACGCTTAGTTCGTTCATGTTAAGTGTCCACTAGAAAATAAGTGGACACTATCCTGACGACGGCAGCGCCTGACTCAAGACGGGATTACCGGCCGCTTACGATGCCCTGGCTATCTCCAGAACCATGTCAGCCTCAAGTGCAGCTGAACATCGGCATTATTCTAGAATCTGAACGTTCGCTTTGCGACCGTCCCGCGTCGCAAACGTTTCTCTGGTTTCCAATTACTGCCCTAGGGTAAGTCCACAGGCATTTTAAAGCCATCCGTGGAAACGGGGTAGAACCCATTCAAGAAAAAAGCCGGGAGAGGCCTCCGGCAATCAGATGAGCAACGCTTGGTGCAAAGAACAGAGTAAGCGTCCGGCCATCACTCCTTGTCAGGAACGGTCGGCCTCCAATATTGGAGTAATACATTCATCAATGTCGTTGCTCTTCTGGCAACTCGAATACCGCCGACTAATAACTCCTGGCTACCGAACCTTGTGACCGTGTCGATACACGCTCGGTCCGCGGTGCCGTCTCCCGCAACCGACGAACCCAGAGCTCAGCTGACTCCTCATCGCCCGCAGCCTCAGCCGCTTGGGCGCGTGTTATAACGTTGCGGCCAGGTGCGATCCGAACTTCCGTAGGCAAGCAGCGCCTCAACCGGACGATCAAGGGCAACCAACAGACCTCCAAGAGCCTCGTACGGTGGCAGTAACGCACCGGGGGTAACCGGATGCTTCTCAACGCTGGCCTCCAACTCTCCAGCCGACCGCATAAGCTTGATGGCCATCTCGGGATTACCCTCGGCCTTAGCGATCCAGCCAGCCAGAATCCGGCGGTCTACTTCAACGTAGGTTGAGAAACGTTGGTCTGCACCGGATTTCGCCTTTTCCACCAGAGTCGCCAACCGCTGTTCTGCTTCGCGTGCGCCTTTCAGGTCATCCGTGTGCACAGCGCCCAGGCCCCGCGCAAACGTAATCAAACCAGCCGGCCAGGGAAACCGCTCCCAGTTGATCGCTTCTGACTGATAGGGAGAGAGTGCCGCAGCCGCTTCCCAGTCATGGGCTTCAACAGCCAGCCTTGCCGGAATGGAGGCTTGATGAAACACCCCAGGAAAGTTCGCCTGATGAGGGCCATTGGCCTGCGCTTCCGCCCATACGCTCCGTGCTGCGCTGTCTTCACCCCGTTGGAGATGACCATAAACCAGATAATCCAGCGCATGGATGTAGTGGAATGATTTGGCACCGTCTGCGACGTGGTTCACTGCTACCTCAGCCGAGCGGCGATTCCATTCAATTACTTTGGGCCAATCTCCGAGCCGGACATAGATGTGGGAAGGCATATGCAGCGCATGAGGCACATCTGGGGCAATCGCCCCATACGAAGCAACGATTTCAGTGGCATTGCCTGCTCGGCCATCCGCATCCGTGGAATGGATCGTGTAATGAACCGCTCCGGGATGAGTAGGCTCGGTTTTCCAGGCTTCACGCAATACCTGTTCGGCTTCGTCGAGCACCGCCTTCGGGTCATTGGGAGACAGCGACGGTGTCATCCGCGACAACGCGTAAAGCGAGGCAACGTCTAGATCGTCAGGATACGCCCGATAGGTTTCCTCCATGCCTTTGGTCCAACCCGCTAAGCGCTCACTGACCATATCGGTTTCAGGATCGAAGAAGGCTCCCGTGGCCTCAATCAGCGATTTTTCGCGCGGATCTTTTGCAGCTGCACGGGCTTTCTGAATGGCCTCCCGGCCACGAGCAATATCGGCGGCTCCAGGGATGGTGCCCCACAAGGGCTGGAACAGCGTGGTAGCGATTCCCCAGTGGGCCATGGCACAGCCGGGCTCAGTCTGAACAACCGCCTCAAATTCGGATCGGGCCTGGGTGTACATCATGTGATGCATCATCCCCAGCGCATGATCCACATCCGCACGCACCGCCTCTGCACAGTTGACCTGAAAGTTGACGGTACCGATGGAGTTGCCAGCGCTGGCCGTATCCGCATCGTTCATGGTTTCCTGGTCCGCGATTGCGGGAAAAGCTAGGCCTAGGGAGGAGAAAAGAACAGCAAAGCGAAGTGAAGATTTCATAGCGAGACTCCAGTATCCATATTGCTGGTGGAGCCGGCATGACGTAAGGCGATCAGGAACTGACTACAGAATACCAGGGACTGGTTCTGCATGCGCAGCTTGAATCTTTTAAGCTACGCTCATTCTGGTTGCTTAACCAGCGGAACCTTCCGAGAAAACGACAAAGCAAATTTTAACGTCGAGCACAGCATTTGATTCTGGAGTTGTGCTGAGGGCTCCAAGGAAAGCGCATTGGGCTCGTATGGCCCTACTACACCTACCTCTTCTTAGTACTACTCACTATCAGAAAAATACGACTCAACATAGACTTACGACAAGCAGGGCACATGTATTCAACGGGTGCGGCCTTTTTTGCGGGTACTAGTGCTTTTAGCTACATCTTCTCTGGTTGTTGGAACTGCTTTATTATGTCGGTGAGGTGGGTAAAAATTAACCAAGCTTATAATCAGAGGGTGAGACTATGGAACATGCTTCTGATTTAAAACCAAGCCTCTCTGAAAGTTTTTCATCTCCAGTTTCAAGTCACGCGTTTGTTTGGCTCGTGATTCCGCTGTTTTTTTTCGCCATATCGCATTACTCGCTCGCTGAGGACCTGACTCCAGTGCCTATGGCGTCGTTGGATGGGAAAGCCTTCAAGAGCAAGCTCGGGCCGGTGGGGAAGCCCATGGACGTCGACGACATCCTAGTTTTCGAAGACGGCCAGTTCGTATCTAAGGAGTGCGAGAGGCGCTGCGGCTATGCAAAGGTCGATTACTGGGTGAGAAGGGCTCAGGATGGCGCTATTGAGATGCGAGCAGACGTGCCGTGCACCGAGTCTGACGCGATGATGCACTGGCGGGGTACCGTGCGCGAGGACAATATCGAAGGCTCCTTTACGTGGGTAAACAAGCGTTGGTACTGGGACTTTGAAAAAGAGTTCTGGTTCAAGGGTCGGTTGGTGGAGACCGACAATCCATGATCCGGCCGGCCATGTCAGCCGAGCGACGTTTGGCAGGGCTACTGAAGCTTTCGATTCTGATCGGAATTATTGTCGGGGGCAACCTGCTGACGCGGGGCGTTATTGATGGCCTGGACGTGGATATTCGGCCATCAAACGAGCCCATGCTGCATAACCTCATCATGACCTCCATGGCCGCTTACATTCTTTTGATGGCGCTGCCGTTCGTGCCTGGTGTTGAGATCGGGCTGGCATTGATGATGATCCTCGGGCCTGAGATCGTGCCCTTGGTGTATGGATGCACTCTGACTTCTCTTTGTCTGGCCTTTCTCGTTGGACGGTTTTTACCGGAAAAGAGTCTCACCCGGTTTTTGCGAGAAGTGCATCTCGTCCGGGCGGCTACGTTTTTGGAGACTTTCCACGGGCTCGATACCGGACAAAGACTGGCTCGTCTGACTGAAAAATCACCTCAGAGATGGGTGCCGTGGCTCTTGAAGCACCGTTACATCACTCTGATGCTCGCCATCAACCTCCCGGGCAACATAGTTCTGGGAGGGGGTGGTGGGCTGGCGTTAGCGGCCGGAATGAGCAGGATGTTTCCCATTCACCGCTTCATACTGGTTGTGGCGGTTGCGATTTCACCGTTGCCGCTGTTTCTGATGGTAGTCGGAGATAGAATTGCCAATTGGCCGATTTAAGTAGATCTCGGTTGAATAGGAGTAAACATGTCGCGGATTGTAAATCCGACTGTCTTATCTAGGCGGCTGAGCGATGCGCTGCAGGCGTTACCGCACCATCTGAATATTGGCTTTGCGAACGCCCGCATCCAAGGCAATACCCTAAACAAAAGCGAACATTCGGATCTCACGCGTTTTGGTCTATTTTCAGCCGTCGAGAGGTCTGAGTGATCGCCGATCGATTATGGAAAATCGGAATCTGATGGTAGAAAAACTTAGCACAGGAAACTCAAACCGGTTCTAGCCCCTAGTACCAGGTGTGCGACACGTGCAGGAAGGCTCAACAATCACGAACACCAAGTGAAGTATGGCGGGCACTTATGGGAGAGTTCGAGAAGTGTGCATCGCCTACAGAAGGCTTTTAATTAGAAAACCGTTACAAATCCTGACGGAAAAGGCCTTTTTGAATGAGTATATTGTCCCCGGGTTTTGGAACTCTGCCTCAGGGATGAAATTACACCATGAATAATACAGACCTTGTTTTTCAAAGCTACGGACGCTGCTGCCGTAATGACGCCTTCTTCATCGATTTCTATGATTACTTCATGTCCAGTTCGGAAGTAATCAAAAATCGTTTCATCAACACTGACATGGCAGCGCAAAGACATCTGCTTCGTAATGGAATCATGCAACTGATCCTCCATGCCAGAGGCATGTCAGACCGCAAGTTACGCGCTTTGGGCGAGAGTCATAACAGGAATCACTACGACATCAAGCCGGAATGGTACGACCTCTGGTTGAGCTCTTTGCTTAAAACCGTTCGCAAGCATGATCCCGAGCATACGCAAACACTTGAAAGCGCCTGGGTTGAGGTCCTGACCCCCGGTATTCAGTTGATCAAGGGCGCTTATTGAGCTTCACAACTCCCTGAGCATCAATCTATTGCGACCTGACCTCTTCGCCTCGTAAAGAGATTGATCACACTGCGCCAGCAATTCTGATATATCCGAGACTTGTCGACTGTGGCAACCTACAATTCCGGCACTGATGGTTATCTGGATATGTTCTTTATCAGACGCTCTGAATCGTAGGGCTTCCAGCGTTTCTCTGAGCCCTTCTGCGAGAATATGAGCATCTGAAATTTCCGTGTGCGGCATCAAAATCAAGAATTCTTCCCCACCGGTTCTGGCAAAGATATCCGTTTTTCTGATACGGGCCGAAACAATGTCGGAAAACCGTTTAAGTACGTCATCTCCGATTAGATGACCGTAGGTGTCATTCACGGCTTTAAAGTGATCAATATCCATTGAGATCAGAGAGAAGGCGCTGCCATGTCGGGCATGATTGGCGAGCTGTGACTCAAGCTCTGCAAGCACATAGCGACGGTTATATGCCCCCGTGAGCTCATCAATCGTCGAGAGCCGTTGAAGCTCTTCTTCCAGTTTTTTCTGATCGTCAATACTGATTACCATCCCGTGCCAGGTGACCGTTCCATCCGTTTCACGTTCAGGCTGAGCAATGCCTCTCATCCATTTGGATGTACCATCCACGAGCACTCGATAATCGCAGACCCATTGGCAAAGTGACTCGTAGGAGTACTCGATCGTATCCTTGACCACCTCAAGATCATCAGGATGGATCACTTCGAAAATACTCTCAGGACGCTCCATTCCGACTTCAGGTGGGAAGCCGTAAAAATCCTCTGTTTTACGGCTGATATATGGATAGTAGTAGGTTCCATCCGGCTCCATCACGAACGAGTAGATGATACCTGGCAAGGATTCGGCTAACTGCGACAGTTGATGCTGAGTTTGCTTCTGCTGGGTAACGTCGAGGTGGGTACCAACAATCCATGGGCCATCCAAATCTTCATCTCTGAAAACCATGCCCCTGGCGTGAATAAACCGCCAACTTCCATCCTTGTGTCGCATACGGAGCACAGACTCGTAACTTTCATCTTCTGCCTGAAGCACCCTCTCAATTTTCGCTTGCGCGGCCCTTCTGTCATGCGGATGAGTGAGGTTTTCCCAGGTCTTGATGGAAATGGGTTCCAAATCAGAGGGCTCGTATCCCAGCATCTGGGCCCAACGTTCATTGATAACCAATTCGCCGGATTGGACATGCCATTCCCAAGTACCAGCGCGTGTACCCTCCAGTATCGCCGTCAGGCGGGTCTCAGCAGAAACTTTCATAATTTTTCTTTCCCTGTCCCTCTCTCTGCACTCTGCCGTGCTGGCTTCTTGGTAAAAATCAACTAAACCGACTTTCGAGTATTAAAGTCTTCGGCCCAAGCCATCGCCTCAGAAAACGGCATAGGTCGCGCAAAATGGTATCCCTGACCTATGACACATCCCAATTGAAGAAGTTTATCCGCCGTCGCCTTATTTTCTATACCCTCTGCAATTACCCGTCTGCGGAAGTGCTTCGACAGCCCGATGATCGCCCCAACAATCATTTCGTCGTCTGGATCTTGGAGCATATCCGTCACAAAAGAACGATCGATTTTGATTTCATCCGCAGGCAGTTTCCGGAAATAATCCAAGGACGAATAGCCCGTTCCGAAATCGTCCATCGAAACTTCGACTCCCAATGCACGGCACTCTGTTAGCAGGCGTATCACGCTACGGGCATCATCAAGTGCCGTCGTTTCTAAAATCTCTAGAATCAAACGAGGCCTCATGGCTTCATCAAGACCAGCGATGCTGCCTGCCAAATCGCCCAGGAAGTGGTCACTCAGAAAGTGAGAAGGACTGAGGTTTACACTGATGGAACAAGAGACTCCATGGTCTTGCCAATACCTTAAAAACCTGACGGCTTCATTGAGTACAAACCTTCCGACGGCAATGGCATATTCGGTATATTCCAGGTGCGGCAAAAACTGAATGGGTGTTAAAAGTCCTTCCTCAGGATGATTCCATCGAATCAGTGCCTCGAAGCCAAGGATAGATTGTTGCTCAATATTGATCTTGGGCTGAAGGAATAGCTCCAATTGACGCTTCTGGAGGGCTTCAGGTATCTGCTCAAGGATCTTGACGCGCTCTTTCCGGGTAACGTGTGTCTCCAGATCAAATATCTGGAACTGATTTTTGCCAGATTCTTTCGCGGCGTACATGGCTTGATCGGCATGGCGCATCAGCATGTCGCTGTCTGCATCGTCGCCCGGGTAAACGGTCACTCCCATACTACCGGACAACTCGAATCGGAATTGTCCGAACTGGATGGGTTCGCGAATTGCCTTCAGCATACGCTCATACACCTGATGACTATCGACATCACGGAGGATAGCCACGAACTCATCGCCACCCAGGCGCGACACGATGTCGTGTTCCCTGATTGAGTTGCTCAGTCTGTCTGCAATGGTTTTAAGGGCATAGTCACCCACAGAGTGCCCGTGGTTATCATTGATATCCTTGAAGCCATCAAGATCCAGGAAGCAGACGGAAACAGACCCACTCCGCTTGTCTGCCTCTAATAACTCTTGCTCGAAAAGCTCGGTCAGCCGGCTGCGGTTGGGCAAGCCAGTAAGCGCATCATAGTTGGCAGCCCGCTCAAGCTTTCTGGCATGCTCCATTTTTTCCTGAAACAGGCGCTTACGTTCGATCAGCTGACCAACCGTTTGAAGCAACGGCTCCAGTTCGTGCGCAATTTTGTCGGAATAGGGGGTGGGCCGATTGGCCAAACCTACGAGGCCTATGTGCGCATCCCCCGAGAAGATGGGCACGCCTATGTACGAGGATATTGTCGGATGGCCATCTGGTAGGCCGCCTCTGCGTGGATCCGCAGAAAATTCATTGGAAACCACGATCTCTCCGGATAAGAGGGACGAGCCAATCAGGTTATCAAGGTTCTCGAAGGTCATCCCCCGCCTCTGCACCTGTTGGTAGAGAGCCTCCGTTTCCGCATTCCAGGCGAGATTGGTAATGGCACCAACTTTCAGGTAAGGGTCACCATTGGCGTGATGAAGTACTTCCCCGATAAAGCCGAACTGGCTGCTGGTTAAAACCAACAGATCGTTCAACATCAACTCAAAGGCAGCGCCCTGATCTTCATGTGTCAGAAAAATGTTCTGGGCACGGTGAATAGAGCGGCTCAGCTCGGATATTTTGACGTACTCATGATCTTCGCCCCGAACATAGGCATTTTCGAGTTCATCTTCCACCAGACTGGCTAGAGTTCTGAGTACATCCAACTCGAACTCAGCGACTGCCCGGGGCTCGGGATCAATAATGCAGAGAGTCCCTATTTTGAAGCCACTGGGCTCTCTGACCGGCATCCCGGCATAGAATCGGATATAGGGGGCGCCTGTAACTAGCGGGTTATCATGAAACCGTGGATCGTTTTGCGCATCTTCGACGATTAGAATCTTGTCCTGCTGAATGGTGTGATCGCAGAACGCCATGTTTCTGGGAGTCTCATCAACATCCAGACCCTGCTTGGACTTGAACCACTGACGGTGCTCATCGACGAGCGTGAACATTGCGATTTCAACGTTGTAAAAACGTCGGGCGATCTTGGTGAGCTTTTCAAAACGCTCCTCAGGAGGCGTGTCTAGGATGCCAAGATTGCGCAATGCCTTTAGTCGTTGCTTTTCCAACCACGAACCGGACATAAAAACACTCGATTGCTTTTCTTAAAGTAGGCTCAGGGCCTGGGCGGCTGGCATAGGCCTGGCAAGAAGGTAGCCCTGGCAATAGTCGCAACCCATGCTGCGGAGAGCATTCAGTTGATCCTCAGTTTCAACGCCCTCAGCTACAACGGTAATGCCGAACGCTTTCGCTATCTGAATAACCGACTGAACAAGCGCTGAACCATGAGCTGTCAGTACTTCCTCTATGAAAGAACGATCAATCTTCAACTCGTCAACTTCAAGGTTTCTCAGATAACTTAACGATGAGTATCCGGTTCCAAAATCGTCGATGGCAATTCGAATTCCGTTCTCACGAAGCAGCGCCAGGTTCTCGTAAGCGGTCCGGGAACGCTCCATGATCACGCCTTCCGTAATTTCAAGTTCAATGGCAGAAGGATGTAAATCACGTTTGGTCAGCTCGTTGAGCAAGAAAACCCCGAAACCGGTATCGGCAAAATGATTGGCGGTGATGTTGACGGCAATCGGCAGCACCTTCCTGTTGTTCGCGGCGTTTTCTTGAACGATGTTCAAGAAAACGCCTATCACGTACTTGTCGAGTTCAAAGCCAAGGGAAGACTGCTCGGCAACGGCGACAAACTCATCCGGAAAGACCCGTCCCAGGTCAGAGTCGGTCCAACGCACTAGAGCCTCAAATCCAGAAAGGCGGCTATCCTCGACGGTGTATTTTGGCTGAAGAAAGATTTCGATATTGTCATTTTGCAGTGCATCTTTCAGACGTTGTTCGATGTCTAGACGCCTCTGCATGGCTCTCTGGTGCTCAGGATCAAAAAATGCGACCCCGGTGCCGCGTCGTTTCCCTGCAATCAGAACAGCGGATTCGGCCAATTCAGGCAGATTCTCAACGACTGTTGAATGCTCCGGGAAAATGGCGACGCCAATCCGTCCTTCCAGCTGAAGTCGATGATTATCAATCAAGAATGGTCTGGTCACGTGGGCGAGAAGACCTTCCGCAAAAGAGAGTGGATCCTCAGATTCTCCGAGCTCCACGGCGATGAGAAAATCATCTGCTCCAATTCTTGCGCAGACATTTGGACGGTCGATATGGTGTTTGATCCGTGCCGCCGTCTCAATCAGGACGGCATCTCCCACCTCATAGCCATAGCGCTGGTTAATTAGGCCAAAGCGAGCACAATCCATGTGAAAGAACCCAACACGAGGTTTGTCAGCTACCCAATGCTGACAGGCTTCTACAAAGCTTCGTTTGTTCAGAAAGCCTGTCAGAGGGTCGTGCCGTCGAAAATATCGTGCCTGCCGGAGTGCTTTTTCCTGGTCAGAAATGTCGATACCAAAGCCCTGTAATTCCACTCCGCCGATCGAGGTTTCAACAGCTCGACGGAAAGTCCAGTCAACCAGTGCCCGACCGCCGGAGTTTGAGCGCATGGAAATTTTTACTGAAATTTCTTCGGCCTGATTTTCGCCCGAGAAAAGTGCGGAAAGTATTTCTCGTGCAGCCTCTCCCTGTTCTTCCGTGAAAATCATGATAGGGCGGCCCAGAAGAGCTTCGTCTTTTACGCCCAGCGCCTGCATAAGAGAGGCGTTGGCAAATGTGATTCTCAGGTTACTGTCCAGCCGGCAGATGAACTGCTTCTGACTGTGAAGGATTTCACTGTAACGTTGCTCCGCAATCGCCAGTTGTTGCAGCGCGTCATGATAGGACGTCAAGTCATGGCAGATACCAACGAAGAGCCGCTCGCCGTCCAGGACGGACTCCCCGACCGACAAATGCATTGGAAAGGTTTCGCCCGTTTTTTTCTTTCCTCGCACGTCGCGTCCGACACCAATAATCTGGGCACGCCCCGAATTCAGGTAATTGCTGATGTATTTATCATGGGATGACGAATCGGGTTCTGGCATTAAGATCGAGACATTTTTTCCCAGCATTTCTTCATGGAGATAGCCAAAAAGAGCAGAGGTGGAGTGAGAGCATTCTCTAATCACGCCTTGCTGGTCGATCACGATCACTGCGTCGACTGCGGCGTCCAACAGCGCAGAAATCAGAGTGCGCCGTTCGAATCCCGGCTGGAGATCGTTAGACATCGTTATTTGAACCTCACGACTAACTCATGAAGCTCTCCGGCAATCTTTTCCATCTTCTGGACACTGGCCGTTGATTGCTCACCTTTGTCGAGGTTGTCGGACGCCAGCACGGAAATGTGTTCTACCTGCTCGTTGATTTGATCAGAGACTTGCGCCTGTTCTTCAACAGCTGCCGCCATCTGGCCCGCCATGTCTGCGATCGTACCCACGGACTCGGTTATTTGGTTAAGCGTTTCTTCGGCTTCAAGCATTCGTTCGAGGCCCTCGTCGGCAGCCTCGTTGCCTTGCTCTGCTACCTTCACCGATTCGGAAGACCGCCTTAGTAGCATTTCAATGATGCCGTGAATTTCTCGGGTGGAATCCTGGGTACGTTTTGCCAAACTTCGGACTTCGTCCGCAACGACGGCAAACCCTCTGCCGTGCTCTCCAGCCCTTGCGGCTTCAATCGCGGCATTCAATGCCAACAGATTGGTTTGCTCGGCAATGTCCTCGATGATTTTCGCGGCGCCGGCAATTTTTCCGCTCTCGGCGGACAGCTCACCCACCGATTCGCTGATACCATGAACGGTTGTCTTGAGGTTCTGGATAGATTCGCGGGTTTGCGCCACAACAGCGGTGCCACGGTCAGCAAACTCACTGGCACTTTCAGCTTTCTCTGCCGTTTGCTGAACATTCGCGGAGACTTCTGCGATGGTCTGGGACATCTCATGCACGGCTGCCGCAACCTGCTCGGTCTCTGCCTGTTGCTTGCGGAGGGTTTCCTGCGCCTCGTAGGTGATCTCCAGGCCCTGCATGGCGCCGGCCCGAACACTGCCGGCGGAATCTTCAATTCGCGTAAGCACCGCGTCCAAGTGCGCCTGCTGCGCCTTTACCGCTACCTTTATTCTGCCAAGCTGCAAATCATCGTCTGTGTAACTGCGAGCCGCCAGATCGTCGGTAAAAGTCTTACCCATGAGATCCGTAATTGACTGTATCAGCTGTCGCTTCGAAATATTGACCCAAATTGCATACGCGACCACGCCAACCGCCAAGATGATCTCAGATACCATCTGTTGTCCAACGAGAAATAAAATCAGTGCAGCGATGAATACCGCATTCAAAAACACCGTGCTGGGGGCGAATCGCTTCGAAATGGGATTGCCTGTCCTGCCACTACGAATGTTTGCATAGAGTTTTTCGGCACGCTTTACGTCGTCACGCTCTGGACAAGAGCGCACTGATTCGTACCCGACTACATCACCATTTGACGTGACAGGTGTAACGTAGGCACTTACCCAGTAAAAATCACCGTTTTTACAACGATTTTTCACCAACCCCATCCACGGACGCCCTGCTTTCAGATGGGACCACATGTTTTCGTAGGCTTCAGGCGGCATGTCTGGATGCCGAACGATGTTATGGGGCTGGCCAATCAACTCATCTCGACTGAACCCACTCACGTCAACGAATGCGTCGTTGCAGTGAAGGATCTTACCTCTGAGGTCCGTCGCTGAGATCAATTTCTGGGTTTTCGAGAATGTCTTTTCCGTGTCAGTAACCGGCAGGTTCTTACGCACAGGGCTTTTCCTTAAGTTGTATCGGAACGAGCTTGTATGTAGTTAGTATCGGCACGTATTCGCACAACTCCAATGGTTTTTTGTAACGTATTGAAGTCATTTAGAAAGTAACAGGATGTCAGCAACAAAGTAGGGCAATTTTTATCCTTTCGAAAAATTTAAAAATGACAATTCATTCAGTTAGTTATGTTTTATTATTGAACCAGGAATTAGCATTTCTTGTATTAAAAAAGAGCCTCTTGGGCATCGACCGAAAATACCCTTATAGACTAACGGCTTAGAACGATAACGCAGCGTCTGGCGCTTGAATTGCGTACACTCCGTTTTCTGTTTCGAAATGCGGGTTGCCTCGCTCCCAAAAGCACCTGATCGGACTGACTAGCTCTGGCGTAGTTGTTATATGTCAACTAAACCTACGGAACGTTCTTCGTGAATCGAGTCGGTCGAAAAGGATTTTCATGCTTTACCCTGATGAAGTTTGAGCATGCACGCCAATAATGTTCTGCATGATTTGATCGACCTATTTGAGTTTCGGCATGGCCCATGCCGAGTCTTACTTAATCTTGGCGGTTCGGAGCCAGTTTCTTTCGGTAATCATTTTGAGCCTCCTGCCCAGGAATCTCTGACGATCGATCTCATCAATCGTGCCGGCGCAGCCGTAGGAAGCCTCTTGGTTGAGTGGCCAGATGGAAACGCGCTGACGGAAGGCCGCCGTGATGCAGTAGAGCGTTTAGCCCGACTTGTTCGGGATCATTTGGACATAAAAATTTTAGAAGAGCTCCAAACCAGCCTTCATGACAAGAACGCTCAGATTGCTCTGCTCTCAGAAGTCGCACGCCAAACCAGTAACGGTGTAGTGGTTACTGATCTGGAAGGCCGAATCAACTGGGTCAACGATGGATTTCAGAAAGTCACGGGTTTCAGTCTTGAAGAAGTGACCGGCCGGAAACCCGGATCCTTCCTGCAAGGCAAGCAAACGGACCCTGAAACCGTTGCGCGCATGCGTCAGCGGCTCAGTGAGTACCAGGATTTTGAGGTAGAGCTGATCAATTACCACCGAAGCGGCAGACCCTATTGGGTTCGTATTCACTGTGAGCCACTGAGATTAGGTGGAGATCAAATCTCCGGCTTCATGGCCATTCAGACCGATATTGACGCTGAGAAACGGAGTAAGGAAAAGCTAGAACGCTTTCGGCAAACACTCGACAGCACACTGGACTGTGTATTCATGTTTGATGCGGCAACCCTGAGGTTTTTCTATGTTAATCAAGGCGCCCTTGACCAGCTCGGGTATTCAGAAGCTGAATTGCTGGGAATGCACCCTTACGACATCAAGCCACGTTATGATGAAACCGAGTTCAGAGAGCTGGTTCGGCCGTTGGTCGAGCGAAGAATACCACGATTCAATTTTGAGACTGTTCACAGGCGGGAAAACGGCTCTGATATCCCAGTAGAGGTTTTCCTCCAGTATATAGAACTTGAAGGCGACGAGCCCCGATTCGTTGCCATTGTTCGAGATATCACCGAGCAAAAGAACCAAACTCAAGCCATCGAGCAGTTGGCATACTTCGATCCGTTGACCAAACTGCCTAATCGGCGCCTTATCCGAACAAAACTCGATCATGCAATGGCATCCTGCGCGAGCACTGGACAGTTCGGAGCGGTGCTTTTGTCTGATCTCGACGACTTCAAATCCGTTAACGACACACTCGGGCACAGGTTTGGCGACGATCTCCTCGTGGAGATTGCTGGTCGATTCAAGCGAGTTTTACCGCATTCCGGCGACCTCTCACGATTGGGTGGCGATGAATTCCTGTTTATCTTGAGCGGGCTTGGCGAAACCACTGAGAAAGCAAAAGAGAAGTCCCTGGCGATTGGTCAAGCGCTTTTACAAGCCGCTTCATCACCGACCAAAATCTTGGGAGATACCAAGTCTGTTTCCACGAGCCTCGGGATCGTGCTGTTCGATGGAGACAGCATTCCCGCCAGTGAACTGATGCGCATGGCCGACATTGCCATGTACGATTCAAAAAAGAAGGGCAAGAACTGCCTCAGCGTTTTCGATGATGCCATGCAGAAAAAGCTCATCGATGAGCATGATCTGACGCGTGATTTGATCCTTGCACTGAACCGTACAGAGGAAATTGCTCCGTGGTTTCAGCCCAAAGTAGACCCCGGTGGTCGATGGGTTGGTTTCGAAGCACTCGTCCGTTGGAATCACCCCAAGAGGGGCGTGTTGAATCCAGGGCAGTTTATCGACATTGCAGAAGGTCAGAATCTGATGCCGGCGCTTGGCGAGGCCGTCTTGGTGCACGCCTGCAAATTGATGAGCGCCTGGCGCCGACAGTATCCAATTCAGAATTGGACCCTGGCAGTTAACGTAAGTCAAAGCCAGCTGGCCATGGACGATTTTCCGGCCAAAGTCGAAGAGGTGCTGACCAAAACAAATCTTCCGGCTCACTGCCTTCAGCTGGAGATAACCGAAAGCGTCGTTGCTGAGAATATTGATGGCTGTATCGCGCAAATGAATCGCCTGCGCCGCCTCGGTGTTAGCTTCTCATTAGACGATTTCGGAACCGGCTACTCCTCGCTTTCCTATCTCAGACAGTTGCCCATTGACGAGCTGAAAATTGACAAGAGTTTCGTGGATACATTGCTGCTGTACGAAGAGGGCTACTCCATTGTAAGGGCTATTCTGCAACTGGCTCAAAGCCTGAACCTGTCTGTGGTTGCTGAAGGTATTGAAGAAGAGGCGCAACTCAGGGCTCTCGTAAACCTTGGCTGCAAGCGATATCAAGGATTCTTATTTAGCCGCCCTCAAGCGCCAGAACAAATCAGAGATTGTTTAGCTGCCATGAAAATCGTTAGCTAATCGATTGGCTCTTCTAACGTGCCCTCATACTAATAAACTAAAGTGTTATCTCATCGTCTGAATGTTCGCTTTGCGACCAAAGTCAATTACGGACCTCGGCTAAACAAAAGCGAACATTCGCGTCAGGCTTTCCCGCCGACCCTGAGAATTCCAGGCTAGTCACTGGCCTTTCATTTAGTATGGTTGGCGGAGCAAATTTCAAACGTCAATTAATTCCGTGTTAGAACTCGCGATCACGATGGTGGGCTAAGCTGGTGTTTACCGCCATTGACCTACAGCCAACTTTCTACAGTCCACAACGAATGCTTCCGGACACTTCTAATAGGAAGCTACTGAGCTAGAGACCTCTACCTTCGTAGGCGGGGCGAAGCGGTGGCGCGAAAGTTACCGGGTATTTGTCACAATTTTGTCACGTTTTTGGTCTATTTTGGCCGGTTTGGTTAGGCTAAGGAGCCATAACATGCAGGAGCGGGTCGATGAGGAAAGCGTTTCGCCTCTTTATCTGAGAGTTCGAGATCACTTGGCTGCCCAGATCGCAAAAGGGCTTCTAACGCCGAATACCCGGTTGCCCTCGGAGCGTATTCTCGCGGAGGAGCACGATACTACTCGGGTGACGACCCGCTTGGCGTTGGCTCAGTTAGAAGCGGAAGGCCGGATCTACCGCTCGAACCGGCGAGGCTGGTTTGTGTCTCCGCCAAGACTGATTTACAAACCCACACATGACTACAGCTTCTCGGAGAATGTGACAGCGCAGGGCCGTGTCCCTGCAACCGAGACACTCGATGTGACGTCCACGCAAACTAACAGCTGGTTGGCCACCCGGACTGGCATGGCGGTTGGTGACCCGATTGTCTGGCTTCGGCGCCGCCGGCAGATTGATGGTCGGCCGGTATTGGTCGAGAACATTTACCTGAATCCCAAGCGTCTGCCAGGTATTGAAACCTACAACTTCGACCGCTCCCTTTGGAAGTTGCTGCGGGAGCAGTACGGCGTAGAGTTACGCGGTAAGCAAATCGAAATGTATCCGACGGCGCTGGTGGATCCTCAAGCCAGTGCAATTGGGGTGACGGCGGGTACAGCAGGCCTCTACGTTACCCGTTGCAGTCGGGATGCCGACGGCTGTTTCGTTGAATTTGATGAAGAGTTCTGGTTGCACGATGCGTTGAGCATCCAGGTCGAGGTGAGCTGATCCGCGGCGACCGCGCCGCTGGACTGTCATTAGGCTTTCACGAAATCGTCATAGTTCCTCGTCAAACTGGTCTATACCAGATGAGCGAGGAGCAATTATGCCCACAGTCTATCATCCGGATGTCGTTATCATTGGAGGCGGCATCCTTGGGTGCGCCATAGCGCGATATCTAAGCAAGACGCCTGACCTTGGTGTTGTCGTTGTCGAACGTCATAGGTTGGGTGAGCAAACTACTAGCCACGCAGCCGCTTTGCTGACCCGTGTTCGCACGCACCGTGCGCTCACGGATATGGCGATGGAAACGTTTCGCGTCATCGATGAGCTGGGTGACACCCAGAGCGAGCCGCTGCCTCTGAAAAAAGTAGGTAGCCTGCAGGTATCGGCGAAAGCGGAAGGATGGCGGCAGATCGAGCAAACAGCGCAACGTGCGGCTGAGTCCGGGGTTTGCGCCGAGTTGGTCAGCACCAACGAAGCTATGCAACTGGCCCCCTGGCTTGAGCTGTCATCCGACACCTCTGCACTTTGGGTGCCAGATGACGGCTACATTGATCCCTACACCCTCTGCCTCGCTTATGCAGCTGACGCCAGGCGCAATGGCGCCCGGATTCTTTTGAAACGGACGGTCAGCGAACTCCTGAGAAAAGGTTCGAAGGTCACCGGCGTGCGCCTCGAAAATGGCGAGACGATCTCTGCCGGAACTGTCATTGATGCCGCCGGTCCCTGGAGTACGGCGCTGGCAATGCAGGCGGGAATTCACCTTGGCATGGCGCCGGTTCGCAGTCACTACTGGATATCAGCGCCGCACCCACGCATTACCACGAACGGCCCGATGACCATTCTGCCCGATAGCGGCGCATACGCGCGCCCGGAAGTGGGCGGATTGTTATTCGGGCTGCGAGACCCGCAATCGGTCGTGGCTCATCCAAATGCCTTACCGGACAACCTCCATGGTTTTCGTTTCGATACGGACCCGACGGGCGACCTGGCCCTTGAAAGCGGCTACGAGGCACTTCGCTCACAGCTTCCCGCGCTGGACGAGTTACAACTGGCTCATTACGTCAGCAATGTCTCAAGTTACACGCCGGATGGTTTTGCCCTGCTGGGCCCAATGCCTGGTGTCGAGGGCTTCATTGCCGCCACCGGCTGCTCCGGCGCGGGTATCGGCATGTCCGGTGGTATCGGCCGGTTAGTCGCTGAGCTGGCAACCAATCAGAGTCCCTTCGTAACCCCCGAACCGTTCCGCCCGGATCGCTTCGGGGCCATTGATTCCTATAGCCCCGATTTCATACGCCGCTGCGCCGAGGCTCGCGCTCGCAAGCGCACCGGCTAAATCCGATGGAGATCTCTATGATCCAGAAAGATCCGTATCTGCTCACTCCCGGTCCATTGACCACCAGCCTCTCCGTGAAACAGGCCATGTTGCGCGATTGGGGCTCCTGGGATGGCGACTTCAATGGCCTAACGGCTGAAGTGTGTGAACGGCTGCTTGAGGTGGCTGGCGGCAGGAATAGCCACGTCTGCGTGCCCATGCAGGGCAGCGGCACCTTCGCGGTGGAAGCCACGCTTGGCACGGTAATTCCTCCAACCAGTACAACCCTGGTGTTGATGAACGGTGCCTACGGACAGCGGATCGGCAAGATTCTCGACACGCTGGGGCGCCCGTATCTGGCCATTGATAAGGGGGATTACCATCCGCCGCGCGGCGACGAGGTTGCCGTTGCCTTGCAAGAGCATCCCGAGATTGAACAGGTTGTGGTGGTTCACTGTGAAACCAGCTCCGGCATTCTTAATCCGATCGAAGAGATTGCCGAAGCGTGCCGAAAGGCACGCAAGCGCCTGATCATCGACAGCATGAGCGCATTTGGCGCCTTGCCAATCAATGTGGTCGAGCTGCCCTGTGCGGCCCTCGTGTCGTCAGCCAACAAGTGCTTCGAGGGTGTGCCAGGTTTTGGCTTCGCCATTGTTGAACGGGAATTGCTATCGGCATCAGCCGGCCAGTGCCATAGCTTGTCCCTCGATCTCCATGACCAGTGGAAATACATGGAGAAAACCGGGCAGTGGCGCTACACCCCGCCCACCCATGTGGTGGCCGCCTTTCTCCAGGCCATGCGCGAACACGAAGCCGAGGGCGGTGTGGACGGACGTCTGGCCCGCTACAGCCGCAATCGGGACCGTCTGGTGGCTGGCCTTCGTGATATCGGCTTTCGGACATTGCTGGCGGATGAGTGGCTGTCGCCGATCATCACCACCTTTCTGTCTCCGAACAGCCCGGCATTTGAATTCCGTCGCTTCTATGACGCGATCAAAGCTCGTGGTTTCCTCATCTACCCCGGCAAACTCACCGTTGCGGACAGTTTTCGGGTGGGCTGCATTGGCCAGCTCCACGATGAGCAGATTGACGCCGTTATTACCGCAGTTGCCGAGGCCTGCCAAGAGCTCGGCCTGTCGATACCCGTTGCGGTGCCCGCTCTTGCACCCGACAACCTCGAAACCGTTTGAATTCTGAAGGGAGAACGTTATGCATACCTATACACGTCGTTACAGTGGGCCGCTCCAGGCGGTGATTATGGACCTCGCCGGCACCTGCGTGGACTTTGGATCACTGGCGCCTATTCAGGCGTTTCTGAAGCTGTTTGAAGCAGAAGGCATCGACCTGTCCGAAGCGGAAGCCCGTGAGCCCATGGGTGCCGAAAAGCGCGAACACATCCGTCGCCTGCTGGCGATGCCACGAATCCGTAACCAGTGGCGCAGTAACTTCGGCAGTGAGCCTGAGAGTATTGATATTGATCGACTCTATGACGCCTTCCTGCCGCTGCAGACAGCGGCCATTGCTGAACGCACCAAGTTGGTCCCTGGGGCCCTGGCTCTGCAGGAGCAACTCAGAGAACAGGGCATCAAACTCGGTGTGAATACCGGATACAGCCGCGAAATGGTGAACGTAATGCTGCCAGGGCTGGCTGCGCAGGGCTTTGAGCCGGAAAGCGTCGTTGTGGCAACGGAAGTACCTCAGGGAAGGCCGGCGCCTCATATGAGTTTTAAGAATGCGCTCGAACTAGGAATCACCGCCGTGCAGGGCTGCGTGAAAGTTGACGACACGACTACAGGTATTGAAGAGGGCTTGAACGCCGGCATGTGGACAGTGGCGGTTGTGGCGTCCGGGAATGCGGTAGGGCTCAGCGAGGAGCAGCTTTCCGCCCTTGGCGAGGTTGAACGAGCGGACATTCTAGTCCGCGGGCATCGTGTGATGGCGCAGTCAGCGGCCCACTATGTGATTGACTCCATTATGGATTTGCCGAATGTGCTCGCCGATATTGGACGGCGGTTGCAAGCCGGTGAGCGTCCGTAAGCGACGGCCAAGGAAACGTCACATCGCTGTCACGTCCTTGCAATCAAATAGCTCTAAGGTAGTGGTGATCAAAACTGGTATAGACCAGAAAGAGAGCGCCTCAATCTGACCTCGTAATAAGGAGACTTGCGTGAAACACCTCAAAAAAGCCCTTGCCCTGACCACACTGGCTGTCGCCATGAATGCCAATGCCCAGACCGAACTGACCGTTTACACAGCGGTTGAAGCAGAGGACCTCCAAAAGTACGCCGAGCGTTTCAACGAAGACCATCCGGACATCAAGATCAACTGGGTTCGCGATTCCACCGGCGTTGTCACCGCGCGCCTGCTGGCGGAAAAGCAGAACTCCCAGGCGGATGTGGTCTGGGGGCTGGCAGGCACCAGCCTTCTGCTGCTGAAAAATGAAGGTATGTTGGTTCCCTATGCGCCGGAAGGGCTGGAAAAATTGTCTCCGAAATTTCGCGACCGCGATGAAACACCTTCCTGGGTGGGTATGGATGCGTGGATGGCCGCCATCTGTGTGAACACCATCGAAGCTGAGAAAAACAACCTGCCAATGCCCTCCAGCTGGGATGATCTGACCAAGCCGGTTTACCAGGGCCATGTGGTTATGCCAAACCCGAACTCCTCCGGTACCGGCTTCCTGGATGTCTCTGCGTGGCTTCAGATGATGGGTGACGACAAAGGCTGGGAGTTCATGGACGGGTTGCACCAGAACATCAGCCGCTATACCCACTCCGGTTCCAAGCCCTGCAAGATGGCGGCTTCCGGAGAGACCACCATCGGCGTTTCCTTCGCGTTCCGTGGTGCCCGCCTGAAGGAACAGGGCGCGCCGCTTGAGCTGGTGTTCCCTGAAGAAGGCCTGGGTTGGGAAGTGGAAGCGACTGCAATTGTCGACGGGACGGACAAGATGGAAGCCGCTCAAACGCTGGTTGACTGGTCCATCACCCGCAAGGCCATGGAAATGTACAACGAGGGCTACGCCATCGTGGGCATGCCGGGTGTGGCTCAGCCGGTGAAGTATTTCCCGGAGAACGCGGACGATCTGATCATCGACAATGACTTTGGTTGGGCGGCCGGTAACCGTGAGGCCATCCTAGCTGAATGGGCGCGTCGCTACGACGGCAAATCCGAAGCAAAGTGAGTTGGCGGGTCGGGCGCTAGCCCGTCAAGCCAAGGCGGTGCCCCGTTTTGGGCGCCGCGCCAGATTATTGAAGAGTAGGGGGTACCATGAACCAGAAAACCCAGGGAAGCCGCCTGGAAATCCAGGGCGTCAACAAGCTCTTTGGCGATTTTTGCGCGCTGAAGGATATCAATCTCACCATCGAACCCGGTGAGCTGGTGTGTTTCCTCGGGCCATCCGGATGTGGAAAGACCACCCTGCTTCGCATCATCGCGGGGCTTGAGCACCAGAGTGGAGGGTTGCTCCACCAGGGCGAGACGGACATCTCCCTGAAGCCGCCCAGGGAACGGGATTTTGGCATTGTGTTCCAGTCCTACGCCCTGTTCCCGAACATGACCGTCATCGACAACATTGCCTACGGATTACGCAGTATTGGCATGCCCAAGGCCCAGATTCACAGCCGGGTAGACGAACTACTGGCCCTTGTCGGGCTTGAAGACCAGGCCAGCAAATACCCCGCGCAGTTATCCGGTGGCCAACAGCAACGGGTTGCCCTTGCCCGCGCCCTGGCGCCGTCACCAGGCCTGCTGCTACTCGACGAGCCGCTGTCGGCGCTGGATGCCAAAGTGCGCCAACATCTGCGTGGCGAAATCCGTAGCCTCCAGAAGCAACTGGGTGTCACCACCGTCATGGTCACCCACGACCAGGAAGAAGCCCTGGCGATGGCCGATCGAGTGGTGGTTATGAACAACGGCGTTATCGAACAGGTGGGAACGCCGCTGGACATCTACCAGCAACCCGCGTCGGCGTTTGTTGCTTCCTTCATCGGTGCCATGAACTTTATCGACAGCGCCCCACTTAATGGACAACGGGTAAAGGTCGGGAATCGCGAGCTGGACCTGGTTCGGCCGTTGCCCAGAGCCGAGGGATGTATCCAACTGGCGATCCGGCCAGAGGATGTTCACCTGTTACCCAGTGGCGATGGTGAATGGGAAGGGGAGGTCCAGGCCCTGGATTATCTGGGCGCTTTCATCCGCACCCACATTCGCTTGAGTGATATTGAGCTGGACTTGGTGGTGGATGTGGACCCACGTTCCGCGCGTCGGCTTGATCTTCGCGTTGGCGGCTGCGTCTGCCTCAACCTGCCTTCCGACGCCCTGCATTGCTTCGCCGCATGACGGGCTGCGGAGCTCCAAATGTCTGAGTCTGACCCTGGTAAGTTCTCCATGATTGATTCTCCCGCGCTTTCGACACCGACCACACGCAACTGGCCAGCCTTGGCAGAATTACGCCGGAGGCTTGCCGGCCGTTGGGTGTTTGCACTGCTTCTGGTAACCGGTTGCGGGGTTCTGACCCTGCTGGTGCTAGCGCCCCTATACACACTGCTTTCAAAGAGCGTCGAGAGCAAAGCCGGTGACTTTGTCGGGCTGGAAAACTTTGCCCACTACCTGAGTACCGGCGGCATCGAATCTGCGTTCTTCAATTCCCTGTGGGTGGCCGGGCTCAGCACCGTCATTGTGGTTTCGCTGGCCTTCATGGCGGCCTGGGCGCTGACCCGCACGCGTTTGCCAATCACCGGCTGGATTCGTGGTGTCTTGGTATTACCGATCCTGGCGCCGTCGCTGTTGCCAGCGATCAGCCTGGTGTACCTGTTCGGCAACCAGGGCGTACTAAAAAGCTGGCTGTTCGGCGCTGAAATCTATGGGCCCATTGGCATCATCATGGGTTCCTGCTTCTGGACCTTTCCCCACGCCTTGATGATCTTGCTAACGGCGATGGACAACGCCGATGGGCGCCATTACGAAGCCGCTACCGCCTTGAAGGCCAGCCCGTGGCGAACCTTCTGGACAGTAACGGTGCCCGGTGCCCGCTATGGGCTGGTAAGTGCCGGGTTTGTTGTGTTTACGCTAGTGATTACGGATTTCGGCGTACCCAAGGTCATTGGAGGGCAGTTCGATGTACTCGCCACGGATATCTACAAGCAGGTGATCGGGCAGCAGAAATTTGAGATGGGCGCGGTGGTCAGCGTGCTGTTGCTGTTGCCGGCCATGCTGGCGTTCATCGCCGACCGCTATGTGCAGCGCAAACAATCTGCAAGCTTTACGGCCAGATCCGTGCCCTACAGGCCCCGCCAGGATCGCAAGCGAGACGCCTTGGGAGCACTGATGCTGACACCGACCGTGGTGTTCATCTTCGCCATCATCGGCATGGCTATCTACGCATCATTCGTTACCTTCTGGCCCTACAACCTCGACCTTAGCCTGAACAACTACCAATTCGGCCGTATGGATGGCGGTGGTTGGGGGGCTTACACCAACAGCCTGCAGATGGCACTGGGCACCATGGTACTCGGAACTGTACTGGTTTTCTTCAACGCCTGGCTGATGGAGCGGACGCCGCAGCCGAAGCTGCTGACAGGCGTGTTCCAGTTTCTCTCGCTGCTGCCCCTGGCGGTCCCAGGTCTAGTACTGGGGTTGTCCTACATTTTTTTCTTCAATCATCCGGAGAACCCTATCAACGGAATTTACGGTACTTTGTTCATCCTGATCCTTTGTACCGTCACCCATTTCTACGCGGTTTCCCATCTCACGGCCGTCACGGCGCTGAAGCAACTGGATCAGGAGTTTGAGGCAGTAGGGGAATCGCTCAATGCTTCTCGGTGGCGAGTGCTGTTCACAGTCACGTTGCCCCTGTGTTTACCTGCGATCCTGGATGTTGCCCTTTACCTTTTCGTGAACGCAATGACCACCGTATCAGCGGTTGTGTTTCTTTATGGCCACGACTCCCAGCTGGCGTCGGTGGCGGTGCTGAACATGGACGAGGCCGGTGACATCGCCCCTGCGGCTGCAATGGCCATCCTGATCACAGTAACCTGTGCAACGGCGAAGCTCATCCAGGGGTTGCTGCGCTTCTGGGTGGATCGTTCAACCAGGGTGTGGCGGCAGGGCACGGAGTGAGCCGACAGCCTGAAACCTTATGACCTCTACGGCGATTGTTATTGTTCTGGTGTCCGCGCTCGCCCATGCGGGTTGGAACCTTTTTGGCAAGAAAGTCAGCCCCAGCGGCGCGTTCTTTTGGTACAGCACCCTGTGGGGCGCGCTCCTGACCTTGCCAGTGCTGGTTTATTACCGCTCCCTGTTGCGCGAACTGGATTCGGGCATTTGGTGGTTGGTGGTTGCCACCGGTTTTTTCCAGGCGACCTATCTCAGCTGCTTGGCTGCGGCCTACCGCCATGGCGAACTGTCGGTGGTATACCCCCTGGCGCGCTCCTCGCCCCTGTTGATCCTGTTGGTCGGCACTCTTTTCCTGGGCACGGCTGAAACCATCACGGTTGCGGCCGTTGCCGGTATCGTTCTGATTGTGGCGGGGTGCATCATCTTGCCAATGCACCGGTTCCGGGACTTCCGTCTAACTAACTACCGCAACCTCGCCACCCTGTTCGCCCTTCTCGCTGCTGCCAGTACCGCCGGATACTCGCTCATTGACGATAACGCCACGAATCAGATGCGAGAGCTACTTGATGGCATCGCGTTGGATGGGGAGGTGGCGTTTGTTTTTGTCATCCTCCAGGCCTGGTCGGCTCTGATATGGCTGAGTCTTGGTCTGAGTTTGCAGGCAGCCGAACGACGGCTTTTATGGGTACTGATCTCTAACTGGCGCAGTACGATGGCGGCGGGAGTACTGATTCTTGGAACGTACGCGCTGGTGGTTTGGGCTATGGCCTATGCGGATGACGTCAGCTACGTGGTAGCCTTCAGGCAAGTCAGCATTCCTATCGGCGTTGCACTGGGCTGGTATTTCCTTGAAGAACCTCTGCACGCGCCCAAATTACTCGGCGTGCTGACCATTCTTGCGGGCTTGCTGCTGGTGGTTCTGGGGTGATGGTTCGTCTTGACTCCGTGCAGAAGAGGCAAAGTTTCGCTCTTGCGAGGTTGAGGTGGCGAAGGGTCATGCCCGGGCCACCTCGTCAATGAGTACACGCCAGCCTTTTCGCCTTGCGTAGCGCTCCAGAATGGGATCCGGATTCACGGCAACGG
Organism: Marinobacter maroccanus; assembly: GCF_002933275.1. GTDB lineage: Bacteria > Pseudomonadota > Gammaproteobacteria > Pseudomonadales > Oleiphilaceae > Marinobacter > Marinobacter maroccanus. Next base: position 78,113 of record NZ_PSSX01000013.1, read on the forward strand.
GATAGTCCACAGATCTCAAAAGGGGAAGGTCGTTGTGGGAGTCTGAGTAGAACCAGACTTTCTCCGGGACGGCGCGTCGCGCCGAGACCCACTCTTTAAAGGCAGCCACTTTGCCTTCCCTGAAAGGGCGTCGGGTTCCGATGGTGCCTTTGAGGGTGTCGTCCTGCCATTCGACCTGCACGCCTATATCGTCATTGATGCCGAGGTGTCGGGCGATGGGCGAGACCAGATGCTCGCCCGTTGCGGAGATAACGAGTACATCGTGCCCTTGGGTCTTGTGCCAAGCTACACGTTCCCGGCCAGTTGTTAGCACTCGGGGAGGAATCACTGCCCTAACGAACCGATCAATCAGCGCTTCCACCTGGCTCCTCTGCCAACCCCGAATAGGAGCCAGGCTGTATTCCATGTAGTCCTGGAGATCCAGATCGCCGTTGGTATAGGCACTCATGAACGCCCTATCCCTTGCCTCGGAATCGGGGGCGGCATCAATGGCTTCAGTGCGGAGAAATTCAGTGAACAGCTGTGAACTGTCTCCGCGAATCAGGGTTTCATCTAGGTCGAAAATCGCAAGCATGTAGCACTCCTTTGGTATACACCAGATTGTGCTTCAAGCCTGTTACGAGTTTGTTACGGGATAGGGTCCAAAACTCATTCCGAAAAATAGGCTGAACTTTTCCAAGTGGAAGTGTTGGTCTATCAGCCTGAATGTCCGCTTTGCGACCAAGGCGACTCAAGGATCTCAGCTAAACAAAAGCGAACCTTTTCCTCACCGAGGTTGGCCATTAGGCAAGGCTGAGTGTGCTCCAGCTGATGAAATGTTCTATGTATTCAAGCCACGCCAAATTGCGATCGCGCCCAGACTAAAAGTTGCCATTGCGGTTTTCATAGTGGGCGCCCTTTTCACATCGTGTTCTCAACGCCGTCCTCAAGAATCATGTCAGCGGCCTTTTCAGCGATGGCAATTGTGGGCGCATTCGTATTGCCACTGGTCAGCCTTGGCATGATGGAAGAGTCCACCACCCGCAAACCTTCCAGGCCATGAACCCTGAGCTGCGGGTCGACCACTGCCATTTCGTCAATACCCATTTTGCAGGTGCCCACCGGGTGGTAGACGAGACCCACTTTCTCCCTCACTTTTTCAATGATTTGCTCATCTGACTGACAATCTGCGCCCGGGTGGATTTCATCACCCCGGTAATCTTCAAACGCCTTCGCCCCCAGAATGCGGCGCGCCTGGCGAATACCGTCCAACATCACTTTGCAGTCATCAGGGTCGGCGAAGAAGTTGTAGTCAATCTCAGGGACAGTAAAGGGGTCGGGCGATGTGATGGTGACGGTGCCAGTGCTCTTGGGCCGAAGCACGCAGACATGCACCGAATAACCCGGATTGGACATGAGTTTCAAATCACGACCGCTATCGTCGAACAGCAACGGCAGCATGTGGAGCTGAACGTCCGGGCGATCAACGCTGTCATTCGACCGGATAAAACCACCGGCCTCGGTAACGGATTTGGCCAGCTTGCCCTCTTTTTTGGCGATGTACCTGATCGTGTCCGGCAGCATCTTCAGCATGCCGCCGACCGAGGCGGTGAAACCATCATTCTTTTTGCTCGATACCAGCACACAGGCGTCCACGTGCTCCTGAAGGTTCCGGCCTACGCCCGGTAAGTCATGCAGACAACGAATCCCTACCTTTTCAAGTGCCTCGCGGCCTCCAATGCCAGACAGCTGAAGCAGCTGTGGTGAATTGATGGCACCACCACTCAGGATGATTTCCCGGTTAGCTTTCAGCTCAAGGTCTTTGTCGTTGTACCGCAGCGCTACGGCCACCGCCCGAGTGCCGTCGAGAACCACTTTTTTCACCTGTGCTCCCGTCAGCACTGTCAGATTGGTGCGATTCATGGCCGGCTTGAGGTACCCATCGGCGGCACCGAAGCGACGGCCGTTTTTGATATTCAAATGATAATACCCAACGCCCTCCTGGTTGGCGCCGTTGAAATCGTTGCTGTAAGGAAAACCAGCTTGGACGGCCGCTTTAACGAACGTTTCAGACATCGGGTACTCAGCCGTCTCAGGCGCGCTGATATGGAGATTGCCACCTTGGCCGTGAAAGGGGTCGTCGGCTAGCTTTTCGTGATGTTCCGATTTTTTGAAATACGGCAATAGGTCCTGATAGCCCCAGCCTTTGTTGCCGAGGGCTTCCCACCCGTCGTAATCCTCTTTCTGACCACGCACATAGAGCATGCCGTTAATGGCAGAACTGCCACCCAGCCCTCTTCCCCTTGGAGTAAAAAGGGGCTGGCCACCACGCAATCTCTGGTCAGGCTTGGCGTTGAATGCCCAGTTATATTTCGTGAAGAACATATGGGCTGCAAAGGCGCCGGGCGTCCGGACAGTGACCGAATCTCCGCCCGGACCTGCTTCCAATACGCACACAGAATATCGGCCATTTGCTGACAGTCGATTGGCCAGTACGCTTCCGGCCGAGCCGGCACCAACCACAATGTAGTCATATTGTTCATTCATCGTTGCACCTCAAACGGCTCCGCTTATTGAAGGCCTGGCTGCGTTTTGGGACGTAGCTTGCGTTAATACCACTGGCTATTTCGCGAGCCTGATCATGAAATTCAGGATCTTCGATGTTGTCGTCGTATAGGGGGGCATCAACGGCTTCAAACCATCAAAGAACCCCTGCTGGAACACCGGCCTGAGTTTGGAGAAGGTCGTGAATCCCTCGTAGCCGTGATAATGGCCCATGCCACTGGCACCCACCCCGCCAAATGGCATATCGTGCTGGGCCACATGGAGAATGCAGTTATTCACTGAAACCCCGCCGGAAATGATCCGGTCAATGTAGTAATCCCGTGTCTGCGTATTTTTGGTAAAGGGATAAAGGGCGAGGGGGCGGTCTCGTCCATTAATATACTCCACCACCTCTTCCCGCTCCCGGTAGGCTTTGATCGGCAATAATGGCCCGAAGATCTCCCTCTGCATCACCAGCATGTCGTCGGTGACGTTGAGCAGAATATGGGGTGGGAACTTCCGTAGTGAGCCATCACCCTCACCGCCCTCAGACATGTTAATCACCGTTGCTCCTTTTTCTCGTGCATCCTCGACGGTGGCCCACAGGCGCTGATAGGAGCGTTCATCGATGATTGAGGTGTAATCATTGCTCTGAAGATCCGGGTAACGCTGATTGACTAATTGTTTTGCCTTGTCGACGAATGCACTTACCCGGGCTTCCGGCAGGAATAGGTAGTCGACACTGGTACAGATCTGACCGGCATTCAGCAGCTTCCAGTACATCAGCCGCTCTGCTGCGATTTCGATCGGGAAGTCCTCTGCCACAATAGCCGGCGACTTACCGCCCAATTCCAGGGTCACCGGCGTCAGATTGGCGGCGGCACTAGTCATCACCGCCCGACCGGTTTGCCCTGATCCGGTAAACAACAGGTAATCAAAGGGCAGCGCCGAAAAGTCCGGCCCGATTTCGTGCTCATCCTCAACGAAAACCAGTTTTTCCGGTGGGAAGTAATCGCCCGCCACCCGTTTGAGCAGTCGGACAAAGTGACCGGATCGGTCGGACAGCTTAACCACGGCCCGATTACCGGCGGCGAAAATGGAGGTGAGGGGCGCAAAGGTCAGGTTGGCCGGAAAGTTCCAGGGCACAATCACGCCAACGACGCCCAGCGGCTGTGGGATGACCTTATTCTTCGACCCGGGATACAGCATCTGTTTGACGTGGCGACGCTGGGGCTTCATCCAGCGTTTGAGGTGCTTGATGGTATCCTTGATGCCGTCAAGTACCAGAAAGATCTCGCAGAAAAGCGTTTCCGTGGACGACCGGTTACCGAAGTCATCGCTGATGGCCTTGATAATGGCGTCCTGATGGTCCTGCACCAGACGGGACAGAGCCCGCAGGTGCTGAATCCGGGCTGCAAGGCCCGGTACCGGGTCGTTCAGATAGGCGCGACGCTGGCTCTCAAAACTCTGCGTCAACGTACGAACAGTATGCTCGCGCGGGGTCGGTGTTTTCGCGTTCATTCAGTTCACCGGCTCGATAATAGGAAAGTCGGCAGACGGCTCTTCAAACATCTGCAATAGGTCAAAGAAGGCTTCCGTGGATCCGTCGATCTGAATCTGACCTGCCTGCACAGCCGCCGGAAAGGTGGTTGTCTCCAGCAGAATGCTGTCGAGTACTTCGCGGGTCATGCGCACACTGGCGTGGGCCTCGTCGTCCAGCTCTCCGGCGCGATAGGTCAGTGTGGCGTTCTGGAGATTCAGGCGATAGTCCTCTTCCTGGTCCGTCACCGACCAGTTAATCACCAGATGCTTCCCAGCAGCTTTGCTCGGGTTCAGCCTCACCGCCATGGCATCGAAGAACATGCTGGTTTCCAGCGCCTGCATAAGATCCGGCTGCAAACCGACGTGTTTGGGAGTCTCGACGCCGTTGCGCAATTCATGGGCGCCGACCAGATAGGCGCTCCGCCATGTACCGGCCTCAGCCTGGTAACCCAGTTGCTCAAGGGCGTCCGCTGCCAGTTCCCGGGCTGCCTGGTTGTCGGGGTTCGCGTAGATCAACTGGCGCATCACCGAGGCGACCCAGCGATAGTCGCCAGCTTCAAAGTCCTTGCGCGCCTTCCGCAGGACTTCTTCCTCTCCACCCATGTAATCAATCGCCCGTCCTGCCTCTTCCCGTGGCGGCAACGGATTGAGATTAGCGGGGTTACCGTCGTACCAGCCCATATACCGCTGGTAAACACCTCGGGAATTGTGGCGCACCGTTCCATAGTAGCCGCGAGCCGACCATTCCTGGCTCAGGCTCTCTGGTAGCTGCAGGTTTTCAGCGATATCACCTGGCAGCATGCCCTGGTTCATCATGCGCACGGTCTGATCGTGGATGTGCTTGTACAGGTCTCGCTGCACGGCCAGGAAGTGCTTGATTTCTTCCCTTTCCCAGATCGGCCAGTGGTGCTGGGCCACCAGGATCTCCGCGCGATCGGCGAAGCGCACCATCGCCTTGTCGATAAATTTGGACCATGCGCTGGCATCGCGGATGCCGGCGCCGCGGATAGTGTAGATATTGTGCAAATGCTGGCTGGTAATCTCCGCGGTATTCAGAACCCTGAACTGCGGAAAGTACATCATCATTTCCGACTCGGCTTCAGTGCCGTGAGCCATCTGGAATTCGATCTCAATGCCGTCAATGGTCAGGTTAGCGTTATCCGGAACCGTATCTGTCGGCGCAATCAGGCTCAACGGACCACTGCCCAGAGCCTTGCCTAGACCGGTGTCAACGTGTCCGCGAGCTCCCGGAGGCAGGCTGGCACCAAACTGGTAGGTAGCCCGCCGGGTCATGGCGTTGCCGGCGACGACGTTCTCTGCGATTGCGTGTTCCATAAAACCTTCCGGTGCATAAACCCGCACCTTACCGGCACGCACATCCTCCTCACTGATCACACCTTTTACGCCGCCAAAATGATCGGCGTGATTATGGGTATAGAGCACGGCCACGACCGGTTTCTCGGGCCGGTGCTGGTAGTAAAGTTCGAGACTGGCCCGGGCCGTGGCAGGAGTAAGAAGGGGATCGATGATGATCAATCCGCTGTCACCCTCGATGATGGTCATGTTGGACAGGTCCATATTGCGGACCTGGTACATGCCTTCGACTACCTCAAACAGCCCGTGCATGTTATTGAGTTGTGCCATGCGCCAGAGGCTTGGATTGACGGAGTCGGGAGCCTCGTCCTTTTCCAGGAAAGTATAGGGCGACATGTCCCAGGCAACATGTCGATTATCGTCCAGCACTTTGCCGTCCGGCAGGGACCCCACAAAACCCCGCCGAGCATCGTCAAACGACTGCGTATCCGCAAACGGTAGTTCATCGAGCACCGCCTGATTGGCTTGCGCTGTCACGTCGCTTGCCGGTTTGGGAGTGTCAGCGTGGGCCAAAACGGGAAAAATTAGCGCTACGCTGAAAGCGCTGACCGCAAGTTTCTGAATAGCGGATCGCATGCGGGACCTCTGGAATGTCGTTGTGTGTTGTTCAGGGGTTCACTACCTGTGAAGTACAGTCTGAGCCGTCGCGAGGAAGTACTCAAATGCATTCTTTATTGACAATCCATGCGTATTGCGCATGAATGGTGAGATGGATACACGACACATTCGACACTTCCTGGCACTGGTCGACTCCGGCAGCTTTGCTCGCGCCTGCGAGATAGTGCACCTGTCTCAGCCGGCGCTGAGCCGCAGTATCAAGCAGCTTGAGCACCAACTCGGCGCCACGCTGTTCGAGCGCGGACGCTTTGGCGCGATCCTGACGGCTCACGGCCGGGCAGCCTTGCCACATGTCCGTGGCCTGCTGGCGGCGGCAGAGTCATTACGTCAGGAAGTCGAGGCAATTGATGATCTCGAGACCGGGGAACTCAGTATTGGTACAGGTCCATATCCCGCGCTGTCATTATTGGACCGGGTTTCTGCCAGATTCGTGGAACGTTATCCAAGTATTCGTCTGAACATCCGCACGGATAACTGGCAGGGGTTGCGCCTTGCATTGCTGGATCATGAACTGGAGCTGTTCGTGGCCGACACCGGAGCCCTGTCAGGCGATCCCGATCTTGAGATCACCCATCTGCCTCAACCTGAGGTGGTGGTGTTCTGTCAGGAGGGTCATCCTCTGACGCAGAGGGATGAATTGGAATGGGTTGATTTGCTTGACTACCCCATGGCCATGACTCGGTTACCTGAAGACATGGAGCGCCAGTTCCAGACAATGAGCGCCCCACAAGGAGGTCTTCAAAAGCGAATTGAGTGCGACAACGTAGCCATGCTCGTCTCTATTGTGGCTGGCAGCCGAGCGATCAGCATTGCGCCAAAAGGGGTCGTGGCCTCCGCTTTAACCAGCAGACAAGTGGCCACGCTGAACGTCAAAGGGGTCGAGGCGTTACGCACCCGCTATGGTGTGGTGCAACGCAATGGCCGCCCGCTTTCCCCAGCCGCAACGGCCTTTCGCTCGATCATTCGCGATGAGGCTTGAACGCGAGGCGTGGTTGTCAATGAATACAGATATTTTCAAACACGCCTTCGCAAATGAGCTTTAAAGATGCGCTTTGTGGTCGATCTGAATGTTCGCTTTGCGACCCTCGCAGCCTTCTCTAGATCTCAACAAGAGCGAACTGGCGGCCAAGCCCTTGGAGTACATCGGCGAAGCTGAACGGGCATGCCTCTTATACCTATCTGAGAGATGTGCTAACCCGCCTTCCGACGCAGAAGAACAACGCCCTCGACGAGCTATTGCCCCACAACTGGAAGCCGGCGCTACTCGATACGGTGTGATGGTCAAATACGTTTTTAACGCAGAGAGTTATGGGGTACCTAGGAAAACTCTCAACTGTGGGCGCTTACAATGGAACGAAATGGTGGTAGGCTTTAGGGAACTGATCGGTAGATCGTATGTCGTAGCTTCCCAACGTCACAGCTTGGTGCTTGAAAGCAAGATGTCCGCAAAGAACCGCCCCATCATTGTTGTATTACTGACACTGCTTTTGGTGATCAGTGGGCCGGCGTTTGCTTTGTCCAAAGTAGCAGCCGGCCAGGCGGAGTCTGCGATGGCGGATTGCGGCTCCATGATGATGGATCAGGCCGAAAGCACTGTTTCCTCCTCAGACACAGCAACGGATTGCGTTTCTGCCCCTGAAAGGGCCTGCCAAACTGCCTCTGGGCTGGTCAAATGCGGCGTCAGTGTCAGCTTTGTCCTATTGCCGGGGAACTTCACAGGTTTTACCGATACTGGCTCCCAGCCGATTTTAGCCGCACAGGCGGCCCTCTATCAGGACCCCTTCCTGGCCTCCATTACACCCCCTCCAGAACATCACTCCTGAGTCTTAACCGGAGTTTTTGCCCATCGCGGCAAGCTCACTAACGTTAGTTCTTGCAACAAAGTCTCGTACTTCGGTTCATCCGTAACGGGGCTTTACTTGGAGTGAATCACATGCGTAATTCAAAACTCAATCTCGCCGTAACCGCAGCCGTTCTGGCCAGTAGCGTCGCCTTATTCTCTGCCTTTGCCCATGGCGAAGGCGAAGGCATGATGGCCGGTCATTCCGAGCATAATGGCATGATGTCCTCGCACGGCATGGAGGGTATGGGCGGCATGATGGGGATGATGAACATGATGTCCGATATGCCCCCCGAAGACCGCAAAGCCCTGACTGAGGCGTGCATGAAAATGATGCAGGCTCATGGTGACGACGGCATGCACGATGGTACGAAAGACAAAGGTACCACCGCCAAATAGCCATTTGGGCACCATTTCTAACGGAAGCTCTGGCCCGGGGATCCACACCCCGGGCTTGACCTTGCTCAAAAATGATTCGTTTCGAGGATTTTTCATGAAGACCAAGAAGCTCGCTCTGTATGCGGGTGTAGCCGCTATCGTTGTCAGCGCTGGAGCCACCACATTGGCTATCCAGGCCGACCAATCGGCTCAGACATCAGCTGCTTTAACCACCAGTAAAGAGATAGATCAAGCCATCACCATCTACAAGAGCCCCAATTGCGGTTGCTGCCAGTCCTGGGCCGAACACCTCGCGGCCAATGGTTTTGAGACCCGCATTGTTGAAACCGACCACCTTAATGCCATCAAGCAGCAGCACGAGGTGCCGCGCGATATGGCGTCCTGCCACACCGCACTGATTGGTGACTTCGTGATTGAGGGACATGTGCCGGCCAACGACATCCTTGCCTACCTCGCAGATCCGCAGTTCAACACGGTTGGCTTGTCCGTGCCCGGAATGCCCCATGGTACCCCCGGCATGGAAACGGGCCGGAAGGACGATTATCAGGTCATCGCCTTCAACACCAACGGCCAACAACGTGTTTTCCGTGAACACAAGGATTACTGAGGTCAGCTCTATGAAAGTGATTCCTTATCGCCTGAACTCCGCCGTGTCAGGTTTTTTGCTGTTTACGCTGGCCACTGTGATGCCTGCTCTGCTTCAAGCCGAGACCGCGAATGGCGGCCAGTCTGTGAGGGCAATGACGACCAACTCCTCAAGCGTCCTACTCGTACTTCGGAACAGCGGGCTGTTTGCCTTTGACGGTCATAGTGCCACCGCAATTCCACTGCCCCAGTCCGCTTCAGCGTTCCGCCCTAGCTCTTTGACTAAGGGCGCAGACGGACAGCTATACATTGGGGGGCCTGGCTTAGGTGTCTGGCGTTATGACAATGTCAGCGAGCGTTGGCAATCCCTCAACGACACCCTCCCAGATCTCGGAATCACCGCCGTTGCCGCACACGCAACCGAGCCGGGCACGCTCTACGCCTATCACAGCCAAGCTGGCATGCTCCGATCCAGGGACGGCGGTGCCGAATGGGTGAAGGTTGACAGTGGCCCCCGAGAGCCGGTGCAGGCGTTCCTGCACTCGGACATGCCCGGCAGCATGGAAAGTGGCTGGCTGTTCGCAGGCACCACCCGAGGCGTTGCACGTTCGATGGACTGTTTTTGCTTCTGGGGCGATGCGGGGGAATTGCGAGGGCTTGTCTCGGCCATTGATTACGACCCATCGGCACCGGAAAACGTCTACGTCGTGATTGAGGGACAACTTCACCACAGTCCTGACGGTGGCGAAACCTGGGCTGGCCTTGATACACCCCAGGCGGTGACCGCTCTGACGTTCTCATCCACGGAAGGGCTCGTGGTGGGCACTGAAAACGGAGATCTGCTGTCGCGGAACGTCTCTGGCAAATGGGTGCCTCTTAATGAATAGGTGCCTTTTCCCGGCGGTCCTTGTCCTTGTCCCGGCGCTGGCGATGGCTAAGGTTGGTTCAACAACCAGTGAAAGAATACCGGTCGAAGTGACCGAGGGCCGCCAGATCTATGAGCAATACTGCGCCGCCTGCCACGGAGGGCAGGGCGAAGCCACTGCCGACTGGAGCAAACCGGATGAGAAAGGCGAAATGCCGCCACCATCCCACGATGAGTCAGGACATACCTGGCGTCACAGCGATGCCATGTTGTTCAGGATGATCGCAGAGGGGTGGCGGCATCCTTTCAACAAAACGAACCGGCTGACGATGCCAGCGTTCAAGGACATTCTCACCGACCAGGAAATTCAATCGGTCATTGAGTACCTGAAAACGTTATGGACGGACGACCAGCGGCGCTACCAACAGAGTGAAAGTCAGGATGCTAATCAGGCTGAAAACCCTTCCTGATTTCTCAAGGATGACAGACAACAGTCACTTTAGGTCTCGGGTAACTCAAAGATGTCATTGAAACAGCACTTCAAGAAGTGGTCATGGTTATTTGGTATCGCCAGTTTCAGTGCGGTAGCTGCGGCAATCTTCGTATTGCCGAAGTACTTTAAGCCTGATCTGGATACCGGTATCACTTATTACGCCACGCAAGGATGCGCACCTTTTCAAGGTCAGTGTATCGGCCAAAAAGGCGATAAGACCATCACAGTGGATCTGGGTAACGAAGCCATCGAATCGATGACAGAAATCCCCATTCGCGTGCGTCTCGACAACATGACGGCCGACTCCCTGATCGTGGATTTTGAAGGGCTTGAAATGTACATGGGCGTGGTTCGCACCCAGCTGATAGCAAATGCCCCGGGTGTTTACCAGGGAACTATTACCTTGCCGGAGTGTGGTACTGGCAAGATGCTATGGCGAGCACGGGCCATCATAAACAACGGCACGTCCAGTGAAGGCATCAAATTCGATTTCCGGGCAATTTGACGGACTTACAAAACTTGGGGGCTAAATGCCTGATCTTGCAACTTGGGGAACTGCCGCCGCGTTTGCCGGTGGTCTCGTGTCGTTTTTCTCACCCTGCACGTTACCTCTGGTTCCCGGCTACCTGTCGGTTGTTACCGGAGGTGCCCTGACCGAGACTTCGAATCGGTTGAAGGCCCTTTGGCTGAGCCTGTGTTTTGTGATGGGGTTCAGTCTGATCTTTGTTGCCCTGGGAGCAAGCGCAAGTGCTTTAGGCCAATGGTTGATGGCCTATCGTGAAGAGGCCAACCTGGTGGCCGGCGTGCTCATCGTTCTAATGGGTCTGTTTATGCTGGGTTGGTGGAGCATGCCGGCGTTGCAGCGCGAATGGCGCATTGGACAGTCACTTGAAGGCGGACGTCCCACTGCCGCCTTTCTTCTGGGGATAGCATTTGCCATCGGCTGGACACCCTGTATAGGTCCCATACTCGGGGCTATATTGGCGCTCAGCTCCACCCATGCCAATGCCGAGGCAGGTATGTTGTATCTTGCTGCGTATTCGTTAGGGCTGGCTCTTCCCTTCCTGGGAACTGCCCTATTCATTGAGCACTTTCGCCAACGAGTGCGCGGGTTCAGTCGCTGGAGTCGACTGCTGAGAGCGTTTGCAGGCTTGGTACTCGTTGTCATGGGCGTGTTGGTGCTCACCGGTCAGATGACTCTATTCGCGTCATGGATGTTGTCGACGTTTCCAGTTCTTGGAAGGCTTGGCTGATCCTCTCTAATTCTTTAATTCGTGGGGATCGTTTCAGTGGACGCTATCCTGACTCAGCCAGGGTAGCTGAGTGTAAAAAGCCTATCCGGCCCTGGGCGCTGAGCGAGTCTGGCGGGGTCCAGGATTACGTGGTAGATGGGATATCCCTGTAATCCAGAACCTTATATGCTCTCAAAAGGTGGATAGGTTCAGTAGCTAACCCCTTGGGCTTCCTGTGCCAATGCCTCCCTCATGCAGAGATGCAATGAGCGGGCACGCGATGCTGTCCGGCTTTGCGTGGCATTGACTGACCATTTCACTCAGAGCCTTCTCGATTTTTACCAGCCTTTCGATCTTTTCACGCACATCCTTCAGCTTATGCTCGGCAAGCGCACTGGCTTCTTCACAGTGGGTGCCATCTTCCAGCCGAAGAAGGTCGCTTATCTCGTCGAGACTGAAACCCAGCTGCTGCGCCGTTTTCACAAAGGTCAGCCGATCAATATCGGCAGAACCGTAGTGTCGAATGCCACCCGGAGGCCGCTTGGGTTCTGATAACAGACCTCGCCGCTGGTAATAGCGGATCGTCTCGACATTTACGTTGGCCGCCCTGGCCAAGCCACCAATAGTCATTGCATTAGCTTTAACCGACATGCTGCTTGACTCCGTACTTGACTACGGAAGTAACCTTATCGCATCGAGTCCATGGGTAACAGGTGTCAGCGTCATGTCGAAATTCAAATCTAAATCTGGAAGTGCTTCTCTCGCTGCCGGGGGTATTGCGGCGCTTCTTGCCTCAGCCTGCTGCCTCGGGCCGCTGGTACTGATCACGCTGGGGGTTTCCGGTGTCTGGATCGGCAACCTGACAGCTTTGGAACCCTATCGACCGCTGTTCATTGGCGCGGCCATCGTCGCCATGTTCTTCGCCTGGCGACGAATTTATCGGCCTGTGGAGCAGTGTGAGCCCGGAGAAACCTGTGCCACTCCTCAAGTGCGAAGGGCCTATAAAGTGATCTTTTGGGTAGTTACGGCACTGATACTGGTCGCTTTAGTTTTCCCCTACGTTTTGCCTCTATTCTACTAAAAGGAGATCTTGTTCATGCGTAAACGGTTGGTTCTTGCCTTGTTTCTTGCGTTGCTCAGCCTGCCCGCCTGGACTGCGTCTCAAACAGTGACGCTTAAGGTACCTGGCATGACCTGTTCCGCGTGTCCGATCACCGTCAAGCTGGCTCTAAATAAGGTGGAAGGGGTCTCGCAAGTTTCCGTGAGCTACCCAGATCGAGAAGCCGTCGTCACCTTTGACGATGCGCTCACTTCCGTAAAGGCACTCACCGAGGCCACGAGCGACGCTGGCTACCCCTCCACTCCCACGGCTTCAGAGGCGACCCCGGAGGGGCGATGAAGAATCCGAAGAACCTGGTCAGGGTTGGCATAGCAGGGACTATTCTGGTTGCACTATGCTGCTTCACACCGATTCTGGTCATTCTGATGACCACCGTGGGACTGGCCGCTCTGACGGGCTATCTCGACTATGTGCTTCTCCCGGCACTGGCGGTATTAATCGGCCTTACGGTCTATGCGTTCTGGCGGAAAAAACACTATGACGCCAGCTACGAGAGCAATTCCAAAGCTCCAAGGAGTTTCCCGAGTGAAAAATGACAACAAACTGCATATTGCGGTAATCGGTAGCGGCGGAGCCGCCATGGCGGCTGCCTTGAAGGCAACAGAGCGCGGTGCCCGCGTCACCCTGATTGAACGTGGAACTGTCGGCGGCACCTGCGTAAATGTTGGCTGCGTGCCCTCGAAGATTATGATTCGTGCAGCACATATCGCGCACCTACGAAAAGAAAGCCCGTTTGACGCGGGCATCAGTGCTGCGGCTCCTGAGGTAGACCGAGCGAAACTGCTTCAGCAACAGCAGGCACGAGTGGAGGAGCTGCGTGACACCAAGTACGAAAAGATACTTCGAGAACACAAGGACATCACAGTCGTTAACGGTGAGGCCCGGTTTGTCGATAAAAATAGCCTGCTAGTCACCTTAGCTAAGGGCGGCGAAGAACCGGTTCAATTTGATCGCGCGTTTATTGGAACCGGAGCCAGACCGGCAGAGCCGCCAATAACGGGGCTGGCAGACACTCCTTACCTGACATCAACCAGTGCCTTAGCGCTGGATACCGTTCCCAAACGGCTGATCGTGATTGGTGCCGGTTTCGTTGCCCTGGAATTGGTTCAGGCGTTCGCCAGACTCGGCAGCAAGGTTACCGTTTTGGCCCGGAGCCGTTTGTTGTCCAGTGAAGATCCAGCGATCAGCGAGGCCATAGCGGGAGCATTTAAACGAGAAGGGATTGAGGTGCTTCGCCAGACCTTGCCCAGCAACGTGGACTATAGCGACAACGAGTTCATCGTCGAGACGCCTGCCGGCATCTTGCGAGCCGACCAACTGCTGGTGGCGACCGGTCGAACGCCTAATACCGAGGCCCTGAACCTGGCGAGCATTGGCGTGGAAACCTCACACGGCGCAATTCAGGTGGATGAGCATCTGCAAACCACTGTCCCCGAAATATACGCTGCCGGAGACTGCACCAACCAACCGCAGTTTGTCTATGTCGCCGCTGCCGGAGGCAGCCGGGCCGCCATCAACATGACGGAAGGCAAGGCCAAACTCGACCTCAGTGCCATGCCGGGAGTCATGTTTACCGATCCTCAGGTCGCCACTGTTGGTTTCACCGAGGCTGAGGCTCTTAAACAGGGCTATAGCGTGGACACCCGACTACTCGACTTGGCAAACGTGCCGCGTGCACTGGTCAACTTTGACACCCATGGATTTATTAAAATGGTGGCAGAGCCCAGCACAGGCCGTTTGCTCGGGGTGCAGGTTGTCGCAGCGGAAGGTGGTGAAATTATTCAAACGGCAGTGATGGCGTTACGAGCAGGTTTGACCGTTCAGGAAATCGGCGATGACTTGTTCCCTTATCTGACCATGGTTGAAGGACTCAAGCTCTGTGCGCAAACGTTCACCAAGGATGTAAAACAGTTGTCCTGCTGTGCCGGATAAATGATGTGAGCACGGCTTTAAGCTCTGGTGATGGGTGCCTAATGACCAATCGTTCCGATGCCATATCTTGCACGACCATCATTGAAAGAGCCTCATGGCCGAGCACGTGGATCATTACCTGACTGCCCAGGTTGTCCTTTGCTGTGGCAGCCAGTTGGCTACTTCCACTTGGTGTAAGTTTCAGCCAAATATCCCCCTCAGAGATAACCGCAGCTTCAATGGCCTCGCTGGTTAAATTAACCGTCAGGCCTTCGCTCTCTTGAGCGTTCACGGGTTGCGATTGGACGCTGCAAGCAGCCCCGATAATCACCAGGGTGAAAACACACAGTCTTAGTAACATGGATTGAGTGGCATCCCTTCAGTCCAAGTTGATTCGACACCATATGAAACGATGAATGCATCAGATTTTGTTAATACTTCACCTACTTGAACTCGTTTTCAACTCGTTTAGAACCTAACCAGTCTAATGGTTCAACGATTCTGGACAGGTCAGCAGTTTGATTAAATACTTGCTATCGACCCGCATCCCAGGCGATACCTAAACAAAGACGAATATTCAAGACCCTCACTTTGAGGACGGCTTCTGGTTGTCCCAAATCAATGGCTTTGCCAAAACCCTGGCAGGGCGATTGTTGCCAATCATAGACAAGGAGTAATTTGTGGGCAGTTGCAAGTCTCTTTCGTTCCGGACGCACTGTCAGGGCAACGCAAAGCTCAAGTGATATGTGTATTTATACAGCCTGTATGCTTGAACAGTTTCAGGTCAGGGTGTAGGCTGGTTTCGTGTACAGAAAATGTACACTGATCGGTCAGAATCCTAGAATGTTCTTACCCATGAGGAGACTTCAAGATGGCTGTCAAGCATACACCAACAGGTGAAGTTCACAGCGGTAACAAAGGCGGTAAAACTGGTTGCGGTTTCGATACCCGTGACAACCCAAGCCACAGGGTTTCATCGCATGAAAGGATCACTTGCGGCAAAAACGGCTGCAAAAATTGATTCTTACATGGTTTGCTCCTGATACAGTTAGCTTGAGATGAAGTCAAACGGGGGGCAAACCAGGTTAACCAGCAATTCAATTCAGGAGGTAATTTCCAGATTCTTTTGGTTAATGGCAATGTCCATCGACAGGCGTTCGCTCACAAGTTCAAATGCTGAAAGTCTTTAGGAAGGTGTAGTATTCAAAAGCAGTCAAATCACTATATATGGACGCGAAATTATTGAGCACAACTACATATTGATCTAGCCTTTAAGATGCATAGTAAATAATGTAAAAGCTAGCAAGGAGGAATTATGAGCGGTAAAGACGACGCACCTGGACAAAATAAGTCACCCGGACGGCCAGAGAATCCCGGTGATCCGCAGGGGCCGAAAGATCCCCCTACGCCCGGCAAGGGAAGAAAGGTAGGTTAAACATGAAGTGGTGGGAACGCTGGCCTGATCGCTTCGACCATGAAATGAGGTGTCTGAGCGCCCATGGCCTTGGTCCTGTGGACACCTCCACGGCTGAAGAAATGGAAGCTGGGTATCGATCTATTGTGATTGATTATCCGTTTGTGGACGGCCAGCCGATTCCCGTCTCGATCAAATTCCCTCCCGAGTATCCTTTCTTCATGGCGTTCGCCTTTCTTGATCCAAACATGATGCTTCTACGGCGACATCAAAATCCGACAACTGGTGAACTGTGCCTATTGAATGCGGGACAAAGTTGGCAGCCCAGTCATTTGATGGGCGATGAGATTATCACCATGTTGCCTAAGATCCTGAAAATTCACGAAGACCCGCATGGTCCATACGCGAAGGAGCAGGAGGTAGAGCAGGGCGAACCATTGACCGGCTACTTTACTAAAGACAATGGCTCGTTCCTTTTGATCGAGGACATGGAGATCCCTGAAGACTTCTCTCACGGTACATTCGAGGCAAGCATCCTTGCCTCTGACCGCAATGGATCACGCTACGCTCTCACAAAAGTCATCAATGCCCTGGACGGCCAATCTATCACGGCCTCTAAAAAACTAATCCAATCCCTTAAAGGCTACCCAATACAGAGAGGGAAGTGGAGGCGCTTGGAGATTGGGTTAGAAAATGCTCCTAAGAATGAAAGGGATTTTTCCACTCTGGCGGCAAAAATCGACTGGCATACGTGGCATACATTCGAGAGGCAGCAACGAACTTCGAAAGATCTTCTGCTTGCGTTATTTCAGGAGGAAGTACAGCAGGGGACTTTTGCGGATGCTTGGCTTGGAATTCAGTTGAGAACGGTCTTTAACCACAGTAGAGGTAAAGGCAAAAAGAAGGGCGGATCGTCTAATAAACAAGGTCAATTTGTATTTGGGGCCCGATACGACACGAAGACTAGATGGGCGAGATCACCCGAGCTACAAGCCTTGGAAGACACGCATGTTTGCCTCGTGGGGGCGGGGATGCTCGGCAGCCCCATCGCACTTCAGCTTGCTAGGGCGGGTGTCGGCCGACTATCTATCGTGGATCCAGACTATGTGGAGCTGGCCACTATCATCCGTTATGGCCTCGGGGCCGACTACGCAGGAAGAGCAAAAGTCGAAGCCCTGCAAGACTATATTCGACAGAACTATTTATTTGTCCAGGTAGATCCGATCCAGTATCGGCTTGGTGTCCCGTTCCCCGGTGAACGTCATAATCACAAGAAGTTTCTTGCCGCTGTCGAGGCAGCCGATCTTGTCATTGATGCAGCCGCTGAAAAAAACGTCAGCTACTACCTGAATGATCTGTTGTTCTCGTTAGGGAAGCCCTGGATGACTGTTACTACCCGACCAGGGTCGTGGGGAGGGGAAACCTGGATCATGCAGCCCGGGGGGCCATGCTGGTCGTGTCTGGAGGCTCACAATAACGATGAGTCCCTGCCGATGCCGAACGGGGATGCGGATCGAGGCCTTCAAGTCGGGGGATGTAGCCAGCTCACGACCACAGGGAACGGATTTGATGCCGATATTTATGCATTGAACACGGTGCGAGCGGCGATTGGCTTGCTGACACCGGATGACAATGGGTATCCCTCGCCCAACTGGAACGCCATGGTCATGAATCTAAGAGGTGAGACGGGCGACTACATTGGGCCAGAATTCACTCCGTATACTATGCCTTATCATCCGAGCTGTGACTGCAACTAGAGTGGCGGATACGTGACCGAAACGGTCTGGATCCAGGAGTCAGTTCGAGCAGACCTGCTACGGTATCGGACGGAAGTATTTCCCTTGGAAACCGGTGGAATCCTGCTGGGGTACACCAATGAAAACAATAATATACGTTATTGGGTGATAACCGCGGCAGCAGGACCTGGTAAATTTGCGGAACACGGCCGGTACCGCTTCACGCCCGATGATGATCACCATATCAACGAGGCCAAAAGGCATTATTATCAAACCGGTGGCCATGAGTATTACATTGGTGATTGGCACACACACCCGAATGGCTCTTGTCTCCCAAGCGTCTTGGATAAAGTGACCCTCTATCGTAATGCCAGGCGGTCTGATCATCTCGGATTCCTTTCTCTCATGCTGATCATTGGCGGAGAGATTGAAGCAGCCGATTACGGTGCTTACATTCACGCCTGGAGTCCCAATGTGTTCAGGATTATGAGAAAAAGCAGAACGCTGAAACCTCGCTTCTTCAAGTGATTACCTACGCGAAAATATTTGACACACTTAGCCCGCAGTGATTAGAGCCGGAAGCGATGGCAGTTACCCCAATTGCTAGCGCCAGAGCACCGGTATTCGGTGGAATCCAGCTCATAGGCGAGTCTTCTTTCAGTATTCGACACCCCTGCCAATCGGGTCGAGACTTAGAATGAGCGCCACAGGGGAAGTCCAAACCGCTATACGTCGGCGTTATCGCTCGGTCTGAATGTTCGCTCTGCGACTGTCCCGTATCCCTGGGAATAAAGCGAACATTTCAGAGCCACCCACTTACAGCCATTTTTCATGTTCATCGTCTTGTCTGGTCTGGTCTTTGACGCTGGTCACCCAGCCCTCGCCTTGAAAGCTCGCTCATTCGCTAGGAGCGGGTGCCAGCCTCAATTTTAATGATCAAACAGTCACTACAATTTTTCCAATCTGCTGATTGGCTTCCAGAAACCTATGTGCTTCCTGTATCTCGTCCAGCGCAAACGTTTTTGCGATGAGTGGACGGAGAGCTCCAGATTTCAAACCCTCTAGAATAAATGCTTTGCCTCGCGCGAGAGCTTCAGGGTCTGCAACGATTTCTGCATAAAGGTAGCCCTTGAGAGTCAGGCTCTTCCCCAAAACGGTAAACAGTGGGAACGGGGTTGGCTCGGTGCTCAGCGCACCATATTGCAGAAGAATGCCGCTTCGGGCCATGCTCTGTGTGAGTGGCTCGAAAGCTGGGCCACCAACAGGATCGAATACTACGCGGGCACCTTGCCCGTTAGTTAACGCCATGACTTGCTCTACGATATCTTCTTCATCGCTGACAATGACATGAGTTGCTCCAGCATCCAGAAGCGCTTGTTTCTTTGCACGAGTGCGGGTAATCGCTATTGGTGTAGCGCCGACCATGCGAGCCATCTGGAAGGCAGCAAGGCCGACGCTACTGGAAGCGGCAGTGACCAGAACAAAGTCGCCTTCCTGCAGTTGCGCCTGCTCAATAAGGGCGCCCCAGGCCGTAACGTACTGCATCCAGGATGCAGCGGCCTCTTCGAAGGACAGGTTCGCTGGGTTCTTGACCACAAGGTGAGCCGGCACATTGGCCAATTCGCCGTATGTACCCCAACGGGCAATATCCAGTGGGGGAATCAAGGCGACGGAATCTCCCACCTTGATATCCGTTACCTCGCTACCAACGGCCGTTACAAGGCCTGCGGCCTCGTAGCCAAGACGACTTGGAAAGTCGGCCTCTTGCAGGTAAGCGTGATTACGAAACATCACTTCGGCGCGGTTCAAGCCAATGGCTTTAACACCAATTTGGATCTCGTCTGCTGCCGGTGCATGTACGTCCAATTCTTCCAACTTGAGGACGCTAGCGTCACCGTATTCATGGATTCTTACAATTCGTGCCATTGAGGTTACCTCTTTCGTCGTTAAGGCCAGGCAAGAGGGTACATCGGGCAGTGTGGTGAGAATATTTCTCATATATTCGTCACTGGTTCCGTACGCTCTCATAATGCAAGTGACAATTTAGAGGTTGCCAGGCAATGGATAAAGCCCTATGTTGGCTCAAGATTAGAAACATGGGTTTTATAATGGATCGCCTCTCTCAAATGGCTACGTTTGTCAAAGCCGTGGAGTTGGGATCTTTCAGTGCCGCTGCTGACGACCTCAAAATGTCCCCCCAACTGGTTGGCAAGCAGGTGAAGATGCTTGAGCAGCACCTGGGAGTCTCTCTGCTGAATCGCACGACACGTAGGCAGAGTCTCACCGATTTCGGCCGGACATTTTACCAGCGCGCAAAGATGATCCTGGCAGATATGCAAGCTGCAGAGAGCTTAGCTGCTGAGGCCCGTGGTGCACCCAGCGGCCGCTTGCGGATCAACGCCCCCGTCACCTTTGGCAATCATGCCCTGTCCCCGCGTCTTCTTGAGTACATGGTCAAATACCCACAGGTGTCACTGGACCTGACACTGTCGAACGAACTGGTCGACGTGGTTGATGACGGTTACGATGCCGTGTTTCGGATCGGTGTGCTGCAAGACAGTGGCCTAAAGGCAATTCCGTTGGTGCCCTATCAGCTCGTTCTGTGCGCCGCTCCGTCCTATCTGGAGAGGTGGCCCCCGATCAACACACCATGGGATCTCCAGCAACATGAATGCCTCGGCTTCGGCTACTCCGATGGTCGTTCGAGCTGGAGTTTTGACGGTCCTGAGGGACGGATAGATGTACCAATTACAAGCCGATTAACCATTAATCAGGGTGACCCCTTACTGGCGGCCGCCGTAGCTGGACTAGGTGTTATTCTGCAGCCACTAGAATTAGTCGGGGAGGCGCTGAGAAATGGGACTCTTGTGAGGCTACTTGGTCAATATTCTGTGCCTGCGTCGCCGTTGCACATTTTATACACCCCAGACCGCCGGATGACTC
The DNA here is from genome assembly GCF_002933275.1 of Marinobacter maroccanus. Lineage (GTDB taxonomy): Bacteria > Pseudomonadota > Gammaproteobacteria > Pseudomonadales > Oleiphilaceae > Marinobacter > Marinobacter maroccanus. The sequence goes on from NZ_PSSX01000013.1 coordinate 98,708, forward strand.
CTAAACTACGCAGCTTCCTGGATTTCTCCGTAGTGACATTCGGAGATCGAAATAAATGATATTGATCTGGCTTGATTCTCCTTGGGGCGGTCGACTCGGCTAAACAAAAGCGAACATTCGTAGCGATGGTTGGAGTGATGAGGATGTGTTCATCCCCGGCAATGGCAAGTGGATTCCGCTGGCGATGACGGTGAATTATCTGGCGAGGCCAAAACAGATCTGCGTGCGATTGCAGACGGAGACGGTGTTGATCAGGACGTCGACATTGATTGGGATGGCGCCAAGCGTTTTTCTTAAGCTTGGCCGCCGCACCAACGGTGGTGAGATCCGCTGGCTCGACGTGACATTCGATGCGATGTGCTGAGCTCATCAGCCAGCTTTTTCAGGGCGTCAATTCGCCGAGCCGTTAAAACAAGGTTATCACCTTTCTTCGCGTATTCCTGGGCAAACACCTTGCCGAGACCACTTGAGGTGCCTGTGATGAGGGCCCATTACTTTATATCTCTCATACCGTCGGTTCTCCATGTGTCGGTTCAACTCCAGGCAACAACCAGATTTCAGGATTGGCGATCCATGACGAGCAGGGTCGACGTTGCGGACGCCAGAAGTCGGTCATTGCCATCAACAAGACGCGCCTCCGCGAAGGCGGTGCGCCGGCCCATCGTGACCACGGATCCGATGGCTCGCACCGTACCGGTTTCGGTCGTCATGCCACGGTGGTAGGCGGTTTTAAGTTCCAGGGTCGTGTAAATCTGGTCAGCTCTGAGTTTTGAGTGGACGGCACAGCCACAAGCGCTGTCGAGCAACGTTGCGGCAAATCCGCCGTGTATGCTGCCGATGGGGTTATAGGCATGAGGGCCCGGTTCGGCTTCGAAAACAGCGTGGCCGTCATCAACTTCGACAAGACGGAACTTGAGTGTTTCGCCAATCGGGGCGCCGTTCCCGTTAGCCAGCATTGCCTGGAGTTGTTCGAGCCCGCTAAGCTTGGGATGGATATTATTTACGTTCATAGAACCGCTCTCCTGAATCAATGAAAGGCCTATTTGTTAACGCGCTTGAGCAACAGAATGCTGCGCGTTTCCAACAAAGGCGACTTAAAAACATGCTGATGACAACTTTCCTTTGGCGTGACCGGATTCGACACAGTTGAAAGCCTCTTTGGTCCAAGCGAAAAGAAACGTTCGATCGAACATCGGGCGAATCGAGTCGTCGCTCTCTTGTAGAGATCGATAACGAATGCCTTCATGAAAGTGCACGGATCTGTCGGCGCTCGTGGCCCGCGGCAGAAGATTGCGCGCGAAATTTTAGTTCACAAGCTCAAAACTGGCGCGCATTAACCCTTCCTTTTCAGTGTCTGACTGCTACTGGAGGGCTTTTTCCACCCAGTCCAACCGATCCTGACCAAAGAACATTTCGTTCTCAACAAAGCAGGTAGGTGCGCCAAAAACGCCCCGAGAAACCGCTTCCTCTGTTGTCTGCTTAAGGCGTTCCTTCACCTCCGGGTTATTCCAGAGGGTCAGCACTTCGGATGGATCAAACTCCGCATCACTGAGCACCTCAGACACAACCTCCGGGTCGTTAAGATTCTTCTTGTTCACCCAGAGAGCGGCAAAGATGATGGAGAGGTAGTCCTGAAATCGTGGGCTATGGAGGTAACAGGTAGCTCCACGCATCAGTTGGAGGGTATTGATCGGGAAGTGTGGATTGAACTCAAACCGGACGTCGTATGCTTTGGCGAAGCGATCAAAATCCACCGCTGTGTATCGCCCTTTGGCGGGAATAGTCATCGGGGACTGATTGCCAGTCGCCTTGAATACACCGCCCAAAAGCATGGGCTTCCAGTTGATCGTGGCGTTGTGCCGGTCTGCCAGAGCAGGCAACTGTGTCCAGGCAAGGTAGCTGGCAGGGCTGCCAACGTCGAAGTATACGTCAATGGTTTTGCTCATGATTTTGTCCTTCTCAGAAAGTTTCCATCCAGGGGCGCAGGTCCAGCTCGTGCGTCCAGGCGTCCCGGGGCTGGCAGTGGATTTGCCAGTACTGTTCTGCGATGTGCTCGGGATTGAGTATGCCGTCCTGCTCCTTTCGGGCGTACATGTCGGGGAAATTGTCCCGGATGAAGTCAGTATCAATTGCACCGTCGATAATCGGGTGGGCAACGTGAATGCCTTTAGGGCCAAGTTCTCTGGCCATACTCTGTCCCAGTGCGCGCAGGGCGAATTTGGCCCCTGAAAATGCGCTGAAACCGCTGCCTCCGCGAAGTGAAGCGGTTGCGCCGGTGAAAATGATGGTGCCTTTGTTTCTTGGCAGCATGGCTTTGGCGGCCTCTCGGCCGGCCAGAAACCCGGCTAGAGCGGCCATTTCCCAGACCTTCCTGTATACACGTTCGGTAGTCTCCGTGATCGAATAACGGACATTGGCGCCGATGTTGAAGACCATGACTTCAATGTTGCCAATCTGTTGCTCTACATGCTTGAACAGCTCAACCATGGCATCTTCGTCACGGGCGTCGCATCCAAACCCGTGAGCCTGCCCACCCTCGGCTTCGATAGACTCCAACAGCGAGTCCAGTGCTTCCCGGTGACGGCGTGTAACCACGGTGATATAACCTTCCCGGGCAAACCGCTGGGCAATGGCCCCGCCGGTTGCATCGCCAGCACCAATAACGACCGCTACGGGGGGCCTCTTTTGTGATTCGTTCATGCCGCTTCTCCTGGGTTCTTTTTTGGAACCTGAATAGGTTGAGTTCCTTTTTGGAACCTGTCAAGTTATTCTTCCCGGGCGTATGGAGGAGGTGAGTGCTATGAAGTGGGATGATCTGGACAAACAGCCATGTTCGTTGGCCCGAGCCCTGTCCGTGGTTGGAGACCGATGGACCCTGGTGATACTGCGGGATTGCTTTCTGGGTGTGCGGCGTTTCGATGACCTTGAAAAACGCCTGGGTATTACCCGCCATGTGCTGGCAGACCGCCTGAAGAAGTTGGTGGAGCACGGTGTTCTGTACAAGACTCCCTATCAGCAGAAACCGGTTCGGGAAGAATACCGGCTAACAGAGAAAGGGCTGGCACTTCACCCAGTTGTCATGGCGTTGGTTCATTGGGGTGACCAGCATATGGCAGATGAGCGCGGGGCGCCGATCGTCCACGTGCACAAGCAGTGTGGTCAGTTTATGCAGCCTGTGACTGTGTGTTCCTGTTGCGGCGAGCCGGTGACTGCACGGGATATCCGGGTTGAGGTGGGCTCCGGGTGGCAGGATCGTTCGAGTGAGTTGATACCTGAAAAAGACTGTTGCTAATCATGACGGGTTTCGTTGGTATTTTCGGGGAACCTCACATTTACTGGGTTAGAGCTCAATTGGATAAAGCTCAATTTCTCCAGGGAACTGTTGGTCTATCCGCCTAACTGTCCGCTTTGCGACCCTTCGGAATCCCGAGTAACCGAAGGACAAGCGCTGCGTCTTAGAGTTACTCGGGATATCTTTACTTACCAGTTATAACTCAGAGTTGCAGTGATTTTCCGGCCAGGATTGTAATAATCAGCAGTGCCAGAACCGACGACGTGCTGCTCGTCAAGCAGATTGCTGACGTTTACAGAAAGCTCGGTCGCTTTTGCGAGCTGATAGGCGAAGGCTGCGTCAAAGAGCGTGGCAGCCTCACTTTTGGCTGTGTTGGCGGCATTGAAGTAATAGGAGCCGATATACCGGGCGCCCAGCCCAAAGCTCATACCCATGTCCGCCAGGGTATAGTAACTCCAGAGTGAGGCCGTATGTTGCGGCGCGACAGCGAATTCGTTGCCTTCAATAACCGTGCCGTCCCTTAGCGGATTACTGCGAACAACCTCTGAATCCATATAGGAATACCCGCCCGTCAGATCCAAGTTGTCGGTCAGCTCAGCCCTAGCTTCCAGATCCAGGCCACGCACCCGGGACTCGCCAATGGTTTCACTTTCGATGGTTCCATCAGATTGGACAACCCGGATGCTGACATCCTTTTTGGTCAAGTCGTACACGGCCGCTGAGAAGAGGGCGTTGATAGCAATGGGAGAATACTTCACGCCCAGCTCATACTGTTCACCGCGCTCAGGCTTCACTCCGATCGAAGGCGGCGCAACGGATTCAACCACGCTCACGTAGGTCGAAAACTCATCGTTGACTTTGAAGGTCAATGCGCCCCGAGCCGAAGTTTCTGAGAAGTCGTCTGATTCGGTGAGTCCGCTCATGTTTGTGCTGGACAAGTCCAGTGAATCGTTACGAAGCCCGGCGGTCACGATATAGCGGTCGTAAAACGCCAGGTTCTGTGTCAGAAAGACCGATTTGGTCTTGTAGTCCTGCTCATTGTCGCTGTAGACGTTAAGGTTGCTCGGGCCGCCGCTATAGACAGGGTTCGCCACATCGATCGAACTCGCATTTCCGTAAAACGAACTGTCCTCGCTTGACGCATCGCGATATTCGACACCGACCAACGTGCTGCTGTCGACACGATCGAAACGGGCGTCGTATTGCACAATGGCATTACCAATCAACTCTCGGGCCTGGCTGTTGGTTCCGAAATAATCCCGCTCAACAACCGTACCTGTTCGCCCGGCGAAGTCCGTCAGATAGACGTAACCGAAGTCGTCACTCAGATCACTGTAACGCAGGTTGCCCCGAAGGGTCAGCCCATTGTTGAAATCATGCGTGAGGAGTGTGGTCACGCTGGTGCGCTCCACGTCATGGTAGTTGAAGCTGGGTTCACCGAAGAAACTGCTGCGATCGTATTCCCGGTCCAGAGGATAGCCACCACTGTTCGGCGTATTGTCGCGGTTCAGATAATCGACGATCAGCGTAGCCGATGTATAGGCTGTCGGCTCCCAGGTCAGGCCACCCATCACAAACTGGTCGTCATCTTTGGAATAATCGTACTCGCGTTCGCTGTCCTTGACCTTACCGGTGAAGCGATAGGCAAGCGTTTCGCGATCATTGAGAGCGCCCCCGGTATCAAGGCCGGCCTCTTTATGATCAAACGAGCCGTACCGCACGTAACCTTCGCCGAAACGCTCAAACTTTGGCTGCTTGCTCACGAAGTTTACCGACCCGCCCGGGTCTGCCGGGCCGAACAGTGTAGAATTGGCGCCGCGCAGGACTTCAACTCGCTCATAGGCGTACGGCTCTTCGCGGACGCCGCGCATGGAGCCAAGTGTCAGGCCGTCACGATAGGTCGTCGCCTGAAACCCGCGAATCTTGAAATAATCATTACGGTCGTCCGTCCCGTAAAAGTCGGTAACTATCCCCGGTGAGTATTGCAACACTTCCTCAGTGGTCGTCGCGTTCCGTTGCTCGATTTCTTTCTCTGTAATGACTGAGACAGAAGCGGGCGTATCAAGGAGGCTGGTGGCCACTTTACCGCCCACCCAGAGTTCCTGCGCAACAACACTGTTGGCGTCGTCATCGGCGGGAGCCTGAGCATTTACAATCAGAGGGGTGAGCCGGAACACCTCCTCTTCACTGGTCTTATTACTTTCATCTTGCGCATTCGCGCTCATTGGAAAAACGACCAGAGGGCCGCAGCACACAAAGGCGGCGGCTGCGCGCTGCCACCCTTTGCGGGACGCACCAGCCGGGGTCTTGCTATGAGTCATATTTGACATCCTTGATGGTTAGAAGTCTCAGCCACTCGCCGTCTTATTCTTGTTACGAGTTGTTGTTACAAGAATTTTATATTCTCTGTTGGCAGAATCTTGATGTCAATGCGAATCTAACTCATTTATTTTACTATGCGCAGATCTGGCGTGAATGCCGTCCTGATGGACTCAGACCTTATGAGATTCCGGTCGACCCTCCGCCAACCGATGGCGTCCAATTGGCAACATCATGGGTGAACCCGAAATCGGATCCCGGACAACCTGGCTCCGCAGGCCAAAAACGGAAAGAATGGTCTCTTCATTGAGGACATCCTCGGGTTGACCATGGGCATACAATCGTCCTTTTGCCATTGCAACGAGGTGGTCGGAATAACGCGCGGCCAGATTGAGATCATGAAGGACCATAATGATGGTGATACTGCGTCGGTGGTTCAGATCTGTGAGCAGATCCAGCACCTCCACCTGATGGCTGACATCCAGAAAAGTGGTTGGCTCATCCAGCAGCAACACATCCGTTTCTTGTGCCAGCGCCATCGCGATCCAGACCCGCTGCCGTTGTCCGCCCGAGAGCTCATCCACTTCCCTGTCGGCCAGATCAGCGGTTTTCGTCACTTCCAACGCATTGGCTACGGCTTCGTCGTCACGCGGGCTCCAGCGAGACATCAGTCCGTGATGAGGGTGGCGACCACGGCTGACCAGATCGGCAACGGTGATTCCTTCAGGGGTCACCGGTGACTGCGGTAACAGGCCCAGCGTGCGGGCCAGTTCGCGGGTCGGGCACTGATGCACGGATTTACCATCTAGCAAGACTTGCCCCCTGCTGGGCGCCAACAATCGGGACATGGTTCGCAGTAGCGTCGACTTGCCACAGGCATTGGCTCCGACAATCGAGGTGATGCGGCCGGGAACAATGGCCAGATCAAGCCCATCGAGAATCGTGCGATCGCCGTAACCGGCGGACAGGTTTTCAACAATCAGACGATGTGTGTCGGTCACAGTGAGCCTCCTTTTCGGTTCACCCGGATAATCAGATAGATCAGATAGGGGGCGCCGAGGGCGCCGGTGATTACACCGACCGGATACCGGCTTGGCAACAGGAACTGCCCGATGTAATCGCCGATCAGGACCAGGGCCGCGCCGATCAGTGCGGAAGGAATCAGAAGCGACCCGTTCGTGCCGACAATACGCGCTGCGATTGGCCCTGAGAGAAAGGCGACAAAAGCGATGGGGCCGGTCACTGCGGTTGCAACGGCAATCATGCCAACTGCACAAACCATAATGGTGATGCGAGTCAGGTTGACCCGGACACCGAGCGCCGAAGCCGCGTCATTACCCATGCGAAGGGCTTCAAGGTCGCGCCCCCGGGATAGCAAAATGCCACCAAAAGACAGGAGCGCCACCAGCACGGGCACAGCTTGTTCCAGTTGCGCCGCGTTGACGCTGCCGGTCAGCCAGCGCATGGCTTCCTGCAAATCCCATTCAGGAGCGCGGGCCAGGATATAAGCGATGAAACTTTCGATCATCGCGGCTACGCCAATGCCGATGAGGATGAGTCGTGTGCCTGCCACGCCGTTCTTGAAGGAAAGCCCATAAACCAGCAGAGCAACTCCGAGCCCAGCAATCACTGCAAACACCGACACCGCCGCACCGTTCATCTGCAGAACTACTATGGCAAAAACGGCGGCGGCACTTGCGCCGGAACTGACACCTATAATATCCGGGCTTGCCAACGGATTACGCAGCATGATCTGGAAGGCCACGCCACCCAGCCCAAAACTCATACCCACCAGCACCGACAAAACCGCCCGGGGCAGACGCAAATGCTCAACCGTAAAGCTGGCGCCGGGGACCTTCTCTCCCATCAAAACGCGCAGCACATCCTGGGGTGGTGTAAAGGACTGGCCCAGCATCAGTGTCAGGGCAACGACGGCGATCACAATCAATGCGAATACGGCGACGATGCTATACCAGGTTCGGGCTCGGCGCTGCCGTCCCGCCTGGACCTGGCTGAGGATTCGGTTATCGCCTGCCATCATAGCTCTCGCACCCTCTGCCGCCGGACAATCCAGATAAAGAAAGGCGCGCCAATGAAGGCCGTGACCACGCCGACCTCAAGCTCACTCGGTCGGGCAAGGAGGCGTCCGGCCACATCGGCGAGCAGCAACAGACTGGCGCCACTGAGCGCGGAAAATGGAAGCAGCCAGCGGTGATCCACACCCACCAACAGGCGACACAGATGCGGCACGACAAGCCCGACAAAGCCAATTGGTCCGCAGGCCGCCGTTGTTGCGCCACACAACAGGATCGCACCCAGCCCCGCCATCCCCCGGGCCAGCGCAACCTTTTCACCCAGGCCCACCGCCAGATCGTCCCCGAGGGCCAGGGTATTCAGTTTTCGGCTTGATAGCAGGCTGATCACAAAACCCACTGCCAGAAACGGGAGGACTAACTGGATCGTGTCAAAGGTCGCACCGCCGACCCCACCGATTTGCCAGGATCTCACTCCACCGGCGATGTCGTTTCTGGGCAAAACTACTGCAATGGTGAAGCTGGACAAAGCAACCGACGTCGCAGCCCCCGCCAGCGCAAGTTTGAGCGGGGTTGCCCCACCACGCCCCATCGATCCGATGGTGTAGACAAAGACAGCCGTCAGACCGGCACCCAGGATGGCCGTCCAGACGTACGCATACGCCACACTCATGCCAAACCAGGCCAGGCCGATGACTACCGCCAGCGAGGCGCCGATATTCACACCCAGGATGCCGGGATCGGCTAACGGATTACGGGTCACGCCCTGCATGACCGCTCCGGCAAGACCTAATGCGCTGCCGGCAATAACCGACAGGACGGTACGCGGAATCCGCATGGCCACGGCCGCCTGATCAACACTGTTAATCTGGCCCTGCACAGCAGTAAAAACGTCTTGCCAAGGCACCTGGCGCGTACCAACTGAGATAGACAGAAGGCAAAGTGTTGCAAGAAGCAGGACCAGTGCAACCAGCCACGCGGATTTCACAAGGTTGTTGCGGTAAATCGCAGATAATCCGCTCTTGGATTCTGGCTGCCCCATCATTCAGACTTGCGGGCAGCTTCTGCCAACGCCGCGACATAATCGTCAAGCACCCAGGGAATAGACAGGGGAGTCGGATTGGCGGCTGTGGCAACCGGCCCACGGCCCAGTACAACGATGGCTCCGCTCTTGATGGCAGGCATCCGCGACGTCAGCGGATTGGACCTCAGGGGTCCAAGAAGTTGTTCACTGCCGTAGGTCACAAAGATATCGACATCGTTGAATAAGTCGATTTTCTCGATACTGACCTCACCGGAATATTGGCCTTGACCGGTTACCTGCTTGACGCTGTCCGGCGTGTGCATCCCGAGATCCTCAAAGAAACTCACCCGCGTGTCGTTCGCCGAGTAAAAACGCATGATACTTAGATCGGTGGGGTCAAGATGGGTGATGAACATGGCTGACTTTCCCCGGATTTCGGGATACTCCGCAACGCTGTCAGCGATCTGCGCCTCAAGTCTTGCGATCAGAGCATCGCCTTCGGCAGCCATTCCCAGCCCAGTACTGTTTATGCGGATCATCTCACGCCAGCCTGTTGACCACGGTGAGTCGGGATATGCGACGACCGGCGCAATGAGGCTGAGTGTGTCGTAATCCGCCTGACTCAGCCCCGAGTAGGCTGCAAGAATGACGTCAGGCCGGGTTGCCGCGACCGCTTCAAAATCAATGCCGTCGCCTTCGTCAAAGAGCACTGGCGTCTCCGCGCCCAACTCCCTTAACCGTGCACTGACCCAGGGCAGCACGCCATCACCATCGTCATCCCCGAATCCGGCCGACGCAAAGCCAACCGGTACGATTCCCAGAGCAAGCGGTACTTCATGGTTGGCCCAGGCAACCGTGGCAACGCGTTCGGGCGTTTCATTAATCACGGTGGTACCAAACGCGTGTTCGATGCGAATCGGGAAGGATTGGCCAGTGTCGCGGGGAAAACCCGACACGGGAAAGAGCAGCAAAACGAAAAGCAAAAACGGCACAGAACTCGGGACGAATCGGGCGATGGTTAGCATAGTAATCGGTCAGAATTGGTTGACGGGATTCGAAACTTAATGTAAACGACTCTTTTTCTCAAATAGAGTGGCGCATTATGAGTGAAATTCGGTCGATAGAACAGTTGAATGAGGTGTATTCTCAACCGCGGGATATTGTCAGACAAAAAGTCAGGCCGACTCTAGACACCTACACTACCCGGTTTATTGAACACAGCGCATTCGCCCTGTTGTCATCCATCGATTCCGATGGCTTCACAGACATATCCCCGAAAGGCGGTGTACCAGGTTTTATAAAAGTGGCAGACGATCGCACACTCCTTATCCCGGATGGCGCTGGCAACAATCGGGTGGACAGCCTAAGGAACATTCTCTGTAATCCCGGAGTGGGCCTGCTATTTATGGTCAATGGCGTAAATGAAGTTGTGCGAGTCAAGGGGCGCGCGAGTATTCACCGGGATGAGGAACTTTTCCGGCTGTGCCCGGACGGCGAAAAAGCACCCAAGGTGGTTATCAAAGTCTGTATTGAAAGCGTCTTCTTTCACTGCCCGAAAGCGCTCACTGTTGGGAAGCTGTGGGAGGACGACTATCGGGTGGAACGCTCTTTTCTCCCATCTCTAGCTGAGATCGTTAAAAGCCAGGTTGGCTCGGAGTAACGGATTGACAACTCCTTGATTTCCCAAACACTGGATAACTGTGTGAAGTACAGATTTTCAAATTCCAGCGGTAACCACACGGACGATATCCGCTTGTTTTTTTGTCGCCAGTAACCGCTTTTCTCAACGAACTCGTACCAGGAAGGATATGAGCCATAGTTGAGACTGCGGCTAAACAAAAGCGGACATTAGTCGCTCCCCTTCAGTGTAACATCGCTGAACTGGTGACTGGATTATCAGGCCACATCTCCGAAGGTCCTGCGCCAGTCCCGGGGGCTCACGTGGTGACGCTGCTTGAAATGCTGCCGGAACGAAGTTGCGGTATGGAACCCGATTCTTTCCGAGATAGCTTCCACAGACAGTGACGTGGTTTCCAGCAGTTCCCGACCTTGTCGAAGCCGTTCACCCACCAACCACTCCATCACCGTCATGCCCGTTGCCTTCTGAAAGTGGCGGGTGAAGGTTCGCCGGCTCATATTGGTGCGGGCAGCCAGATCACCGATTGTGTGGTTTTCGGCCAGATGTCCCCGCAGGTAATCCAGCAGCCGGTTGATGTGCGCGTCTTGGGTGGACATCGCGACCGGCTGTTCGATGAACTGGGCCTGGCCGCCTTCCCGGTGCGGCGGAACCACCATAAGGCGGGCAAGGGTATTGGCGGTCTTGGCACCGTAATACTCCCGCACCAGAAACAGGCAGCAATCCAGCCCCGCCGCTGTGCCAGCGGAGGTGACCAGCCGGTCATCCTCCACATAGAGCGCGTTGGTATCCAGATTCACCTGTGGAAACCGCTTTAGGAAGTCCTGCTCCGCCAACCAGTGGGTTGAGGCCCGTTTGTTATCCAGCAACCCCGCATAGGCCAATGCATAGGTGCCGTAGCAAAGGCCCACCACATGAGCACCGCGCTCATGGCGGCGGAAAAGAGCTTCAGACAACTCAGGGGGTGGTGCTTCGTTCAAATCATGCCAGCCGGGTACCAACGCAATATCAACCGCATCCAATAGTTCCAGCCCACCATCCGGCTGCACGGTCATGGCCCGCTCGGATGCCAGGGGCTTTCCGTCCGGGGTGATAAGCAGCAACTCGAACAACGGGCCTTCGGGCAGGGCAATGCTGAACACCATGTAGGGCACGGAGAAATGGAAGGGGCTGAATTGTGGGTGAAGGATAAGGCCGACTCTAGGTAGTGCCACGATGTCACTCCTGAGGTTCATTTAACCTGATGATAACTGCTTGGCCCAATTCTTTCGATCATTGTCTTTCAGGTCAATATTGCTGGTGATCAGATCTCCGTAGACTTATTCCATCAACGAACACTCTATTGGAGGATGAATACCATGTTGATTAAAACCTTTGCTGGCGCTCTGGTGCTGGCTTCGACCGTTTTTACTGGCGCTGCTTTCGCGGAACCTGGCACTCAGGCATCCAGCCACCAGATACAGCAAATCCGTAATGCCACCATCAAGGTCAGCTACGGAGAAACAACTTTTCTGATCGACCCTATGCTGGCGGATCAAGGGGCTTACCCGGGCTTTCAGAACACTTATCGAAGTGAGCTGCGCAACCCGCGGGTGGGCTTACCCATAACGGCAGAGGAGGTCATCGAGGGTACTGATGCGGTGATTGTGACCCACACCCACCTGGACCACTGGGACGATGCTGCGCAAAAGCTGTTGCCGAAAGACCTTCCCTTGTTTGTGCAGAACGCGGCGGATGCCGAGATGATCCGTTTGCAGGGCTTCAAGGATGTGCGCATTCTGGATGGTCAGGCTGAGTTTGGCGGCGTGACACTCCACAAAACCGGCGGGCAGCACGGCTCCGATACCCTCTATGCCATTCCTGAGCTGGCCAAGGCGCTGGGTGAAATCATGGGCGTGGTTTTTGAGGCCGAGGGGCAGGAAACCACCTACGTGGTAGGCGATACCGTATGGCGTGATGAAGTGGTGCAGTCGCTGGAGCGCTTCGAGCCAGATGTTGTTGTGCTGAATGCCGGTGCAGCAGAATTCACCGGCTTTGAGGGCGACCCGATCATCATGGGCAAAGAAGATACCCTGCGAGTAAACCGCGCGTTACCGGATGCAGACATTGTCGCCGTGCATATGGAAGCGGTGAACCATATGACCCTGAGCCGCGAAGATCTGGCAGAGTTCGTCGAGAACGAGGGTATTGCCCGACAGGTTTTGATACCGGCGGATGGTGAGATTCTTTCTTTCTAAACCTACACACCAGAAACATGTGACCAAATTGAGGAGTAGTCTGATGAGCAAGCGAGCCGTTATTGTTGTCGATATCCAGAATGAGTACTTTGCCTCCGGCAAACTGCCGCTGGTGAACATTGAACAGGCTGCCTCCAAGGCTGCACAAGTGATAGACGCAGCGCGTCAGAACAAAGACCTACTGGTGCATGTCCACCACGAGTTCCCGGACCCGAACGCGCCTGTGTTCACGCCGGGTTCAGACGGCATCAACATCCACGAATCCGTGGCACCGAAAGGCGATGAGCCGGTTATTCTGAAGAATTATCCCAACTCATTCCTGAAAACCAACCTGAAAGAGCTGCTGGATTCCAGCAATATTGAGGAAGTGGTGGTGATCGGTGCCATGAGCCACATGTGCATCGAAGCCACCAGCCGCGCGGCTGCAGACTTTGGCTACAAGGTTACTGTGCTGGAAGATGCCTGCGCCACGATGGATCTGGAGTTCAACGGTATGACCGTGCCTGCGGCCCAGGTTCATGCCACGGCTATGGCGGCTCTTGGATTTGCCTATGCGAGTGTCCAGTCCACCCGGGATTACCTGTGAAGATCCTGCTCTTCGGGTCTGTCGGGTGGTTGCTATCGTAAACTGAGGCCGACCGGCTAGAAACATTTCAGCCGGTCGTTTCAGTGGTATCGTTCGGCCCGGATCTATTGCTGGACGACCTCATTTGTTGAGTGCAGATTCCAAAAATCTGCACGTTCGCTTCGCGACCACCAGTGCTTTCTGGATTTGGCGAAACATGCCAACCACTCAGAGCGATCTGAGTTTGTAGCGCACCTTCAGGATGACAATCTGGGATGCCTATCATTGCTCCTCATGGGAAAGATTTTTCGTCGAATGACACTCAATCGCCAGCCAGGCCTGTAAGTCGTTGGTAGTCCAGTCTCTGGCAAGCGGCATTTGAATTAGCATATGGGCACTAATCGGCCTCTGTTCTGATAGGCTGGCTTTAAAGGGTAAGACATCCGTCTGTTCCATGATTTCGGAGGATTCATCATGTTTTCGGGCCTCAGCGCATTTCCTTTAACCCCTATGAGTGAGCAAGGTATAGACGAGGCGGCATTTGTTCGATTGATCGAACAGCTCGTTACTGCCAACGTTGATTCAATAGGCGTGTTGGGCTCGACTGGAAACTATGCCTATCTGACCATGGACGGGCGTGCACGTGTCGTAAGACTTGCCATTGAACACGCAGGGGATGTCCCTGTGATGGTAGGTATCGGTGCGCTGCGTACGCGCGATGTACTTACGCTGGCCGAGGATGCCGAGGTAGCTGGTGCCTCCGGGGTACTGCTGGCGCCAATGTCCTATCAGAAACTGCTTCCAGACGAAGTTTTCGGGCTCTATAAAACCGTAACGCACGCACTGTCGGTCCCGCTTTGTGTTTACGACAATCCCGGCACTACTCAGTTTATTTTCAGCGACGAGCTTCACGGACAAATCGCGCATCTTCCGAACGTGGCGTCCATTAAGATTCCCGGAGTGCCTGAGGACCCGACTGAAGCAAGGTCGCGGGTTGAAGCGCTTCGAGCACGCATTCCATCAAATGTCAATTTGGGGGTAAGCGGAGATGCCTTCGCCGCGACCGGTCTGAATGCCGGATGTGACGCCTGGTACTCAGTGATCGGGGGCGTGTTTCCCGCTACAGCACTTGCGATTACCCGCGCAGCTCAGGCCGGGAACGCGCAGGAAGCGACACGTTTATCGAAACGATTACAGCCCTTATGGGAATTGTTCAACGAATCTGGAGGAAGCTTGCGGGTTGTTGCGGCTGCTGCAGAATTGCAGGGACTTGCCGAGCCCCCGTGTTTACCGCTGCCGCTCAAAACCCTGGATAAAGAGGGGCGTCGACGACTCGCTAACTTGATTGATGAACTGGATTTATCATGAGGCAAATGGCGCTCCACGACGGTCAATACAACGGGGTAAAAGCGGAGGGTTTTGAGTGGATTGGGGACTTTTAATCACTTTCGCTACAACCTTCGCGTCAATCCTGGCTCTGCCTGGGCCGAACGCTGCATTTGCCGTAGGACAGTCCCTTAGGTATGGCGCACGAAAGTCGCTGGCAGTCGCAGTGGGTTTTATGCTTGCAACCTGCGTCCACGGGATACTCGTGTTATCCGGACTGGGCGTACTGATACAACGCTGTGCAGGTGCACTGGTATTGCTGAAGTGGTGTGGGGTTGCTTATCTGGTGTATCTCGCCCTACAGGCGTTCAGGTCCGGGGTAAATATTGTAACCGTTTCCTCTCAGACAATGACCGTAAGCAAAATGATGCTAAGCGCAATGGCAGTCTCACTGACAAATCCTAAAGCACTGTTGGCGAGTCTGATGATCTACCCGCTATTCATCACGTCTTCCGGCACTTATATCTCTCAAGCGTTAGCATTGATGACAGTCGCAATGGCGATTTCTTTTTCCATATACGCGACCTACATAGTGGGAGCATCCAAGCTGGGCAAGCATTTGCGGAGGAGCGAATGGGCCAATAAGATCGTTGCGTCGTTCTATTTGGGTGCAGCTGGTGTGTTGGCTTCCAAATCAACATAACTCAAAGCGGGCCCTTCGGCCTTTGATCTGAATGTCCGCTTTGCGACCAGAGCACACTCCGAACTCAGCTAAACAAAAGCGAACATTCGCCCGCCTAGGATCGACTATGGCGCTTGGCACCATAGGAATACCTGGCAAAGCGCCAGCGCGCCGAAAACGCGAATCAGCAGTGCAACTGAAACAGGGATGTTTACAAAGTCGCCTGTGCAAAGATCTCTCACGCGAACTATATTATGAGGAGCGATGCCAACCTTAAACTGCCAATTCGCCACAATGCCTTCAGTACTCCCCGGACGTTTTCTATGAAACAAGTACTAATTTTTATCGTCGCACTCTTCTTAATCTTTGCGTTGGTTACCCAAGGCGGCCGGGTTGATATTGGCGCTGCGGGATTTATCGCAGTGCTAATAGTGAGCTTTCTAATATCAAAGTATGCCCCCAAACTTTTTGAGAAAGCTGAGGGAAATCGAAGTGAGTGAAGAGAACGCACGATTTCGATACAGAACAATATTTAGAGGTGTTTTGATCCTAATCGGTGCCGTGCTCATTTCGGCCCCACAAGAGGGCTCAGCGCAGCCAGTCAGAAAAGAGGAGGCAATGTATAATGCACTTGCCAATCCTGAAGCCCGAAAAATGCTAAAAAGAGAAATACAAAGCTGGTCGCAACAGCAGGAAGCTGCATTCAAGCGAGAGTTGGAGAACAGAATCGAGGCTGAGTTCATATCAAACCTCCCGATGATGTTGAATGAATATACAGCTTGGAATGATATGAGAATTTCAAATAATCGCTTATATTTGACGGTCCAGTTTTCTGACGTGAGGCTGTAAACCAAATTGTGTAACTGCCCACGACTGAGTAATCTTTTCAAAAGGATACCATCGTGGGTACGCAATTGGACCAAGAAAAACTTAAAGCTATGGCCGCCGAGCTGGCCAAGGAC